>NZ_JBIVGS010000001.1:0-736437 GCF_044748785.1 Pseudomonas sp. NPDC089743
CATGATCAAACTCTTCAGTTCAATACTGCTTGGGTTTTTAAGAAACCCTAAACTTGGCTCAGCAATCTCAAATGACTATGTGATTTCTCGCATGGTCACTTGTGATGCTGATAATCTTTTTGACTATCAGTCCGTACTCACAAGCACCCACACGAATTGCTTGATTCGATTTGTTAAAGAGCGTTTGGTTAAGACCTTTTCGTCTCAACCGAGGCGCGCATTCTACGCTTTCCTCAGAGCCTGTCAAGCGTTTATTTTGAAGTTTTTGCGAGAAACTCGTTTAGCTTCAAACACTTGGCTCGCTTCGATCTCTCGTAGCGGGAGGCGAATAATACAGCGTTTAGAAGCGCTGTCAACCACCATTTCAACCGCTATCGATCAGATGACCGAAGCATCTCCAGCACTACCTGGATTAAGCAACTCATTGAATTTCAAGGAGTTTCTCGTTCCGACTACGCTGGAAGTGGGGCGCATTATAAGGGGATTCGAGAGCGCGTCAAGGCTTAAATCCAACAAACTTCACCATCGCTGAAAAGCCAAGCGGGGAGGCCTGTCGGCCTCCCCGCTTTTCATCACCTATATATAGCCTCAGACCACACCGGCACTGCGCAAACGCCCCAGCGCATCGCCATCCAACCCCAGCACATCCCCAAGAACCGCCTCCGTATGCTCACCCAACAACGGCGGCGCACGACGATACTCAACAGGCGTTTCCGATAACCTGATAGGGCTGGCCACCTGCGGCACACTCCCAGCCAAGGCATGCGGCATGCTCACTGCCAGGCCGCGAGCAAGCACCTGCGGATCCTGGAACATCTGCGCCAGATCATTGATCGGCCCACAGGGTACGCCCGCAGCCTCCAACTGGCTCACCCACTCCGCCGTTGTCTTGAACACTGTGGCCTGGCGAATCAAGGGAATCAGCTGCGACCGATTGGCCACCCGCAGTTTGTTGGTTGCGAAACGTGGGTCATCAGCCCATTGAAGCTGACCAGCCACCTCGGCGAACTTGCGGAACTGGCCATCGTTGCCCACGGTAAGAATGAAGTCGCCATCTGCGGTCGGGAAATCCTGATAAGGCACAATATTAGGATGTGCATTGCCCAGCCGGCGAGGCGCGTTGCCGGTAGTGAGATAGTTCATCGCCTGGTTAGCCAGGCATGCTACCTGCACATCCAGCAAGGCCATATCGATGTGCTGCCCAACCCCGGTCTGGTCGCGATGGGCAAGGGCCGCCAGTATGGCCACGGTCGAATACAGCCCAGTCAGAATATCGGTAAGCGCTACCCCCACCTTCACAGGCCCGGCACCTTCCTCACCATCCGCTCGCCCGGTCAGGCTCATCAGCCCGCCCAGCCCCTGGATCATGAAGTCATAGCCAGCGCGCTTCGCGTAGGGCCCGGTCTGACCGAAGCCAGTGATCGAGCAATAGATAAGCTTGGGATTCACTGACTTCAGGCTCGTGTAATCCAGCCCATAGGCAGCCAACCCGCCAACCTTGAAGTTTTCAATGACGATGTCCGACTTCGCAGCCAGCTCACGCACCAGGCGCTGCCCCTCCGGCTGCGTAAAGTCGATGGTCACCGAACGCTTGTTGCGGTTGGCCGACAAGTAGTAAGCCGCCTCGCTGGTGTTCTCGCCTCGTGCATCCTTGAGGAAGGGCGGCCCCCAGGCGCGGGTATCGTCGCCACAGCCTGGGCGCTCGACCTTGATCACATCGGCGCCCAGGTCAGCCAGAATCTGACCGGACCAAGGCCCAGCCAGCACACGGGAGAGATCCAGCACCCGCAGATGAGATAGCGCGCCCATGGCCCGGCTCCTTATCAATAGAAGGCCTGGATGCCGGTTTGCGCGCGCCCCAGAATCAGCGCGTGTACGTCATGGGTTCCCTCGTAGGTGTTGACCACCTCAAGATTGACCAGATGACGCGCAACACCGAACTCGTCGGAAATACCGTTACCACCCAGCATGTCACGGGCCATACGCGCAATCTCCAGCGACTTGCCGCACGAGTTGCGCTTCATGATCGAAGTGATTTCCACCGCAGCGGTGCCCTCGTCCTTCATCCGTCCCAAACGCAGGCAGCCTTGCAGGCCCAAGGTGATTTCGGTCTGCATGTCGGCCAATTTCTTCTGGATAAGCTGGTTGGCAGCCAACGGGCGACCGAACTGCTGACGGTCCAGGGTGTACTGGCGAGCGGTGTGCCAGCAGGCTTCAGCCGCGCCCAGAGCCCCCCAGGAAATACCATAACGGGCAGAGTTCAAGCAGGTGAACGGACCTTTGAGGCCACGCACCTCCGGGAAGATGTTTTCCTCTGGCACGAACACATTGTCCATCACGATTTCGCCGGTGATCGACGCGCGCAGGCCGACCTTGCCGTGGATTGCCGGCGCACTGAGGCCCTGCCAACCCTTTTCAAGGACAAAGCCCCGGATATCCCCCGCGTCATCCTTGGCCCAGACCACGAACACATCGGCGATCGGGCTGTTGGTGATCCACATCTTGCTGCCGCTCAGGCGATAGCCACCGTCCACTTTCTTCGCTCGAGTGATCATCGAGCCGGGGTCGGAGCCATGGTTAGGTTCGGTCAAGCCAAAGCAACCGATCCACTCGCCGCTGGCGAGCTTGGGCAGGTACTTCTGTTTTTGCGCCTCGGTACCGAATTCGTTGATCGGCACCATCACCAGTGAAGACTGCACACTCATCATCGAGCGATAGCCGGAGTCGATACGTTCCACTTCCCGGGCAATCAGCCCGTAGCACACGTAGTTGAGGCCACTCCCGCCATATTGCTCGGGAATGGTTGCGCCCAGCAGTCCGACCTCACCCATTTCGCGAAAGATAGCGGGGTCGGTCTGCTCATGGCGGAACGCCTCCAGCACCCGCGGTGCCAGCTTGTCCTGGGCGAACTGATAGGCGCTGTCACGAACCATGCGCTCTTCTTCAGTGAGCTGCTGGTCCAGCAGCAGCGGGTCGATCCAGTTGAAGCTTGCTTTACCGGCCATGAACGAAATCCTCGAAATAGGGGAGCAGATGCTTGTGCCTTTGATCCTAGGCCTGATCTACAACGAGGACAAACGAGGATTGCGCACGCATTAGTGATAATTTGTCACTCCGAGACGCTAAAAACCCAGTCTCGCAAACACTATGAGTGAGGTTGCCGTACATGCGCCGCAAGATCCCCAGTACCACCGCATTGGTCTGCTTCGAAGCGGCAGCGCGCCACGAAAGCTTTACCAAGGCTGCTCAGGAGCTTGCGCTGACCCAGGGCGCCGTCTGTCGCCAGATCGGCGGCCTTGAAGCGTTTCTCAACGTAGAGCTATTCCGGCGTTCGCGGCGCGGCGTCAAGCTGACCGAGGCGGGACTGTCCTATAGCCGCCAGGTTGCCGCCCAGCTGGATGCAGTAGAGCGCGACACCTTGTCGGTAATGCGCCAGCAAGGTGCCAACGTGATCGAACTGGCCGTGGTGCCGACCTTCGGCACCCAATGGCTGCTGCCTCGGCTCAAGGACTTCCAGCAGCGACACCCGGACGTTACCGTCAACCTGACCAACCGCACACGGCCATTCCTGTTTGCCGACACGGCGTTCGATGCCGCTATCTATTTTGGCGATGGCGACTGGTCAGGCACGCACGCCCACCGCCTGATGGGCGAAAACCCGGTACCTGTGTGCAGCCCGGCCTTGCTGGACGGCCACGGCATGCTCGACGCGACGCGTATCGCCAACCTACCGCTGCTGCAGCAGACCACCCGGCCTTATGCCTGGCGCCAGTGGTTCAACGGTTTGGGCATGAACGTTTCCGGCGATATGACAGGCCCGCGCTATGAACTGTTCTCCATGCTGGCCCAGGCTGCAATCCACCAGATGGGCATCGCGCTGATACCACCATTCTTGATCCAGCGGGAGCTGGAGGAAGGCAGGCTGGTGGTCGCTAACAGATATGCCCTGTCCAGCGACAAGGCCTATTATCTGATGATTCCCGAACGCAAGGCCGAGTCGGCATCGCTACGGGCATTCCGTGATTGGCTTCTGGCACAGGCACAGCACTACATCGCTCCTTCCCTACCTTTGTAGTCAATTATTTTAAACACCTACAGATGTATGTTTTTGTCGCATATAAGCAAACTGTTCAGGTGAATCGAAAAACCTCAACAAAACCGTTAAACACGCGGCTTTCAGAGGGTTTTACGACATTCGCGAGTCCATCTGCGAAATCAATGCAAAAAAATTCAAAAAATCCCCTAATCTGCCAATAGCCCATGCTTGACGGGCTGCGGCCCACTCGTTGCGACATACGGTCACAGGGTGACTTGTAGTTTTAACTTCGTTTCGCTCCAGAACCGGTTGAAGGCCCTTGGGTTCGTCTGCAAAATGCTCCGCCCGCCCTGGATTCGGCGGGCTGGCGCCCAATAGCCAAACCCGCGCACCATCCGAAGTGCGCTGGCTTCATAAAGACAAAAAGGTCACCGCAGGAGAAATAGTCGTGCACATTGGTGTTCCTCTCGAGACGCAGACCGGTGAGACAAGGGTCGCTGCGACCCCGGAAACCATCAAGAAACTGATTGGCCAGGGCCATCAGGTCACCGTCCAACGGGGGGCAGGGCTCAATGCCAGCATTCCGGACAGTGCCTATGAGGCTGTGGGTGCTTCCCTGGGAAGCGCAGCCGATGCCTACGGCGCCCAACTGGTTCTCAAGGTGGTCGGCCCCAACGACCAAGAGCTGGCCCTGATCAACAGCGGCAGCCTTCTGGTGGGCATGCTCAACCCCTTCAACAACGAGCTGATCGGCAAGATGGCAGAGCGCGGTATCACTGCCTTCGCCCTGGAAGCCGCGCCGCGTACATCGCGGGCCCAGAGCCTGGACGTGCTGTCGTCCCAGGCCAACATCGCCGGTTACAAAGCCGTGCTACTGGCTGCCCATCACTACCCGCGCTTCATGCCCATGCTGATGACCGCCGCCGGTACTGTGAAAGCCGCGCGCGTGCTGATCCTGGGTGCTGGCGTCGCCGGCCTGCAAGCCATTGCCACCGCCAAGCGCCTGGGCGCAGTCATCGAGGCGTCCGACGTACGCCCGGCGGTCAAGGAGCAGATCGAGTCGCTGGGCGCCAAGTTCATCGACGTGCCCTACGAGACCGATGAGGAACGCGAGTGCGCAGAAGGCGTCGGCGGCTATGCCCGGCCGATGCCGGCCAGCTGGATGCAGCGTCAGGCCCAGGCCGTGCATGAGCGGGCCAAACAGGCCGACATCGTCATCACTACGGCGCTCATCCCTGGCCGCAAGGCTCCGACGCTGCTCAGCGCCGAAACCGTGGCGCAGATGAAGCCAGGCTCGGTGGTCATCGACCTGGCCGCTGCCCAAGGCGGCAACTGCCCGCTGACTGTCGCCGACCAGGTCGTGATGGAAAACGGCGTGACCATCGTCGGCCCGACCAACCTGCCGGCCCAGGTGGCGGCAGATGCCTCGGCACTGTATGCACGCAACCTGCTGGATTTCATGAAGCTGCTGTTCGACAAGGACGGTGCGCTGGTCATCAACCTCGAAGACGACATCGTCGCCGCGTGCCTCATGTGCCGCGACGGCCAGGTCGTGCGCAAGAACGGCTAAGGAGCACGACAATGGAAGACATGCTGATTTCCCACGGCATCTACAACCTGATCATCTTCGTGCTGGCCATCTACATCGGCTATCACGTGGTCTGGAACGTGACCCCGGCACTGCACACGCCCCTGATGGCGGTCACCAACGCCATCTCGGCCATCGTCATCGTCGGCGCCATGCTGGCTGCCGCGCTGACCGTGACCCCGGCCGGCAAACTGATGGGCACCCTGGCGGTGGCCCTGGCTGCAGTCAACGTGTTCGGTGGCTTCCTGGTCACCCGTCGCATGCTTGAGATGTTCAAGAAGAAAACCAAGAACGAGGCGCAGAAGTAAGCATGAGCATGAATCTGGTAACGCTCCTCTATCTCGTCGCCTCGGTCTGTTTCATTCAGGCACTCAAGGGCCTGTCGCACCCGACCACGTCGCGGCGCGGCAACCTGTTCGGCATGATCGGCATGGGGATCGCGATCCTCACCACGGTTGGCCTCATCTATAAGCTTGGGGCAGAGCTGGCAACTGCCGGTATCGGTTACGTCATCGTCGGCCTGCTGGTCGGCGGAACTGCCGGTTCGATCATGGCCAAGCGCGTGGAGATGACCAAGATGCCGGAGCTGGTCGCCTTCATGCACAGCATGATCGGCCTGGCGGCGGTATTCATTGCCATCGCAGCAGTACTCGAACCGCAGTCGATGGGCATTGTCGCTAGCATCAGCGACCCGATCCCCACCGGTAACCGCCTGGAGCTGTTCCTTGGCGCTGCAATCGGTGCAATCACCTTCTCAGGCTCAGTGATCGCGTTCGGCAAGCTGTCGGGCAAGTACAAGTTCCGCCTTTTCCAAGGCGCACCGGTACAGTTCGCCGGCCAGCACAAGCTGAACCTGATTCTCGGCCTGACCACGATTGCCCTGGGCCTGCTGTTCACCTTCACCGGCCACTACAGCGCCTTCACCCTGATGCTGGTCCTGGCCTTCATCATGGGTGTGCTGATCATTATCCCGATCGGCGGTGCAGACATGCCGGTGGTGGTGTCGATGCTCAACAGCTATTCGGGTTGGGCGGCAGCCGGTATCGGCTTCTCGCTGAACAACTCGATGCTGATCATCGCCGGCTCCCTGGTGGGCTCCAGCGGTGCGATCCTCTCGTACATCATGTGCAAAGCGATGAATCGCTCGTTCTTCAACGTCATCCTTGGCGGCTTCGGCGGGGATGTCGATGCCGGCGCGGCGCAAGGCTCGAAAGAGCAACGCCCAGTGAAGTCTGGCTCGGCAGATGACGCGACCTTCCTGCTGAGTAACGCCGACACGGTGATCATCGTACCCGGCTACGGCCTGGCGGTAGCCCGTGCCCAGCACGCGCTCAAGGAACTGACCGAGAAGCTGACCCACAACGGCGTGACCGTGAAGTACGCCATCCACCCAGTGGCAGGGCGCATGCCCGGGCATATGAACGTACTGCTGGCCGAGGCCGAAGTGCCTTACGACCAGGTGTTCGAGATGGAAGACATCAACGCCGAGTTCGGCCAGGCCGACGTCGTGTTGGTGCTTGGCGCCAACGACGTGGTCAACCCGGCGGCGAAGAACGATCCAAAGTCGCCGATTGCGGGCATGCCGATCCTGGAGGCGTACAAAGCCAAGACCGTCATCGTCAACAAACGCTCCATGGCCAGCGGCTACGCCGGCCTGGACAACGAACTGTTCTACCTGGATAAGACCATGATGGTATTCGGTGACGCGAAGAAGGTCATCGAGGATATGGTCAAAGCCGTCGAGTAACCCGCTTCCACCAACACGTGGAACGTGCAGAAGCCCCGGCGAGCTCCCTCCCGGGGCTTTTGCATTTTGCTGATCCAGATCAATGGCTCTATTCCCGGGCGCCTCATACGACCATGGTCGTGGGACGGCGCCCAGGTAAATCTCTAGACTGCCCGGCAGTAGCTTCAGTAGCCCGAGATAACAATCCATGTACCGTGATCGTATCCGCTTGTCCTCCCTGCACAGCAAGGTAATGAGTGCGGCTGATGCCGCTGGCCTGATCGAGGACGGCATGACCGTCGGCATGAGCGGTTTCACCCGCGCTGGCGAAGCCAAGGCCGTACCGCATGCCTTGGCCGAACGCGCCAAGCTGTCGCCTCTGAAAATCAGCCTGATGACCGGCGCCAGCCTGGGCAATGACCTGGACAAGCAGTTGACCGAGGCCGGCGTGCTGGCGCGCCGCATGCCGTTCCAGGTCGACAGCACCCTGCGCAAAGCCATCAACGACGGTCAGGTGATGTTCATCGACCAGCACCTGTCGGAAACCGTAGAGCAGCTGCGCAATCAGCAGCTCAAATTGCCGGACATCGCGGTAATCGAAGCGGTGGCCATCACCGAACAAGGCCACATCGTGCCGACCACCTCGGTGGGCAACTCGGCGAGCTTCGCGATCTTCGCCAAGCAGGTGATTGTCGAGATCAACCTGTCGCACAACGCCAACCTCGAAGGCCTGCACGACATCTATATCCCGACCTATCGCCCGACCCGCACGCCGATCCCGCTGGTGAAAGTGGATGATCGCATCGGCAGCACCGCGATCCCGATCGACCCCGCCAAGATCGTCGGCATCGTCATCAGCGACCAGCCAGATTCGCCGTCCACGGTGCTGCCGCCGGACGACGAAACCCAGGCCATCGCCGACCACCTGATCAACTTCCTCAAGAACGAAGTGGATGCAGGCCGCATGACCAACAGGCTCGGCCCACTGCAGGCCGGCATCGGCAGCATCGCCAACGCGGTGATGTGTGGCCTGATCGAGTCGCCGTTCGAAGACCTGACCATGTACTCCGAAGTGCTTCAGGACTCGACCTTCGACCTGATCGACGCTGGCAAGCTGAGTTTTGCCTCAGGCAGCTCCATCACCCTGTCGGGCCGTCGCAATGCCGACGTATTCGGCAACCTGGAGCGCTACAAGGACAAACTGGTCCTGCGCCCGCAGGAGATCTCCAACCACCCTGAGGTCGTGCGCCGCCTGGGCATCATCGGCATCAACACCGCCCTGGAGTTCGACATCTACGGCAACGTCAACTCCACGCACGTCTGTGGCACCCGGATGATGAACGGTATCGGTGGCTCCGGCGATTTCGCCCGTAATGCTCACCTGGCCGTATTCGTCACCAAGTCGATCGCCAAAGGCGGCGCGATCTCCAGCGTTGTACCTATGGTGAGCCATGTCGACCACACCGAACACGATGTGGACATCCTGGTGACTGAGCAGGGGCTGGCAGACCTGAGGGGCCTCGCGCCGCGGGAGCGGGCACGGGCGATCATCGATAACTGTGTCCACCCGGATTACCGTGCGGCGTTGAACGACTATTTCGATCGGGCTTGCCTGCGGGGCGGCCATACCCCGCATATCCTGCGTGAAGCGCTGAGCTGGCACGAAAACCTGGAAGAAAGTGGGCGCATGCTCGCCAGCTGATCTGTAGCAGCGGCCAGCCTCTGCCATTGGCCGCCACGCGTTTCCCATCCCCGGCGATACTGTGAGGGCTGCTCTGCAGCCCTTTCGCGCCTAGTCGATTCAGCAAGGCATTCACCAAGCTACAAAACTGTACTACTGTACCTGTAATTCCTCTCCGCTCCGCCTGAGCAAACCCATCCAAATCTCAAAAAAGCACCAAAATAGTGCTGACCAGTACAGTTGCGCCTGTTTCGAGTGCAACAGTAGGGTTACACAGTTAACTGAACCATCGTTATGCAGCAGAACTGTATCTACTGTTATGGACAGCAAAGGAGGATCATTGGCATCAGTTAAACCACTCCCTAGTCCCGCCATAAGCGGAAGGATGAAACATCATGGAACGTACCCTCAGTTCCGGTCTCGTTTTTGAAAACAACGCCCAGCAAACCCACGCTTCCCTGCCGCTGCGCGCGCTCTCTACCCTGCTGCTGTGGCAGCGCCGCATGGCCAGCCGTCGTCAACTGGCTCGCCTGGATGCCCGCCTGCTGGCAGATGCCGGTATCAGCGAGTCGCAGCGTTACGAAGAGCTGAGCAAGCCGTTCTGGCGCTAAGCCCCGGCTCGCCGGCTGCGGCCGGCACCGCGAATTTCCAAACCCGTTGCAGGAAACTGCAGCGGGTTTTTTTATGAGTTTGCCCAGGGGTTCAACCAAGGCGCTGCCGTCAGCAACAAGAACAGTTTTATGGATTAAAAAAAGGACCATAACAGTTTGCTTGTGCGCCGTTCATTAACATCCATTCATTCCGGCGCGTGATACGCTTGACTGGGCGGTCTGATAAAAACCAGATGCTCAAAGCCACCGTGACGGACGAACCGTGTCAGCGTCTCAAGCAGATCTACCCGAACCTTCCCCAGGAGTGCACGACCATGACCCGTAAATACCTGATTGGCGCAGCCCTGCTGCTCGGCCTGGCCGGCACTGCCCACGCCACCAGCTTCATTGTCACTACTGACGCAGTCGTTGGCGCGGTTGCCGCCTCCACCGACGCCACCTCCGATGTGTCTTCGTCGTTCCGCGATGACAAGATCGTGCAGGCCGCTCGCGACGACGCGGCCAGCTACGTGGGCAGCCAGGGCGCTATTCGCGGCGCCAAGCTCGAAAGCGCTTTGCTGCACATCCGCTCGAACATGCCAGCCCTGCAGGCCAGCGATGCGCAGTTGGCTCAGGCCATCCTGGCGCTCTGACCTGCTACAGCCCACAAGCGCTGGCCCTGGCCGGTACTTGTGGGCTAGCCTTCGACGTTCCTGTTCCTGTCGTAAGAAAGCCAATGCGTTATCTGTTGCCGCTACTGTTCTGTGTAGTCACCATGGGCAGTGCCCATGCCATGGACACCACCACGCAAGGCCTGGTCATCACAGGCTACGTCACCAGCCAGGTCACGACTGCCCCATTCGACCGCAAGCTGGTCAGGCAGGCTCGCGATGATGCCGCAGCCTTCGTCGCCAGCGACGGCCTGATTCACGGAGCCCGCCTGGAAGCAGCGTTCAAGTCGCTACGACACGACGACATTCGTCAATCTGTCGGCGACCGTGAACTGGCAGAAGCAATTCTCGTCCAATCATTAAATCTGACTCCCTGTATTTCCGGAGATGCTCCATGCGTAAACCGCTGATCGCCGCTACCCTCGGCATGTTGCTGCTGGCCGACCTGGCCCAGGCACAAACTCTGGTGGCCACCAGCAACATCATCGTGCGGGCCTTCGGCCGCTCGATCGACTTCACCTCTGACACCACCACCTCGATCCGCGACTCCAAAGTCGTGCGTGAAGCCCATGACGACGCCGCAAGCTTCGTCGCCAGCAACGGTGATATTCGTGGCGCCCAGCTTGAGGCCGCTTTCAACACCCTGCGCGAACGCGTGCCTGAAGCGCGCGACGCCAGCGACCAGGTGCTGGCCGAAGCCATCCTGGCGCTGTGAACCGCGTACGTGCCTGGTTGCTCGGCTGCGCCCTGACGCTGCTGGGCACGCCCGCCCTGGCTGACCTGCAGCTCGAGCTGCAGGCAGCCGGCTTGACCCCACAGCAGGCTCAAGCCACCCAAACCCTGCTTGATGAGGCTCTGGCCAAGCTCCCTCCCCGCTTCAAGCAACAGCTCAACCGGCGCGTCGAAGTCAGCTGGAGCGACAACATGCCAGCTGACGCCTACGGCCAGGCCTCCTTGGTCTCGACCCTGCAGCTCAACCGACGCCTGCTGCCCAGCCTGGCGGATGGCAGTGCCGCCAAAGAGCGCACCAACCGTCCGCATGGCACGGTGCGTGAGGAGTTGCTGGCTACAGTCCTGCACGAACTTACCCATATATACGACCGAGCCCGGCTCTGGCCCAGTGCTGAACACTCGCTGATCGCCCGCTGCAAACGCCAGCAAGGCACCGTGGGTAAGGTCGGCCTTCCCGAGCAGTGTCGCGGCCAGGCCGAGCGCCGCTTTACCCTGAGCGATGACCCGCGCCTGCTCGACCTTGCCGGCTGGCCGCAATACGTCGGCCGCCGCGGTGAGCGCGAACAGCACAATGGCCAGTTCCTGCGCAGCCCCGACAGCTATGAGCTGAGCAGCCCCAAGGAATACATCGCGGTCAACATGGAGTACTTCCTCCTGGACCCGAGCTATGGCTGCCGTCGGCCAGCGCTCAATCAGTACCTGACTGATCATTTCGGCTGGGCGCCCAAGCAGACAACGTGCGCCAAGGGATTGCCATTCCTCAACGCCGGCAGCGACTTCGCCCGCCAGCCGTTGGGCGAAATCGACCCAGAGCGGGTCTACGAGGTGGACTTTCTCCTGGCCGAGGCCAACCAGAACCTGGTAAGCCGCTGGGGCCACAGCATGTTGCGCCTGGTGATCTGCAAACCCGGCCGCCCAAGGGGTCCAGACTGCCGCCTGGACCTGGACCAGCACCTGGTGCTCTCCTACCGGGCGTTCGTCAACGACGTTCAACTGTCCAGCTGGGATGGCCTGGTTGGAGCCTATCCGTCGAGGCTGTTCGTGCTACCGCTGGCCCAGGTGATCGACGAATACACCAAGACCGAACTGCGCAGCTTGGCCTCGGTACCGTTGAAGCTCAACCGCGACGAAGTAGAAAACCTGGTACGCCAGGCCGCGGAGATGCACTGGAGTTATGACGGCAACTACTGGTTCCTGTCCAACAACTGTGCGGTAGAGTCCTTGAAACTGTTGCGCAGCGGCACCGCCAATCCGCGCCTGAACGACCTGGACAGCATCATGCCCAACGGTTTGCTCGCCGTATTGAAAGGTCGCGGACTGGCCGATACCAGCGTGCTCGACGACCCGCGCGAAGCCTTGCGCCTGGGCTACCGTTTCGACTCCTATCGCGACCGCTACCAGGCGATGTTCGATGTGCTGAAGAAACAGCTGCCAGTCAAGCAGGACAAGGTCGAGGACTGGCTGGCCCAGGACGCCGAACAACGCCGCGGCTGGTTCTCGCAAGCCGACCTGCGCACCAGCGCCGCCTTGCTGCTGCTGGAACAGGCCAGCCTGCGCCGCCAACTGCTGCTGGCTCAGGATGAAGTGAAACAGCGCTATCTGAATGCGGCCGCGCTGAAAGACGGCAGTGTCAACAAGGCCGACCAGACACTCAAACAGATGCTCGCCAACAGTGGCTTCCTCAGCCGCCCGGCCGAACTGCTGGATACCAAGGGATACGGGCTGCCGCAGCCGGATGAGCGCGAGCATCTTGAGAAAGTCAGTAGTGAACGGCAGTCGCAGTTGCTGCGTTTGAGCACTGACCTCGACAGAGAAGTCAGGGCTCTGCTGGAGCCTTCGCGGGCCAAGGAAATTGCAGCGGTCGAGGCCAATGTGAAGCAGATCGGTGAACACCTGAGGGCGCTGCACAAGGCAGCAGGCGGCCTGCAACTACCTTGATCGCCCTTCTGGCCCTATCGCCGGCAAGGCGGCTCCCCCAGCGTGCACCATGGGTCATGTATGCGGGCCAGTTGCCGGCGACAGGGTAGTAATGCGTCCATACGCTAGGGGTTTTCCTCTTGCTCCTCAGGCAGACCTTCATCCACATGCAGCCAGGGCAACCGGCTCCCGGTCCAGATGTGCCGCGTGGGCCGCACCCGTTCCGGGTGGTCCAGCGTCGCTACCGTCACATCGATGCTGCCCGGGCTATGCGACGTCACCAATGCCACATGTGCACCACAATCACCACAGAAGTAGCGCTTGCAACTGGCCGGTGCCACATAGCACTGCGGCCTGCCCGCCACCCATTGGAAACCGGAGCGCGGCACGGTGAGCCAGGTCACCAGCAGGCCCCCGCTGGCCCGCCGGCAGATCGAACAATGGCAATGGGCGATATCGGTCAACTCACCCTTCAAGCAGTAGCGCAAGGCGCCGCAATGGCAGCCACCTTCAGTTACATCAGACATCTCCTACCTCCCGTCGCCCTTTTCGTGGCGAAAGCTGGCTGAAAGCTTGCACCCATAGGATAGCCACCACTACCGGCACAAGACCGGTCAGCCAGGGCACCCGGACTATTCCGCGCCCGGCCCAATCAACAACAACAATGGTGATTCTGATGTATTCCTGTGCCCGCCCTTTCGCAGTACCCCTCCGCTTGCTCCCCGTGCAGCGCTTGACGCGCTGATTCGCCCCGATCGACTTTCCTTTCGCCGCGCCACGCCTGGAGTATTGCCATGCTGACCTTCCTCGGCTTTGCCATGGTCATCACCTTCATGTACCTGATCATGACCAAGCGCCTGTCGGCCTTGATCGCACTGATCCTGGTACCGATCCTGTTCGCCCTGTTCGGTGGTTTTTCCGCCAAGATCGGCCCGATGATGCTCGAAGGCATCAGCAAGCTCGCGCCCACAGGCGTCATGCTGATGTTCGCCATCCTTTACTTCGCCCTGATGATCGACTCCGGCCTGTTCGACCCGGCGGTGCGCAAGATCCTCAAGCTGGTCAAGGGCGACCCGCTGAAAGTCTCGGTCGGCACCGCTGTCCTGGCCCTGGTGGTCTCGCTGGACGGTGACGGCGCCACCACCTACATGATCTGCTGCGCCGCCATGCTGCCCCTGTATAGCCGCCTGGGCATGAGCCCGCGGATCATGGCCGGCCTGATCATACTTGCAGGCGGGGTCATGAACATGACCCCATGGGGCGGCCCCACTGCCCGCGCAGCCAGTGCCCTGCACGTAGACCCGTCGGACATTTTCGTACCGATGATCCCGGCCATGGTCTTCGGCGTGCTGGCGATCCTCGCCATCGCCTACATGTACGGCAAGCGTGAGCGTGCCCGCCTGGGTGAGCTGCACCTGCCTACCGACGACATCGATCACAGCGAAATCACCGTGTCGCAGTTCCCCGACGCACGCCGGCCCAAGCTTCTGTGGTTCAACGGTGCCCTCACCGCCGCGCTGATGGCTGCACTGATCGCAGGCCTGCTGCCACTGCCGGTGCTGTTCATGATCGCCTTCAGCATCGCCATGATCGTCAACTACCCTTGCCTTCAGCAGCAGAAGGACCGTATCGCCGCCCACGCTGGCAGCGTGCTCGCCGTAACCGGGCTGATCTTCGCTGCAGGTATCTTCACCGGCATCCTGTCGGGCACCGGCATGGTCGAGGCCATGTCCAAAAGCTTGCTGGCGGTCATTCCCGAGGCGCTGGGCCCTTACCTGGCGGTGATCACCGCGATCGTGAGCATGCCGTTCACCTTCTTCATGTCCAATGACGCCTTCTATTACGGGGTGCTGCCGGTGCTGGCGGAAGCGGCCAGCCACTACGGCATCAGCCCGGTGGAAATGGCCCGCGCGTCGATCGTCGGTCAACCGGTACACCTGCTGAGCCCGCTGGTACCCTCGACCTACCTGCTGGTGGCGCTGGCAGGCATCGAATTCGGTGATCATCAGCGCTTCACACTCAAATGGGCAGTACTGGTGTGCATGTGCATAATGCTCGCCGCACTGCTGATGGGCATTTTCCCGCTGTTCAGCAGTCTTTAAATAAACGCCTGTCACCGCAACGCGAAGTGCCCTGTGCAAGGGCGCTTCGCCACTATCGCTCGAAGGAATACACATGGAATGGCTGACCAGCCCGGAAATCTGGGTTGCCTTTTTCACCCTCACTGCGCTTGAGATCGTTCTCGGTATCGACAACATCATCATGATCTCGATTCTGGTCAGCCGCATGCCCAAGCACATGCAGGCGCGCACCCGAATCTTCGGCCTGGCCCTGGCCATGGTCACCCGCATTTTGCTGTTGCTATCGATCACCTGGGTCATGCGCCTGACTGCCGACCTTTTCGTGGTATTCGGCCAAGGCATCTCGGGCCGCGACCTGATTCTGTTCTGTGGCGGCCTGTTCCTGCTGTGGAAAAGTTCCCAGGAGATCTACCACGGCCTGGAAGGTGAGGACGAAAGCGGTGAGGAGCCCAAGGGCAAGGGCGGCACCTTCCTCTTCACAATCATTCAGATCGCCATCATCGACATCGTGTTCTCCCTGGACTCGGTGATCACCGCTGTCGGCATGGTTTCGCATGTGCCGGTGATGGTCGCGGCAATCATCGTTGCAGTACTGGTGATGATGCTGTGCGCCGGTGCCATCAGCAATTTCATCGACAAGCACCCTTCACTGAAGATGCTCGCACTTTCGTTCCTGATCGTTGTGGGTACTGTGCTGATCGCCGAATCTTTCGATGTACATGTGCCCAAGGGCTATGTCTACTTCGCCATGGCGTTCTCCCTTGGCGTGGAGGCCATCAACATCCGCATGCGCACCGCCATGGCGCGCAAGCGCGGCAAGGAGCAGGACGCAGTGAAATTGCGCAAGGACATTCCCGGTCAGTAAGCACCGCGAACGCAATAAATAGTCGGGGGCCCTCATCAGGGCCCTTTTTTCATGCCTTGGGTTTCATGACAGGCAGGTTTCAAATGCTGGCCGCGCATGCCAAGCTGGCGACAGGTCCGCAAAACAACTAAAGCTAGAGTAAGCACTGGATAAAAACACCCGCCCCCGGGCCAGGCTTACCGCTTCACCCATTGGCTCCGCCTTTGGAGCCCGGATAAGAGGGGGGCTACACCATGCTGACCCTGCTCAACCTGCTTTCCGCCGTCGCGTTGCTGGTATGGGGCACGCACATCGTGCGAACCGGCATCCTGAGAGTGTTCGGCTCCAACCTGCGCCGGGTTCTGAGCCAGAACATGGACCGGCGGCCATTGGCGTTCATCGCCGGCATCCTGGTCACAGCCGTGGTTCAAAGCAGCAACGCCACCGCCATGCTGGTGACGTCATTCGTCGGCCAGGGCTTGATGGCCATGACCCCGGCCTTGGCCATCATGCTCGGTGCAGACGTCGGCACCGCACTGATGGCCAGGGTGCTCACCCTGGACCTTTCCTGGCTCTCACCACTGCTGGTGTTCCTGGGCGTGATCTTTTTCCTGTCGCGCAAGCAGACGCGTGCAGGCCAACTGGGCCGGGTAGGCATTGGCCTGGGCCTGATCATTCTGGCGCTGCAGCTGATCGTTCAGGCGGCCACCCCGATCACCCAGGCTCAGGGTGTGAAGGTACTGTTCGCCTCACTGACCGGGGACATCCTGCTCGATGCTTTGGTTGGCGCGGTGTTCGCCATGGTGTCGTACTCCAGCCTGGCGGCAGTGCTGCTGACCGCCACCCTGGCCGGCGCTGAGCTGATCAGCCTGCCGGTGGCCATCGGCCTGGTGGTCGGTGCCAACATCGGCAGCGGGCTGCTGGCGTTTCTCAGCACCAGCATGCAGAACGCCGCGGGCCGGCGGGTGGCCTTGGGCAGCCTTTTGTACAAGCTGATCGGGCTGGTACTGATCATACCGGTGCTGCACCCACTGGTGGCGTGGATGGACTCGCTCAGCTTCAGCCCCCAGGAGCTGGTGATCGGCTTCCACCTGCTCTACAACACACTGCGTTGTCTGATCCTGCTGCCCACCGTCAAGCCCATGGGGCGCCTGTGCAACGCCTTGTTGCCAGAGCGCGAGAACGGTAACGGCCAAGTGCGCCCACGCCATCTGGACGCCTCGGCGCTCACAACGCCGAGCCTGGCCCTGGCCAACGCTGCCCGCGAGACCTTGCGCCTGGGCGATATCGTCGACAGCCTGCTCGAAGCCATGCTCAGCGCTCTGCGCGGCACCCAGGCCGCCCTGCCACAGCAGGTCCGCGCCCTGGGCGAAGACGCCGAAGCGTTGTACAGCGCCATAAAACTGTACCTGGCGCAAATGCCTCGGGAAGACCTCAGCGATCAGGACAACAGGCGCTGGGCCGAAATCATCGAACTGGCGATCAACCTCAAGCTGGCCTGTGACCTGGTCGAGCGCATGCTGCGCAAGGTCCAACAGCAGAAGACCAGCCAACGCCGGGAGTTTTCCCAGGTCGGCCTGCAGGAGCTCACCGGCCTGCAAGAGCAATTGCTGACCAACCTGCGCTTGGGCCTTTCGGTCTTTCTCAGCGCGGACCCAGAGAGCGCGCGCTTGCTGTTGCGGGAAAAACGCCGCTTCCGTGCCCAGGAAAGGCGCCTGGCCCATGCCCATGTCAGTCGTCTGCAACGCAAGGTGGTGCAAAGTATCGAGACCAGTTCGCTACACTTGGAGCTGATCGCGGACATGAAGCGGTTGAACTCTTTGTTCTGCAGCAGTGCCTATGTGGTACTGGGTGGCTCGGACACTGGCGGGCTATTGCTCGACAGCGTGCCGGACGAAGCCCGCCTACCCTGATCTCGCCTACCTGGAGACCCAAGCTCGCCCATGCGTTGCCTGACCTTCGTTTGCCTGTTGATCTGTAGCCTGCATTCATTCGCCCTCGATCGCTCGCGTGTCGAGGGCTACCTGCTGCCCAACGGTCTGCAGGTTATCCTTAAATCCGGCTACGAACGCGATCATGTGGCGATCCGCCTGGTGGTAGGTGTGGGCCTGGACGACTTCGACTGCGAGCAGAAAGAGTTGCCGCACCTGCTCGAGCACTTGCTGTTCAGCGGCATCGACGAGACCGGAGAGGGCGGCCTGGAAGAGCGCCTGCAGGCTTTGGGTGGCGAATGGAACGCCTTCACCAGCAGCGCCGATACCACCTTCGTCATCGAGGCGCCGGCGCGCAACCAGCGCAAGGTGCTGGACCTGCTCCTGGCGGTAGTGCGCGACACCCGCATCGACGCCAAGGCCCTGGCCACGGCCAAGCGCGTCATCGAACGTGAAGACGGCGGCCACTATGGCCACCTGCAACGCTGGCTGGACCGCCAGGACATCGGCCATCCAGCCAGCGATCAGTTGGCGACCGAGCTGGGCCTCAAATGCCCGGAACGCTCCAACCTCGATGACATGACACTGGAGCAGGTACAAGCACTGCGTGATCGCTGGTACGCCGCCAACAACATGACCCTGATCATGGTGGGCGGCCTCGATCGGCTGCTGCCGGCCTATCTGGAGCGCACCTACGGCGAGCTGCCGGCCACCGAGCCGCAAGAGCGGCGCAACCTGGATAGCATCAGCCAGCAGGCCGAACAGCGGCGCGACCTGACCCGGGGTTTTCTGGGCGACAGCGTCAAACTGCACTGGCTATTCATCGAGCCGGTACTGGACAACGACCACCAGTCGACACTCGACCTGCTCTCACGCTATCTGGACTGGGCCCTGTACGACCAGTTGCGTCTGCGTCACGGCCTTTCCTACGGGCCTTCGGTACAACGCGAAAGCTTTGGTGACAGCGGCCTGCTCAGCTTGAACGCTGACCTTGAGCGCGACGACGTCGACGAGGCGGTCAAGGTGATGCAGAAACTGTTCGACCACTTGCGGGAGGACGGCCTCGACCCGGATATATTCGCCCGCATCAAGGAGGCCGCCGTCGCCAAGGAAAGCTGGAGTACCCAAGGCAACAGCGCGCTGGCCGATTACTACTGGGGGGCACTCAACGCCTACAGCAACGGGCGCTTTGCCGACCCCGCCCGGCAGGTGCGACAGGTCAGCCTGGACCAGGCCAATGACGCGTTGAAGGCATTGCTCAAGGACGAGGGTTACCTGCGCATCGAAAAACCGTTGCTTGGGTATGACGAGCTGTACGGGCTGATTGCATTGGGGCTTGGCGTGATCCTGGCCGCCGGGCTACTGCGTCGCCGGCGTACTTCACCGCAACCACCGAGCGGTGCTACACGGCAGCGGTGATTCGGCGGTATCCTTTCGACAGTACCGGCCGCTTCGCGGGTTTACCCGCGACGGGGCGGCACAGTCACCCTATCACTCTGTTGTATACCCATGCCCCCTATCCCCCATATCGTTCAGCGCGTCATCGAACTGCTCAAACGCTACCCCGGCATCATCGCGCTCGGCGGTTTTCTCTCCGGTATCGGCAGCTTCATTCTGGTCGACCGTCAAGCCAGCCTGGCCAGCTGGATCGCCATTCTCATGCTGGTCAGCTGGATCTGGCTGATGCTGGAAAACACCCTGACAGGCCTGTTCGCCCGCACCTTCAACCGGGAAATTCCTCAGCCGCTGCTGCGCTACGCGACGCAGATGATCCACCAGGAAAGCCTGTTCTTCGTACTGCCGTTCTTTTTCATCACCACCACCTGGAACAGTGGCCAACTGGTGTTCACCGGCCTGCTCGGTGCAGCCGGGCTGGTTTCGATCGTCGACCCGCTATACTACAAGTGGCTGGCACCGCGGCGCTGGCTGTTCATGGCGTTGCACACCCTCACCCTGTTCGCCGCACTGCTGACTGCACTGCCGATCATCCTGCACCTGACCACCGCACAAAGCTTCAAGCTGGCACTGGTCGCCGCCATGGTGCTGTCGTTCCCAAGCCTGGCCAGCAGTTTCCCGATCAACACCTGGCGCCGTGGCGTGGCGCTGGTGATGATGACCCTGGCGGTGGGCGGCGGCGGTTGGTTACTGCGCTCGTGGGTACCACCGGCCACCCTGTGGATGACCGAAGTGGCGGTCAGCACCGAGGTATCGAACCGCCAGCCCGGTGAATCGCTGGATGAAGTAGCCGCCAGCCGCATTCGCAGCAGCGGCCTTTATGCCTACACCGCCATCAACGCACCGCGTGGCCTCAACGAGCGCATTTACCATGTGTGGCAGAAGGATGGCAAAGAAGTGGACCGTATCGCCCTGGATATCCATGGCGGGCGCAAGGAGGGCTACCGCGCGTGGACCCACAAGCAGAACTTCCCGCCCAACCCTGCGGGTAAATGGCAAGTCCGCGTGCTGACCGAAGATGGGCAAGTGATCGGTGTGCTGCGTTTCAAGGTGGTAAACGACGCGCCGGCGAAGCAATAAGCGCTGCCGGGTGAGCCGACTTGCCAGCGATGGGCCGCAACGCGGCCCAACACTCAGCACATTCTCAACAAACCTCGCCATGCCTGCTGCGCTATGATCAGTCTCTACGCCTGTCAGATGCATGGAGCTTATGACCACCCCCAGCGCCACCCTGGATACCAGTAGCCAACCGGCCTGCCTGCGCATTGTCGGTGACTGGACCCTGGCTCACTACGCCAGCCTCAAGCGTGACAGCGAACGCCTGCGCACCCAATACGGTGCCGACGCCGTAGCCGACCTCAGCCAACTGGGCCAGCTCGATACCGCCGGTGCCTCGCTGCTGGCTGAGCTGCTGGGCTCTGAGCGCCTGTCGCACTGCACTCAAGGGCTGCCCGATGCCAGCCGCGCCCTGCTCAAGAACGTCTACTGCTCGGTTCAGGACTATTGCATCCCGGTTAAGGAACCTGAGCGCCATGTACTGCTTCTGCTACTGGAGCGCATCGGCCGCGCGGTCAGTACCTTGTGGCAAGACATCCTGCAGCTGCTCGGCTTCATCGGCCTGATCCTCGAAACCCTGCTGCGCCGGGCCCTGCAACCGCATCGTTGGCGGCTCACCCCGGTTGTCTCGCATATCGAGCAGACCGGCCTAGACGCCGCGCCCATCGTCGCGTTGCTGACGTTTCTGGTAGGCGCGGTGGTCGCCTTCCTCGGGGCGACCGTACTGGCCGATTTCGGCGCAACCGTATTCACTGTCGACCTGGTGGCGTTCTCGTTCCTGCGCGAATTCGCCGTGTTACTGACGGCCATCCTGATGGCCGGCCGCACAGCCAGTGCCTTCACTGCGCAGATCGGCTCGATGAAGGCCAACGAGGAAATCGACGCCATCCGAACCCTGGGCCTGAACCCGATCGAGCTGCTGGTCGTCCCCCGGGTGTTGGCGCTGCTGGTCTCGCTGCCGCTGCTGACCTTCGTCGCGATGATCTGCGGCATCGTCGGAGGGGCTGTCGTCTGCGCGCTTTCACTGGATATCTCGCCGGCCATGTTCCTCTCGCTGCTGCAAAGTGACATCGGTGTGCAGCACTTTCTCGTCGGCCTGGCCAAGGCACCCTTCTTTGCGTTCCTGATCGCGGCCATTGGCTGCCTGGAAGGCTTCAAGGTCAGTGGCAGCGCTGAGTCGGTAGGCGCCCACACCACCTCCAGCGTGGTTCAGTCGATCTTCGTGGTCATCGTACTGGATGCCGTGGCTGCATTGTTCTGCATGGAGATGGGCTGGTGAGTGAGCAGAAGGCAGTGATCCAGGCGCGGGGCATCTGCAACCGCTTCGGCAGCCAGAGCGTGCACGAGAACCTCGATCTGGACCTTTACCGCGGTGAAATCCTGGCCGTGGTTGGCGGTTCGGGCAGCGGCAAGTCGGTGCTGCTACGCAGCATCATAGGGCTAAGGCTACCGAATGAAGGCCAGATCAAGGTGTTTGACCAAGACCTGGCCGGCCTGCATGAAGAGCAACGCTCATTGGTCGAACGACGCTTTGGCGTGCTGTTCCAGAAGGGAGCGCTGTTTTCCTCGCTGACCGTCACCGAGAACGTCGCGTTACCACTGATTGAGCATGCAGGCCTGTCGCGCGCCGATGCAGAACATCTGGCCGGGGTGAAGCTGGCCTTGGCCGGCCTGCCGATTTCCGCCGCAGACAAATACCCCTCTTCACTGTCTGGCGGCATGATCAAGCGCGCCGCACTGGCCCGTGCACTGGCCCTGGACCCGGACATCCTGTTCCTTGACGAACCCACTGCCGGCCTCGACCCAATCGGCGCTGCCGCCTTCGACCAGCTGATCCTCACGCTGCGCGATGCCCTGGGCCTGAGCGTGTTCCTCATTACCCACGATCTGGACACGCTCTACACCATCACTGACCGCATTGCGGTGCTGTCGCAGAAGAAGGTGCTGGTTGCAGGCCCGCTGGCCCAAGTCGAACAGACCGACGACCCGTGGATTCACGATTACTTTCACGGCCCACGCGGGCGGGCGGCTGAACAGGCCGCCAGCCGTGCCGGGCAGGAGCGCTGAACGATGGAAACCCGAGCTCATCACGTCCTCATCGGCCTGGTCACCGTGCTGGTGGTGGCCGGTGCCATGCTGTTTGGCCTGTGGCTGACCAAGTCCAGCGTCGACGACGCCTTCAAGGACTACGAAGTGATCTTCAACGAAGCCGTTTCAGGGTTGTCCCGCGGCAGCCCCGTGCAATACAACGGCATCAAGGTCGGTGACGTGACCAGCCTGCGCCTGGACCCCAAGGACCCGCGCCGGGTGCTGGCCCGGGTTCGCCTGAGCGGCGATACGCCGGTCAAGGAAGACACTCAGGCGAAACTTACCCTCGCCGGCGTCACCGGCAACTCATTCATCCAGCTCAGCGGCGGCACACCGAAAAGCCCCGAACTCAAGGGAGAGGACGGCAAGTTGCCGGTGATCATCGCCTCGCCCTCGCCCATCTCGCAATTGCTCAATGACAGCAGCGACCTCGTCACTAACATCAACCTGCTGCTGCACAACGCCAACCAGATGTTTTCGGAAACCAATATCGACCGCCTGAGCAACACCCTGGCCAATCTGGAACAGACCACCCATGCGTTCGCCAACCAAAAAGGTGGCATTTCCCAGGTCATGGATCAGCTGGCGCAGGTCGGCAAACAGGCCAACGCCACGCTGGCCGAAACCCAAGCGCTGATGCGCAATGCCAACACCTTGCTCGGCACACAGGGCAAGCAGGCCATCGGCAACGCCGAGCAGGCCATGCAATCGCTGGCCGCCAGCACTGCGACCATCAACAGCCTGCTCAATGACAACCGTGAGTCCATCGACGACGGCGCGCAAGGCCTCAACCAGCTGACACCGGCCATTCGCGAACTGCGTGAAACCCTCAACTCACTCAAGGGCATTTCCCGGCGCCTGGAAGCTGACCCCAGCGGCTACCTGCTTGGCCGCGACAACAACAAGGAGTTCCAGCCATGAAGCTGTCGCTGCGCCTGCTGGCCCTGACGGCCGCGCTGAGCCTGTCTGCCGCCTGCTCGATACTGCCGCAGCAGGAGCCTGTGGATATCTACCGGCTTGCGGTCAACCAGCCCAGCCACAGTGCGACACCGGTGCCTTGGTCGTTACGCTTGAACAAGCCGCTGGCAAGCGAAGTGCTGGCCGGGCCACGCATCGCGGTGATCCCCGAGGGCAACGTGGTCAGCAGCTACAAAGGCGCCCGCTGGAGCGACCCGGTGCCGTTGCTCGTCCGCAACCGCCTGCTCGATGGCTTCCAGCGTGACGGGCGTGTGCAGCGCCTGAGCGCCGACGACAGCAACCTGCAGGCCGATTACGAACTGGCCGGTGAGCTGCAGGCGTTTCAGAGCGAGTACCAACCGAACGGTACGGTGGAGGTCGTGATCCGCTATGACGCGCGTCTGGTTCAGGGGCGCAGCCAGCGAATTCTTGCCAGCAAGCGCTTCGAGGTGCGTCAGCCGCTGGCAGATCCACAGGTTTCGGCCGTGGTGGCCGGATTCGGCGCGGCCAACGATCAACTTGTCGCGCAGGTGGTGAACTGGACCGTTGCGCAAAGCGCTCAGGCTCAGGCAAAGAACCAGTAGCAGACCAGGATGGCAGCAATGACACCGGACAGTTCGGCCAACAAGGCGCAACCGACTGCATGGCGTACGCGCTGGATGCCGACAGCGCCGAAATACACCGCCAGCACGTAGAACGTGGTTTCAGTGCTGCCCTGAACGGTGGCGGCTACCAGTGCCGGGAAGCTGTCCACGCCATGGGTCTGCATGGTCTCGATCAGCATCGCCCGCGCCGCACTGCCGGAGAACGGCTTGACCAATGCGGTTGGCAAGCCTTCGACGAAGCGGGTGTCCATGCCCATCCAGTTCACCACATGGCGAATGCCATCCAATGCCAGCTCCAGGGCACCGGAGGCGCGCAGCACACCAACGGCGACCAGCATGGCCACCAGGTAGGGCAACAGGCTCTTGGCCACGTCGAACCCTTCCTTGGCGCCTTCGACGAAAGCTTCATACACCTTCACCCGCTTCAGCGCGCCGATCACCAGGAACAGCATGATCACACCAAACAGTGTGAGATTGCCGAGTACGGATGAGAGGCTGGCCAGCGCCGCAGCCGACAGGGTACCGAGGAAGGCCATGAAGCCGCCCAGCAACAGCGCACCCGGGATCATGTAGGCGAGCACCACCGGGTCCCACAGGCGCAAGCGCTGCATGACCGCTACCGACAGCAGCCCGACCAGGGACGAAACGCTGGTCGCCAGCAGGATCGGCAGGAACACCAGGGTCGGGTCAGTAGCGCCCTGCTGGGCGCGGTACATGAAGATGGTCACCGGCAGCAGGGTCAGCGATGAGGCATTGAGCACCAGAAACAGGATCTGTGCATTGCTCGCGGTGGTGCTGCTGGGGTTGAGCTCCTGCAGGGCGCGCATGGCTTTCAGGCCGATAGGCGTAGCAGCGTTGTCCAGGCCCAGGCCGTTGGCAGCAAAGTTCATGGTGATCAGGCCCAGGGCCGGGTGCCCGGGCGGTACTTCTGGCATCAGCCGGGCGAATAGCGGGCCAAGCACTTTGGCCAGCCATTCCACGATACCCGCCCGTTCTGCGATCTTGAGGAAACCCAGCCAGAGGGTAAGGGTGCCGAACAGCAGGACCATGACTTCGACCGACAGCTTGGCCATGGCGAAGATGCTTTCGACCATCGCCGCGAAAATGCCGGTATTGCCGGCCAGCAGCCATTGGGCCAGGGCCGATGCGGCCGCCACCAGGAAAAAGCCAAGCCAAAGGCCGTTCAGCATCCGTGTGTTCCCCCTGAAAAATGCCTGAATGATAACGCACCGACGGCTGCTTTAGCCTGTGCTGGCCATATCGCCGGTTCGCTGACGATATGGACCAGACAGACAGCAAAAAGCCCCGAATAAATCGGGGCTCATTGTGCGACGCGTCAGGTTCAGCGCTTGGCGGTCTCGCCAACCAGCGCCGCTTCCTTCTTGTCGGCGATCAGCGAGGCGTAGTACTGCTCGCCCTTGGCGGCGTCGTACATGCCTTCCCAACGCGCGATCACCAGTGCAGCCAAGGCATTGCCAACCACGTTCAGCGCGGTACGCGCCATGTCCATGATGCGGTCGACACCTGCGATGAAGGCCAGGCCTTCCAGCGGGATGCCCACGCTGCCCAGGGTCGCCAACAAGACCACGAACGATACGCCCGGCACACCGGCAATACCCTTGGAGGTCACCATCAGGGTCAGCACCAGCAGCAATTGCTGGCTCCAGGACAGGTCAATGCCGTACAGCTGGGCGATGAAGATCGCCGCGATGCTCTGGTACAGGGTAGAGCCGTCGAGGTTGAACGAGTAACCGGTCGGTACCACGAACGAGCAGATCGACTTCGGTGCACCGTACTTTTCCATCTTCTCGATGACGCGTGGCAGCACGGTCTCGGAGCTGGACGTGGAGTAGGCCAGGATCAGCTCATCTTTCATGATGCGCATGATCTTGATCACCGAGAAGCCGAACAGGCGGGCTACAAGGCCCAGCACCATGAAGGCGAAGAAGGCGATGGCGAAGTACACCAGCAGCACCAGCTTGGCCAGCGGCAGCAGCGAGCTGAAACCGAAGTTGGCAACCGTCACGGCGATCAGGGCGAATACGCCGATCGGGGCGTAGTTCATGATCATGTGGGTGACCTTGAACATGGTCTCCGACACGCCCTGGAAGGTACGCACCAGTGGCTCGCGCAGGTCTGCCTGGAGGCTGGAAAGGCCCAGGCCGAACAGCACCGAGAAGAAGATGATCGGCAGCATCTCGCCACGCATCAGCGCCGCGAAGATGTTCGACGGAATCAGGTTCAGCAGGGTTTCGATGAACGCATGCTCATGCTGCACCTCGGCGGCGGTCGCCTGGTACTTGGAGATGTCCACGGTGCCCAAGGTGCTCATGTCGATGCCGGCGCCCGGGTGGAACAGGTTTGCCAGGACCAGGCCGACAACGATGGCGATCGTCGTGACCACCTCGAAGTAGATGATGGTCTTCAGGCCGATGCTGCCCAGTTTCTTCGCATCGCCAACCCCGGCGATGCCCACGATCAGCGAAGAAATCACGATCGGGACGACGATCATCTTGATCAGGCGAATGAAGATGTCACCGGCGGGCTGGAGAACGTTGCTGATCCACCATGCCTTTTCCGCACTGAAATGGTTCAGTAGCGCGCCGATTGCAACGCCCAGGACCAGACCGATGACGATCTGCCAGGCGAGGCTCAGTTTTGCCTTCTTCATGTCTTTACCCTTTGTTCTAGTGGTCACGGGCACCGACCGGAAAAGCACGTAACAGAGCCGTTGGCAACGTCACGGGCATCGTACAGCTTCCGTCCGGAGGCCTCATGTAAGGACACCGCAAGCGAGCGACAAGGCGCTCGGGCCAGCGAAAAGGCGGCAACTATTGCGATGGGCACGGACGAAATCTAATGCCGGAAGCGCATACCCCATACCGTTTCGGCATAGTGAAATGCGACAAAATGAGGCATTCGCAAGTCATTGATTTATAACGTTCGGAAACCCGAACAAGACCAAACCGCCAGATCTAGGCCGATTTGGCAGTGTGCAGAACCGGGCATTGATGGCCTGTTCGACAATCCGAATGGCCGAAATGACACTTGGCCATGACCGGCCTGGAGGCAAAAAAAATGATGTGCGGTCGAGACAAAATGTGTCTCAACGAGAAAAAGCTGAAAGGTGGGCTTGAAACGAGGATGGCATCTCGGAAGCCAGGCCAGGTTTGAGTGGGAAAACTCTGTCCTGACCTGAACCTCCGATTTTGCCTTGCCTGACCCGGCCCATTACTGGAGGTACTCCCTGTACCCCTAGGCCACTCCGATCCTGCAACAATCAGAACAGCCCGGCCCCTTGGTCATGTGCAACCCCTCCTCGGGGCGGCGCATCATAGAAGCGAGAACTATAGAAAGGTTCCGCTTCTATTACGTGACAGTGCGCGACCTATCGTCCCTGACACTCAGTACCAGTTCGGGTCACGCTTGAGCTGTTCCTTCAGCATCGCCTGCATACCTTCGTCCGGCTCACCCAGCCAACGATACTGCGCATGGCGGGTGGGGGACTTGTCGCTCGGCAGGCCTTCGGGTACCTCTACCAGCATTCCGTAGGCGTCATCCTTGTCCCAGCTGAACGCTACGATCAGGCGTTTGTAGGTGCAGTTGTCCTTGGATTCACACAGCGGGCCGACGAGGTATTTATCGCCATCCTCGGTCACTGCAGACATCTGCTCCTGGGCACTGCCCGACAGGTTGATCACCCAGTCGGGCAGGCGTTCCTCGCCTTCGATCGCGTCCTGCCAGGTTTCCCGGTATTCAGGGTCAGAACCAAGCAGCTGGTCGACCCTGACCTGGCCATCATTGGCCGCCATCGCCATTGCGCTGCTACCCAACAGCAGGGCCGCAGCCATGGCGTTGCAGAGCTTCCTGCTCATCGTCAACCTCGGCCACGTCCAAAGAAGAAGGAGGCTACGAACAGGACCAGGAAGACAATGAACAGGATCTTCGCGATACCCGTGGCAGCGCCGGCGATACCACCGAAGCCCAGTACTGCGGCGATGATGGCGATGATGAGGAAAGTGATAGCCCAACTCAGCATGATGCTTCTCCTTTCTTTTTTGAAATCGATCCGGCCGGTGTCAAAACTGCAGCGCCTTAAAATACCCAGCGTTGCTGAGGCACTACTTTTTCAACAGTGGCTGGCGAGGTATTGGCAGAAGGCAGCGTTTGGGCTGCCCTCACCAAAGTGTTGGCACGTGTTGCCTGGATCTGCGCTATCAGCGCAGTCTGCGCCGCAACCTGCTCAGTCAGTCGCGCGGTCTGCCAGCTGTAGTAAAAAAGGCCTGCGGCCAAAGTCAGCAGCAACGCCAACCCGAGGAACAGGAATTGGCGCAGTGGCAGTGCGGCGATCTGCGAACGGTTGACGGATTGGCGGTTCATGCCGGCTTCTCCTGCTGTAATTTTTCTATTCAAACCTGAACAGGTAATTGCAGCCTGCATGCCAGCCTTTCGATTTCAAATAAATACTTATAAATCAGTAACTTACACTCACGTCGACTTGAGCTTGAGGACGTATCCTGCACGATGCCCGCCGTGGGGTCGTGCGTATTGCACGATTCATCCTTCAACCTTGGTGGCCACCTTCAGCAGATCGGCGTCCACCCCCCGCACTCCAATGATCTGGCGCGCGATCTCGACAGCGATGGTTTTCTGCTCGCTGCCGACCACCTCACCGGACAGCCGCACCATGCCTTGATCACTGGCTACCCGGATGTTCAGCCCATCAAGATTGCGGCTGAAGCGCAAGCTGGTCTGGATCTTGTCGATCACCCAACTGTCCGTTGGCTGCGGCGCAGTGGACACGCCCACAGGCGTTTCGCGAGCCTGGGCCATGGCAGCCGAATCCAGACTGACCAGGTTGTTGACCAGGTACACACCGTCCGTGGTACGCGCTATCACACCGGCCAGGTCCTTGGCTTCAGCGCTGTCGACCTTGCCGCGCAGGGTAATCACACCCTCACTGCTCTGCACCTCGATAGGCGCCTTCTCTGTCGTACGGCTCCACAACAGCCGCGCACGGATGACGGCAGCCAATGTGGCATCCTCAAGACGCTGAGCGTAAGCCCTCAATTCGAGCGGGCGCTCTACCAGACCGGGGTTGACCTGCAACTGGTTGTCTATCTGTTCGATGCCCCGAGTGGCCTGGGCGACGTGTTCGGCCAGCTGACGCTCGACCTCATTCTCGACCTCCCCTGTCAGGCGTGCCCGCTTTCCATCCACCTCGACTTCGATGCGAAACGGGTTGAGCATGCGATTGAGCGCCAGCGCCGTCTGCAACGAGCCCTCCAGGCGCGCGTCCTGAAGCGGATCAGCGAACGCTGGGCCGCAAATGGATAACAGGCTGGCTGCCAACACAGCCGTTCGAGTGGTAAAGGACATGACTGCACTCCTTCTGTAGGCTAAATCCACGGATCATCGCAACCAATGTGCCACCGCAATGCTCTAAGGCAATCATTGAGATACGCGGGTTCACGGCATTCTTCGGCCATTGGCTAGCATGCATAGGACAGAATCCTTCAGAATTGACCATGCAACTTGCCCGATTTTTCCCACACTAAATGAAGATCTTTCCCAAAGGAGCGCTGGAAATGGAATCAGCCCAGGACAACCAAGGCCGTATTCTGCTCGTGGATGACGAGTCCGCGATCCTGCGTACCTTCCGCTACTGCCTCGAAGATGAGGGCTACAGCGTGGCCACGGCCAACAGTGCCGCGCAGGCCGAAGCCTTGCTCCAACGCCAGGTGTTCGACCTGTGCTTCCTCGACCTGCGCCTGGGTGAAGACAACGGGCTGGATGTCCTGGCACAGATGCGCATTCAGGCACCGTGGATGCGGGTGGTGATCGTCACGGCGCATTCGGCCATCGACACTGCGGTCGACGCGATCCAGGCCGGTGCCGCCGACTACCTGGTAAAACCCTGCAGCCCCGACCAGTTGCGCCTGGCCACTGCCAAGCAGCTGGAAGTCCGCCAGTTGTCGGCACGCCTGGAGGCGCTCGAAGGTGAAATACGAAAGCCCAAGGACGGCCTGGACTCGCACAGCCCGGCAATGATGGCCGTGCTGGAGACCGCACGCCAGGTGGCGACCACCGATGCCAACATCCTCATCCTTGGCGAATCGGGCACCGGCAAGGGCGAACTGGCTCGCGCCATTCATAGCTGGAGCAAGCGGACACGCAAGGCCTGCGTGACCATCAACTGCCCGTCGCTGAACGCCGAGCTGATGGAGAGCGAACTGTTCGGCCACACCCGCGGCGCGTTCACGGGCGCCAGTGAAAGCACGCTGGGCCGCGTCAACCAGGCCGATGGTGGCACGCTTTTCCTCGACGAGATCGGCGATTTCCCACTGACATTGCAACCCAAATTGCTGCGTTTCATCCAGGATAAAGAGTATGAGCGGGTGGGCGACCCTGTCACCCGGCGCGCCGATGTGCGCATCCTCGCGGCGACCAACCTGAACCTGGAAGAGATGGTCCGCGAAGGCCGCTTCCGTGAGGACTTGCTCTACCGCCTGAACGTCATCACCTTGCACCTGCCGCCCCTGCGCGAGCGCAGTGAGGACATCCTTACCCTGGCGGATCGCTTCCTCGCCCGGTTCGTCAAGGATTACGCGCGACCTGCGCGCGGCTTCAGCGACGAAGCCCGCGCCGCACTGCTCAATTACCGCTGGCCGGGCAATATTCGCGAACTGCGCAACGTGGTCGAACGCGCCAGCATCATCTGCCCCCAGGAGCGCGTGGAAATCGTCCACTTGGGTATGGGCGAGCAACCGACAAGCAACGCTCCCCGTGTAGGTGCGGCGCTGAGCCTGGATGAACTGGAGCGTGCCCACATAGGCGCCGTGCTGGCAGCCAGTGACACACTGGACCAGGCCGCCAAGACCTTGGGTATCGATGCCTCGACCCTGTACCGCAAGCGTAAGCAGTACAACCTATGAGATGGCCGATGAAGCTGCGTACGCGGCTCTTCCTCAGCATTTCAGCACTGATAACAGTCGCTCTGCTGGGCCTGATGCTGGGTTTGGTCAGCGTCTTGCAAATGACCGCCGCCCAGCAAGCGTCGGTGCACAATACCACCCATGTTCTGGAAATAGGCTTGAAGCTACGGCAGAACCTGGGCGAGCAGCTGATGCTGATCCTCGATGCGCAAACTTCGCCCCAACGCCTGCGAGCTTTGCAAGACAATTTCCAGGACCTGCTTGACGAAGGGCTCGCACAAGGTGGTGAACGTACCGGCTTCAGCAAGGCCAGCAGCAACTACCAGGCCTTCCTGAGTGCTTATCGTCAAAGCCCTGCCCCGGCAAACAGCATGGGTGCCGACCAGCCACTGGGCGCCGCGTTCAACCAGGTGCGCACCGACCTGATCGATTCGCACAAGCTTGCCATCGATTACATCACCCGCAGCGAACAGATGTCTCGCGACCGCGCTCTGCTGGTCAGTGGTGTACTTGGCCTTACGGGCTTGGTTGTGCTGATGCTCGGCTTCGTTACCGCACACAACATCGCCCGCCGCTTTGGGCAACCCATCGAAGCCCTGGCCAAGGCCGCAGATCAACTTGGCCAAGGTAACTTCGATGTCACCTTACCCGTCAGCCAAGCCATAGAAATCAACCAGCTCACCCGCCGCTTCGGCCTGATGGCAGAGGCGTTGCGCAAGCACCAGGAGACCAATGTCGATGAACTGCTGGCTGGCCAACAACGCTTGCAGGCTGTGCTCGACAGCATCGACGATGGCTTGCTGATCATAGACCGCCAAGGCGACCTGGAGCATATCAACCCAGTCGCCCAGCGCCAGCTCGGCTGGAGCAACAACCGCCTGGGCAGCCCTTTGGCAGAAGCGCTGCAGCGCCCAGAGCTGGAGCAACAGCTGCGTCAGGTGCTGCGCGGCGGCAGCCTGGACCGTCCCCCTGAGGACCTGAGCATAGAGGTCGATGACGAGTTACGCTTGCTGTCCTACAGCCTGACCCCGGTCAGCCACCCGCAAGGGCCGATCCTCGGCGCCGTGATGGTGCTGCACGATGTGACCGAGCAGCGCGCGTTCGAACGTGTGCGTAGCGAATTCGTGCTGCGCGCCTCACATGAACTGCGTACGCCGGTCACCGGCATGCACATGGCCTTCGGCTTGCTGCGAGAACGCGTGAAGTTTCCACCGCAGGCGCGTGAGAATGACCTGATGGAGACCATCAGCGAGGAAATGCAACGCCTGACTCAGCTGATCAACGACCTGTTGAATTTCTCTCGCTACCAGAGCGGCCTGCAAAAACTCGAACTCGCCCCCTGCGCCATCGACGAACTGCTCGAACGTGCCCAGGTACGGTTCAGCGAGCAGGCATCAGTCAAGCAGATCGAACTGATCAAGGCACTGGAGCCACCGCTGCCTCGTATCCAGGCCGACATCGCCCAACTGGATCGTGTGCTCGACAACCTGCTGCACAACGCCATTCGGCATACCGGCAGCGGCGGGCGAATCCGTCTCCATGCGCGACGCCACGCGGAACGCGTCATCATCAGCGTGGAGGACAATGGCGAAGGCATTGCCTACGGACAGCAGGGGCGCATTTTCGAACCCTTTGTGCAGGTTGGGCGCAAGAAGGGCGGGGCCGGGCTGGGGCTGGCATTGTGCAAGGAAATCGTGCAATTGCACGGCGGCCGCATGGGCGTCTTCTCCCGGCCTGGGCAGGGGACGCAGTTCTACATGGCCCTTCCGGTCTGATTTTCCACCTGAAGGTCGTTGGGGGCAACGCCTTGCCGGCCCTTGCACGTTCGCTCAAGGTTCATCGTCCAGCCGCGGCCTTCGGACCTGCCGCCCTCGCGTCACCAGCTCGACGAACTGCCGGGCATTGAGCGGATGGGCGAACAGCCAGCCCTGGCCATAGTTGACACCTTCACTGTTGAGCAGCACCGCCTGGGCCTCGCACTCTATGCCTTCGGCTATCACCCGCAGATGCAGGTCATGGGCCATGCGGATGATATGAGGCGCCACACCGCTGCTGGCAGCATCATGCCCAAGCGCGTCGATGAAAGCCTTGTCGATCTTCAGGCAGTCCACCGGTAAGGTCTGCAGATAAGCCAGGCTGCAGTAGCCCGTGCCGAAGTCATCGATCAACACCTGATGCCCCACCGCACGAAGCGCTTGCAGGTTGTCACGGGCCACCACCACATCGATCAGCCCCCGTTCGGTAACCTCGAAGGCGATCTGGCTGGCAGCCACCCGGTGCAGTGCCAGCAACCGCGCCGCCACCCGGCCAATGCGCGGGACCATCACATCACAGGCGGCCAGGTTCACCGAGATATAAAGGTTGCGGTGCGAACGCAGCAACTGGCCAAGTTGCTCCAGTACCCGTTGCAGCACGAAATCGGTGATCTGGCGAATCTGCCCGGTATTTTCGGCCAGCGGAATGAACAGGTCCGGGCTGGTCAGGGTCCCGTCCGGGCGCCGCCAGCGCACCAGCGCCTCAGCGCCAACGCAGCGCCGGCTGTCGAGTTCGATGATCGGCTGATAAAGCACCTGCAGTTCACCACGGCGCAGCGCGTTCTGCAGCTCGGAACTCATGGAGCGCCGCTGCAGGATCAGTTGCAGCACCAGCCAGCCGATACAACAGGCAGCCAGAACACTACCGGGGAACAGCAACCAGAGCATGCCGTTCATCCTCAGTGGCAGGCTGGCACGCGGTGCGATCAGCACAAGCTGGTAATCGGGCGATTTGGTCAGCATGCGATAGACAAGGCGGTCGTGCAGTTCGAACAACGAATTGCCGCTGGGTGGCGGCCAATGCTCAGCTGGCGGCCAGACTTGTGGCGGGCCCAGTACGGGTATCGCTCTGGTGCCATTGTCCAGCACCACCAACAGGCTACCGCCGGGCGGCAGGTCAACCACGTCGGTCAAGTGCCCGCGCGAGGTAGAGACCAGGAAATTGCCGCGTGCCAGCATCAACGCGGCAAGGTTCTCGTTGGGTTCGGTAGTGGTGTTGAGCCAATAGCTATAAGTCGGGCCCTGGATGTCCGGGGCCCGCGTGGGCACGAAAGCGCGTGCCCCGCCGCGGTTGGAGCAGGCGACGTTGACGTCTACATACGCTGCCTCATAAATGAAACGCGAGCCCAGCCCAACCTGCTGCAACAACGCCAACATCGCCGGGTTGCATCCGCGCAATGGCTGCGCCTGCAGGTCATCGACCCCCTCACGCAATTGGCCGAAAACCTGCTCGAGGCGGTCAAGAAAACGCTCGCCCTGAGCATTCATCTGCGCACTCTCGCTCTGCTTCATCTGCTGCAGCGCAATACCGATACTGGCAGTCAGCAACACAGCGGCGCTGGCCAACGCTGCCAAAGAGGCCAGCATCCAGGGACGGTAAAAAAATTGGCGCAACGCAGTTATCAGAGCCGACATGGGCAGCATCCAGTTGATATACAGGGTATAGCAACTGAATGGCGTATTGGCTTGGCCGTTTGGCGGAGCCCAGGGCGCGAAGGTTCAGCGCTTGCGGTTGAGCACGTGAAGCATTGCGGCTGTCTGCGCATCGGGCAGGCCGTCGAAGCGCTGTGGCCGGAAACGCATCTGGAACGCCGCAATGACATGGCGGGTAGCGACATCGAGCTGCCCGGTCTGTTCAATGGCGTAGCCGAAGCGTGCCAGCTCTTGCTGGTACCAACCTATGCTCGGCGGATTGACGTTGAAATACGCCTGCTGGCGCGCCACGGCGCCAGGCTCTGGCCATACCCCAAGCCCCGCATCGGCCAGACGCTTCCAGGGGAACAGCGGCCCCGGGTCCAGTTTGCGCAAGGGTGCGATATCACTGTGGCCAACGATATGGCTAGGGTCGATGTTGTTACGTTTGACGATGTCCTTGAGCAGCGCGATCAGAGACTGAATTTGCGCTTCGCTGTAGGGGTACCAGACTCGCCCGTTGGGCGTGGTGTCGAAGCCTGGGTTGACGATCTCGATACCGATCGAGCTCGAATTCAGCCAGGTTCGCCCCTGCCATTGGCTGTCCCCGGCATGCCAGGCACGACGGCTTTCATCGACCAGTTGATACACCGTGGCCGGGCCGTCTCCGATCAGGTAGTGGCTGCTGACCTCGCCGTGGGTCAGCAGCGCCAGCGAGCGCTCCAGCGAGGCGTTGGTGTAATGCAGCACGACGAACTGGATGCGGTTGTCCTGGTTGGCCGAGGGGTGGCTGCGGTCGATACGCAGGCCGGTCGAACAACCGGCCAGAACGATTAGCAAAAATGCAGTGAACAACGCTTTCATGGAAGAAGCCAGGGTGGTTAGCCAGTGACGCTCTAGCATAACGTATGCGCCCCCGTCTCACCCGCTCAGCTTTGTTCCACCCGATTACGGCCCAGGTCCTTGGCCCGGTACAGCGCCGTATCCGCACGCTTGAGCACCTGATCACCGCGCTCACCCGAGCGGAATGCGCTCAAACCGATGGAGGCGGTGATCACCACCCGTTCGCCCTTGAAATGGAACGGACACGCTTCGATCGCGGCACGCAGCACCTCGGCCACTTGGGCAGCGACGGTGGGTGAGGTCTGCGCCAGTAACAGTACGAACTCCTCGCCGCCAAACCGGGCGATGAAATCGCGCGGACGCAGGCGCTTGCGCAACTGGTCAGCGACGATCTTCAGCACCTTGTCACCCGCCAGATGGCCATAGCTGTCATTGATGCGCTTGAAGTGGTCCAAGTCCAGGATCGCCATCGCCAAATGGCCGCCGTTCTCCTGCCAGGCCTGCATTTCGCGCTCTACCTGCTCGCTCCAGGCCGCACGATTGGGCAGCCCGGTCAGCGGGTCGATCAATGCCTTCTGCCGCTGTTCCTCAAGGTGTTCGCGGTAGCCGAGGGCCTCTTGCTCCATGTTGGCGACGCGCTCGGCCAAGCCCTGTAGTCGCCCGGCGAGCTCCTGTTCGCGACGGTCACGCTCATGCTGATGCTCATCCATCGTGCCCAGCAGCCCTTCCAGGCGGTTCTCGAGAATGTGCTTGAGGCTGTCCACATCGACTGCCCCTTGCACGCTGCTTTGCAGGCCATCGACCTGCTCACGCAGCTGGCTGTCCAGTTCGCGAGCAGCAGAACTGTTGTCGGCATGACCGGCACTGGCTTCATGAAGGTGGCTCTGGAAGCTTTCCAGGCGCTCATTGAGCTGCTGCAGGTACGTCTCGAATTCGTGCTGCCCGCTGTCGGTGATCGCCAGCATGAGCACCGCCAGGTCATCGAGCACCGGGATCAGCTCGTACCAGTTCAGCCCCCGCGCCACGCGCTCGCGCATTTGCAGTGCCTGGGCTTTGTGGCGTTCCGGCAGGCTGAGGTCATCGAGCAGGCCGATCAGGGTTTGCTCGATATGCGCGGCAACCTGGCTGTAGGGCGGCTCGACTGCGTCAGGGAGCGAATAGGGCCCGTCTTCGCCGAAGGTTTCTTCCAGGGGTTTCAGCGCTTGTGGCTCATCGGCCTGCAGTGGCAGCTCGGCCCGAACGCCTTCGGGGCGCTGCGGCTCCTCAGCGCAGTCGGGTGCGACAGCGTCCCGGGCTGGCGCCGGTGCCGGCGGCTCAGGTTCGCTTGGGGCGGGCGGCGCGGCATCAGGCGTTGCAGGCACCACAGGTTCGGGGTTATCAACCTCAGGCGCTGCCAGCGGCTGCAGCTCGTCGATATCCCGGGGTGGCAGATCCACCAGGACCGGCCCGTCCGGCAATGGCTGCAGTTCAGGCTCAGCGATCGCAGAAGGGGCCGCCGGCTCCACAGCGCTGCCACTCCCCGGTTCGCTTTCGCGGTTGCCGAACAAACGTTGCAAAAAGCCCGGCCTGGCCTCCTCGTCCGGCCTGTCCAAAGAGGACAGCGCCCTCCCCTGCAAACCGCTCAGCTCTGCGAGCAGCGGCGGCAGCTCGCGCGACTGGCTGACGCCGCCGTCGAGTTTCTTCGCCAGTTTCTTGAGCGACCGCGTCACGTCACCCGACAACGGCAGGCCTTGCAGCTGCGTCACAAGCGCAGTCAGGGCATCGCTGACCTGGTTCATGCGGGTTTCGCGGCGCTGCTCGGAGTCGAGCACGGCCTTTTCAAGACGCGGGATCAACCCGGCAAGGCCGGCATCCATGTCGTCGCGGCGAATGACCTCACGCATTTCCTTCATGCACTGGTCCACTGCCTTGTCGCTGCCTTCAGCGGCCAAGGTACTGCGCACCAGGCCTCGACGCAGCAGGTCAAGCCGCGCGGCCCATCGCCGCTCCAGCTTCTCCTGCTGTTCGATGCTTTTAAGGTATTTTTCTTTCCAGCGCTCGGCTTCTTCGGTCATGCCTGGATCCGCAACGGGTGATGCATCGGTGGGCTGTGGTTACACGCTGTCGGCGCACGGCGGGAACTCTTGAATGCTCCATGGCCTTTTGCTGATCTAGCTCAGGACCGGAAGCGTATCCACAGTCAATGCATCAGGCAATCGGATCTCTACGGCGACCGGGAGATGGTCGGAAATAGGCTGGGCCAGTACCTCGACCCGCTCCAGGGTCAGGCTCGGGCTGAGCAGGATGTGGTCCAGGCAACGCTGCGGGCGCCAGCTGGGAAAGGTCGCTTCGACCTGCGGGGCGATCAGGCCCAGATCACGCAGGGGGGAATGGTCGAGCAAGTCATTGGCATGGGTGTTCATGTCGCCCATCAGAACCTGGTGACGGTATCCACCGATCAGTTCACGGATGTAAGCGAGTTGGCGAGCGCGGGTCTTGGCACCCAGCGCAAGATGCATCATGACCACGATCAGGGCGTCCTCGCCTTCACCGAAGCGCACCAGGATCGCACCGCGGCCGGAGGGGCCGGGCAGAGGATGATCTTCCAACAGGTGCGGCTTGAGGCGGCTGAGTACGCCATTGCTGTGCTGGGCGAAATGCCCAAGGTTACGGTTGAGCTGTTGGTACCAGTAAGGGAAGCCCCCCAACTGGGCCAGGTGCTCCACCTGGTTGACGTAACCGGACCGAAGGCTGCCGCCATCGACCTCCTGCAAAGCCACCAGGTCGAAATCGTTGAGCAGGTCGCCGATTTTCTGCAGATTGCCGGCGCGCCCGGTGTGCGGCAGCAGGTGCTGCCAGCTACGGGTCAGGTAATGCCGATAGCGCTCGGTACTGATGCCGACCTGGATATTGAAGCTGAGCAGCCGCAGGCGACCATCTTCCGGCAGGCCATTGGCCTGCAGATGATGCTCGTTGACCTGCGGCTGGTGCAGGCCAACACCACGCGCGGTTCTGAACCGGGGCATGGCTTCGCCGCTTACTTAGCGGCGCGCTCCTTGTCGATCAGCTGGTCGGCGACATTCAGCACGCCTTCCGGGCCTTTAGCGGTGCCGAGGTCAAAACGGTATTTGCCGTTCACCACCATGCTAGGTACGCCAGTGATTTCGTACTTTTTCGCCAGTTCCTTGGCCTGTTTGACCTGGCCCTTGATGGCGAACGAGTTGAAGGTGGCGAGGAATTTATCCTTGTCGACGCCTTGGGTGGCGAGGAAGTCAGCCATGTCGTCGGGATCGGTCAGGCGCTTGTGCTGGTTCTGGATGGCATCGAACACCGCAGCGTGAACCTTGTGCTCCACGCCCATGGCTTCGAGGGTCAGGAACATCTGGCCGTGGGCATCCCATGGCCCGCCGAACATCGCCGGCACGCGTTTGAAGTTAACGTCCTTCGGCAGTTTTTCAACCCAAGGGTTGATCACCGGCTCGAAGTGGTAGCAATGAGGGCAACCGTACCAGAACAGCTCGACCACTTCGATCTTGCCGGGAACGGACACCGGAATAGGGTTGCTCAGCTCGAGGTATTCCTTGCCGGCTGTGGCAGGCTCCGCAGCCTGAACGGCAGACATACCGAATACGCTGGCGGCGACCAGCGCAGCGCTGAGAATCAGTTTACGCATGCTTTACTCCTGAGCAGTCTTTGGTCGCCTCTACACGACCTGTATTGAGACAGGTCGGGACGGGCCCGAGTTCTGTAGTGTACCGGCTGCGGACCGAAAAAAGGGCGGTCCGCGCCGCCCTTTCATCTTTAGCGTTGCAGCATTAACCGAATGTTAATGCGCAGCTATCTCAGTGGAGGCCCTGGATATAACTGGCCAACGCTTCGATATCATGGTTGCTCAGCTTGCCGGCTATGGTCCGCATGGTCATGGCATCACCATCATTGGTGCGGTTGCCCTCGCGGAAGTCGGTGAGCTGCTTGGTCACGTATTGCGAATGCTGGCCACTCAGGTGCGGGAAGCCGGCCAGCGCGATGCCTGCGCCATTGGGGGAGTGGCAACCGGTGCAGGCAGGCATGCCTTTTTCCAGATCGCCGCCATTGAACAGCGCCCGGCCACGCTCGACCAATTTGGGGTCGGCAGCGCCGACGCTGCCTTTCTGGCTGGCGAAGTAGGCGGCGATGTCGGCCAGGTCCTGATCGTTGAAGTTGGCCAGCATGCCGGTCATCTCCAGCACGGTACGCTTGCCGGACTTTATGTCATGCAACTGTTTTTCGAGATAGCGCTGGCCCTGGCCAGCCAGTTTGGGGAAGTTGGGCGCCAGGCTATTGCCGTCGGGGTTGTGGCAGGCACCACAGATGGCGGTCTTGGCCTGGCCGGCGGCGGCATCGCCTATGATAGGTTCTGCAGCAGTGGCCGCACCTGCGACACCCATGGTCAACAGCAGACTCACGACTAGTTTGTTCATCAGCTAATCCAACACGGCTAAGGGTGAAATGTTATGTATCGGGACTGCCGCTCATCCAAAGGATGACCAAACGGTAGTCCTCGGCACTGCAGTCCATGCACAATCCACGCGGCGGCATAGCCTTGAAACCCTGAGTCACATGAGCCGTGAGCACCTCCATGCCTTGCGCCAGCCTTGGCTCCCAAGCTGCCCGGTCACCCTTCCTGGGCGCCTGTGGCAACTGCCCGGCGTGACAGGCCGCACACGTGCGGTTGTACAACGCCTCGGGATCCTGTGTAGCCTGTGCGCTGAAAAACGGCAGGAACATACCGACAGCTAGCAGCCATTTCGCCATGCGAAACGACCTGACAGGGTTGGGGGACGCGCTGCGTTCTGATGCGCGAGCTATTGTTCGACACCCCATGCCCGTTCTCCTTCGCTGGGAGAATGAGCACACAAATACTGGGGCATTATATACTTCCGCCATCCAAACGGAAACGACACCGCTTGCCGGCCTAGGCTTTGGCAACACCCACATCGGATATCCCATGCAAGTCAAGAACCCCATCCTCGGCCTCTGCCAGAAAGCCACCTTCGCCCTCAGCGCTGCCAAGGTCGAACAATGCCCGGACGACCAGGGTTACGAGGTGGCTTTCGCCGGCCGCTCCAACGCCGGCAAATCCAGCGCCCTCAATACCCTGACTCATGCCAGCCTGGCGCGAACCTCGAAAACCCCAGGGCGCACCCAGCTGTTGAATTTCTTCAGTCTGGACGATGAACGGCGTTTGGTCGACCTGCCCGGTTACGGATATGCAAAAGTCCCGATCCCACTCAAGCAGCATTGGCAGCGTCACCTGGAGGCCTACCTGGGCAGCCGCGAATGCCTGCGCGGCGTCATTCTGATGATGGATGTGCGCCACCCGATGACCGACTTCGACAAGATGATGCTCGACTGGGCCCGGGCAAGCGGCATGCCGATGCACATCCTGCTGACCAAGGCCGACAAGCTGACCCACGGCGCAGGCAAGAACACACTGCTCAAGGTGCAGTCGGAGATCCGCAAAGGTTGGGGGGATGGCGTGACCATCCAACTGTTCTCGGCACCCAAGCGCCTGGGGCTGGAAGAGGCCTACAAAGTGCTGGCGGGCTGGATGGAGCTGGAAGACAAGCCGGTAGCCTGAGACGACTTCATCGCCGGCAGGCCGGCTTGCCCACCCTGTGGGCGCCGGCTTCCTGGCGAGGGCCGGCATCGCCAGGGCAAATTCCGGGCAAAAAAAACCCCGGACTTCGTATGGGGAGGGGGAAGTTCGGGGTTCAAGTCTGGACCGCTAGGGCGGGGTCCAGGTATCTGCCAACACTTAACACAACATAGGAGCATCGAAGGGCTTCACCAGCCATTCAGTTACTCTGAGTCCCGCTTCACCGGTTTAGTTCCAGAGCCCTCAAAACTATTTGCGATAGTTTCATGAAACCGTGGTACTGATGGCATCGAGCCATGCCAGGATCCGCGTCACTGCAACCCGGATCCTACACAGGTTTCTCTGCTCAATCAGTGAGCTTCGTCCCAATTCGAACCAACGCCAACCTCGACCAGCAGCGGTACATCCAGTTGCGCGGCCTTGCTCATGTGCCCGCGAATTTCATCTTTCACCTGCTCGACCAGATCCTCGCGCACTTCAAGCACCAGTTCGTCGTGGACCTGCAGGATCACCCGCGCATCGAGGCCGCTTTCGCTGAGCCAGTTGTCCACGTTGACCATTGCCCGCTTGATGATGTCGGCGGCGGTACCCTGCATCGGTGCGTTGATCGCCGTGCGCTCGGCGCCCTTGCGCAGGGCCGGGTTCTTGGCGTTGATGTCCGGCAGGTAAAGCCTGCGGCCGAACAAGGTCTCGACGAAGCCTTGCTCGGCAGCCTGGGCCCGGGTGCGTTCCATGTAGGCCAGGACGCCCGGGTAGCGGGCGAAATAGCGGTCGATGTAATCCTGCGACTGCTTGCGGTCTACGCCGATCTGCTTGGCCAGGCCGAAGGCGCTCATACCGTAGATCAGGCCGAAGTTGATGGCTTTCGCGCTACGACGCTGATCGGTGGTCACCGCTTCCAGGGCCACGCCAAAAACTTCCGCCGCCGTGGCACGGTGCACATCCAGATTGTTGCGGAAGGCATGCAGCAGGCCTTCGTCCTTGGCCAGATGGGCCATGATGCGCAGTTCGATCTGCGAATAGTCCGCGGCCAGCAACTTGTAGCCCGGGCTGGCGATGAACGCCTGGCGGATACGCCGGCCTTCGGCGGTACGGATAGGGATATTCTGCAGGTTAGGGTCGCTGGACGACAGGCGCCCGGTGGCGGCCACGGCCTGCTGGTAAGACGTATGGATACGCCCGGTTCGCGGGTTGATCTGGCCCGGCAACTTGTCGGTGTAAGTGCTCTTGAGCTTGCTCAGGCTGCGGTACTGCATCAGTACCTCCGGCAACGGGTAGCCTTGCTCGGCCAACTCGTCCAGTACCGCTTCGGCCGTGGATGGCTGGCCCTTGGCGGTCTTGCTCAGCACCGGCATGCCGAGCTTGTCATAGAGGATCGAGCCGAGCTGTTTGGGCGAACCGAGGTTGAATTCCTCACCCGCCAACTCATAGGCCCGACGCTCGAGGTCGGCCATTTTGACGCCCAACTCCCCGCTCTGAATCTGTAACAGGGCAGCATCGACCAGCGCGCCCTGGCGCTCGATCTTGGCCAGTACCGGCACAAGCGGCATCTCGATATCCATCAGCACCGGCTGCACGCTCGGGGTCTGCGCAAGGCGGGCCTGCAGCGCCTGATGCAGGCGCAGGGTAATGTCGGCGTCTTCGGCAGCGTAAGGGCCGGCCTTGTCCAGGTGGATCTGGTTGAAGTTCAGCTGTTTGGCGCCTTTGCCGGCGATGTCTTCGAAAGCGATGGTGGCGTGGTCGAGGTACTTCTGCGCCAGGCTGTCCATATCATGACGGGTCGCAGTGGAGTTGAGCACATAAGATTCAAGCATGGTGTCATAGGCCACGCCCTGCATGTGGATCGCCGGCGAGCCATTGGCAAGGATGTTGATATCGTACTTGGCGTTCTGCCCTACCTTTGCCTTGGCCGGGTCTTGCAAAAGCGGCTGCAACGCCAGCAACACGGCTTCGCGATCCAGCTGCAGCGGCGCGCCTTCGTAGTCGTGAGCCAACGGTACGTAAGCCGCTTCATGGGGTTCGACAGCGAAGGACAGGCCGACCAGCTGCGCCTTTTGCGCATCGAGGCTGGTGGTCTCGGTGTCGAAGGCGAACAGCGGTGCCTGACGCAGCTTCTCCAACCAGGCGTCGAAGCGAGCCTGATCGAGGATGGTTTCGTAGTTGGGCTCGACCTTGGCCGCAGGCGCCTGCACGGGTGCAACTTCATCGCCGGCCCTGGCCGCGTCCCGCTGCACGTCGGCGATCCAGCTCTTGAATTCCATCTCGGTATAAAGCGCCAGCAGTGCTTCACGGTCCGGCTCGCCGCACACTAGCGCATCTACCTCGATATCCAGCGGCACGTCGACTTTGATGGTCGCCAGTTCGTAGGACAGGAACGCCGCATCACGGTGCTCTTCGAGCTTGGCCGGCAGGGTCTTGGCGCCACGGATCGCCAGCGCCGGCACCTTGTCCAGGTTGGCGTACAGGTCGCTGAGGCCGCCACCGATGCCGGTCAGCAGCCCTACTGCGGTTTTTTCACCGACCCCAGGTACACCCGGGATGTTGTCGACCTTGTCGCCCATCAGGGCGAGGAAGTCGATGATGTGCTCCGGGCCGACGCCAAACTTCTCATGCACGCCAGCTACATCCAGCACACTGCCGGTCATGGTGTTGACCAGGGTAACGTGGCCGTCTACCAGCTGCGCCATGTCCTTGTCACCGGTCGAGATGATCACTGGGCGCCCCTTTGCCGCACTGCTGCGCGCCAGCGTGCCGATCACGTCGTCGGCCTCGACCCCCTCGACGCACAGCAGCGGGTAACCCAAAGCCTTGACGCTGGCATGCAGCGGCTCCACCTGTACCCGCAGGTCGTCTGGCATGCTGGGGCGGTTGGCCTTGTACTCGGCGAACATGGCATCGCGGAAGGTACCGCCCTTGGCATCGAACACCACGGCGAACAGGCTGTCGGGGTATTGCTTGCGCAGGCTCTTGAGCATGTTCAGCACCCCCTTGACCGCGCCGGTGGGCATACCCTTGGAAGTGGTCAACGGCGGCAGCGCGTGGAAGGCGCGGTAAAGGTAGGAGGAACCGTCCACCAGGACGAGGGGCGCTTGGCTCATGAGCAGAATCAACCTTTTCGGCGGGTCCGGAGCTAGAATAGCCGGATCAATGACGACAAAGGGACAAGGTTATCATGCGTACACTCAATCGCCTGTTACTGCTCGGCCTGTTGGCAACCATGCCTGTCGTCACCCTGGCAGCGGATGACGCTCCCTCGGCAGATCCCGAGGTAACCATTCGCACCGAAGGCGATAAAACCATCCAGGAATACCGGCAAAACGGCTTCCTGTATGCGATCAAGATCACGCCGAAAAACGGCAAGCCTTATTTTCTGGTACGCGCCGATGGCTCTGATGGCAATTTCATTCGTTCCGACCAACCGGACATGCTGATCCCGTCCTGGAAGATCTTCGAGTGGTAATCTGACGCGTATCGTTCACATCAACCTGGCACTTCCCGGCGGAAGTGCCCGTATGGGCATTCTTTCATCATGTCAGTCTTCACCCCCGTGACCCGGCCTGAGCTGGAAACCTTTCTGGCGCCGTATCAGCTGGGCCGTCTGCTCGACTTCCAGGGCATTGCCGCCGGCACCGAAAACAGCAATTTCTTCGTCAGCCTCGAACAGGGGGAGTTCGTCCTGACGCTGATCGAGCGCGGCCCCAGCGAGGACATGCCGTTCTTCATCGAGCTGCTCGACACGCTGCACGCCGCCGATATGCCGGTGCCTTACGCCCTACGTGACCGTGACGGCAATGGCCTGCGCGAGCTGTGCGGCAAGCCGGCACTGCTGCAGCCGAGGCTGTCGGGCAAGCACATCAAGGCGCCGAACAACCAGCACTGCGCCCAGGTAGGTGAGCTGCTGGCGCACATCCACCTGGCCACCCGCGAGCACGTCATCGAGCGCAAGACCGATCGCGGCCTGGACTGGATGCTCGCCAACGGTGCCGAGCTGATGCCACGGCTCTCGGCAGACCAGGTTGCCTTGCTGCAGCCAGCGCTGGACGAAATCATCGCGCACAAAGCGCAGATCCTGGCATTGCCCCGGGCCAACCTGCATGCCGACCTGTTCCGCGACAACGTGATGTTCGAAGGCACCCACCTGACCGGCGTCATCGACTTCTACAATGCCTGCTCAGGGCCGATGCTGTACGACATCGCCATCACCGTGAATGACTGGTGCCTGGATGAAACCGGTGCGATCGATATGCCGCGTGCCCAGGCCCTGCTGGCGGCCTATGCCGCGCTACGGCCGTTCACGGCAGCCGAGGCCGAGCTCTGGCCGCAGATGTTGCGGGTAGGGTGCGTGCGTTTCTGGCTGTCGCGTTTGATCGCGGCCGAGTCGTTTGCCGGGATGGATGTGATGATCCATGACCCTGCCGAGTTCGAGGTGCGTCTGGCGCAGCGCCAGCAAGTGGCCTTGCACCTGCCGTTCGCCCTCTGATCTCAGTGCCCTGACGCTGGCAAGCCAGCCCCACAGGTGCCGCACAGCGCTTGAATGCCATGCGGTCGAAGTGGGGCTGGTTTGCCGACGACAGGCCAGTACAGGCGCTAGAGCTGCTCCAGGCACCCTGCCAGGTCACCGCCCAGCTTTTCCAGCAAACGCTCGTAGCCCAGGGCATCCACTGGGTCATTCCCGCCCAATGCATCCAGCTCCGCCAAGCGCACCGGCAGCCCGGCCGTCAGCGTTTCAGCCAAGCGCGGCCGCAGCGGCGGCTCACTGAACACGCAGGTTTTGCCCACTTCCTGCAGGCGCTTGCGCATGGCCGCGACATGCTGTGCGCCAGGCTGCACCTCGGCGGCCACACTGAACACACCCGTGTGCTTGAGCCCATAAGCAGACTCGAAGTAGTCAAAGGCTTCGTGGAACACGAAGTAGGGCTTGTCGGCAACACCCGCCACCCGCGCCTTGATGCGTGCATCCAGGCTATCGAGGCGCCCGGTGAAGGCTTTCAGGTTGCTCTGGTAGCGCGCAGCGTTGGCAGGGTCCGCAGACGCCAGGTCCGCTGCCATCTTCGCCGCAATCACCCTGGCGTTGACTGACGACAACCACAGATGCGCGTCCAGGCTGCCCGGACGATGATCATGGTCATGATCGTCATGCGCTGCTTCATCGTGTGAATGGCTGTCCTCGCCAAAGTGACGCAGGTGCATACCCGGTAACGACTGAACAGCCACGACAGGTTTGCTGCGGCTGCCCAGCACCCGCGGCAGGAAGCCTTCCATGTCGGGGCCGATCCAGTACAGCAGATCGGCATCGCCGACGCGGCGCACGTCGGATGGGCGCAGGGCGTAGTGGTGTGGCGAGGCACCCGGAGGCAGCAGCACTTCGGGGGTGCCTACCCCGTCCTGCACAGCCGCGGCAATCTGCTGCAACGGTTTGATACTGGTCAGCACACGGACGTCGGCTTGCGCCGAGCAGGCGATAAAAGCGACAAAAAGCACAAGCAATCGGGACACTGTGAATACTCGACTCGATAGAAACGGGTAACATAATAACGTCTCTGTCCAGAACCGTCGCTGCCCATGTCCATCACGCCGCTGGCCCACCGCCCCCACGATCACTCTCACTGCGTGCACAGCGCCCTGACCGAGGCTGAGGTGCTGTGCACGCGCCAGGGCCTGCGCCTGACCGCCTTGCGCCGGCGTGTGCTGGAGCTGGTGTGGCAGAGCCACAAGCCGCTGGGCGCCTACGACATCCTCGCCGTGCTCAGCGAACAGGATGGCCGGCGTGCTGCGCCACCTACCGTTTATCGGGCGCTGGATTTCCTGCTGGAAAACGGCCTGGTACACCGCATCGCCTCACTCAATGCCTTCATCGGTTGCAGCCACCCAGAGCACGTGCACCAAGGCCAGTTCCTGATCTGCCGCGAATGCCACATCGCCATCGAACTGGAGCAGGACAGCATCAGCGATGCGATCCTCGCCAGCGCCAAGGGCGTGGGTTTCAGCGTAGAAACGCAGACGGTAGAAATTGTCGGCCTGTGCGGCAATTGCCGGGGCGCGGCATGAGTGACGCGCTGATCCGCCTGGAGCAGGTTGGCGTCACGTTCGGTGGCGAGGCCGTGCTCGACAGCATCGACCTGTCGGTGGCGCCCGGCCAGATCGTTACGCTGATCGGGCCCAACGGCGCAGGCAAGACCACCCTGGTACGCGCTGTGCTCGGGCTGCTCAAGCCGCATCGCGGCACCGTCTGGCGCAAGCCGAAGCTGCGTATCGGCTACATGCCGCAAAAAATCCAGGTGGACGCGACCCTGCCGTTGTCAGTGCTGCGCTTTCTGCGCCTGGTACCCGGTGTTGGCCGGCAGGCCGCGTTGTCGGCACTGCAGGAAGTGGGCGCCGAACAGGTCATCGACAGCCCGATCCAGACCATCTCCGGCGGCGAGATGCAGCGTGTGCTGCTGGCCAGGGCGCTGCTGCGCGAGCCCCAGCTGCTGGTACTGGATGAGCCGGTACAAGGCGTGGACGTGGTCGGCCAGACCGAGTTGTACAACCTCATCACCCGCCTGCGCGACCGCCATGGTTGCGGCGTATTGATGGTCTCGCACGACTTGCACCTGGTCATGAGCGCCACCGACCAGGTGGTCTGCCTCAACCGCCATGTCTGCTGCTCCGGCCACCCAGAGCAGGTCAGCAACGACCCAGCCTTCGTCGAACTGTTCGGCCAGAACGCACCGAGCCTGGCCGTCTATCACCACCACCATGATCACAGCCACGACCTGCATGGCTCGGTGGTCGCCCCTGGCCCACATGTACACGGAGACCACTGCAAGCATGGCTGATTTTCTTCTTTACGCCCTGCTCGCGGGTCTTTCCCTGGCGCTGGTGGCGGGGCCGCTGGGCTCTTTCGTGGTGTGGCGGCGCATGGCCTACTTCGGCGATACCTTGTCCCACGCAGCGCTGCTGGGCGTGGCCATGGGCTTCGTGCTGGACGTCAGCCCGGCGCTGGCGGTAACCGTGGGGTGCCTGTTGCTGGCGATCCTTCTGGTGACCCTGCAGCAACGCCAACCATTGGCCTCTGACACGCTGCTCGGCATTCTCGCCCCCAGTACGTTGTCGCTGGGCCTGGTGGTGCTGAGCTTCATGCACGATGTACGCATCGACCTGATGGCCTACCTGTTCGGCGACTTGCTGGCCATCAGTACCACTGACCTGGCCTGGATCCTGGCCGGCAGCGCGCTGGTGCTGGTGCTGCTGGCAGTCCTTTGGCGACCGTTGCTGGCGGTTACCGTTCACGAAGAGCTGGCCATGGTCGAAGGCCTGCCAGTCGCAGGCCTGCGCCTGGCGCTGATGCTGCTGATTGCCGTCGTCATCGCCGTCGCCATGAAGATCGTCGGCGTGCTGTTGATCACCTCTTTGCTGATCATCCCTGCCGCTGCGGCGCAACGCCATGCGCGCTCGCCAGAGCAGATGGCATTGGGGGCCAGCCTGCTGGGCGTCACGGCCGTCTGCGGTGGCCTGGCCATGTCCTGGTTCAAGGACACACCGGCCGGCCCGTCGATCGTGGTCTGCGCGGCAGTGCTATTCTTGCTGAGCCTGGCCCTGCCCAAACGTTGAATTCCAGGGTGCGCCATGGCACACCCTGCAACCTTTTCGCGGGTAAAGGGTCTGTAAGACTTGTTTTCGAGCGTGCGCACCTGGGTGTAGACTTGCTCGCTTTTTGCGCAAATAGAGAGTCGCAGGAATGAAGCCGTTCGCATCCCGTTATCTGCTTGTTGCCGCGTTTTCCCTGTTCCTGGCCGCTTGTTCGAGCGCGCCGGTCGAGCAGACAGGTGCACCTGCCCAAGCCGATGCCTGGCAGCAGCTGCAGCAAAGCATCAACAGCAATGAATTGGCCACAGCCGAAGATCAGCTTGCCTCGCTGCAGGCTCAATCGCCAGACGTTGGCCGCCTGGAACACTACCAGCGGCAACTGGCTGAGGCTTACCTCAAACGCAGCCAGATCGTCCTTCAGAAGGGTGACGTAAACGCTGCCGCAACCGCCCTGGCACGCGCCCGCGCCCTGATGCCACAGGCCCCTGCCGTGACTGGCGGGGACGCGGTCTCGCAGGCACGCAAGGCTGAGCTGGAAAAAGCCGAGGCTGCCTTGAAAGCTGCCGAGGCCAGGCCCAAGGCGCGGGTGATTGACCCGGCTGCGCCCAGCACGGTCATTGCGCTGAATACCACGGACATCCGTGCCATGCGCCGACAGCTCGATGAGATTGCCATCGATGTGGTGAATTATCAGTGCGAAGTGGTGTTCCAGGTACCTCGCACCGAAGATGCACCTTGGTTGAAGACCTTGCTGGAAAAGCGGGTTCGCAAGATCGACAGCGGGTTCGAACTCCAGCAAAAGCACGAGATTCAGCGCACGTTGCCCGCTCAGGTGGTGTTGGTACCCCATCAGCGTTGATACTTCAGGGCCCCATCGCCGGCAACCGGCGATGGGTATCGCAGCAGCGCCCTACGCAGGAATCGCTTCTGCAGCAGCCTCCCGCTCCCAGACCCGATGCCCTTCCACGGCTTTGACGAAGGCATCCACTGTCTTCTGATCATCCCCTAGCAGCAGGCCCTTGTCCTCTTTCAGGCCCAAGCTGCCGACCAACGCTTTGGCCTCTTTGGCCAACACCATCGCCTTCAAATGCTTGTAACCCTCAAGCAGGAAGTGCTTGGCGACGCCACTGCCGCTCAAGGCATCGATTGAAGCCTTACCTCCCGGTACCACTATCGCGTCGAACATGACCGACGGCATACCCTCGATCGAAGCGTCCACCGGCAGTGGCTTGCCATCGGCGCTCTTCACCGGCGCCGAAGATGGCCCCAAGAGCATGGGCCGCGCGCTTTGTGCTTCGAGCGCTTTGACCAGTTTGTCGACGCTCGCGGAGTCCACGCCATCGGCGACCACAAGGGCAATCTTGCGTCCCTTGATGCCCACATCTCCAGGGTGGTTCATCTGGCTCAAGGCCTTGGACTGCGCAAGCTTGCTTGCTTTGACCTGAACCGTACCCTGCTTGGGCGCCGGCAAACCGAGGTTGGCCGCCACTGCCGCTGCCAGCTTCAGGTCGATATTGGCCAGAATCTCATTGACCTCACGCGCGCGGATTGCTTCGCGCTCCACCTTGCCCAATTCAAAGCTGTAGGCCTTGATGATGTGCTGCTGCTCGGTCGGGCTCATGCTCTGGAAGAACAGCCGCGCCTGCGAGAAGTGATCGCCGAACGACTCGCTGCGCTGGCGGATCTTGTGTGCCTCGATGCGCTCCTGATAGCTCTCGAAGCCACCATCTTGCGCCGCCGGCGGCGTTTCCCGCGGCCAGCCGCCATCGATCGAGTTGGGCTCGTAGGAAGCACGGCCCTTGTCGATGGTCATGCGATGCATGGCATCACGCTGGCCACTGTGGTTCGGCGCTACCGGCCGGTTGATCGGGATCTCGTGGAAGTTAGGCCCGCCAAGGCGGCTGATCTGGGTGTCGGTATAGGAGAACAGGCGGCCCTGCAGCAGCGGGTCGTTGCTGAAGTCGATGCCCGGCACGATATGGCCAGGGCAGAACGCCACCTGCTCGGTCTCGGCGAAGAAGTTGTCCGGGTTGCGGTTGAGCACCATCTTGCCAAGCGGCGTCACCGGCACAAGCTCCTCGGGGATCAGCTTGGTCGGGTCCAGCAGGTCGAAATCGAACTTGTGCTCATCAGCTTCCGGAACGATCTGCACACCCAGTTCCCACTCGGGGTAATCGCCCGTTTCGATCGCTTCCCACAGGTCGCGGCGATGGTAGTCAGTGTCCTTGCCTGCCAGCTTCTGGGCTTCGTCCCACAGTACCGAATGCACGCCCTGGCGTGGCTTCCAGTGGAACTTGACGAAGCTGGCCACGCCTTGGGCATTGACCAGGCGGAAGGTATGCACGCCAAAGCCCTCCATCATCCGCAGGCTGCGCGGGATGGCGCGGTCGGACATGGCCCAGATGACCATGTGCGCCGACTCTGGTACCAGCGAGACAAAATCCCAGAACGTATCGTGGGCCGAGCCGCCGGTGGGAATTTCATTGTGCGGTTCAGGTTTGACCGCGTGTACGAAGTCGGGAAACTTGATGGCATCCTGAATGAAAAATACCGGCATGTTGTTGCCAACGAGGTCGAAATTGCCCTCATCGGTATAAAATTTGACGGCGAAACCACGCACGTCGCGTACGGTGTCACCCGAGCCACGCGGCCCCTGCACGGTGGAGAACCGCACGAAGACCGGGGTGATCTTTTCCGGGTCCTGGAGGAAACCGGCCTTGGTCAGTTCGCTATGGTTGCCGTAGCTCTGGAAGTAACCGTGGGCACCGGTACCCCGGGCGTGGACGATACGCTCGGGAATGCGCTCGTGGTCGAAGTGGGTGATCTTCTCGCGCATGATGAAGTCTTCGAGCAGCGAGGGCCCGCGAGCACCAGCTTTGAGGCTGTTCTGGTTGTCGGCTACCTTCACACCCTGGTTGGTTCGCAAGGCCTGGCCAGTGGCATCGCTGCGAAACGCCTCCAGGCTCTGCAGCTTGGCGTTGGTATTGGCGCGGTCGGGGGTCTGCGTGCCGGCGGCCTCACTGTGCTTGGGCGCGTCCGTTTTCTTGCTGGTCATGGTCGGCTTTCCTCATCAGTCTTCAGGCTTGCCCTGTTCGGGCTGGTTCAAGTAGTGACTAGAGGGCTTTGACGAGCGTTCAATCGGGATTACCAGTTGTCGCGTTATGCCTGATGGATTGGTCCATTACGAAATAAATGCTAAGAACACCTATTGGAAAAGGCTAAAATGCGCCACCCCAGCCAACCGCTGACCCAAATTCCATGCGCCCCACAAGGTTCGCTACGTGATCGAGTTCCAACATGTACACAAGACCTACCGCGTCGCCGGTAGGGAAATCCCCGCTCTGAACCCAACCACCCTGACCATCGAAGACGGCCAGGTGTTCGGCCTGATCGGCCACTCCGGGGCAGGCAAAAGCACCATGCTGCGCCTGATCAACCGGCTGGAAGAGCCCTCGGGCGGGAAGATCATCGTCGACGGTGAAGACGTCACCGCCTTCAACGCCACCCAGCTGCGCGGCTTCCGCCAGCAGGTCGGGATGATCTTCCAGCACTTCAACCTGCTGGCCTCCAAGACCGTCGCCGACAATGTCGCCCTGCCGCTGACGCTGGCGGGCGAGCTGTCGCGGGCCGAAATCGACAAGCGTGTCACGCAGCTGCTGGCCCGGGTGGGCCTGTCGGATCACGCCAAAAAGTACCCGGCACAGCTCTCCGGCGGGCAGAAGCAGCGCGTCGGCATCGCCCGCGCCCTGTCGACCAACCCCAAGATTCTGCTGTGCGACGAAGCCACCAGCGCCCTCGACCCGCAGACCACCGCATCGGTGCTGCAGTTGCTGGCCGAGATCAACCGTGAGCTGAAGCTGACCATCGTGCTGATCACCCACGAAATGGACGTGATCCGCCGGGTCTGCGACCGCGTCGCGGTGATGGATGCCGGCCACATAGTCGAGCAAGGCTCGGTGGCCGACGTGTTCCTGCACCCGCAGCACCCCACCACCAAACGCTTTGTCCAGGAAGACGAGCAGGTCGATGAAGGTGAACAGCGTGACGATTTTGCCCACGTCCCGGGCCGTATCGTGCGCCTGACCTTCCAGGGCGACGCCACCTACGCGCCGCTGCTGGGTACCGTGGCCCGCGAAACCGGCGTGGACTACAGCATCCTCGCCGGGCGTATCGACCGCATCAAGGATGTGCCCTATGGGCAGCTGACCCTGGCCGTCACCGGCGGCGACATGCAAGCCGCGTTCGACCGCTTCTCGGCAGCTGACGTACATATGGAGGTACTGCGTTGATGGACGCCCTGAATTTCTTCGCCAACGTCGACTGGGCCGAAATCTGGTTGGCCACCATCGACACCATGATCATGCTGTTCGGTTCGCTGTTCTTCACCGTGCTGCTGGGCCTGCCACTGGGCGTGCTGCTGTTCCTCTGCGGGCCGAAGCAGATGTTCGAACAGCGGGGTGTGTATGCGCTGCTGTCGCTGGTGGTCAACATTCTGCGCTCGCTGCCGTTCATCATCCTGCTGATCGTGATGATCCCGGTCACCGTGCTGATCACCGGCACCTCGCTGGGCGTTGCCGGCGCCATTCCCCCGCTGGTGGTGGGTGCCACGCCGTTCTTCGCCCGCCTGGTGGAAACCGCCCTGCGTGAAGTGGACCGCGGCATCATCGAGGCCACCCAGTCGATGGGCGCCACCACCCGCCAGATCATCACCAGTGCGTTGTTGCCAGAGGCCCGCCCGGGCATCTTCGCGGCCATTACCGTCACTGCCATCACCTTGGTGTCGTACACCGCCATGGCCGGCGTGGTCGGCGCTGGCGGCCTTGGCGACCTGGCCATCCGCTTCGGCTACCAGCGTTTCCAGACCGATGTAATGGTAGTCACCGTGGTACTGCTGCTGGTTCTGGTTCAAGTACTGCAGAGCGTGGGCGACAAACTGGTCGTGCATTTTTCCCGTAAGTAACCCCAATGGGGTCGGCCTGGCCGACCCGTTCGGGGGCCGTCGCGGCCCTCACAAGGAGTGATTCATGAAGAAGCTGCTTGCTGTCGCTGCCGCTGTCGCGGCGTTTTCGGCCCACGCCGGTGACTTGACCGTCGCCGCTACCCCGGTGCCGCACGCCGAAATTCTCAACTTCGTCAAACCACAGCTGGAGAAAGAGGGTGTAAACCTGAAGGTGAAAGAATTCACCGACTACATCCAGCCAAACGTACAAGTCGCCGAAAAGCGCCTGGATGCCAACTTCTTCCAGCACCAGCCGTACCTGGATGAGTTCAACAAGGCCAAGGGTACCGACCTGGTCAGCGTTGCCGGCGTGCACATCGAGCCGCTGGGCGTCTACTCGACCAAGATCAAGAAGCTCGACGAACTGCCTACCGGCGCCACCGTGGTCATCCCCAACGACGCCACCAATGGCGGCCGTGCCTTGCTGCTGCTGGACAAGGCCGGGGTCATCAAGCTCAAGGACAACAGCAATATCCTGTCGACCGTGAAGGACGTTGTCGGTAACCCGAAGAACGTGAAGTTCCGTGAGCTCGAAGCGGCCACCATCCCGCGTGTACTGACCCAGGTCGATGCTGCCCTGATCAATACCAACTACGCGCTGGAAGCCAAACTGAACCCGGAAAAAGACGCTCTGGCCATCGAAGGCAGCGACTCGCCGTACGTGAACATCCTCGTTGCCCGCCCGGACAACAAGGATTCGCAAGACATGAAGAAACTGGCGGCTGCACTGCACTCGCCTGAGGTGAAGCAGTTCATCACCGAGAAATACAAAGGCGCTGTGGTTCCGGCGTTCTGATCAGCCCCCCGGGCCGCTTTGCGGCCCGACGGCGTGAGCAGCATGCAACACTGCGAGGCCCGCTTTGCGGGCCGTTCGCGATTCCAGGCGGGGTTTATCTCCAAGCCTTACGCAAGCGCATCAACGCCTCGGCAATCTCCCCTTCTGGTACTGCCGCAAACCCGAGCACCAGCCCCGCACGTTTATCCACAGGCACCTCACTGTCCTCAAGCCAGTAACTGCTAAGTGGGTTCACCTCCACACCCACCGCCTCGGCCTTGGCCACCAACTCTTGCTCGCGCGCAAAGTTATCCACATCGACCTTCACATGCAGCCCCGCTGCAACGTCCGGCATCGCCGCCAGCCCCGACACATCACCAGGCCACCCGGCCTTCAGCACGTTGCGCCGGCTCAGCGCCGCACGGCGCATGCGGCGTACGTGCCGCTGAAAATGCCCCTGAGCCATGAACTCAGCCATCACACACTGGGTTCCCACTTCTGAATGCCGCACTGCCAGCGCCCTGCCCTGGCTGAAAGCCTGCACCAAACGCTCCGGCAATACCAAGTAGCCAAGGCGCAGCGCTGGAAAAGCGATCTTGCCGAAGGTACCGACATACAGCACTCGCCCTTGCCGGTCCAAAGCCGCCAACGGAGCCAGCGGTGCTCCGTTATAACGGTATTCACCGTCGTAGTCATCTTCGATGATCCAGCCATCCTGGCGCTCGGCCCAGGCCAGCAACGCCAAGCGGCGGGCCAGGCTCATGGTTACCCCTGTCGGATACTGGTGCGCTGGGGTGACGTAAACCAAGCGACAGTCGCCAGCGTGGGCAAGCCTGGCGCAGTCCAGGCCCTCTTCATCTACCGGCACGCCTCTCACCCGCCCACCCGCCACGGCAAAGGCATGCACGGCGGCACGATACCCGGGGTTTTCCACAGCCACCTCATCCCCCGGTTGCATCAACAGCTGTGCACAAAGGCTTATGGCCTCCTGCGCACCATTGGTGATCACAATTTGTCCAGCCGTGCACGACATGCCCCGTGACCGACGTAGATACGCAGCGATCAACTCACGCAACAATGGCTCGCCCGCCGGGTCGCCATAACCAAGCTGCGCTGGATCTGGGTTTCGCCAGAAGCCCGCTTGCAGCTTGGCCCAGACGTTGAAAGGGAACAGGTCGAACGCTGGAACACCTACTCGAAATGCCCGTGACGGGCCGGCTTTTGGGGATGGCAGATGGTTATTTTTCAGACGCTCCAGGCGCTCGCTGGAGCGTTCACACCTGGATAAATCCTCAGTGCTTTCCGGGCATTTTGTGGATAACCCTGTTGATAAGCCATGGGATAACCCTGTGGACAGTTGTGTGGATAGTTTTGGCAGATGACAAACGTAGGTGCCGTCTCCTACCCGGCTTTCTATGTAGCCCTCGGCGTAAAGCTGGTCATAGGCCCGTACCACGCTGTTGCGCGAGAGCGAGAGCATGCTTGCCAGGTCTCGTGTCGCCGGCAGGCGCGTGCCGCTGCTCAAGCGTCCATCCAGCACCCGAGCACGCAGCGCTTTATACAGCTGCTGACTCAACCCTCGGCGCTGGTCGAGGACGATCCCGGCAGGATCGAATGGCAATACCAAAGGGTGCTCGCTCATCGCATTGGACCTATCAAAATCATCGTCAATGGCTCTTAACCTGAACCAATAGCCTGCCTACGATGGAGCCAATCGACAAGGATCGGCTCATGTACAACAGCAAACCGCACCAGGAACACAACCTTGAGCGCCTGCATCAACAGATGCGCGAAACCCGCCTGGCCCTGCTCGTCACCCACGGCGAACACGGCCTGCTGGCCAGTCACATACCCGTGTTGATCGATGCCAGCGAAGGTGAGTTGGGCACCGTTTACGGCCATCTGGCCCGTGCCAACCCTCAGTGGCAGGCCTTGGAGCAAGGTGTAGAAGCCTTGTTGGTATTCACCGGCCCAGACGCTTATGTCAGCCCCAGCTACTACCCGAGCAAGCTCGACAACCCCAAGGTGGTACCCACCTGGAACTACCTGGCGGTGCATGCCTACGGCGCCGCTGAGGTGGTGCAAGGCGGCCCCGACCTGCTGGATATCGTCAGCCGCCTGACCGACCTGCACGAACAAGGGCGCAGCGCCCCATGGAAAGTCACCGATGCACCCAGCGATTACATCGAAGGCATGCTCCGCGCCATCGTCGGCTTCCGTCTGCCCATCGCGCGGCTGCAGGGTGCACGCAAACTCAGCCAGAACCGCTCGGCGCAGGACATGGAAGGTGTGCGCCAAGGCTTGGCCAGCAGTACCGACCCGCTCAACAATCAACTGGCAGCGCAGATGCGTACGCCCTGAAGGAACATCCCCATGCCGAACATCATCCTGCGCCCCGTCAGCGCCAACGACCATGCTGCATGGCTGCACCTGTGGCAGGCCTACCTGCGCTTTTATCAAACCGAACTGGCCGATGAAGTCAGCGCCGTGACATGGCAACGCATCCTCGACCCACAGGAGCCGACCCACTCGGCACTGGCCTGGCTCGATGGCAAGGCGGTAGGCATGGTCAACTGGATCTATCATCGAACCAACTGGAGCATTGGTAACGCCTGCTACCTGCAGGACCTGTACGTTGACAGCGAGCAGCGCGGCCTGGGCGTTGGCCGTCAACTGATCGAACGGGTCAACGCCAGTGCCAAAGCGGCCGGCTGCTGCAAGGTGCACTGGCTGACGCATGAAACCAACACGACCGCCATCGGCTTGTACGAGCAGGTCGCAGAGCGACCCGGCTTCATCCAATTTCGCCAAACGCTGTGAGACGGGAGCAACGCATGAGTCAACCAAGTAACTGGCAACCTGCAGCCCTGCCCCAGGCCGAGCCGCTTGAAGGGCGTTTCATCCGTCTGGAGAAGCTCGACCCGGCGCGGCATGCCGACGATCTCTGGGAGGTGCTGCAAGGTCCGCACTGCGATCCCGCACTGTGGGACTACCTGCCCTATGGCCCGTTCGCCGAGCGTGGTCCGTTCGATCAATGGCTTGCAGACAATGCTGCCAGCCGCGATCCGCTTTTTTACAGCGTCATCGACCGCAGCAGCGGCCAGGTACAAGGCATGCTCAGCCTGATGTCGATCGTGCCTGCCCATGGCCGCATCGAGATCGGGCATATCGCCTTCGGTGCAGCCATGCAACGCTCCCCCAAAGGCACCGAGGCGGTATACCTGCTGGGCAAGCTAGGGTTTGAACTGGGTAATCGCCGGCTGGAATGGAAGTGCAACAACGCCAATACCCGCTCCAAGCGCGCAGCAGAGCGCTTTGGCTTCACCTACGAGGGTGTGTTCCGCAATCACATGGTGATCAAGGGCCAGAACCGCGACACGGCCTGGTACTCGATTATCGATGAGGAGTGGCCTGCCGTGGCGGCGGCTTTCGAGCGCTGGCTGAGTGCCGACAACCAGCGCCCCGAAGGTCAGTCGAAAACGCTGGAAGCCTGTCGCGAGCAGGGCTGAAGTTCAGCTCAGGTTACGCTTGAGCTCAGCGATGTGCTCTGGGCCGATGCCACAGCATCCGCCAAGCAGGCTGGCACCACGCTGGCGCCAGTCCTGGGCCCAGCTCAGGTAACCCGGCGGGTCGAGGTCTTCGCGCAACTCATCCAGGCCATCGTTGGCGGTGGCGTCCTTGGGTTGCGGCGGGAACGCGTTGGCATAGGCGCCGATGGCGATGTCCACACCCTGGCGCTCGAACACTTCGCGCGCGGCGTCGATGGCAGCACCGATCACTTCCGGCTGGCTGCAGTTGAACAGCATGGCTTTGACGCCCAGCCTTACCACCGCTTCGGCAGCTGCGCTCACAGTTTCACCAGAGCGCAGCATCGGTACGTCGCCGACCTCTTCATCCTGCAAGGTGAACGACACCCACAGCGGCTTGCCGTCTGCAGGCAGCTGGGCGGCAATTGCCTGCACTTCTGCGATCGCACTCTGGGTCTCGGCCAGCCACAGATCCACATACGGTGCCAAGCCCACCACCAATGGGAGCAGGACCTCAGCCACACGCTGCGGCTCGAACAGGTCAGGGCGGTAGGAGCCGAACAGCGGTGGCAATGAACCAGCGACTCGCACTGGCCGTGGGCTGGCATCCGCCGCCGTACGCGCCAGCTGACCAGCGGTGGCGGCCAGGGCGAAGCCTTCATCGGCGAAGCGGCCTTCACCAATGTGGAATGGCACCACTGCATAACTGTTGCTGGTGATCACCCCGGCACCGGCTTCGATATAAGCGGCATGCACCGCCACTACGGCGTCCGGCGCTTCGCTCAGTGCAAGTGCCGACCACTCCGGCTGGCGGAACGGCGCGCCTCGGCGCTGCAGCTCCCGACCCATACCGCCATCAAGAATTTCCAACGTCCGGTCGCCCATATAACTTCCGCTTATATTGATATGAATAATATTCACTGGTGGCTTTAAGCTTATAACTATTAAATATCGAAATCTGTTTTTTTAACAACTTTTTCAGGTGTCTTCATGCGTTTGCCCTCCTTGCTTTGCGCAGGCCTTCTGGCCCTCAGCGCCACCTCTGCAGCCTTTGCCGGTGCCACACTGGACCGCGTCGAGTCGCGCAAGGAAGTCGTCAACGTATTGATGGAGAGCTACCCACCGTTCTCCTTCCTCAATGACCAGAACCAGCTCGATGGTTTTGACGTCGATGTCGCCAAGGCGGTCGCGGCCAAGCTCGGCGTAAAGCTGCGGCTGGAAACGCCCTCCTGGGATGTCATTGCTGCGGGCCGCTGGAGTGGTCGCTACGACCTGTGCATCTGTTCGATGACGCCGAGCAAAGCCCGCGCCCAGGTGTTCGATTTCCCGGTCGAGTACTACGCTTCGCCTGCGGTGATCGTGGTCAATGCCAAGGATGAGCGGATTCACTCGGCCAAGGACCTCAACGGCCTCAAGGTCGGCCTGACCAGTGCCTCCAGCTACGAGAGCTACCTGAACAAGAACCTGGTGATCGAAGGCGCGGAAGACAAGAAAATCGAGTACCCCTTCGATTTTGTCCAGATTGCCCCCTATGACACCGACAACGTCGCCTTCCAGGACCTCGGCCTGGGAGCAGGCGTGCGCCTGGATGCGATCCTGACCAACCTGGTGACCGCGCAACCACGCCTGGATCAGGACAAGCGCTTCAAACTGGCAGGCGAGCCGCTGTACGAAGAGCCCAACGCGGTCGCCATCGAGAAAGGCGACCCGGAGTGGGACGCCAAGCTGCGCCAGGTGTTCGCCGAGCTGAAGGCCGATGGCACGCTGGCCAAGCTGTCGCAGAAGTGGATCGGCGCCGACATCAGTAAATGAGCGCCCATCAACCTGCCCCCAAACCCGTCGCCGCCTCGACGGGTTCAAGCCTTTTCGGCTTTCGCACCCGTCTGTACCTGACGTGGCTGGTGTTGCTGCTGCTGTTCGTGGGCTTCTTTCTCAGTTTTGATCTGAAATTCTCGATCATCGTCGAGAAATTCCCCAACCTGGCAGGCTTCAAGCTAGGGCCCAACGGGTTCCTCCAGGGCGCTGCGCTGACCCTGTTCCTGTGCTTGTGCTCCATGGTGATATCGGTGCTGCTGGGCTTTGCCGCCGCCCTGGCGCGGTTATCAAACAGCGCGCTACTGTTCGGCGTGGCGAGCTTCTACACCTCGTTCTTCCGCGGCACGCCACTGCTGATCCAGATCCTGTTGATCTACCTCGGCTTGCCCCAAGTGGGCCTGGTGCCAGGTGCAATCGCAGCGGGCATCATCGCCCTGTCGCTCAACTATGGTGCTTACCTGAGCGAAATCTTCCGGGCCGGCATCATTGGCGTTGCCGTGGGCCAGCGCCAGGCAGCGCTCGCCCTGGGCATGCGCCCGGTGGCGATCTTCTGGCACATCACCCTGCCGCAGGCCATGCGCACCATCATCCCGCCGACCGCCAACCAGTTCATCTCGATGCTCAAGGACTCGTCGCTGATTTCGGTGATGGGTGTCTGGGAAGTGATGTTCCTGGCCCAGTCGTATGGCCGCTCAAGCTATCGCTACCTGGAGATGCTGACGACAGCTGCGGTGATCTACTGGGTGTTGTCGATCCTGCTCGAACTGGCCCAGGCCAGGCTGGAGCGGCATTTTGGCAAGGGCTATCAGCGCTAGGCCCAGCTGCGCCGAGTGATGCGTGAGCTGGCCTTCAGATCGAGCGCCGCGCGCTTCGCCAAGGGCCTGACAGCCACGCAAAAAAAGGGGAGCATCCGCTCCCCAGAGGTTAACCGCTTGTAGATGAGGGCTTATGTCAGCCCTCGATCTCGATCAGGATCTCACCCGGCGTCACGCGATCGCCCTTGGCCACGTGGATGGCTACGACCTTGCCGGCGATGGCCGCCTGCACTTCGGTTTCCATCTTCATCGCTTCGGTGATCAGCACCGCCTGGCCGGCCTTGACGGTGTCGCCTTCCTTGACCAGCACATCGACGATGTTGCCCGGCATGGTCGTGCTGACGTGGCCTGGCGCGCTGGCCTGCTTGCGCTTGCTGCTGCCGCCGCCGACAAATTCGTTGAGGGGCTCGAACACCACTTCTTCCGGCATGCCGTCGATCGACAGGTAGAAGTGGCGTTTGCCTTCTGCCTTGACGCCAACGCCAGTGATGTCGACGCGGTAGGTTTCACCGTGCACGTCGATGACGAACTCGGTCGGCACGCCTTCCCCACCCGGGGCGGCGACTGCACCGGCTTCCGGGATCGGCAGCAGCGCTTCGGGCGTCAGGGTGCCGGCTTCACGCTCCTCGAGGAACTTACGGCCGATATCCGGGAACATGGCGAAGGTAAGCACATCTTCCTCGCTGCGCGCCAAGGCGCCGATATCGGCACGCAGTTTGGTCATTTCCGGCTTGAGAAGATCGGCCGGGCGCACATCGATCACGTCTTCGCTGCCGATCGCCTGGCGGCGCAGTTGCTCGTTGACCACACCCGGCGCTTTGCCATAACCGCCCTGCAGGTACAGCTTCACTTCGTTGGTGATGGTCTTGTAGCGTTCGCCGGCCAGTACGTTGAAGAACGCCTGGGTACCGACGATCTGCGAGGTCGGGGTCACCAGCGGTGGGAAGCCCAGGTCTTCTCGCACCCGTGGGATTTCGGCCAGCACTTCGTTCATGCGGTTGAGCGCGCCCTGCTCCTTGAGCTGGTTGGCAAGGTTGGAAATCATCCCGCCTGGCACCTGGTTGACCTGCACGCGGGTGTCCACCGCAGTGAACTCGCTTTCGAACTGGTGGTACTTCTTGCGCACGGCATAGAAGTACAGGCCGATTTCCTGCAGCAGTTCCAGGTCCAGACCGGTATCGAACTCGCTGCCCTTGAGCGCGGCGACCATCGATTCGGTACCCGGGTGGCTGGTGCCCCAGGCGAAGCTCGAAATGGCGGTGTCGATATGGTCTGCACCGTTTTCCACAGCCTTGAGCTGGCACATGGCGGCCAGGCCTGCAGTATCGTGGGAATGGATGAACACCGGCAGCGACTGCTCGGCCTTCAGCGCCTTGACCAGCTCGCCGGTGGCATACGGGGTCAGAAGGCCAGCCATGTCCTTGATCGCTACCGAGTCGCAACCCATGGCTTCCATCTGCTTGGCCTGGTTCACGAAGGCTTCGATGGTGTGCACGGGGCTGGTGGTGTAAGCGATGGTACCTTGGGCGTGCTTACCAGCAGCCTTGACCGCCTCGATGGCCACGCGCAGGTTGCGCACGTCGTTCATGGCATCGAAGATGCGGAACACATCGATACCGTTGACCGCTGCTTTGGCGACGAACGCCTTGACCACGTCATCGCTGTAGTGGCGGTAGCCCAGCAGGTTCTGCCCGCGCAGCAGCATCTGCAAGCGGGTGTTTGGCAGCGCATTGCGCAGTTTGCGCAGGCGCTCCCACGGGTCTTCCTTGAGGAAACGCACGCAGGCATCGAACGTGGCGCCGCCCCAGACTTCCAGCGACCAGTAGCCGACCTTGTCGAGCTTGTCGCAGATCGGCAGCATGTCTTCGGTACGCATGCGGGTAGCCAGCAGGGACTGGTGGGCGTCACGCAGGATTGTGTCGGTAACAAAGATCTTCTTGGACATTCTTATCTCCTCATGGCGGCAAGCTTCAAGCTACAGGCCGCAAGATAAAGCCGATTCGCTTCAGCTTGCAGCGGGTCGCTCACAGCTTGCAGCTGCATTCATAGGCCTGCGTGGGCGGCGATGGCGGCGGCGATGGCCAGGGCCAGCTCTTCGGGTTTGCGCTTGATCGAGTAGTTGGTCAGTTCAGGGTGGCTTTCGACGAAGCTGGTGTTGAACTGGCCGCTACGGAATTCCGGATTGCGCAGGATTTCCTGGTAGTACGCGGCGGTGGTCTTCACCCCTTGCACGCGCATGTCGTCAAGGGCCCGCAGACCGCGATCCATGGCTTCTTCCCAGGTCAACGCCCATACCACCAGTTTCAGGCACATGGAGTCATAGAACGGTGGGATGGTGTAACCGGTGTAGATCGCTGTATCGGTGCGCACACCCGGGCCGCCTGGGGCGTAGTAGCGGGTGATCTTGCCGAAGCTGGGCAGAAAATTGTTCTTCGGATCTTCAGCGTTGATGCGGAACTGCAACGCGTAGCCGCGGTGCTGAATGTCTTCCTGCTTGACCGACAGCGGCAGGCCCGAGGCGATACGGATCTGCTCGCGAACCACATCGATACCGGTAATTTCTTCGGTAATGGTGTGCTCGACCTGCACGCGAGTGTTCATTTCCATGAAGTACACCTCGCCATCGGCGAGCAGGAACTCCACAGTACCGGCGTTCTCGTAGTTCACAGCCTTGGCTGCACGGACCGCCAGGTCACCGATGTAGGCACGCTGTTCGGGCGTGAGTTGAGGGCTTGGGGCAATTTCGATGAGCTTCTGGTTGCGGCGCTGGATCGAGCAATCACGCTCGAACAGGTGCACCACATTGCCGAAGCTGTCGCCCAGGATCTGCGCCTCGATGTGCTTGGGGTTGACGATGCACTTTTCCAGGAACACTTCCGCTGAACCAAAGGCCTTGGTAGCTTCGGAGATGACGCGGGGGAAATTCTGCTCCAGCTCTTCACGGCTATTGCAACGGCGAATGCCCCGGCCGCCACCGCCGGAGGTGGCCTTGAGCATCACCGGGTAACCGATACGCTCGCCTTCGCTCAGCGCTTCGTGTATGTCGGCAACGTTGCCTTCGGTGCCTGGGGTCACGGGCACGCCGGCCTGAATCATGGTGCGGCGCGCTTCTGTCTTGTCGCCCATCCGGCGAATGACTTCAGCGGCAGGGCCGATGAACTTGATACCGCGCTCGGCGCAGATCTCTGCCAGCTCCGCGTTTTCCGACAGGAAACCGTAGCCCGGGTGCAGGGCATCACAGCCGGTTTCCACAGCGAGGTTCACCAGCTTGCGCGGGTTCAGGTAGCCCGCCAGCGGCTCGGCACCAATGCTGTAGGCCTCGTCAGCGCGCTTGACGTGCAAAGCGTGACGGTCGGCGTCGGAATAGATCGCGACAGAGCGAATGCCCATCTCGGCGCAGGCACGCACGATGCGAACTGCGATTTCACCCCGGTTGGCGATCAGGATTTTTTTTATCACTGGAGTCTTCCCAAAGCCGTAGGAACAATCGAGCCGGTTCTACCGGTCGGCGCGTGACCAAGTGTCGTTGGCCAGTCGCATATTCACCCTAGCGCTGTAGGTCGATAAACAAAAATCAATATTTGTTAGGGGCTGTATTAGCAAAAGCTTATAGTTAGGTAACAAGGTTTTACCGGAGCCCATAATTAAAATGCGTAAGTCCTTGATGCGTATGACATTGCGTCAGCTACAGGTCTTCAATGAGGTGTGCGATTTGCGCTCGTACAGCCGCGCCGCCGAAGAAATGGCGCTGACGCAACCCGCCGTTAGTCTGCAAATCCGTCAGCTGGAAGAGCTGGTGGGGCAGCCGCTGTTCGAATACGTCGGTAAGAAGCTTTACCTGACCGAAGCCGCCGAGGCGCTGCAGCGCGCCAGTCGGGATATTTTCGGGCGCCTGGAAAGCCTCGACATGCAGCTTTCGGACATGCAGGGCTCACTGCAAGGGCAACTGAAACTGGCGATCGAATCCAGCGCCAAATACTTCGTTCCTCACCTGTTCGCCGCCTTCAAGCAACGTCACCCTGAGGTCAACCTGACCCTTACCGTCGTCAACCGCGCCCAAGCGATCCGGCGCCTTTCCGATAACCGTGACGACCTGATCATCATGTCTATGGTGCCGCAGGACATGGGCCTGGAGTTTCTGCCGTTTCTCAACAACCCGATCATCGCCGTGGCGCCGCCGGACCATGCGTTGTGCAAACTCGAGCACTTGCGCCTGCAGGACTTGGAGCCTCATACCCTGCTGGTCCGTGAACAGGGCTCAGGCACCCGCAAAGCCTGTGAAGAGTACTTCAAGGACAAGCGTGTGCACTTCAACCAGACGCTGGAGGTCGCCTCGGCCGATGCCCAGCGCGAATGCGTCATCGCCGGCCTAGGCATTGCCTTGCTGACCCGCCATGCCGTGAACATGGAACTGGCCATGGGCGTGCTGAAAGAGTTGCCGGTGGAGGAACTGCCGCTGTACCGCAGCTGGTGTGTGGTGCAGGCAAAGGCCAAGCGGCAGTCACCGGTAGCCTTGGCCTTTTTGGCATTCATCCGCAGCGAACGTGCGCTGATCAGCGCGCTTGTTGAGCGCTTTTCGGGGAATTTGCCGCTGAAGTCTGCCACACCGTGAGGGCCTGCAACTCCGGGTAATCCGCGAGGTCGCGCAGCAGTTGTCGTTGGTCGCAGTAGCTTTCGATCGCACGGCGGTACTCCATGCGGCGCTGATCTTTTTCCTGCTGTTTGCGAGCCTTGGCGCTAGGTAGGTAAGAGCCATCGAAATCACGAGCCATGTCTGTCTCCCTGATCGAGTGCGGGGAGTTCAGACTCGCTTGAATGCTTTACCGTTCTGCTGAGGATTGGTGACAAATCGATGAAATTTGCAGCACCTTGCGCAAGGGTCGATCAGTCATCCATCGCCTTGATCGACTTGGGTGATAAACGCAGGCTGCGCAAGCTGCGCTTCACACTCTTGAGGTGATTGACCAGGCTTGGCCCACGGGCCATGGCCACGCCCATGGCCAGCACATCGATCACTACCAGGTGGGCGATACGCGAGGTCAGCGGGGTGTAGATTTCCGTGTCTTCGTGCACATCGATCGCCAGGTTGACGGTCGAAAGCTCGGCCAGCGGGGTCTGGCTGGGGCACAGGGTGATCAGGTTGGCGCCGCTCTCACGCACGAGGTTGGCGGTGATCAAAAGGTCTTTGGAACGCCCGGACTGGGAAATGCACACCGCCACGTCACCCGGCTTGAGGGTCACCGCCGACATGGCCTGCATGTGCGGGTCGGAGTAGGCGGCGGCACTGAGCAACAGGCGGAAAAACTTGTGCTGCGCGTCGGCAGCAACCGCGCCGGATGCACCAAAACCATAGAACTCCACACGTTGCGCCTGCGCCATGGCACTCACCGCCTGCTGCAACGCGTGCGGGTCGAGGTGCTCTCGCACTTCCATCAGGGTGTGCAAGGTCGTGTCGAAAATCTTCAGGCTGTAATCGGCAACCGAGTCGTCCTCATGGATGGCGAACTGCCCGAAGCTGGCGCCGGCAGCCAGGCTCTGCGCCAGCTTGAGCTTGAGGTCCTGAAAACCTGAACAGCCGATCGCCCGGCAAAACCGCACGATGGTCGGCTCGCTGATACCCACGCTGTGTGCAAGGTCCGCCATCGAACTGTGCATGACGGCGGCCGGGTCCAGCAGCACGTGGTCGGCCACTTTCAGTTCCGATTTGCGCAGCAGGTGGCGCGATTGGGCGATATGTTGCAACAGATTCACGGGCTGGACTCGGTTATGATCGGCTGGCCGGGATGTAGCTTTCTTGTAGTTATACTACATGGACGCCAACCCGCCCAGTTAAACGAACGTGGAGAGTGGTGGTTTGACTATTCCTTGCGACATTCTGGTATTCGGTGGCACTGGCGATCTGGCCCTGCACAAACTGCTACCGGCGCTCTATCACCTGTATCGCGAGGCACGTCTGAACATTGCCGTGCGCATCATTGCCCTGGCCCGTCGCAACCTGTCGCGCAACGACTATTTGAAGCTCGCCGAACGCCATTGCCGGGCGCAGATCGCCCGGAGTGAGTTCGACGAAGAGGTGTGGCAACGTTTTTGTGCACGCCTTGACTACTTTCCCATGGACGCCGCGCAAAGCGCCGACTTCGGGCGCCTGGCGCGCTACCTCGGCGAGCCCGGCGGGCTGACCCGCATCTATTACCTGGCCACAGCGCCCAATCTGTTCGTGCCGATTGCCAACCACCTGCGGGTGGCGGGGCTGGCCGACCACGAGGCACGCATCGTGCTGGAGAAGCCGATCGGCCATTCGCTTGAGTCAGCCACCGCCATCAACGAAGCGATCGGCGCGGTGTTCGAGGAATCGCAGGTGTTTCGCATCGATCACTACCTGGGCAAGGAGACCGTGCAGAACCTCATGGCCCTGCGGTTCGCCAACGCGTTGCTGGAGCCGGTGTGGCGCAACGGGCAGGTCGATCATGTGCAGATCAGCGTGTGTGAAACCCTCGGCGTAGAAAACAGAGGCGGCTACTACGACCGGGCCGGTGCCACCCGCGACATGCTGCAGAACCACCTGTTGCAGCTGCTGTGCCTGGTAGCCATGGAGCCGCCCGCGCAGTTCGAGGCCGAGGCGGTCCGCGACGAGAAGGTCAAGATTCTGCGCGCCCTCAAGCCGATCAGCGGCCAGGACGTTCAGGACAAGACCGTGCGCGGTCAGTACGGTGCCGGGCACATCGGCGGCCAGGAGGTGCCCGCCTACTACTTCGAGAAGGACGTGGACAATGACAGCGACACTGAAACATTCGTCGCCGTCCACGCCCACATCGACAATTGGCGCTGGGCTGGCGTGCCTTTCTATCTGCGCACCGGTAAACGCATGGCACGGCGCTCGTCGCAGATCGTCATCCAGTTCAAGCCCGTGCCGCATGAGCTGTTCAGCGGTGGCCAGGTCAACCAGCTACTGATCCAGTTGCAGCCAGACGAGCGTATCAGCCTGCGCATGATGACCAAGAGCCCGGGCAAAGGCATGCGCCTGGAGCCGGTCGACCTCGACCTGAACCTGGCGCAAGTCTTCGGCCAGACCCGTCGCTGGGAGGCCTACGAGCGCTTGCTGCTGGATGTACTCGAGGGGGACTCTACCCTGTTCATGCGGCGCGACGAAGTTGAAGCGGCATGGGCCTGGATAGACCCTATCATCCAGGGTTGGGAGGATCATTTTCAAGCACCCCGCCACTATGCCGCAGGTAGCACAGGCCCGGATCAAGCCAACAGCCTGCTGGCACACCAGGGCAGAACCTGGCACAGCTGAAGCCATTGCCGATTTCACCCAAGCATGAAGGTGGCGGCAAACGTTGGCACAGAAGAACGCCGTCCCCGTTCAACTGCTCCCCTGCAGCGGAGAAAGTTGCATTGCGCCATTGGGCGCAAACTCAACTGACAAGGATCCATCATGAGCAAAATCGAAAACCTGCAAGCGTACAACATTGAAGCGCCAGGCCAACCAGCCTGCTTTGAAGTGCGGGGAACGGTGACCGTTGGCCACCCGGGTATTGTGCCTGTGCTGATAGAACCCAGGGTACGTCACCGAGGTGGCTGGGAAGTGCTTGAGCTGCATCTGGTGGACAACGGGGAGATCAACCTGCAGGTCCTTACCGAGAAACCAGTATTTTTCCGGCGCGAACGTGCGAGCTCGTGGACAAGGCTGGAAATCATCAAGGACGACGGTCCGCAAATGTTCGAGATCGGGCACCGTGTAGTCAACGACTGAGCCTGACAATGCCAGACCGCTGCGAGCGGTTTGGCATTGTGCTGTAGCCAGAACCCGATGAGCGACAGCCCTCGAAGGTGAACATTTATACAGTAGGCGTTTGCCCCGTAACCGGCCTGCCCCTAGAATGGCCGGATGCACACAGATGACCTCTCCCTCCTGCTGAACTCCCTCAACGATGCCCAACGCCAGGCCGTCGCGGCCTCGCTCGGGCGTCAGCTGGTGCTTGCTGGCGCCGGCTCCGGTAAAACCCGCGTGCTGGTGCATCGCATCGCCTGGCTGATCCAGGTCGAGCAGGCCTCACCGCACTCGATCCTGTCGGTGACCTTCACCAACAAGGCCGCCGCTGAAATGCGCCAGCGCATCGAGCAATTGCTGGGCATCAACCCGGCCGGCATGTGGGTGGGGACCTTCCACGGCCTGGCGCACCGCTTGTTACGCGCCCATTGGCAGGAAGCGCGCCTGGTACAGAACTTCCAGATCCTCGACAGTGACGACCAGCAGCGCCTGGTCAAGCGGGTGATCCGCGAGCTGGGTCTGGACGAGCAGCGCTGGCCCGCGCGCCAGGCACAGTGGTTCATCAACGGGCAGAAGGACGAAGGCCTGCGGCCGCAGCATATCCAGGCCGGCGGCGATCTGTTCCTGGGGACCATGCGTAGCATCTATGAAGCCTACGAACAGGCCTGCGAACGCGCCGGGGTGATCGACTTCTCCGAACTGCTGCTGCGTGCCTTGGACTTGTGGCGCGACCACCCGAGCCTGCTCGAACACTACCAGCGGCGCTTCCGCCACCTGCTGGTGGACGAGTTCCAGGACACCAACGCCGTGCAGTACGCCTGGCTACGACTGCTGGCTGGCAAGGACGGCGGCAGCTTGATGGCGGTGGGCGACGACGACCAGTCGATTTACGGCTGGCGCGGCGCCAAGATTGAAAACATCCATCAGTACACGGCTGACTTCCCTGACGCCGAGATGATCCGCCTGGAGCAGAACTACCGCTCCACAGGGGGCATTCTCAAAGCTGCCAACGCGCTGATCGCCAACAACAGCGGCCGCTTGGGCAAAGAGCTGTGGACCGACCTGGGCGAGGGAGAACCTCTGACCCTCTATGCGGCTTACAACGAGCATGACGAAGCGCGCTACGTGGTCGAGACCATCGAGAGCCTGATCAAGCAAGGCCATTCGCGTAGCGAGATCGCCATCCTGTATCGCTCCAACGCCCAGTCGCGAGTGCTGGAAGAAGCCTTGTTGCGCGAGCGCATCCCCTACCGCATCTATGGTGGCCAGCGCTTCTTCGAGCGCGCCGAGATCAAGAACGCCATGGCCTACCTGCGCTTGATAGAAGGCCGTGGCAACGACGCCGCCCTCGAAAGGGTCATCAATGTGCCACCGCGTGGCATCGGCGAAAAAACTGTCGAGGCCATTCGTGAACATGCTCGCCACAGTCAACTGTCGATGTGGGGAGCCATGTGCCAACTGCTCGCCGCCAAGGCCCTCAAAGGCCGGGCGGCCAGTGCGCTGGGCGCGTTCATCGAGCTGATTGAAAGCCTGGCTGGAAAAGTCGCGGACATGCCCCTGCATACCATGACGCAGACAGTCGTCGAGCAGTCCGGTCTGATCATCTACCACCAGGAAGAAAAGGGTGAAAAGGGCCAGGCACGGGTAGAAAACCTTGAGGAGCTGGTAAGCGCCGCTCGCAACTTCGAAGCCACTGACGATGACGCCGACCTTTCGCCTCTGTCGGCCTTCCTCGGTCATGCTTCGCTTGAAGCCGGCGAGGCCCAGGCTGACGAGCACGAAGACAGCATTCAGCTGATGACATTGCACAGCGCCAAAGGCCTGGAGTTCCCCTACGTGTTCCTGGTGGGCATGGAAGAAGGCCTGTTCCCGCACAAGATGAGCCTGGAAGAGCCAGGCCGCCTGGAAGAAGAACGCCGCCTGGCGTACGTGGGCATTACCCGTGCCATGCGCCAGCTCTTCATGACCTATGCCGAAACGCGTCGGCTGTATGGCAGTGAGACCTACAACAAAGTGTCACGATTCGTCCGGGAGATTCCACCAGGCCTGGTTCAGGAAGTGCGTCTTTCGAACAGCGTCAGCCGCCCGTTCGGCGGTGCCAAGAGCACCAGCGCCAGCAGCATGTTCGCCAATGCCAACATTCCACAGACCGCTTTCAATCTAGGCCAGCGGGTACAGCATTCGGTATTCGGTGAAGGCGTTATCCTCAACTTCGAGGGTTCCGGCGCCCAGGCCCGTGTGCAGGTGAACTTTGCCGAGGGCAGCAAGTGGCTGATGCTCGGCTATGCCAAGCTCGAAGCTATCTGAGGCCTTCAGGGCGCGCTGAAATATTTAGGCAAAAGCTGGAAACATTATGTCGCTGGTCATGTGCACAGGAACCTGTGCAACATGACGCGCGTGCAATCCACAACAGGGGAAATCCCATTTATGCAACGTTTTCTTAGCATCGCACTGGCGCTTTGCGTCGGCCTGACGCTGAGCCTGGACGCCAACGCCAAGCGCTTCGGCGGCGGCAAGAGCTCGGGCTCCGCGCCAATCCACCAGACCCGCCAGGCTACGCCAACCACGCCTGCCGCCGCACCGACCGCTCCTGGCCGTGCTCCGGCCGCCGCCAGCGGTGCTTCGCGCTGGCTGGGCCCATTGGCCGGCCTTGCCGCCGGTGGCCTGCTGGCCTCCATGTTCATGGGTGACGGCTTCGAGGGCCTGCAGATCATGGACTTCCTGATCGTCGCCCTGATCGCGTTCCTGGTGTTCCGCTTCATCGCCGCACGGCGCCGCCAGCAGCAGCCGCAAATGGCCGCTCCGGGCCATGCGCCGTTCCAGCGTGAAGCCCATGGCCAGCCTGCCCAGCCGTCGATCTTCGGTGGCTCGGCTGCACCTGCAGCGCCAGCCGCACCGGCCATCAATGCCCCGGCCTGGTTCAACGAGCAGAGCTTCCTGGCTGCAGCCCGTAGCCACTTCCAGGCGCTGCAGCAGCACTGGGATGCCAACGAGATGGACAAGATCGCCGAGTTCGTCACGCCGCAGATGCTGGAGTTCCTCAAGCGTGAGCGTGCTGACCTGGGTGATGGTTTCCAGGCGACCTACATCGATAACCTCGATGTGCAACTGGACGGTGTCGACGATCGCGCCGACCGTACCGACGCCACCCTGACCTTCCGTGGCGTGTCGAAGACCTCGCGCTTCGACCAGGGCGAACCGTTCAGCGAAAGCTGGCACATGGTTCGTGCCCAGGGCGAGAACCAGCCTTGGCTGGTCGCCGGTATCCGCCAAAACGGTTAACCGTCGCACGTTGCACAAAAAACCCCGGGCTAGCCCCGGGGTTTTTGCTTTTGCCAGACCGCCCTACTAGGGTATAACGCGCAGCGATGACATCAAGGTTGGAGGAAATGAACCGTGGAAGAAGTGATCGAACAACTCCGTGAAGCCAATGAACCGGTGCCGGTACCCTTGGAGCTTCCCGACGAGGACCAACTGGTCGAGATCGAGGAACAACTGTTCATCAACATTCCGTTCGTGTTCAAAGAGTTCCTCTTGACCGTCAGTGACGTGGTGTACGGCTCTCTGGAGCCGGTGACCGTCACCGATCCCCAGTCCCATACCTACCTGCCCGATGTGGCGGCCAATGCCTGGGACGCCGGCGTACCGCGGGACCTGATCCCGCTATGCCAGGACGGTGACAACTTCTACTGCGTCGAGGAAGACGGCACGGTAGTGCTGTGGGATGGCGACGAGGAAGGGGTTGGCGAAGACAGCTGGGAATCGGTCTGGCACTGGGCACGGGACGTCTGGCTGGAAAGCTGATCAGTCACACAGTCGCCAGGCTTCGTGGCCTGGCGACATCGTTACCGCTCCTTTGCGCAGGTTGCCGCAATCCCGCGCACAGAGCCCTCAGTGCGTATTTTCCCGGCTGTTTTCCAGCGTCTCCAGCAAGGCGATCTGCATCCGCGAATGCACACGGATGAACCATCGCCACAGCACCGCCACTACCATCGCGGCCACCACGGCGATGATCAGCAGTAATTCACTGGTCGGCAGGATGCTTGCCGACAACGCCGACAGCAGCATGAAGATGACCAGCAGTGACAGCAGCGGGATCACTTCGGCCACTACACGGCGAACGCGCTGGGTGTGGCGCCCTGCCATTTCCGGCTTGACGCCCATCTCCGCCAACAACATCGACAACGCCTTGAGCTTGCGATAGGCAGCGATAAGGAAGGGCAGCGACAACAACAGCGCGGCCCCCCAGATTAGCGCCTTTTGCTGGCTGACATCACTGACCCACTCATTGAGCCAGGCACCGATGCGTACGGCGAAATACCCGCCGCTGAAGAAAATCGCGATCACCAGTGCCAGGTTCACACCAACCTGCAGCAGGATGCGCCGGATCATCGCAGCCAGCATCGCGCTCTCACCTTGCGGCTGGATACTGCGCAGCCACTCGCCATACAGTGAAAGCACGCGTGACAGCCGGCTGGGCATGACGTTGCCAAGCTTCAGCGACAACGGGTCGGCCGCGCGGATCAGATACGGTGTAAGCAGCGTGGTGATGGCCGAAACCGCCACCGCAACCGGATAAAGGAAGTCGCTGGTAACTTGCAGCGTCATACCCAAAGCCGCAATGATGAAAGAGAACTCGCCGATCTGGGATAGCCCCATGCCCACCCGCAGCGAGGTACGGCCATCGTTGCCGGCAATGAACGCACCCATACCGCAAGACAGCATCTTGCCCAGCACCACGGCAACGGTGATGACCATGATCGGCCAGGCATAGTCGAGCAGCACGTTCGGGTCGATCATCAGGCCGATGGCGACGAAGAAAATGGCGCTGAACAAATCACGCACCGGCTCTATCAGCCGTTCGATCTTCATCAACTGGCGGGATTCGGCCATGATCGCACCGATCAGGAACGCCCCCAGCACCATGCTGTACTCGAGTTTGACCACCAGCAGGCAGAAGCCGAAACACAGGCCCAGCACGGTGATCAGCAACATCTCGTTGCTCTCGAATTTCGCAACGTAGGCCAGCAATCGTGGTACCAGCAAAATGCCGATAACCAGCGCCACGATCATGAACAGCGAAAGCTTGCCGACGGTGGAAAAGACTTCCCCGGAACTGACCGTACCGCTGACCGCAATGCCAGACAGCAGGGCGATGATGCCGATGCCGAGAATATCCTCGACGATCAGCACGCCAAAGATGAGTTGGGCGAAACGCTCGTTTTTCATCTTCAGGTCATTGAGTGCCTTGACGATGATGGTGGTCGAGGAAATCGCCAGGATCGCGCCGAGGAACAGCGAATCCATGGTGCTCCACCCAAACCAGCGGCCGATCTCGAAACCGATCCAGATCATCAGGACGATTTCCAGGAACGCTGCAATGAACGCCGTGGCCCCCACCTTGAACAGCTTGCGCAGGCTGAACTCAAGGCCCAGGCAGAACATCAGGAAGATAACGCCCAGTTCGGCGAGGGTCTTGATGGTGTCTTCATCGTGAATCAGGCCGAACGGCGGGGTGTGTGGGCCGATGATGAAACCGGCGACGATGTAGCCCAGCACCACTGGCTGTTTGAAGCGATGAAAGAGAATCGTCACTACCCCGGCGACCAGCATGATCACTGCCAGATCCTGGATGAAGCTGATGGCATGCATGGCGCGATACTCCTTTTCGATGCCCGGGCAAACCGCCCCTCTGCCAAGGCATACCCGAGCGAGCGGCAAGTACACGCTGTATTGAATGCAGCAATGCCCATGTTGCATGGGCGTACTCAGGTTAACATCGCACCCCGCCGCATATTGCTGATGCAATATGTAGAAACAGATCGGCCGGTCAACGGCCGCTGATGGCATGATCGGCGTGACGACGGAGCGTCAGTCAACGTCCCGTATCAGGAAGGCAAACTTCAAGAGGGGAAACAGAAAGTGTCAGCAGATACCCGCCCCGATTCAGCGCAACCTCACCGTGAGCACACTATGGAACCTGGAAACGCCCAGCTGAGCATGACCGTACTGATGACCCCGGACATGGCCAACTTTTCGGGCAACGTACATGGCGGCACCTTGCTCAAGTATCTCGATGAAGTGGCCTACGCCTGCGCTAGCCGCTATGCCGGCAGCTATGTGGTAACCCTGTCGGTCGATCAGGTGATTTTCCGCGAGCCGGTGCACGTGGGCGAGCTCGTCACGTTCCTGGCATCGGTGAACTACACCGGCACTACCTCCATGGAGGTGGGCATCAAGGTCGTCACCGAGAACATTCGCGAACGCTCGGTGCGTCATTCCAACAGCTGTTTTTTCACCATGGTCGCGGTCGACGACAACCGCCGCCCGGTCCCGGTCCCTGCGCGTCAGCCGCAGTCCAGTGAAGAAAAGCGCCGCTTCCTCCAGGGCCAGCAACGCCGGCAGATCCGTCAGGAACTGGAAAAGCGTTACCAGGATTTGAAGACCGACGCCCTTTAAAGCGCCAGGCGTTGCGCCTCGAAGCGCACACGCGGGTGAGCGATGCGGTCCTGGGCCCGCACCAGCTGCAGTTCGTAACTGGCGCAGGCCTGGGTTTCCAGCAGCACCTCATGCACAGCTGCCGCTGTGTACTCAAAGGCTTGTACCCAGCTGTCGCCCAACAGCACTCGGGCCAGGAACAGCCCTGAGGTCAAGTCCCCCACCCCGACCGGCTGGCGAGGGAAAGCCAGCAGCGGGCGGCGCAGGTGCCAGCTGTGATCACGGGTGACCAACAACATTTCGAACGTGTCTGGGCAACGCCCCGGGTAGGCCAGGTGCTTGACCAGCACAGCCTGCGGGCCGCGCTCAAGAAGGCCGCGTGCCATGTGCACGCAATCTTCCAGGCTTTGCGCGCGCCGGCCACAAAAACTGTCCAGCTCCAGCTGGTTGGGGCACAGAATGTCAGCCTGGGCAACCGCATCGTCCAGCAGGAACTCGCTCACCTCCTGTGGCACGATGCACCCTTTCTCCGAATGCCCCATGACCGGGTCGCACAGATACAGCGCCTTTGGGTTGACGGCCTTGATCCGCTCGACACCCGCCAGTATCGCCCGCCCCTGCTCGGCGCTACCCAGATAGCCCGAGAGGACGGCATCGCAATGCCCCAGTTCACCGATGTTGGAAATGCCTTCCACCAACGCAGGAATTTGCGCTGGAGCAAGCACTTCGCCCGCCCACTGGCCATACTGAGTGTGGTTGGAGAACTGCACGGTATTGAGCGGCCAGACATTGACCCCGATACGCTGCATTGGAAACACCGCGGCGCTGTTGCCGGCGTGGCCGAACACCACGTGGGACTGAATGGCGAGCAGGTGCGGGGTACGTTTCATGCGGGCGTTTTCCAAAGCTGTTTCAGGGATTGTGCGTCGCGCAGTATGAACTCGATTGCCACCTGTACGACAGACCAGGGACGCAGTTAAGCTGGATCGACCTGTTTGGAGCATACGTAAATGTTGACCCTGGAGAATCTCTTCGTCCTGATGCTGGTGGCCACGGCAGGCGCTTGGTTATGGCACAACCACGGGCTACGCGAGAAAGCCTTGGAACGGGTCAAACAGCATTGTGCAAAGCTGGATCTGGAGCTGCTCGACGACGCCGTCGCGCTCAAGCGCATTGCATTTTTGCGCGATGCCAAGGGCAGAAAGCGCCTGGCCCGTGTGTATGCCTTCGAGTTCACAGTCACCGGCGAACAGCGCCACCCAGGCACGGTGACTCAGTTTGGCGCTCATAGCGTGCAGATCGAACTGGCGCCCTACCCATTCGAGATCAATACGCCGCCACGGGCCGACAACGTGATCGAAATGAAGCAATGGCGCCAGGAACATAATCGCTGGCACAACTGATCACCTCACCCGACAGCCCTCCAGCGCGGCCTGCAGCGCTGGCAGGTCTTGGGGCTGGTCGAAAATCAGTTCGATGCGCGTATCCTTGCGCCACTCACTCGGCTGCCAAGCCGGCAGGTTGCCGTCAAGGCCGTTGAAAGACTGCCAACCCTCCGGGCTGTGGATAACACCCTTGGCCCGGCGCCATGAATAAGCGTCGAGCATGCCACGCAAGGCTTGTGGATCGAATTGCTGGCTGGGGTGCCAACGCCAGCCGACACTCCAGCCACCTTCGCCTTGCTGTGCATGACAGATGGGTTGACGAGGGTCTATCCACAGGGTGCCGAGGGCCGGCTGGCGATTATCCACAATGGCCTTATCCACAGAACGCTCGCCCACTGCATCTATGGGAGAACGAGGAAGGCTGGATACAGCCAGCAGCCCCTGCTCTGTCCAAACGCCCTGTTTCGCTGATATTGCCTTACTTATCAACAACCTGCGATTTTCATCCACAGCCGCGCTCTTGTTGAAAACCACCAGGCCGGCCGCTTGCAGAGCCTGCAATTGCGCATCGGGTAACGGCTCACCTCGCGCCAGCGCTTGAGCATCCAAGACCATCACCATCGGCTGCAGCGCCAGAACCCCAACCCAAGGTGCCTGATTAAGTTGGGTCATCAACTGCAGGGGGTGACCAAGCCCAGAGGGTTCAATGAACAACCGGTCGGGTTGGGCCTTGCGCAATAGACGCCCCAGCCCGACCTGGAACGGTGTGCCATTGACGCAGCACAGGCACCCACCCGCCACTTCGGCAATGGCAACACCATCTTCATCACAGCTGAGCAGCGCTGCATCCAGGCCGACTTGGCCAAACTCGTTGACCAGCACCGCCCAACGCTCGTCGGCAGGGCGCTGAGCCATCAGCTGGCGGATGAGGCTGGTCTTGCCTGCACCCAAGGGGCCAGCGATAACGTGAGTAGGAATATTCTGCAGCATGCGCTTACTTCAGGTCGGAATTCACCCCACTATGCCCCGTCACGCCAACCAGTCAAGGCTGAGCAACAAGCGCGGGCCAGGGCCAGCGGGCGAGCGATGGATCAGGCCTGCTCCTTCGTTGCCTGACCATTTTTCGCCCTTCAGCAGCGCGACATCACCCGCTTGCAACCGCTGGATGTTATCCACAGGTGCCGGTGCGAGCTGCAACCCCGCTCGTTCGATGGCACCTTCGGGCAGCCATTCGCTGCCACAGCCCACATAGGTCGTGAGCAGGCGCACAGGCACGTTATCCACATGGAAGCGCGGGCACATCGCATTGTGCAGCACCCGCAGGCGCAGACCGACGCGCCGGGCACCCACCAGACATGTATATGCCGAAACCAGCCAGCACACATCCGCAACGAAACTCTCATAGCCCTGCAGATCGGCCGCTTCCCGCAACAGATCTGGTAGCACTGGCGGCTCATGCTCATTCACATCGACGACCCGCTGGTCCGCGAACGGTTGGCCGAGGCTGACTACCAATGCCGCGAAGTCTTCAACCTGGGCAGGCAAGCGTCGCTGCCAGACTGCCAGGTTGACACCGTCTTGCAGAATGTCGGTGAGCACCCGAGGCGATTCACCATGGACTTGGCGGATATCCACACGCTGAGCCGCGGGCGTCATGCTGCCTCCTCGGCGTGCCAGGGCCCGAAGGGATCCGGCAAGTCCCGCCAGGCCGCCTGGCCCATTTCCATTTCATCATCGGTCAACAAACAGGCATCCAGGTCTGTGGATAACTGGACGAAGTCGATGTTCTGCCCAATGAACACCAGTTCCTGGCGGCAGTCGCCACTCTCAGGCACCCAGTGTTTGAGAATTTCTGCAGAGCTCTGTTCGTCCTGCGGCCAATGTTCTTTTGGCACGAATCGCCACCACCGGCCGGCCAACCCATAGCGCATCATGCCGCCAGCCTGCGACCAGCTGCCGGCCTCCTGAAACCTGCTGGCCAGCCAGAAAAAGCCTTTGGAGCGCAGTAGCCGGCCATTGGTCCATTGCTTGTGGATGAAATCAAAAAAGCGTTGCGGGTGCAGCGGCCTGCGAGCTTGCCAGGTGGTAGCGGCAATGCCGTATTCCTCGGTTTCTGGCACATGCTCACCGCGCAATTCCTGAAGCCATCCAGGTGCCTGCGCAGCCTGTTCGAAATCGAAAAGGCCGGTATCCAGGATCTGTGCCAGCGGCACTTGGCCCATGACCATCGGCAAAATCTTCGCTCGGGCATTGAGGCTGCGCAAAATCGCGATGAGCTCCTCGCGCTCATGCTGGCTGATCAGGTCGATCTTGCTCAGCAGCAGCACATCCGCGAACTCCACCTGTTCGATCAACAGGTCGCTGATGGAACGCTCATCGTCATCGCCCAAGGTTTCACCACGGCTGGCCAGGCTATCGGCGGCCTGGTAATCGCGCAGGAAGTTCAAGCCGTCGACAACCGTCACCATGGTGTCCAACCGTGCCATGTCGCTAAGGCTACGGCCCTGCTCATCGCGGAAGGTGAACGTCTCTGCAACGGGCAGCGGCTCGGAGATGCCCGTCGACTCGATCAGCAGATAATCGAACCGGCCTTCATCCGCCAACCGTGCGACTTCCTCCAACAGGTCCTCGCGCAGGGTGCAGCAGATGCAGCCGTTGCTCATCTCAACCAGCTTTTCTTCCGCCCGGTTTAGGCTGACATTACGCTGGACCTCACTGGCATCAATGTTGATTTCGCTCATGTCATTGACGATGACGGCGACACGCAGGTTGTCGCGATTACGCAGCACATGGTTGAGCAAGGTGCTTTTACCGGCACCCAAAAAGCCGGAAAGTACAGTGACAGGAAGTCGATTGGTCATGGCGGATCCTCTACAGGCGGACGCATTCGAAACGATGCATTGCACAACGTTATAAAGTAACAATACAATTTCGCCAAGCCGTTCTCGTCGGACGGTTACCCGGGAAGGAAAATGAACCTGTCACCCGCAGTACTGTTATTGCTGCTCGCTGCGCCAACACCGTTGCTTGCGATACCTCAGCAGAACGCGCAGGCGTCATGCACGAGGAGCGCGACGCTGGTGGCCTGTAAAGACGCCACTGGCAGTTACTACAGCGTGCGTACCGAGGGCAGCCACATCTACCTACGCGGCTTCGATAGTGCGACGCACCGCGTATGGGCGCAAACCAACAGCCGCTATGGAGCGCTGACATTCTTCACCGGCCTGGCCAGCGATGGTGAAGCCTGGGTTGGCTATAGCCGCCGAGTTGGTTGGACCTCCCTGACCCGCGTTTCCAGCTCCAACGGCGAACGTTTCAGTCTGCGTTGCAGCCTGGTCGGTGGCTGCCAGTGATCGTTCGTTTGCCTGACATTGACGCTGATCTAGCCCGACGCTAGCGATTTCCGCACAGAGACACAGCACGCCACTGGCCTGTGTGGGCATCATCGATCACTTATAGAGAAGGCAGGCGCTCCTCAGCCCACCATTCGCGGCATGGAGGGGTAAGCGATAAGCGTGGCTGCCAGGATTGGAGTGGAATGTTCCACGTGGAACTATCAGTTCGCTTGGCTTATAGGGCGACCTGCTAGTGCGGCGGGCAATTCACTGAACCCAGCCGGTATCGAGCTGCCCGTGGTACATGCAGAAAGCCTGCATGCCCACGACGCAGTAGCCGACAACGATCGACACGAGGGAGCGCGTCAGGTGCGCGGCTTTACTGTTCCACAGTCATTGCCCAGCCATACCGCCCGGGTATTCATACTGCCGCGCTGTTGCACACCCGACGCATTGAATGTCCCATTGACTTGGGTAGTGAACTCCTTGTCACTAAGGAAGGTTGCCTGGCCGGTACCTTGGGCTTTGGGGCAGCTGAACTGAAACTTCCAGACATTGCCGGTCCGCTCGGTAATCTTTTGCGTGCAGCCTGACTGAGGGTCCTGCAAGGGAATATCGTTGGTTTTCACCTGCTCCGGCGTCAGGCATGAACGCACGCCATTACCTGCTACCGCGATGCCCTGCTTGGCCAGTGCCCCTTCCATCATGGCCCTCTGCTCGGGCGGCAGGTTCTTCAGTTGGCCGAGCATGAACTGCATGTCCGGCAATGGCTTACCGTCGACCTGCATGTTGCTGGTGGTGAGCTCCCACAGGCCAGGCTGCAACATCTGCGCATGCACAAGTGGGCTGGCCAGGCCAAAAGCCAGAGCCAGCAGTGGCAGACGAATCTTCATGGACGAACGCTCCTCAAAATAACCGACTCGATGGCCGGGCACAGGCTTAGACGGCAAATCCGCTTTCAGGTTGCAAGGCGGCCCTGGAAGTGTTCTGTTATCTGCTGTGTATTTGCCAAGCAGGATGCGTATGGATTACCACAGCCCCTACTTCTTCGGCTATGTGCTCGGGCTCGTTCACTTGCTTGGCATAATCGCCGCGCTGCATGCGGTGTTTACCGTGCGTACGGCCCAAGGGGCAATTGCCTGGGCCATGTCGCTGTTCTTCATTCCCTACCTCACACTCATTCCCTACCTGGTGTTCGGTGCCCGCTCCTTCAACGCCTACATCAAGGCTCGGCGCCAGGCCAATCAGGAAATGCACGTGGCGATGGCCAACCTCAACTGGCGGCCTTGGGTAGAGGAAGCGCTCACAGCTCGGGAGTCGCAGAGCTACGCCGCCTTGCGAGCCATGCCAAAACTTGGGCGAATGCCGTGCCTGGCCAATAACCAAGTAAAGCTGCTGATCGATGGCCAGGCCACCTTCGACGCCATCTTCGCTGCTATCGAACAAGCACGAGAAGTGGTGTTGGTACAGTTCTTCATCATCCACAACGACACCATCGGCCAAGCATTGCAGCAACTGTTGCTGCGCAAAGCGGCCGAGGGCGTGAAGGTGTTCGTGCTGTATGACAGGGTTGGCAGCCATGCCTTGCCCGCCAGCTATAGCCAGAGCCTCAGAGACGGTGGGGTGCAGATCCACGCCTTCGCCACCCGCCGCGGCTGGTTCAATCGCTTCCAGGTGAACTTCCGTAACCACCGCAAGATTGTCGTGGTCGATGGGGTTACCGGCTTCATCGGCGGGCACAACGTCGGTGATGAATACCTGGGCGGCAACCCTCACCTCTCGCCGTGGCGTGATACCCATGTGCAGATCGGCGGCCCGGTGCTGGCTTGCCTACAGGAGTCCTTCGCCGAAGACTGGTACTGGGCAACGCGTCAGCTACCGCCACTGATCCTGCCCGACACCTATCCGGACAACGGTGTGCTTTGCCAGGCGCTGGCCAGCGGGCCGGCAGATCCGCAAGAGACCTGCGCGCTGTTTTTCATCGAAGCCATCCATTCCGCGACTCGCCGCGTGTGGATCACAAGCCCCTACTTCATTCCCGACGAGGCCGTGTTCGCCGCGCTGCGCCTGGCCGTGCTGCGCGGTGTAGATGTGCGCATCCTGATCCCAGCTCGCCCCGACCATCGGGTCGTTTACGCCGCCTCCAGCCTGTTCGCCTTCGAGGCGGTGCGCGCGGGGGTACGCATGTACCGCTATCAGCCAGGGTTCCTTCATCAGAAGGTGGTGTTGGTGGACGATGAGGTCAGTGCTATCGGTAGTGCCAACCTGGACAACCGCTCATTCCGACTGAACTTCGAAATCACCCTGCTGACGGTGGATCGGGATTTCGCCGATCAGGTAGAGAAGATGTTGACCACTGACTTCGAGCAGGCCAGGGAAATTACGGCTGAGGACAGCAGCAAAACCCACCGTCTTCAACAGCTGGGGATGCGTGTAGCGCGGTTGATTTCACCGATCCTCTGATGGGTGACCGGGGCCGCCTGAAGCGCGCCCCGGGTGAATCAGCGATACAAGTCTTCACGTGTCCAGGGCAGGTCATGATGCCCATCGGCGTAAGGCTTGACGGCAAGGATCTGGTGCAGGTTTATCCAGCCCTTCTGGAATGCATAGGCGCAGCCAGCGAGATACAGGCGCCAAATGCGCAGGGTTTTTTCCGGTACCAGTGCAGCAGCCTTGTGCAGCTGGTTCTCCAGGTTATCGCTCCAATGATGCAAGGTCTTGGCGTAATGCATGCGCAAGCTCTCGACATCGACGACCTCCAGCCCCGCAGCACACAGGCTCGCGCTGATCATCGACAGGTGCGGCAGCTCACCGTTGGGGAACACATAATGGTCGATGAATTCACCCGCCCCTCGCCCCACCGGACGACCATCGACGTGCTTGGCGGTGATGCCATGGTTCATCACCAGGCCACCCTCGCGCACAGCGCCGAACAGCTTCTGGCTGTACAGCGCCAGGTTGGCGTGCCCGACATGCTCGAACATGCCGACGCTGACGACCTTGTCGAAGCGGCCATCCTGAGGGAGGTCGCGGTAGTCGAGGATCTGCAGCTCGACCTTGTCAGCCAGGCCTTCAGCCTTGACGCGCTGCCGCGCCAGCTTGAGCTGTTCCTTGCTCAAGGTGATGCCGAACACCTTCGCACCGTACTCGCGTGCGGCGAAGCGTGACAGCCCACCCCAACCGCAGCCGACATCCAGCAGGTAGTCATCGGCCTGCAGCCGCAGCTTGCGGCATAGATGGTCAAACTTGTCCTGCTGTGCCTGATCGAGGGTATTGTCCGGCTCACGGAAGTAGGCGCACGAATACGCCATGTCCTGATCGAGCCAGAGCTGATAGAACGCGTTGGACACGTCGTAGTGGTAGGAGATGGACTCGGCGTCTGTGCGCTTGTCGTGAGCCACACGTGGTGGCGGTGCCTCATCGTCCTCCGTCAGCAAGGCTTCGCTCAGCTCATCGCACACCCGAATGGCTTCCCCGATGTCGCCCTCCAACTCCAGCTTGCCTTCCACGAAAGCAGCACCCAGCTGGTGCATGCTTGGATGGGTCAGCTGGGCGATCAGCTGAGGCTCCTTGACCAGGATAGTGACCTGCGGACTGGGCCCCAGATCGAACTGGTTGCCGTCCCACAGCTTCAGACGAAGTGGCAAGTGCAGGCTCTGCAGCGCCGGCGGAAGTTGCGCAAGCATGAACGACCCTCCTTCTGGGCTCGATACATGAAATTTCGAACACCACCGAAACAGGGTAGTTCAACCGTGCGAAATTTCCGCTGAACGAGACCAAGGTCTACAACTAACTGATCTATGAATATTTCAGATTGTATACAATTTGCCGTTCTCAGCTTAACCTTGTGTCCCTCTCGCGCTTCCTCATCTGGAGTAGAAACCCATGAAATCCTATGACGTGGTGATCATCGGCGGTGGCCCCGGCGGCTACAACGCGGCGATTCGTGCTGGGCAACTGGGCTTGAGTGTCGCCTGTGTGGAAGGCCGCTCGACCCTTGGCGGCACCTGCCTCAATGTGGGCTGCATGCCGTCCAAGGCATTGCTGCATGCCTCCGAATTGTATGAGGCCGCCAGCGGTGACGAGTTTGCCCACCTGGGCATCGAGGTGACGCCAACCCTGAACCTCGCCCAGATGATGAAACAGAAGGACGAGAGCGTGACTGGCCTGACCAAGGGCATCGAGTACCTGTTTCGCAAGAACAAGGTCGAGTGGATCAAAGGCTGGGGCCGCCTGGATGGCGTCGGCAAGGTTATCGTCAAAGCCGAGGACGGCAGCGAGACCGCGGTGCAGGCCAAGGACATCGTCATCGCTACCGGCTCCGAGCCCACTCCCCTGCCCGGCGTGACTATCGATAACCAACGCATCATCGACTCCACGGGCGCCCTGGCCCTCCCCGAGGTGCCCAAGCACCTGATCGTGATCGGCGCTGGTGTGATCGGCCTGGAGCTGGGTTCGGTGTGGCGCCGCCTGGGCAGCCAGGTCACCGTCATCGAATACCTGGACCGCATCTGCCCCGGTACTGATGAGGAAACGGCAAAGACCCTGCAAAAGGCACTGGCCAAGCAAGGCATGGCCTTCAAGCTCGGCAGCAAGGTGACCCAAGCGACGGCCTCACCCGACGGCGTGAGCCTGACGCTGGAGCCGGCCGCAGGCGGTACTGCAGAAACGCTGCAAGCCGACTACGTGCTGGTTGCCATCGGCCGTCGTCCTTATACCCAAGGCCTGAATCTGGAAAGCGTCGGGCTGCAAACCGATAAACGCGGCATGCTCACCAACGAGCACCATCGCACCTCGGTGCCGGGGGTGTGGGTGATTGGCGACGTCACCTCCGGCCCGATGCTGGCGCACAAGGCCGAAGACGAAGCCGCCGCCTGCATCGAGCGCATCGCCGGCAAACCCCACGAGGTCAATTACAACCTGATCCCCGGCGTGATCTATACCCGCCCCGAGTTGGCCAGCGTCGGCAAGACCGAAGAGCAGCTCAAGGCAGAAGGCCGCGCCTACAAAGTGGGCAAGTTCCCCTTCACCGCCAACAGCCGCGCGAAGATCAACCATGAAACCGAAGGCTTCGCCAAAGTCATCGCCGATGCCAACACCGATGAAGTACTGGGCGTGCATCTGGTCGGCCCAAGCGTCAGCGAGATGATCGGCGAATTCTGCGTGGCAATGGAGTTCTCCGCCTCCGCTGAAGACATCGCCCTCACCTGCCACCCGCACCCCACCCGCTCCGAGGCCTTGCGCCAGGCGGCGATGAACGTGGATGGGATGGCGATGCAGATCTGAGGTTCGACACTCCGCAACAACCGCCTCCGCACTGGGGTTGTCACTGTGAATTCAGTGAACTGAAGAGCGTTTGCGGGAATTGGTGTAAATCATCAGGGGCTGCCTAATACAGCATGACTGAAAATACTCATCAGGCTGAATCAGGAGCCTGACGCTGAGGGCGGGTGAGCCGCCGGTAGAGGGAAGTGTGCCCTTCCCTCAACCGGATTAAGCAGCTGATCGGCCAACCAGCCCGCGGCTACGAGGAACGATTTGCCCAGGCGTTGAAGCGCAGCAAAAGCTGGGGCTTGGCACCCTCAGGTTTCAGGCGCACCGACCAGCGCTTTGTCAGCGAGCACAACCTCCAAATCTTTCAGCAAGTGGCGGCAGCGCATCTATCCAATTTCCATGCTGAAGATGTTTCTCAGCTGTGCTTTGCCGTAACCGCAATGCTGAAGTTTACGGTGATATGCACGTCAGCGCGGATCTCACCCGGGAACAGCAAAAAGCCCTTGGTTTGCCCATGAGCTTTTGCATGTAGGGTTTACTCGCCAACCAGCTCGCCTTCGGCGTCTGGAATGGCCTCGCCGGCATATTCGGCTGGGATCTCGGCGGTCTTTTGGTGCTCGAGTCCGCTGCTGTCCAGTAGAACCTCTGCGAGGCGTGCCGAGAAAAACTTGTCGAACGGCTCCAGCTCTTGGTACTCATCCGGCGCTACCATCAGGGCAATCAGGCGCCCGAGAAGGCCGCAGATCCAGTCCGCTGCCTGGATCGTCTGGAACAGGTGGCTTTCTGCCTGGATGGGCGGCTCGATCAGCGTCCGGCACTTCTCGGAGGCGTCCTCAAACATGGCCAGCGTGCAGACCTCGACGTTTTTCTCCCGCCACTCGTTGCCGACGCGCTGCTCATCGAGCATAAGCATGAAGGTGGAGTCGGACTGGGCACAGAAACGGTCGATTTTGCGCACCGACTGCAGGAGCTGCCGCTTGAACGTCTCGGTTGAGTTGTGTGCATCAGGATCGGTGACCTTGTGCATGCCCGTGTAGAAGACGTAGCCGCCGACCTTCTTGATGTGGTTCAGGATCCGGAACGTAGCCCGGCGCAGCTCCGGGTATTTGACAACGTTGCGCAGGGCGTAAAGCTGGGACCCCTTCTTTTCCCACTGGTACGCCGGCAGGCCTCGGGGGTTGTCGTTTTCGAGGTCGAACTTCAGAAGCTGGCATTTCAGCTTGAAGAAAAAAATAGCGAACTCGCGGATTTCGGTGGCCGGGAGTATCAAGCCAGCGAACCCAAAGGCGGGGTGTGTTTTGTACTGCGGGTGGTTGCGCGAGACGTATTGGCCGACGTGCCCGAATTCGTCCAGGTACGCGACGTAATGCGTCATATCTACCGGATTCCTTGCCCCAGATACACGAAAACCCGCTGCTTTCGCTAGGCGGGTCTCGGAAGGTAGGCACGAGAGTCGCCCCTCATGCGTTGAGAAAAAATATATGGATAGATGGCACGTATGTCAATCAAATTTGATTAACCGCCGTGATCTGGCGTGACCTTTCCTGATGCAGCGTGAGCTCTCTCCAGGCCGCGTACCTCTACGTAGCCTCATGAAGGCTTGACCTGCAGCTCGGCCCTCATCAAGCAGCGGCGTTCAATGGTCTCGGAGCTCGTTGCAGCGGCCTGAATCGCCCCTGGTTTCCTAGACATTCTCCAAGCTCAGGAAATAGCGTCTCCCATAGTCGACTAACAGCTGCATGCCACCTCCTGTTAGGGCCTCATCAGGAGGGTAGGAGGTGCCTACAAGACTAGGGGCAATTCAGGCCGCTTCCCATTCGGTGAACCGCTCGCCCTCGGAGATATACTTGCCCGAGTTAGAGTGGTCCCAATCACCTTTAAAGACTTGCGTCGCAGCCATCATCGTATGGCCTTGAAGCAGCCGGTTGAAGCCGTAACACCCAGGCCACCCAAGCGCCTCTGAGAGACTCTTTACCTCAACCGTTTTGAGCACATGACCTGTCGCGAGCTTATCGGTAAGTGTCCGGCTAACACACCTTGCGTAGTCGAACGGACGCAAGCCCGGTAGGCTTCACCCCAATTACAGTTACCGACTCTGAGGGTGCATTTTGGCAATATCCATCTATTACACTGCTAGGCGAAAGGCCTCGCTCAGCTCGCACGAGGTAAGCGTTATTGAGGAGATTGTTTGTCGCTACTGTGTAGATGATCAAATCGAAAGCCCCCCTCCCTCGGCTCTGGCCTGAATTGGGAGTCATTCGATTTCTTAACCAACCTGGAGCCAAGTCGTTTTCTAAAGAAGGGCCTCGTGTTTTCGGGCGCCACCAAGCTCCCTGATAACCAAGAAGACGCATCATGGGTCGGCATACAATATTGGTGTAAGTGCTTATTGGACATTCGTATCGCGGTGTCAGGTTGCGAATGGAATGTTGCGGTCGAAGACCATGAAATGCAGTGGGATGCGGTACTCAACTCGTATGACCCGACACGGTAAGAAAGGGCGTTCCGTAGCGCACACCAACTCAGCGTGATTCAGGCCGACACCCACTGATGCGGCAGCAATTGCCCGATATCACTGGCCCCCTGCGTCGGCAGCCGCATCAGCACATCTTTGAGATCGGCATACGCATCATGCCCATTCATACGCGCTGACTGAATCAGACTCATGATCGCCGCCGCCCGTTTGCCACTGCGCAGCGATCCGGCAAATAACCAGTTCGAGCGGCCCAGTGCCCAGGGTCGAAAAAAATTCCAGTCGAAATTTGGGAGTGATGCAATGACTAAACAACATAAAGCTGCATTTATAGTCCCGATCAGGGCCAGCAGGATTCTCGGAGAGGATGGCTGGGAGTTTGAAAGCTCTGAGCGTCTGTCTAAAAATATTTGCAATTACTTAATAGAAAACCTAGGAGTTAAGTTTTTAGAAAAGTATTGCGGAATAAGTAAATATACAGGCAAAGGCATAGGAATGTCTCTACTACTCGACGACAATCAAGAGGTAGAGATTATATATTTACAGTTATCAGCCGAGGCATTAGCATCCCTGTCCAAGATATGCCAAAGCATTGATATCTCTTCTGAAGCAGAGTTTTTTGTGCCTTGAAAAATCTAATCTCTAGAGTTATTGGAGACTAGGTTCTATGAGGCGTAATTTTAAGGCGGGACAATGGGGTGCATCACTGCACCCCGCCAACCCGGATTGGTCCCGAATAGGGTTACCTGCGACAGCTTTAATTCTCGTGCGACAGCTTTAATTCTCGTGCGACAGATTTAATTCCCTAAATCGACCACCATGGCCGGTCGCTGTCGCCCTCATTCCACCGTCACCGACTTAGCCAGGTTACGCGGTTGGTCGACATCCGTACCCTTGAGCACCGCCACGTAATACGACAGCAACTGCAGCGGGATGGTGTACAGGATCGGTGCCAGTGCGTCAGCGATGTGCGGCACCTTGATCACATGAGTACCTTCGCCGTTGCTCATACCAGCGTGCTCATCGGCGAACACCACCAGCTCACCACCCCGGGCGCGGACTTCCTGCAGGTTCGACTTGAGCTTCTCCAGCAGCTCGTTGTTCGGCGCCACAGTCACCACCGGCATGTCGTTATCCACAAGCGCCAGCGGGCCATGCTTGAGCTCACCTGCCGGGTACGCTTCGGCGTGGATGTAGGAAATCTCTTTGAGCTTGAGCGCACCCTCCATCGCAACTGGGTACTGCGCCCCCCGGCCCAGGAACAGCGTGTGGTGCTTGTCGGCGAACAGCTCGGCGATCTTTTCGACGGTGTGGTCCATGGCCAGTGCTTCGCCCAGGCGTGCCGGCAGGCGACGCAGCTCTTCGACCAGCTCCGCTTCCACACCAGCCTCGAGGGTGCCACGCACCTGGCCCAGGGCCAGGGTCAGCAGCATCAGCGATACCAGCTGGGTCGTGAACGCCTTGGTCGATGCCACGCCGATTTCCGGGCCGGCCAGTGTCAGCAGGGTCAGGTCGGATTCGCGTACCAGCGAGCTGATACCCACGTTGCAGATGGCCAGGCTGCCGAGGAAGCCCAGTTCCTTGGCATTACGCAGGGCCGCGAGGGTGTCGGCAGTTTCGCCAGATTGGGAAATCGAAACGAACAGGGTGTCCGGCTGGACCACCACCTTGCGGTAGCGGAACTCACTGGCGACTTCGACCTGGCAAGGGATACCGGCCAGGCTTTCCAGCCAATAACGGGCAACCATACCGGCGTGGTAGCTGGTACCACAGGCTACGATCTGCACGTTGCGCACCTTGGCGAACAGCTCCGCGGCCTGTGGGCCAAAGGCCTGGACCAGCACATGGTCCTTGCCCAGGCGGCCTTCCAGCGTACGCTGAACCACGCTTGGCTGCTCGTGAATCTCCTTGAGCATGAAGTGGCGGTATGCGCCCTTGTCGGCGGCTTCGGCGCCTTCGTGATACTGCACGGTTTCGCGCTGTACCGCGTTGCCGGCCTGGTCCCAGACCTTGACCTGGTCACGGCGGATTTCGGCGATGTCGCCCTCTTCCAGGTACATGAAGCGGTCAGTGACCTGGCGCAGCGCCAACTGGTCGGACGCCAGGAAATTCTCACCATGGCCGAGGCCAATTACCAAGGGGCTGCCACTGCGCGCAGCAACCAGGCGATCAGGTTGTTTCACGCTGATCAGTGCCAGGCCATAGGCCCCATGCAGGCGCTTGACCGCAGACTTCAGTGCATCCGCCAGGTCCGGGATGGCCTGGAGGGTGTGGTGGATCAGGTGGACGATGACCTCGGTATCGGTTTGCGAATTGAACACATAACCCAGGCCTTTGAGCTCCTCGCGCAGCTCTTCATGGTTCTCGATGATACCGTTGTGTACAACCGCCACTTCTTCACCCGAGAAATGCGGGTGGGCATTGCCTTCGGTCGGCGCGCCGTGGGTGGCCCAACGGGTGTGTGCAATGCCCAACTGGCCGATCAACGGGTCGGCAGTGTTGGCAGCTTCCAGTTCAGCCACTTTGCCGATGCGGCGTCGGCGCTGCAGTTCACCCTGCTGGGTATAAACGGCAAGGCCGGCGCTATCGTACCCGCGGTACTCAAGCCGTTTCAGGCCCTCGATGAGAATGGCGGTGATGTTGCGTTCGGCGACGGCGCCAACGATTCCACACATGATTATTTCTCCTGGCTGATCGCGGCGCAGATCAGGTTGACGCCGCGGGCTTGAATCTGTTCGCGTGCCACAGCTGGCAGGCGTTCGTCTGTAATGAGGGTGCTGACACTGCCCCAGGGCAGTTCAAGATTAGGGATCTTGCGCCCGACCTTGTCCGATTCGACCATCACGATCACCTCGCGGGCCACCTCGGCCATGACTCGGCTCAGGCCCAGCAGCTCATTGAACGTCGTGGTACCGCGGTTGAGGTCGATGCCATCGGCGCCGATGAACAACTGGTCGAAATCGTATGAGCGCAGGACCTGCTCGGCGACCTGGCCCTGGAAAGACTCGGAATGCGGGTCCCAGGTGCCGCCGGTCATCAACAGCACGGGTTCATGCTCAAGCTCGCTGATGGCGCGGGCCACGTTCAACGAGTTGGTCATCACCACCAGGCCTGGCTGGCGACCGAGCTCCGGGATCATCGCGGCGGTGGTACTGCCACTGTCGATGATGATCCGAGCGTGTTCACGAATACGGCCGACAGCAGCGCGGGCGATGGCTTTCTTATAAGCCGACACCGGCTGCGCAGTTTCACCAAGCATTTCCTGCGGAACCGGTACCGCGCCGCCGTAGCGACGCAGCAGCAAGCCATTGGCCTCAAGGGCAGCGAGGTCCTTGCGAATAGTGACTTCCGAGGTTTCAAAGCGCTTGGCCAATGCGTCCACACTAACCTCGCCTTGCTCACTGAGCATGGCCAGGATGTTGTGACGGCGCTGGGGGGTGTTTCGTTTCGACATGGGCGCTTAAGTTTCGATTCGAAAGATAATGATTGCAATCAAAACCTATCGAAGAGGATTCGTCAAGGCTGCCAATCCGAAAAAATACTGGCTTGTGGATAAATGATTGCGGCCTTGGTTTTCGAGCGCCGACCACCGCGCCCCGGTATGCCCCTCTGATGTCATTTATGCAGCAAAAAAAAAAGCCGACTTATCCACATAAGTCGGCTTTCGATCGAAAGAGCTGTGGATAATCAGCTCTTCTTGATCTTCTCCGGCCGCTTCCAGCCATCGATGTTGCGTTGGCGCGCACGTCCCACGGCAAGTTGGCCAGCCTCGACGGTCTGGGTAATCGTCGAACCCGCCGCGGTCGTGGCCCCCGCCTCGATATCCACAGGCGCAACCAACGAGTTGTTCGAGCCGATGAATACATCCTCGCCCATCACGGTCTTGAACTTGTTGGCGCCATCGTAGTTGCACGTGATGGTGCCGGCTCCGATGTTGGTTCGTGCACCGATCTCGGCATCACCCAGATAGCTCAAATGACCCGCCTTGGCGCCTTCACCCAGGTGGGCATTCTTCAGCTCGACAAAGTTACCCACATGGGCCTTGGCATCCAGCACGCTGCCTGGGCGCAGACGCGCGAACGGGCCAGCATCGCTACCCTCGCCCATCACGGCGCCTTCGATATGGCTGTTGGCCTTGACCACCACGCCTTTGCGCAGGGTGCTGTCCTTGATCACGCAGTTAGGGCCAATCTGAACATCGTCCTCGATCACGACCTTGCCTTCGAGGATGACGTTGATGTCGATCAGCACATCGCGGCCAACGGTCACTTCACCACGCACGTCGAAGCGAGCCGGGTCACGCAGGGTCACACCCTGAGCCATCAGTCGACGGCCTTCGCGCAATTGATAGTGGCGCTCGAGTTCGGACAGCTGGCGCCGGTCGTTGGCACCTTGCACTTCCATGGGGTCGTGCGGTTGCTCGGTAGCCACCACGAGGCCATCAGCGACCGCCATGGCGATGACGTCGGTCAGGTAGTATTCGCCTTGGGCGTTGTTGTTCGACAACCGTCCCATCCAGTCGGCAAGACGAGCGGCTGGCAGGGCCAGAATACCGGTATTACCTTCTTTGATCGCTTTATGCGCATCGCTGGCGTCCTTGTGCTCGACGATCGCAGTCACCTTGCCTTGGGCATCACGCACAATGCGCCCGTAACCGGTCGGGTCTTGCAGGTTAACGGTGAGCAAGCCCAGCTGCTGGTCTGTGGCCTTGGCCAGCAGGCGTTGCAGGGTTTCCACTTCAATCAGCGGTACGTCCCCATACAACACCAGTACCGTGTCGGCTGTGATCGCCGGCAGGGCTTGGGCAACGGCATGCCCGGTACCCAGTTGCTTGTCCTGCATAACGAAATTCAGATCGTCGGCTGCCAGGCGCTCACGCACCTGCTCCGCACCATGGCCAATCACTACGTGAATGCCTTGAGGCTCAAGCTGCCGTGCGCTGTGGATAACATGACCGAGCATGGAGTTGCCGGCCACCGGATGCAGCACCTTGGGCAGCGCCGAGCGCATGCGGGTACCTTGGCCGGCGGCGAGAATAACGATATCGAGTGACATTGACTGGCTACCAATCCTGGGCGGTCAGAAAAATGACCGAGAGGGGAATTCGGAAAAAGAAAAAGGGTAGCCGAGGCTACCCTTTTACTCAATCGCAACAGCAGTGATCAGCCGGGGCCGATTACTTGCCTTTGCGCATTTGCTGGACGGTACGCAGCTGAGCTGCGGCCTCGGCCAGACGTGCGGCGGCGGCGCCGTAATCGAAGTCCGCGCCTTTCAGACTCAGGGCATTCTCGGCAGCCTTGAGGGCTTCCTGTGCCTGAGCTTCATCCAGGTCTGTAGCACGTTGCACGGTATCGGCAAGCACCTTGACCATGTTCGGCTGAACCTCGAGGAAACCACCAGAGATGTAATACACCTCTTGGGCGCCACCCTGCTTGGTCAGCGTGATCGGACCTGGCTTCAGATTGGTGATCAGCGGCGCGTGGCCTGGAGCGATACCAAGATCACCCAGGTTACCGTGCGCAACCACCATCTCGACCAGACCGGAGAAAATCTCTCCTTCCGCGCTGACGATATCGCAATGGACTGTCATAGCCATCTGCTTGCCTCAACCTGATTAGCGCCCCTCTCGGGGCGCCGGGATTACAGTTTCTTGGCTTTCTCGACGGCTTCTTCGATGCTGCCGACCATGTAGAACGCTTGTTCTGGCAGGTGGTCGTAGTCACCTTTGAGGATGCCGCTGAAGCCAGCAATGGTGTCTTTCAGGGAAACGTATTTACCTGGGGAACCAGTGAAGACTTCTGCCACGAAGAACGGCTGGGACAGGAAGCGCTGAATCTTACGAGCGCGGGATACCAGCTGCTTGTCGGATTCGGACAGTTCGTCCATACCCAGGATCGCAATGATGTCCTTCAGCTCTTTGTAACGCTGCAGCACGTACTGAACACCGCGAGCGGTTTCGTAGTGCTCGTTGCCGATGACGTTCGGGTCCAGCTGGCGCGAAGTCGAGTCCAGTGGGTCGACCGCTGGGTAGATACCCAGGGAGGCGATGTCACGGGACAGAACGACGGTGGCGTCCAAGTGGGCGAAGGTGGTCGCTGGCGACGGGTCGGTCAAGTCGTCCGCAGGCACGTATACGGCCTGGATCGAGGTGATCGAACCTTCCTTGGTGGAGGTGATGCGCTCTTGCAGAACGCCCATCTCTTCAGCCAGGGTCGGCTGGTAACCTACTGCCGAAGGCATACGGCCCAGCAGTGCGGATACTTCGGTACCGGCCAGGGTGTAACGATAGATGTTGTCGACGAACAGCAGATCTTCTTTAACTTCGTCACGGAACTTCTCAGCCATGGTCAGGCCGGTCAGCGCTACGCGCAGACGGTTTCCTGGTGGCTCGTTCATCTGACCGTAGACCAAGGCTACTTTGTCGAGAACGTTGGAGTCCTTCATCTCGTGGTAGAAGTCGTTACCCTCACGAGTACGCTCACCCACACCAGCGAACACGGAATAACCGCTGTGCTCGATGGCGATGTTACGGATCAGTTCCATCATGTTTACGGTCTTGCCGACGCCGGCACCACCGAACAGACCCACCTTACCACCCTTGGCGAACGGGCAAACCAGGTCGATAACCTTGATGCCGGTTTCCAGCAGGTCGTTGCCGCCTGCCTGGTCAGCGAAGGAAGGTGCGTCGCGGTGAATGCCCCAACGCTCTTCTTCGCCGATCGGGCCAGCTTCGTCGATCGGGTTGCCGAGCACGTCCATGATACGGCCCAGGGTCGCTTTACCGACCGGGACGGAAATGGCCGCGCCGCTGTCGATGACGTTCAGACCGCGCTTCAAGCCTTCGGTCGAGCCCATCGCAATAGTACGAACCACGCCGTCGCCCAGCTGCTGCTGAACTTCCAGAGTGGTTTCCGCGCCTTCCACTTTCAGCGCGTTGTAAACACTCGGTACGCCGTCACGTGGGAATTCCACGTCGATGACGGCGCCGATGATTTGCACGATACGTCCGCTACTCATAGCTGGATCCTCTGAATATTTGAACCGTTAAACCGCGGCAGCGCCGCCGACGATTTCCGAGATCTCCTGGGTGATCGCAGCCTGACGCGCCTTGTTGTAGATCAGCTGGAGTTCGCTGATCAGGTCACCGGCGTTGTCTGTGGCGTTCTTCATGGCGATCATCCGGGCTGCTTGTTCAGCAGCGTTGTTCTCGACCACCGCCTGGTACACCTGCGACTCCACGTAACGCACCATCAAGCCGTCCAGCAGCTCTTTGGCGTCGGGTTCGTACAGGTAATCCCAGTGGTGCTTGAGTTCCTGATCCGGGGTTGCCACCAACGGTACCAACTGCTCGACCGTCGGAGTTTGGGTCATGGTATTGACGAACTTGTTCGACACCACGGAGAGGCGATCGATACGGCCGTCCAGGTAGGCGTCCAGCATCACTTTGACGGAGCCGATCAGATCATTGATCGATGGCTCTTCGCCCAGGTGGCTGATCGCTGCTACGACGTTGCCGCCAAAGATGCGGAAGAAAGTCGCACCTTTGCTGCCGATCACGCACAGGTCGATTTCCACGCCCTGTTCGCGGTTGACGTTCATGTCCTTGACCAAGGCCTTGAACAGGTTGGTGTTCAAGCCACCGCACAGACCACGGTCACTGCTCACCACGATATAACCGGCACGCTTTACAGGGCGCTCGATCATGAAGGGGTGGCGGTACTCCGGGTTGGCGTTGGCCAGATGACCGATCACCTGGCGGATACGCTCCGCATAAGGACGGCTAGCAGCCATGCGCATTTGAGCCTTGCGCATTTTGCTGACCGCCACTTTTTCCATGGCGCTGGTAATCTTTTGCGTGCTTTTGATGCTCGCAATCTTACTGCGAATCTCTTTTGCGCCTGCCATGTATCACCTATCAGGTTAGCAAGCGGGGGCCAAAGCCCCCGCCGCGGCTTACCAGGTTTGGGTGGCCTTGAACTTCTCGATACCGGCTTTGATACCAGCGTCGATTTCGTCGTTGAAGTCACCCTTCACATTGATCTTGGCCATCAGTTCGGCGTGATCACGGTTGAAGTAGGCAATCAGCGCTTGTTCGAAGCTACCGATCTTGGCGATTTCAATGTCGGTCAGGAACCCACGCTCAGCGGCATACAGCGACAGCGCCATGTCCGCGATGGACATCGGAGCGTATTGCTTCTGCTTCATCAACTCGGTAACACGTTGACCGTGCTCGAGCTGCTTACGGGTGGCTTCGTCCAGGTCAGAAGCGAACTGGGCGAATGCCGCCAGTTCACGGTACTGAGCCAGAGCGGTACGGATACCACCGGAGAGCTTCTTGAAGATCTTGGTCTGAGCGGCACCACCTACGCGGGATACCGAAACACCGGCGATCACTTCAGGGCGGATGACCTAGATGAACATGGCCGATTCCAGGAAGATCTGAACGTCGGTGATGGAAATCACGTTGGTCGGAACGAACGCGGAAACGTCGCCAGCCTGGGTTTCGATGATCGGCAGCGCGGTCAGGGAACCGGTTTTGCCAGTTACAGCACCGTTGGTGAACTTCTCGACGTACTCTTCCGAAACGCGCGATGCACGCTCCAGCAGACGGGAGTGGAGATAGAACACGTCGCCTGGGTACGCTTCACGTCCTGGTGGACGGCGCAGCAGCAGGGAGATCTGACGGTAGGCAACAGCCTGCTTGGACAGGTCATCGTAAACGATCAGTGCGTCTTCGCCGCGGTCACGGAAGAACTCGCCCATGGTGCAACCGGCGTATGGCGCCAGGAATTGCAGTGCGGCGGATTCCGAAGCACTGGCAACCACCACGATGGTGTTGGCCAGGGCGCCGTTTTCTTCCAGCTTGCGAACGATGTTGGCAACGGTGGAACGCTTCTGGCCGACAGCAACATAAACGCAGAAAATACCGGAGTCTTTCTGGTTGATGATGGCGTCGATGGCCATGGCGGTCTTACCGATCTGACGGTCACCGATGATCAGCTCACGCTGGCCACGGCCGACCGGGATCATGGCGTCGACGGACTTGTAGCCAGTCTGTACAGGCTGGTCTACCGACTTACGCCAGATCACGCCTGGAGCCACTTTCTCGACCGCGTCGGTCTCGGTGTTGCCCAGAGGACCTTTGCCGTCGATCGGGTTGCCCAGTGCGTCGACGACGCGACCCAGCAGTTCCTTACCAACTGGAACTTCCAGGATGCGGCCGGTGCACTTGGCGCTCATGCCTTCGGCGAGGGTGTCATAGGCACCCAGGACCACTGCACCTACGGAGTCTTGCTCCAGGTTCAGGGCCATACCGTAGACGCCGCCAGGGAACTCGATCATTTCGCCGTACATGACGTCGGCCAGACCGTGGATCCGCACGATACCGTCGGAAACCGAAACGACGGTACCTTCGTTACGGGCTTGGGAGCTCACATCGAGGTTGTCGATGCGGCCCTTGATGATTTCACTAATTTCGGAAGGATTGAGTTGCTGCATTGCTCTGCTGCCCCTTCAAACTCAAGATTTCAAGGCTTCGGCCAGTTTCGCGATTTTGCCGCGAACAGAGCCATCGATTACCAGGTCACCAGCGCGGATGACGACGCCACCAATCAGGCTGGCATCCTCCGACGCGTGCAGGCGCACTTCCTGGCCTAACCGTGCACTGAGAACCTTGGCGAGTTTGTCTTGCTGTTCTTGGTTCAACGCAAAAGCACTGGTGACTTCCACGTCCACGGATTTCTCTTGCTCGGCCTTGTACAGGTCGAACAGAGCTGCAATCTCCGGCAGAAGCAGGAGACGGTCGTTTTCCGCGGCAACACGAATGAAATTCTGTGCCTGTGCATTGAACTTGTCACCGCACACGTCAATGAACGTGGCGGCCTTTTCTGCGCTCGTCAGTCGCGGGGCCTTGAGCAGGCGCTGCATGGTGTCGTCTTGCGACACCGCAGCAGCCAGGCCGAGCATGGCTGACCAATTGGCCAGTTGCTGATGGGCCTGGGCATGCTCGAAGGCAGCCTTAGCGTAAGGTCGGGCCAACGTGGTCAGTTCTGCCATGATCGCCCTCGCTTAAATTTCAGCGGCCAGTTTGTTAACCAGCTCCGCATGCGCGTTTTGATCGATTGTGGCGCCAAGGATCTTTTCAGCACCGCCAACGGCCAGGGCACCCACTTGGGCACGCAGGGCGTCTTTGGCACTGTTCAGTTCCTGCTCGATCTCGGCCAGAGCCTGAGCCTTCACACGGTCAGCTTCGACGCGGGCCTGGTCACGGGCTTCCTCGACAAGCTGAGCAGCGCGTTTCTTGCTTTGCTCAATGATTTCGGCTGCCTGTGCTTTAGCTTCACGCAGTTGCTGACCCGCTTTCTCTTGGGCCAGCTCCAGGTCGCGAGCTGCGCGGTTGGCAGCGTCCAAGCCGTCGGCAATCTTCTTTTGACGCTCTTGCAGAGCAGTGATGACCGGAGGCCATACATACTTCATGCAGAAGAGTACAAAAATCAGGAAAGCAACGGATTGGCCAATCAGGGTTGCATTAATGTTCACGCCAACACCTCGCTCGGTCTTAATTCATACAGCCATCAACTCGTGAATACGAGTGATTAGCCGGCGATCTGACCAACGAACGGATTCGCGAAGGTGAAGAACAGAGCGATACCAACACCGATCATGGTTACGGCGTCGAGCAGACCGGCAACGATGAACATTTTGACCTGCAGCATCGGAACCATCTCAGGCTGACGAGCAGCACCTTCCAGGAATTTGCCGCCCAGCAGGCCGAAACCAATGGCGGTACCCAGAGCACCCAGGCCGATCAGCAGAGCAACAGCGATAGCGGTCAGACCAACTACAGTTTCCATCTTTCCTCCCGACTTTTACGTCGTATTGGTTAGGTTTTTAGTTTGAAGCGGTAAAACGAATCGTTTGGAACAGCTGCCCTTGCGGACTTTTAAAGCCCTCCCCCCAAACGAGCGGGGAAGGCTATCAGACACGCCAGGCGGTCTTAATGGTTATCTTCGTGAGCCATCGACAGGTAGACGATGGTGAGCATCATGAAGATGAAAGCTTGCAGGGTGATGATCAGGATGTGGAACACAGCCCACGCCCACTGCAGCACCACACCCAGGCCGCTCAGCCACAGCAGGCCGGAGCCGAACATCACGGCGATCAGGATGAACACCAGCTCACCGGCGTACATGTTGCCGAACAGTCGCAGCGCCAGCGAGATCGGCTTGGCGATCAGGGTGACGAATTCGAGCAGGAAGTTGACCGGAATCAGCAGGATCTGCACGAAGATGTTCTTGCTGCCGAACGGGTGCAGGGTCAGCTCACCGATGAAGCCGCCCAGGCCCTTGACCTTGATGCTGTAGAAGATGATCAGGGCGAACACGCAGAAGGCCATGGCCAGCGTCGCGTTCGGGTCGGTGGTCGACACGGCGCGGAACGGAATGTGCGGATCACCGGAGATCATGATGGCCAGCTGAGGAATCCAGTCGACCGGTACCAGGTCGACGGCGTTCATCAGGAATACCCAGACGAAGATGGTCAGTGCCAGCGGCGCAATCACCGGGCTGCGGCCGTGGAAGGAGTCCTTCACGCTGCCGTTGACGAAATCGACCATCACTTCGACGAAGTTCTGCAGACCGCCAGGCTGGCCGGAGGTCGCCTTCTTCGCCGCCATGCGGAAGATGAACAGGAAGATCAGACCCAGCGCGACGGACCAACCCAGGGTGTCCAGGTGGAATGCCCAGAAGCCCATTGCCTTGGCTTCTGCAGCCGAATGGGCGAAGCCCCAGCTGCCGTCTGGTAGTTGACCGTAGGTCAGGTTCTGCAAGTGGTGCTGGATATAGCCCGAAGCGGTTTCTGCTGCCATGGTTGCCTCAAACGCCCTAAGGTCTCGAAAGTCTTTTATTCATCAGCAGGGGCGCAAACCAGCTGACCAAAAGGGTCAACACGAAGACGCCGAAGACTGCTAACGGCGCCAGTGGCTTCACTCCTGCGAAGGTCAGTGCGAATAGCACTGCCGTCAAAATCATCTTGCCGGCCTCGCCTGCGTAAAACGACTTGACGATGGCCTGCGCCGCCCGGGCTCCGCTAAAGCGAAAAGCCTTCCAGGCGAAATACATATTGGGTAGCCAGGCAATCAAACCTCCGCAGAGACCTGAATATCCACTGACTGCCCCTTTCCACTGCCACAACACCAATGTTGCCAGCAGAAGCACTACACATTGAGCCAGCAGTACCGGAAAAACCGCCCAGCGATGGAAAGGCAGGCGGTTTGGCGTGCGTATTTCCATCACAACTGCTCCTCGAAGTCGACCAACAAGTCAGTAACGACTTGGCATAAATTGTGCCGACAAAATGCGCGCAGAGTATAGGGGTGGATTAACCCCTATTCAACTCTTGGGTAGTGATTTCCGACTGCGCGCTACAACTGGAATTGTTTCAGCGGATGTGAGCAAGGACGCCCTGCAACTCGTCAAGCGAGTTATAGCGAATAACCAACTGGCCTTTTCCCTTGTTTCCGTGACGAATCTGCACCGGGGAGCCCAGGCGCTCTGCAAGCCGCTGTTCAAGGCGCTCGATATCCGGATCAGGTTTGCTCGGCTCTACCGGGTCAGGTTTGCCGTTGAGCCACTGGCGCACCAGTGCCTCAGTTTGGCGCACAGTGAGCCCGCGTGCGACAACATGACGCGCCCCCTCTTCCTGGCGATCTTGCTCAAGACCGAGCAGCGCACGTGCGTGCCCCATCTCCAGATCACCATGGGCAAGCATGGTCTTGATCGCTTCAGGCAGCGAGATCAGGCGCAGCAGGTTGGCCACGGTCACCCGCGACTTGCCGACGGCATCGGCCACCTGCTGCTGGGTCAGCTCGAACTCCTGTTGCAGGCGTTGCAGGGCCAGGGCCTCTTCCAACGGGTTGAGGTCCTCTCGCTGGATGTTCTCGATGAGGGCCATGGCGATGGCAGCTTCATCAGGCACTTCGCGCACCATCGCCGGGATGGTGTCCAGGCCGGCCTGCTGCGTGGCGCGCCAGCGGCGCTCACCCGCGATGATCTCGTAGCGGTTGCCCTCGATCGGGCGCACCACGATGGGCTGCATCACGCCGTGCGTGCGAATCGAGTGCGCCAGTTCTTCCAGCGCCTGCGGATCCATGTCACGACGCGGCTGGTATTTGCCGCGCTGGATCAACTCGACCGGCAGGTGTTGCAGTTCTTTCTGGTCGATCTTGACAGCCTGCTCTTCGAGCGCGCTGACGGAAGGACCACTGAGCAGTGCATCCAACCCACGTCCGAGACCTCGTTTCTTAACGGCCATGCGGATTCCTTAAGTTGTTTGTGCAGTGCGTGATTGACGGCGTTGACGGCGAACCAGTTCACCGGCCAGGGCCAGATAGGCCAATGCGCCACGCGATTGCTTGTCGTAGGCCAGCGCCGGCATGCCAAAACTCGGTGCCTCGGCCAAGCGGATGTTGCGCGGAATGACGGTATCGTAGAGCTGCTCGCCGAAGTGCTCCTTGAGCTGCGCCGATACATCGTTGTTCAGGCTCAGACGCGGGTCGTACATGGTACGCAGCAACCCTTCGATCTTCAGCTCGGGGTTCAGACGGGCAGCGATACGCTTGATGTTATCCACAAGATCGCTGAGGCCTTCCAGTGCGTAATACTCACACTGCATGGGTATGATCACGCCATCGGAGGCCACCAGGGCGTTGAGCGTCAGCATCGACAGCGACGGGGGGCAATCGATGAGGATGAAGTCGTAATTCTCGCGGATCGGCGCCAAGGCATTGCGCAGGCGGCTCTCCTTGACCTGCATTTCCAGCAGCACCACTTCCGCGGCAGTCAGGTCGCGGTTGGCCGGCAGCAATTGGAAGCCACCATGCTCGGAGTAGTGCATGGCCTGGGCAAGGTCGCATTCCCCGATCAGCAGGTCGTAGACCGAGTGTTCGAGTTCGTGTTTGTCCACACCGCTGCCCATGGTGGCGTTGCCCTGCGGATCGAGGTCGATCAGCAGCACACGACGCTTGGTCGCAGCCAGCGATGCGGCGAGATTGATACAGGTGGTGGTCTTACCCACTCCACCTTTCTGGTTCGCGATTGCGAATACCTTAGCCATTGTTGCGTGTGTTCCCAGTCATGCCTTGCGGCGCAGTATCAGCAGATGGCGCTGGCCCTGGCAACCTGGAACGGTCAGGGCCTGCTCGCTTTCCACTGTGAAGTCTGCGGGCAATGCTACCAGTTCATCGGCAGGATGCAGCCCCTTCATTGCAAGCCATTGCGTCCCGGTGTCGCCCAAGTGGCGGGTCCAGTTGGTGAAGTTCTCCATGCTGCTGAAGGCGCGAGAGATGATACCGCTGAACGGCTGTGCTGGCTGGAAGGCCTCGACCCGGCTGTGGATAACCGTCAGGTTGTCCAGTTTCAGCTCCATCTTCACCTGGGTGAGGAAGCGGGTTTTCTTGCCATTGGCGTCCAGCACCGTTACGCGTTTGTGCGGATGCAGGATAGCCAATGGAATCCCTGGCATGCCACCGCCGCTGCCGACATCAAGCCAGGTATCGCGATCACTGTGGATAAAACCCATGACGCTGAGGCTGTCCAGCAGATGCCGCGAAACCATCTCGTCAGGGTCGCGCACGGCGGTCAGGTTGTAGGCTTTGTTCCATTTGATCAACAGGGCCAGGTAGCCAAGCAGCCGTTCGTGCTGTTCGGCGCTCAGCTCGACACCAAGCTGGCGTGCACCTGTGGACAACTCTTCAGCGTGTTGCGGGGTGACCAGGGAACTCAAGCGCTTTGCTCCAATTCGCGGCCAGCGCCGCGTTTTTTCAGATGAATCAACAACAGGGAAATGGCCGCTGGTGTCACGCCAGGGATGCGCGAAGCCTGGCCGAGCGTCTGCGGGCGAGTCTGGCCGAGCTTGCCCTGGATTTCCTTGGACAGGCCGGAAATCGAGGTGTAGTCGATATCCACAGGCAGGCGGGTGTCCTCGCTGGCGCGCAGGCGAGCGATCTCGTCCTGTTGGCGATCGATGTAACCGGCGTATTTGGTCTTGATTTCGACCTGTTCGGCAACCTGTGGATCGATTTGTTCGCCGCCGGTCGCTTCGATCAGCCCAGCGTAATCCACCTCTGGCCGCGCAAGCAGGTTGAGCAGGCTGTATTCGTGGCTCAGCGGAGTACCGAACTTATCCACAACGGCCTGGCCCTGTGGGGTGTTCGGACGCACCCAGGTTGTTTTCAAGCGCTGTTCCTCACGCTCGATGCCATCACGCTTGGCACAGAACGCAGCCCAGCGCTCGTCGTCGATCAAGCCAAGCTCACGGCCTTGCTCGGTCAGGCGCAGGTCGGCGTTGTCTTCTCGCAGGATCAGGCGGTATTCGGCCCGCGAGGTGAACATGCGGTACGGCTCTTGGGTACCCAGGGTAATCAGGTCGTCGACCAGCACCCCGATGTAGGCCTCGTCACGGCGCGGGCACCAGCTTTCGCGGCCCTGCGCGCGCAGCGCGGCATTGGTACCGGCCAGCAGGCCCTGGGCGCCGGCTTCTTCGTAACCAGTGGTGCCGTTGATCTGGCCAGCGAAGAACAGGCCGCCGATCACCTTGGTTTCGAGGCTGTACTTGAGATCACGCGGGTCGAAGTAGTCGTACTCGATGGCGTAGCCCGGGCGCACGATGTGCGCGTTTTCCATGCCGCGAATCGAGCGCACCAGCTCCAGCTGCACGTCGAACGGCAGAGAAGTGGAGATACCGTTGGGGTAAAGCTCGTGGGTGTTCAGCCCTTCCGGCTCGATGAACACCTGATGGCTTTCCTTGTCGGCAAAGCGATGGATCTTGTCCTCGATCGACGGGCAGTAACGTGGGCCGACACCTTCGATGACACCCGAGTACATTGGCGAACGGTCGAGGTTCGAAGCGATGATTTCGTGGGTCCGCGCATTGGTATGGGTAATCCAGCAGCTGACCTGACGCGGGTGCATCGCGGCATTGCCCATGAACGACATGACCGGGATTGGTGTGTCACCCGGCTGCTCGGTCATCACCGAAAAATCCACCGAACGACCGTCGATGCGCGGAGGCGTGCCGGTTTTCAGTCGACCGACGCGCAGCGGTAGTTCACGCATGCGGTGGGCCAAGGCGATCGAAGGTGGATCACCAGCGCGGCCGCCGGAATGATTCTGCAGGCCGATGTGGATAAGGCCACCCAGGAAAGTACCGGTAGTGAGCACCACGGAATCGGCGAAGAACCGCACGCCCATTTGCGTAACCACGCCTTTGACCTGGTCTTGCTCGACGATCAGGTCGTCACAGGACTGCTGGAATATCCACAGATTCGGCTGGTTTTCCAGGATTTCGCGAACCACAGCCTTGTAGATGGCGCGGTCGGCCTGTGCACGCGTGGCGCGAACAGCCGGGCCCTTGCGGTTGTTCAACACGCGGAACTGAATGCCGCTCTTGTCAGTGGCCAGTGCCATGGCACCGCCGAGCGCATCGATCTCTTTGACCAGATGGCTTTTGCCAATGCCACCGATGGCTGGGTTGCAGCTCATGTGACCGAGGGTTTCCACGTTATGGGTCAGCAGCAGGGTTTTTACACCCATGCGTGCAGACGCAAGCGCAGCCTCGGTACCGGCATGGCCGCCGCCGATGACGATCACTTCAAAACGGGAAGGGAAATCCACCACGCACCTCGTGCCTGTTTTTGCGAATAGAGAAGGTAAGCGGACAAGTATAGGGACTTCACCCCCCCTAAAGAAACCTTTTGCGCAAATTTTGACCAGGCTGTGGATGAATGGCTGATAACAGAAACTAGAGAGAAGAAATTTAAAAAAGCTTTGTTTTTATGTTTATTCTTATGCACGCACCTATCTGTGGATAACGTTATGCAGGCCACTAGATACGCTGTGTAGAGCAAAATTGAACCCTGTGGCTGAAGTACCATGAGGGCTATGGATAAGCCGATTTAGCCTGTGGATGAAATGCCTATTTACCCACAGGGTAGATTGTCCTCAGAAAAAAAGCAGGGTTATCAACGGAGCTGAAGGCGACTTTTCCACAGGGCTCATGCGTGTGTTTTTCAGGCTGTTGATTAAAAATCTGCATCTCTCATTCGTGTCCCTAAGGCCCGGTGATCAAATCTCGGGCAAAAAAAAGCCGCTCCAAGGAGAGCGGCCTCATGAAAGGTGTGGTTGAAAAGCTACTTACCGATGCAGAAACTCGAGAAGATCCGCCCCAGCAGGTCATCCGAGCTGAAGGCGCCCGTGATCTCACCCAGCGCATGCTGTGCCTGACGCAGGTCCTCAGCCAACAACTCACCGGCCCCGGCCAAGGTCAACTGCGCACGACCGTGCTCCAGGTGAGCACTGGCTTGGCGCAGGGCATCGAGGTGGCGCCGGCGTGCGCTGAAGCCGCTCTCTGCAGTCTGTTCATAACCCATGCAGGCTTTCAGGTGGTCGCGTAGCAGCTGCAGGCCGTGATCGGAACCTTTGGCGCTCAGGGTGATGGTTACATGACCGTCATCGCACTGCTCCAGCCCTACAGGTTCGCCACTGAGATCGGCTTTGTTACGAATCAGTGTGACCTTGCCCGGATCAGGCCGTTGATCAAGAAACTCCGGCCACAAGGCGAACGGATCACTGGCCTCAGGGGCGGTGGAGTCGACCACCAGCAACACCCTATCGGCCTCCCCTATGGCCTTGAGCGCGCGCTCGACGCCAATCTTTTCCACATGGTCGTCGGTAGTGCGCAGACCGGCCGTATCGACGACGTGCAGCGGCATGCCATCGATGTGGATATGTTCACGCAGGATATCCCGCGTGGTACCCGCGATGTCGGTGACGATTGCCGCTTCACGACCGGCCAATTGATTCAACAGGCTCGATTTACCTGCATTGGGCCTGCCGGCGATCACCACCGTCATGCCATCACGAAGCAGCGCACCCTGCCCCGCCTCACGCTGCACTGTGGACAACACGCCACGCACTGCGTCGAGCATCGACAGGACGTGGCCATCGGCAAGGAAGTCGATCTCTTCCTCTGGGAAGTCGATCGCTGCCTCGACATAGATCCGCAGCGCGATCAGTGCTTCAGTCAAGCTATGCACACGTTTGGAGAATTCGCCTTGCAGCGATCGGAGGGCGTTGCGTGCTGCCTGGCTGGAACTGGCTTCGATCAGGTCGGCAATCGCTTCGGCCTGTGCCAGGTCGAGCTTGTCGTTGAGGAACGCCCGCTCACTGAACTCACCCGGCCGCGCCAAGCGGCAACCCGCCTGCACACAGCGTTGCAAGAGCATGTCCAGAACCACCGGGCCACCATGCCCCTGCAACTCGAGGACGTCCTCACCGGTGAACGAGTGGGGGCCGGGGAAGAACAGCGCAATGCCTTCATCCAGTACCAGCCCTTCCTGGTCGCGGAATGGCCCGTAGTGGGCATGGCGCGGCGTCAGTGTGCGGCCGGTGATGAGCTGGCCAGCCTTGGCCGCCAGTGGGCCGGACAGCCTGACGATGCCCACCCCTCCGCGTCCTTGTGCGGTTGCGATGGCAGCGATGGTTTCACGCACAGTGTTCATGCTCGAAAGCCTCTACGACAAAAACGACAGATAGCAAAAACGCCCCCGAGGGGGCGTTTTTATTCACAGGCTAGCGCAGTAGCCCGTCAAGCAGCAGCTTTTTTGGTGGCTGCCTCAATACGGCGGGTGATGTACCACTGCTGCGAAATCGACAGGCAGTTGTTCACAACCCAGTACAGCACCAGGCCAGCTGGGAACCACAGGAAGAAGAAGGTGAAGATGATCGGCATCATTTTCATCACCTTGGCCTGCATTGGATCCGGCGGCGTCGGGTTCAGGCGCTGCTGGATGAACATGGTCGCGCCCATGATGATCGGCAGGATGAAGAACGGGTCCTTGATCGACAGGTCAGTGATCCACAGCATCCATGGCGCCTGGCGCATCTCGACGCTTTCCAGCAACACCCAGTACAGGGCCAGGAACACCGGCATCTGTACCAGGATCGGCAAGCATCCGCCCAGCGGGTTGATCTTCTCTTTCTTGTACAGCTCCATCATCGCCTGGGACATCTTCTGGCGATCGTCACCGAAGCGTTCCTTCAGTGCGGCAAGCTTCGGCGCCACGGCACGCATGCGCGCCATCGAGCGGTAGCTGGCGGCCGACAGTGGGAAGAACAAGCCTTTGATGAGCATGGTCAGCACAATGATCGACCAGCCCCAGTTACCCAGCAGGCTGTGGATATGTTGCAGCAACCAGAAGATCGGCTGGGCGATGAACCACAGGAAGCCGTAATCGACAGTCAGTTCCAGGCCTGGGGACAGTTCCTTGAGCTTGGACTGGATCTTCGGGCCGGCGTACAGCATGGCGCTGGTTTCGACCTTGCCGCCAGCAGGTACGCTAATGGCCGGGCCGGTATAACCGATGATGTAGTTGCCCTGGCTGTCTTTGCGGGTCTGGACGACGTTGTTGTCCGACTTGGCAGGGATCCAGGCAGTCACGAAGTAGTGCTGCAGCCAGGCAACCCAGCCACCAGACACATTTTCTTTCAAACTACCTTTGTCGATGTCCTTCATCGACACTTTCTTGTACGGCTCGCCAGCTGTCCACAGGGCAGCACCCAGGTAGGTGGCGGTACCGGTGGCGGTGCTCGAGGACGGATCACCACTGGCGTCACGCTTGAGCTGGGCAAACATGTTGCCGCTCCAGGCCTGGCCGCTCTGGTTGTCGATCAGGTAGCTGACGGTCAGGTCGTACTCACCGCGTTTGAAGCTGAAGCGCTTGATGTAGTTCACACCGTTGTCGCTGAACTTCAGGTCGACTACCAATTGTTGCTGGCCATCAGCCAGTTGGTAGGCCTTCTGCTCGGCGGCGTACAGTGGACGGCCGGTGCTGCGGGCATCCGGACCATCGGTACCGGTCAAGCCGCTTTGGGCCAGGTACAGGCGCTCGCCGCCGTTGTCGAACAGCTGGAACGGAATGTCCGGATGGTCCTGGCGGCGTGGGTACTTCGGCAGGTTCAGCTGGACGATGTCGCCGCCGACTGGATCGATAGCCAGTTCCAGGACATCGGTCTTGACCCGGATCAGATCCTTGCTGAGTGCAACGGGTGCCAGTTCGGCAGCGTTCGACTCGGCGTTGGCGCTCGGTACATCGGCGCTGGCGCCGTTGTTAGCGGCCGGTACGCCATCGGGCAGGCCCGGAGCAACGGTGCTGGCAGCAGTATTCTGAGTCGGCAAGGCAGCCTGGCCGTAGTCATCGTTCCACTTCAGGACCATGACGTAGGACACGATTGCCAGGGCGGCGATCAGGATCGTGCGTTTAATATCCATGATTACTCGGCTATCGAAGAAGTTCGGGAGGAAGGAGCGGGGGGAACGGGATCGAAACCGCCGTCGTTCCACGGATGACAACGCCCCAGGCGACGAACGGTCAGCCACCCGCCACGCAAGACGCCATGGGTTTCAATGGCTTCTAACGCATAACAGGAGCAACTGGGGTAAAAACGACAGTGGCTGGCCATCAGAGGACTGATGGCATAACGGTAAAACTGGATCGGAACGAGTACCAGTTTACGCATCTTGACTGTCTACCCCTGCGGAATCGGCGTTAGCCGCTGGAGTGGGCCGGCTGCGCGCCAGGCGTTTCCAGAGCTTGCCAAAGTGTTGGTGCAATTCCGGGTTTTCTATCTCACCCAATCCCTTGCGCGCGACGATCACTATGTCCAGGCCAGCGAGCATTTGCTGGTGCAGACGGAAGGAATCGCGCATCAAGCGCTTGAGGCGATTGCGTTGAACGGCAAGCTTGACGCTCTTCTTGCCGATCACCAAGCCAAGGCGTGGATGATCGAGACCGTTCTCGCGAGCAAGGATCAGCAGGTTTTTCCCTGGAACCTTGCCGGTTGGGGAGTCGAAGACCGCTTTGAAATGCCGGGGTGTAAGCAGTCGCTTTTCCCGACTGAAGTCCTGACTCACCACCTTTGCCGAAAGATCAAATGGCCAGACGCTTACGGCCTTTGGCACGACGACGCGACAGAACAGCACGGCCGTTCTTGGTAGCCATACGGGCACGGAAGCCGTGGGTGCGAGCGCGCTTGATGGTGCTTGGTTGGAAAGTACGTTTCATGGCGTGTTACCTGGTTTGTCGACAACGGGCCGGAATGGCCCCCTTTTTAAGAGATCGGCGATTCTAGAGAAAGCAAGCCAATAGGTCAATTTCCAACCAGCCTTTCCTTATGGAAGGTGCTTTGAGCGATCGGGTGGGTGGTGCCGGGTCGGTAAGCCAAACGGATGACAAAAGTAAAAAAAAGAAGAGACATATAAAAAGCTTTTCTGAATAACTTATAGATCTTAGGTGGATAAAGATCTGTGGATAACCTTCTGGAGGCCCTTGATCACGCGTCATCCAGCGTCCTGAAACGTTGTCCACAACCCGTGCTGCGCTTGTGCCACGCCTGAGTACAGCCTGTGGATGAAAAGCCATGTTATGCACAGGCGACTTATCAACAGATTTCAGGTCAGGGTTGTGCATAGCCCTCAGGGTGGGTTATCCACAGAGCTTATTCACAGTCCGTGCGTGGCTTTTTGGTCGCTAAATGGCTGTTTTGCCATGGATCATAATGTTTCCACATGTGGATAACTGATCGCTTGACCGGTACAATGGCCGTTTGTTTTAGCCTCATCCGGCTTTCAAACTCAGGGGATATCCGTGTCAGTGGAACTTTGGCAGCAGTGCGTGGAGCTTCTGCGCGATGAACTGCCTGCCCAGCAATTCAACACCTGGATCCGTCCGCTACAGGTCGAAGCCCAAGGCGACGAGTTGCGCGTGTATGCGCCTAACCGTTTCGTTCTCGATTGGGTGAATGAAAAGTACCTCGGCCGTCTGCTCGAACTGTTGGGTGAAAACGGTAGCGGCATCGCGCCTGCCCTTTCCTTATTAATAGGCAGCCGTCGCAGCTCCGCACCGCGGGCCGCGCCTAACGCCCCGGTCAGCGCTGCAGTGGCTGCATCCCTTGCGCAGACCCACGCGCAGCCAGCAGCCGCGCCAGTCATGGCTGTTGCTGACCCGGTCTCGGTGCCTTCGGCGGAGCCTGCGCAGGCCTCGGATATGGCCGAGGCGCCGTCGCGGGACAGCTATGATTCGATGGCCGACAGCGCTCCGGCACCTGTCGCACCAGGTCGTACCGAACAGCGCAACGTTCAGGTGGAGGGTGCGCTCAAGCACACCAGCTATCTGAACCGTACGTTCACCTTCGAAACCTTTGTAGAGGGTAAGTCCAACCAATTGGCCCGGGCCGCCGCCTGGCAGGTTGCCGACAACCCGAAGCATGGCTACAACCCACTGTTCCTTTACGGTGGTGTGGGCCTGGGTAAAACCCACTTGATGCATGCTGTGGGTAACCACCTGCTGAAAAAGAACCCGAATGCCAAGGTGGTGTACCTGCATTCCGAGCGCTTCGTCGCGGACATGGTCAAGGCGTTGCAGCTCAACGCGATCAACGAATTCAAGCGCTTCTACCGTTCGGTCGATGCGTTGCTGATCGACGATATCCAGTTCTTCGCCCGTAAGGAGCGTTCTCAGGAAGAGTTTTTCCACACCTTCAACGCCTTGCTGGAGGGTGGTCAGCAGGTGATTCTCACCAGCGACCGCTATCCGAAGGAAATCGAAGGTCTGGAGGAGCGGTTGAAGTCGCGTTTCGGCTGGGGCCTCACAGTGGCTGTCGAGCCGCCGGAGCTCGAGACCCGCGTGGCGATCCTGATGAAAAAGGCCGACCAGGCCAAAGTCGAGCTGCCGCACGATGCCGCGTTCTTCATCGCTCAGCGTATTCGCTCCAACGTGCGTGAGCTTGAGGGGGCACTGAAGCGTGTCATCGCTCACTCGCACTTCATGGGCCGCGACATCACCATCGAGCTGATTCGCGAGTCGCTGAAGGACCTGCTGGCGCTGCAAGACAAACTGGTGAGTGTGGATAACATTCAGCGCACCGTGGCCGAGTACTACAAGATCAAGATCTCCGATCTGCTGTCCAAGCGCCGTTCGCGCTCGGTAGCGCGCCCGCGTCAGGTGGCCATGGCGTTGTCCAAAGAGCTGACCAACCACAGTCTGCCAGAGATCGGCGACATGTTTGGCGGTCGTGACCACACCACGGTGCTGCACGCTTGCCGCAAGATCAACGAACTGAAGGAATCCGACGCGGACATCCGCGAGGACTACAAGAACCTCCTGCGCACGCTCACCACCTAATGGCCGCCAGCGCAGCTAATTGAAGGCAAGGGACTAGACCATGCATTTCACCATTCAACGCGAAGCCCTGTTGAAACCCCTGCAACTGGTCGCCGGTGTCGTCGAGCGCCGTCAGACCTTGCCGGTCCTGTCCAACGTACTGCTGGTCGTGCAAGGCCAGCAACTGTCGTTGACGGGTACCGATCTGGAAGTCGAACTGGTAGGCCGCGTACAACTGGAAGAGCCGGCTGAGCCAGGCGAAATCACTGTCCCGGCGCGCAAGCTGATGGACATCTGCAAAAGCCTGCCGAACGACGTGCTGATCGATATCAAGGTCGATGAACAGAAGTTGTTGGTCAAGGCCGGCCGTAGCCGTTTCACCCTGTCGACCCTGCCTGCCAACGACTTCCCCACCGTGGAAGAAGGCCCAGGTTCGCTGACCTGCAACCTTGAACAGAGCAAACTGCGTCGGTTGATCGAGCGCACCAGCTTTGCCATGGCTCAGCAGGATGTACGTTACTACCTCAACGGTATGCTGCTTGAAGTGTCGCGCAATACCCTGCGTGCCGTGTCTACCGATGGCCACCGCCTTGCACTGTGCTCCATGAGCGCAGCCATCGAGCAGGATGAGCGTCATCAGGTCATCGTGCCACGCAAAGGTATCCTCGAACTGGCGCGCCTGCTCACCGACCCCGAAGGCATGGTCAGCATTGTCCTGGGCCAGCATCACATCCGTGCGAACACAGGCGAGTTCACCTTCACTTCCAAGCTCGTCGATGGCAAATTCCCGGACTATGAGCGTGTACTGCCCAAGGGTGGTGACAAGCTGGTCATTGGCGATCGTCAGGCCTTGCGCGAAGCGTTCAGCCGTACCGCGATTCTTTCTAACGAGAAGTACCGTGGTATCCGTCTGCAGTTGGCTGCCGGGCAGTTGAAAATCCAGGCGAACAACCCGGAACAGGAAGAGGCGGAAGAAGAGATCAGCGTCGACTATGACGGGGCATCGCTGGAGATCGGCTTCAACGTCAGTTACCTGCTGGACGTCTTGGGTGTGATGACAACCGAACAGGTTCGCCTGATTCTCTCCGATTCCAATAGCAGTGCTCTGCTGCAAGAAGCAGGCAATGACGACTCGTCTTATGTTGTCATGCCAATGCGCCTGTAACCTGTAGCAGGCCAGATGTCCCTTCGACGTATCATGGTCACCGCGGTGCGCAACCTGCACCCGGTGACCCTCTCACCCTCCCCCCGCATCAATATCCTCTACGGCGCAAACGGCAGCGGCAAGACCAGTGTGCTTGAAGCGGTGCATTTGCTCGGCTTGGCCAGGTCGTTCCGCAGTACCCGACTGAACCCGGTCATTCAGTACGAGCAGTCAGCGTGTACGGTTTTTGGCGAAGTGCAGTCAGGCCAAGGCGGCATCAGCAACCTGGGTGTGTCGCGCGAGCGCGGGGGCGATTTCACTATCCGTATTGATGGGCAGAATGCCAAGAGCGCTGCGCAGCTCGCAGAATTGCTGCCCCTGCAGCTCATCAACCCAGACAGTTTCAGGTTGCTTGAAGGCGCACCGAAGATCCGCCGCCAGTTTCTCGATTGGGGAGTGTTCCACGTGGAACCTCGCTTCATGCCAGCGTGGCAGCGTCTGCAGAAGGCGTTGCGGCAGCGGAACTCATGGTTGCGGCATGGTACACTTGACCCAGCTTCGCAAGCCGCCTGGGACCGGGAATTGTGCCTGGCCAGCGCGGAAATAGATGAATACCGTCGCAACTACATCAAGGCCTTGAAGCCCGTCTTCGAGCAAACCCTGAGCGAACTGGTCGAGCTGGACGGGTTGACCCTTAGCTACTACCGAGGCTGGGACAAGGACCGGGAACTCAACGAAGTACTCGCCTCTTCTCTCCTTCGCGATCAGCAGATGGGCCATACCCAGGCCGGCCCGCAGCGTGCTGATCTGCGCCTTCGTCTGGCTGCCAATAATGCAGCCGACATCCTGTCGCGTGGTCAGCAAAAGTTGGTGGTCTGTGCTCTGCGCATTGCTCAAGGCCATCTCGTTAGCCAGGCTCGCCGCGGCCACTGTATTTATCTCGTGGATGACTTGCCGTCCGAGTTGGACGACCAGCATCGCCGTGCACTGTGCCGCTTGCTAGAAGAATTACGCTGCCAGGTGTTCATCACCTGTGTAGATCAAGAATTACTGAGGGAAGGCTGGCAGACGGAAACGCCAGTCGCTTTGTTCCACGTGGAACAAGGCCGTATCACCCAGACCCACGACCATCGGGAGTGAAGGCATGAGCGAAAATCAAACGTACGACTCCTCAAGCATCAAGGTGCTGAAAGGTTTGGATGCCGTGCGCAAGCGTCCCGGCATGTACATTGGCGACACCGATGACGGTAGCGGCCTGCACCACATGGTCTTCGAAGTGGTCGACAACTCGATCGACGAAGCCCTCGCCGGGCACTGCGATGACATTACCGTCATTATCCACCCGGACGAATCGATTAGTGTGCGCGACAACGGTCGCGGCATTCCGGTCGACGTGCATAAAGAAGAAGGCGTCTCTGCAGCCGAGGTCATCATGACCGTGCTGCACGCCGGCGGTAAATTTGATGATAACTCCTACAAGGTTTCCGGCGGTCTGCACGGTGTAGGTGTTTCGGTCGTAAACGCCCTGTCTGAAAAACTGGTGCTAACCGTTCGCCGTAGCGGCAAGATCTGGGAACAGACCTACGTTCATGGCGTTCCACAGGCGCCGATGGCCGTTGTGGGCGAAAGCGAAACTACCGGCACCCACATTCACTTCAAGCCTTCCGCTGAGACCTTCAAGAACATTCACTTCAGCTGGGATATCCTGGCCAAGCGTATTCGTGAGTTGTCGTTCCTGAACTCGGGCGTTGGCATCCTGTTGAAAGACGAACGCTCGGGCAAAGAAGAGTTCTTCAAATATGAAGGCGGCCTGCGTGCATTCGTTGAATACCTGAACACCAACAAGACGCCGGTCAACTCCCAGGTGTTCCATTTCAACGTCCAACGTGACGATGGCGTAGGTGTTGAAGTCGCCCTGCAGTGGAACGACAGCTTCAACGAAAACCTGCTGTGCTTCACCAACAACATTCCACAGCGCGATGGCGGTACCCATCTTGTTGGTTTCCGCTCCTCGCTGACCCGTAGCCTTAACAACTACATCGAGCAGGAAGGCCTGGCCAAGAAGAACAAGGTTTCCACCACCGGTGACGACGCTCGTGAAGGCCTGACTGCGATCATTTCGGTCAAGGTACCGGATCCGAAGTTCAGCTCCCAGACCAAGGACAAGCTGGTCTCCTCGGAGGTGAAAACCGCCGTGGAACAGGAAATGAACAAGTACTTCGCCGACTTCCTGTTGGAGAACCCCAACGAAGCCAAAGCGGTCGTCGGCAAGATGATCGATGCTGCCCGTGCCCGTGAAGCGGCGCGCAAAGCGCGTGAAATGACTCGCCGTAAGGGCGCGCTGGATATCGCCGGCTTGCCGGGCAAACTGGCGGACTGCCAAGAGAAGGACCCTGCCCTTTCCGAACTGTACCTGGTGGAGGGTGACTCCGCAGGTGGCTCAGCCAAACAAGGTCGTAACCGTCGTACCCAGGCGATCCTGCCGCTCAAGGGCAAGATTCTCAACGTCGAGAAAGCACGTTTCGACAAGATGATCTCCTCCCAGGAAGTGGGCACACTGATCACCGCGCTGGGCTGTGGCATCGGCCGCGAAGAGTACAACATCGACAAGCTGCGCTATCACAACATCATCATCATGACCGATGCTGACGTTGACGGTTCGCACATCCGCACCCTGCTGCTGACCTTCTTCTTCCGTCAGCTGCCAGAGCTGGTCGAGCGTGGCTACATCTACATTGCCCAGCCACCGCTGTACAAGGTGAAGAGAGGCAAGCAGGAGCAGTACATCAAGGACGACGAGGCCATGGAAGAATACATGACCCAGTCGGCCCTCGAAGATGCCAGCCTGCACCTGGATGAATCTGCGCCAGCCGTTTCCGGTGTTCAGCTGGAGGTTTTGGTCAACGAGTTCCGTAGTGTAATGAAGACGCTCAAGCGTTTGTCTCGCTTGTACCCGGAAGAGTTGACCGAGCACTTCATCTACCTGCCGGAAGTTACCCTTGAGCAATTGGGCGACCATGCCGTCATGGAGAACTGGTTGGCCAAACTGCAGGAGCGCCTGAGCAATAGCCAGAAGTCTGGCCTGGTATACAAGGCCACCCTGCGCGAGGACAAGGAGCGCAATGTGTGGCTGCCAGAAGTGGAAATCACCTCGCACGGCCTGGCCAGCTACATCACCTTCAACCGCGATTTCTTCGGCAGCAACGACTACCGCACGGTGGTCAACATAGGTTCCAAGTTGTCGAGCCTGCTGGGTGAAGGTGCTTATGTACAGCGTGGTGAGCGTCGCAAGGCGATCGTCGAGTTCAAGGAAGGCCTGGATTGGCTGATGAACGAGACCACCAAGCGTCACACCATCCAGCGATACAAAGGGCTGGGTGAGATGAACCCGGATCAGTTGTGGGAAACCACCATGGACCCAACTGTACGGCGCATGCTCAAGGTCACCATCGAAGACGCGATTGCCGCCGATCAGATCTTCAACACCTTGATGGGCGATGCGGTTGAGCCTCGCCGTGACTTCATCGAAAGCAACGCGCTGTCGGTTTCGAACCTGGACTTCTGATCAGGTTGTTCTCAACAAAAAGCCCGCGTAAGCGGGCTTTTTGCTTTGGGCGTGTTCAATCAAGCTTCCTGAGTTTCAGGTGAACCGCCCTCAGCTGATCCTTTTCATGCGCGAGTGTGAGTGAAGCATCTGCACGCATCACAAGCTGGTCGCCATGCCTGATGCAACTCTGCCCGAAAAGCGCGGGGTTTATCTGGGCCAGGCTGACCAGGGCCTTGAGCAATCGAAGGTCGACTTCTAACAGAGCGGCGCCGTCTCTGCTGATAGGGGCAAAGAAATCGTCGAACAGATCATCCACCGTCAATGCTCGCAGGTGAACCCACTCGCAGCTTGTTCCCTGCTCCGGCTCGTAAACGTGGGCCTTCCCCCAGTGCGTCAATGTCCTCAGGCCCCGGCCAATCACATCGATAGCGGTGCCCGGATCATTGACCGCCGGCGACAGCGCGCGGGAAGCGATCTCCGATAGCACGCATAGCCCAAACCTCGGGTCATGCTCAAAGGTCCTTCGGGTGCCTAGGGTCAGCGTCGCCAGCAGGTCGTTGAGGCTTTGCTCATCAGGGTGTTCGCCACTCAATGGTACAACGCGAGCCACCGGCATACCGACGTGCACAAAACTCCCTGGGAGGACTTCCATATAAATCCGGACCTGGAGCGCTTTGGAAATGGCACCCAAGGCTTGCACATCGATATGTTGGATGTAGCCCGTCTGGTTGCTGCCAACTGTTTGCGCGGACAGCGGAAGTACAAGATCCATCGGGTACGCTGAGCCACCCAGATAGGGCCAGCGTGCGCGATGTGCTATGGCATCCATCGCTGCTTTTTCCACACGGTCAATGGTTTCTCCGACCCGTCCCAGTTTGGAAAGGTGATCGATCCAGCGCAGCAGTGTGTAAATGATCAGCGTCACGACAGCTAGCGTCACCGCAAAAAGCACGACACGCCCCTGGCTGCCATAGAGGCCGGTACTCAGTGCGATGATGCCAACCAGGCTGAAGAGAAACGACCCGATGAATGTGGCCAGGGCGTTCTGGGTAGTGGTGTCCTCCATGACGAGGGTCGTGGCCCGAGGTGTCACTCCGCTACTGGCGGCCCCGTAAGCGGTGACCATCGTGCTCAATGAGAAGGTGGTGACAGCCAGCATGCTGGAGGCAATGATCCCGAGAATCTTGTCCACAGCATCTGCGCCGATGCGTGTTGGCAAGGTGTGCGGGATGAAATCTCTGAACACGATGGCAAGCAACGCAGTCGCTACACCTAGAAGGGAGAACAGCGTGGCTCTGAACCAGAGTCGCTTGGTAAGTTGTCCCGCTACCCAACGCCAACGCGCAATCATGTGCAGTACCTTCAAAAGACTGGTCGAATAGTTATCAGACTAGAGGTTTCAATCCAGAATCCGGCAAAAAACCCGCGCAAGCGGGTTTTTATGGTGAGCTGTTGGTTTCTACGCCTTAGTAGCCGCTGAGGATGCTAACGATCACCCCGGAAGCAATGGCCACCAATACGTAGTCGCCGTTGACGTACAGCCAACGGTGATCGCGTGGCGGTGGGGATAGATGCCGGGCTCGCCAGTCGGTCACCCAGTAGCGGTCGTTGCGATAGTGCGGGTCTACCACATGGCCACGCTGCCATTGCTGGTGAGGTATCGGCATCCCCGGTTGTGGATGGAAGTCTGGATTACGGTAGGAGTGAGCCTGGCCGTTGCCGGGTTTGCCATGTTGTTGCGGGTGGCCCTGATGCGAGCGGTCGCCATCGTGCCCCTGAGGCGGGCCGGGTTGGGCGAAGCTGGCCAGTGGTGCGCTGAACATCAAGGCAGCGCAGAGCACGGATAGGGTTTTTTTCATCGTATCTCGATCCTTTGCATGTACACGTCCGGCGGGCTTCAACGAGACGCCGATTACGGTTAATGCTTCAGACCGTCGTTCGAGATGAGTAATCCCTGGCCAGAGGTAAAGGTCCGGTAAAGTATCGCTTGGCCTTAAGCCGGGTTCAGCCCCAGCGCTTTCAAGCGCCGATACAGCGTACGTTCACTCATGCCCAGGTGGCGCGCCAGCTCGCTGCGGGGGCCCGGAAACTGTTCCAGCGCCTGCGCCAGATCACCCAGGTCGCTGCGAGCGCGCCTCTTTTTCTCACCGGATGCGATTGGCGGGCCGACATCTTCCGGCAGATGTTCAGGCCGTATCAGCCCGTCATCGGCAAACAGGCGCGCCCTTTCCAGGATATTGCGCAGCTCGCGGATATTGCCTGGGAACCTATGCAGGGCCAATTGCTGAAGCGCAGCGTCGCTAAGACTGGCGGCAGGTTGGCCTGCCGTGCGTTGCAGCAGGCTCTGCGCAAGCAGCGGCAGATCCTCTACGCGTTCGCGCAAGGCGGGCAGGCGGATCGGAAAGCCACTGATGCGGTAATACAGGTCTTCGCGGAACGTACCCTCTGCAACCATCTGCTTGAGCGGTTTGTGTGTTGCAGACACCAGTCGGAAATCCGCGTGCACGGTACGCAGGCTACCGACTGGGCGGAAACTGCCGGATTCGATCAGGCGCAGCAATTTGACCTGCATCGCCAGTGGCACCTCGCCAATCTCATCGAGGAACAGCGTGCCGCCATGGGCCGCTTCAGCCAGGCCGATCTTGCGCTGGTTGGCACCGGTAAAGGCTCCCTTCTCATAGCCGAACAGTTCGCTTTCAAACAGTGACTCGGTCAAACCGGTGCAGTCGACCACCACCAACGGGCCATTGGCCCGTGGGCTGCCCATATGGATCGCCCGGGCGAAAAGCTCTTTGCCTGTTCCGGATTCACCCTGCAGCAACACTGGGATCTGCGCGGGTGCCGCACGTTGCAGGCTGGCCAGCGCCGTTTTGAACGCTGGCGCCCGCCCGACCAAGCCCTGTTGTTGGGGTTGCGCCGAGGCCAGCGTGACCGTGGTCAGCCGTTCCACGAAGGCGACCACCCTGCCCTGCTCATCGAGGATCGGCCGCAGTTCCACATCCACATGCTCAGGCCCGCGCGGGGTGTGATGAATGTGCAGTACCCGTTCCGGCAGCTTGCTGTCCCAGGCCTTGCGCATGGGGCAATGCTCGCCGGCCTGGTCGCAAGGCACGGCATAGTGATGGGAAACCCGGTGGCACTTCTCACCCAGTGGCGCACGGTCGTCACGGCCGAACTGGCGGCGATAGGCGGCATTGGCTGCGAGGATGTTGTAGTCGGTGTCCAACACGATGGTAGGCAACGCATCGTGTTCGAGGTAGGAAACCAGAGCTAGGATGAGGGGATGGGATTCAGGCATGACGGCACCGATGGGCTAAGCCGTTGAGGGTAACAAGGTCTGCCAAACACTGCCATTGGCTGACAGTCGACTGCCAGCGCAGCTGACAGACCGGCCTGCCTCGCGCCGTCAGGGTTCGATTTTACGGGTGTTGGCATGGCCTGAACCCCTGGCATGCATCTTGATAAACCACCCGTAACTGCCTACGCCTCTAAATGGCGGGGTGGATTATTTGGAGACCGTGATGATCATCGGCAATAACCTTCAGGTGGACGCTTTTTTCGACGACGCCACCTCGACCATCAGCTACCTGGTGCTGGACCGTGAGACCAACCAGTGTGCGGTGATTGACAGCGTACTGGACTATGACCCCAAGTCAGGCCGTACCTGCACCGCCTCTGCTGACCGCCTGATTGATCGGGTTCACAGCCTTGGTGCCAAGGTGCAGTGGATTCTGGAAACCCATGTACACGCCGACCACCTTTCAGCCGCGGCGTATCTCAAGGAAAAGCTCGGCGGCCACACCGCCATTGGCGGCCAGATCACCAAGGTACAGAAAGTCTTCGGTGACTTGTTCAACGCCGAGCCCGGCTTTGCCCGTGATGGCAGCCAGTTCGATGTGTTGCTCATGGACGAGGAAGGCTTTCGCATAGGCAACCTGCACGCCCGCTCGCTGCATACGCCTGGGCATACCCCCGCTTGCATGAGTTACCTGGTAGAGGATGCCGGCGAAAAAGCGCTGTTCGTGGGCGACACCCTGTTCATGCCTGACTACGGTACCGCGCGCTGTGATTTTCCTGGCGCTGACGCTCGCACCCTGTACCAATCCATCCGCCGCCTGTTGGCTTTCCCTGACCAGACCCTACTGTTCATGTGCCATGACTACCTGCCGGGCGGGCGCGAGATGCGCTATGTCACCACCGTGGCTGAGCAGCGCGCCAGCAACATTCATGTCCACCAGGGCATTGATGAGGACAGCTTTGTCGCCATGCGTGAGGCGCGTGACAAGACCCTCGAAATGCCCGTGCTGATCCTGCCGTCGGTGCAGGTCAACATGCGCAGTGGCCATTTCCCACAACCGGAATCCAACGGCGTGAGCTACCTGAAGATCCCGTTGAACAAGCTCTGACAGCCTCCCCCATCATTGGATTTTCCAGGATTTACGCCATGCCTGCCTTGTTGTCCCCTACTGATTCTTACCACCACAAGGTGGTCATCGTCGGTGCCGGTGCTGCCGGAATCGCCACTGCTTCCAGCCTCATCAGCCGCGACCCGTCACTGGATATCGCGGTGGTCGACCCTGCCGACATTCATTACTACCAGCCCGGCTGGACCATGGTCGGTGCCGGTGTGTTCAAGGCGCCGAGCACCGCACGTACCATGGCCTCGACCATTCCCCGTGGCGTGCGCTGGATCAGGGCGCGCGTGCAGGGGTTCGACCCGCAGGCCCAGTTGGTCATGCTCGAAGAGGGTCGCACCATCAGCTATGAACAGTTGGTGGTCTGCCCTGGCCTCAAGCTCGATTGGGCTGCCATTGACGGGCTCAGTGAGACCCTGGGGCGCAACGGCGTTACCTCCAACTACCGCTACGACCTGGCACCCTACACCTGGGAGCTTGTGCAGAACCTGAAGCAAGGCCGTGCCCTGTTCACTCAGCCACCGATGCCGATCAAGTGCGCCGGTGCGCCGCAAAAAGCGCTGTACCTGTCCTGCGACCACTGGCTGCGCCAGGGGCGGCTGGGCGATGTCAAAGCCTGCTTCTTCAATGCCGGTGCTGTGCTGTTCGGTGTGCCCGATTACGTACCGGCCCTGATGGCCTACATCGACAAGTACGGTGTAGACCTCAATTACAGCCACCGTCTGGTGGCAGTGGATGGCCCCAACAAGTGTGCCACCTTTGTCCGCACCTTGGCCGATGGCAGCACTGAAACCCGCACTGAAGCCTTCGATATGCTGCATGTGGTGCCGCCGCAGGTTGCCCCGGACTTCATTCGTCAAAGCCCATTGGCCGATGCCGCTGGCTGGGTCGATGTGGACCCGCATACCCTGCGTCATCGCCAGTTTGCCAACGTCCATGCACTGGGCGATGTGGCCGGCACCAGCAACGCCAAGACCGCAGCCGCCGCGCGCAAGCAGGCGCCGGTGGTTGCCAACAACGTGCTGGTGGCGTTAGGCAGGCTGGCTGACCTTGCTCAGTACGATGGCTATGGCTCCTGCCCGTTGACGGTCGAGCGCGGCAAGATCGTGCTTGCCGAGTTCACCTATGGCGGCAAGGTCGCGCCGAGCTTTCCGCGCTGGCTGCTGGATGGACGCCAGCCGACGCGCCTGGCTTGGCTGCTCAAGGCGCGAGTGCTGCCGCCGCTGTACTGGCAAGGCATGCTCAAGGGGCGGGAGTGGTTGGCGCGGCCCAAGCTGCTGGCTGCCGAGGCAGCCCAGTGATCGAGCATCAACTGTTCGGTGCCGGGCTGGGCGCGATCATCGGTGCAGTGCTGGCGTTGACTGGGGCAGGGGGCGGCATCCTGGCTGTGCCGCTGCTGGTGTTCGGTCTTGGCCTGTCTATGGCCGAAGCTGCGCCGATTGGCCTTCTTGCTGTAGGTCTTGCCGCTGGCGTAGGGGCGATCCTCGGCTTGCGCCAAGGGCTGGTGCGTTACCGCGCCGCGCTGTTCATCGCCCTGATCGGCATCGTCGCTGCACCGCTCGGGCTGATGCTCGCTCATCGTCTGCCCGATACCCCCTTGGCCCTGGTGTTCGCCGGCGTGCTGGTTTACGCATGCCTGCGCATCTGGCGCAAGGCTGCCAGTGAGCTGCGTGGCGAGACCAACGGTGCGCACCGTTTCATCGAGCCGTGCTTGCTCAACCCGCTGCAGGGCCGTTTGCGCTGGACACTGCCCTGCGCGCGGGCGCTGGCCATCACCGGAGCACTCTCTGGATTGTTGTCCGGCTTGTTGGGGGTGGGGGGTGGCTTCGTGATCATCCCTGCCTTGAACCGCTACACCAACCTGCGCATGAAGAGCATCGTTTCGACCTCGCTGGCGGTGATCGCCCTGGTGTCCACTGGTAGCGTGGTCAGCGCCAGCCTGGCTGGGGTGATGCACTGGCAGGTCGGCGCACCTTTTGCCGTGGGGGCGGTGCTTGGCCTGCTGTTGGCGCGGCCACTGGCAACCCGGCTGGCCGGGCCTCGCCTGCAGCAGCTGTTCTCGGTGGTCGGCTTCGGGGCTGCCCTGCTGTTGGCCGGTAAGGCGCTACTCGGCTAGCAGCTCGGCCTGCTCCTGCGCGCACAGCGCCAGCAGGTAATCCCAGACCACCCGCAGGCGTACCGACTTGTGCAACTCACGCCGGGTGCATATCCAGTAGCTGCGCTGGATGGTTTCGCTGGGTAGTACCCGTACCAGTGTCGGGTCGTGGCGGGCCATGTAATTGGGCAGCACTGCGATGCCCAGGCCGGCGCGCGCAGCGGCTTGCTGGGCGATCACGCTGGTGCTGCGAAAGGCCACATTGGGCATCCGGCAGAAGCTGTTGAGAAACAGCAGCTCCTGGCTGAACAGCAGGTCGTCGACGTAGCCGATCCAGCTGTGCCGGGCCAGGTCTTCACGGTTGCGTAAAGGCGGGGCGCGGTCCAGGTAAGCCTGGCTGGCATACAAGGCTAGGCGGTAGTCTGTGAGTTTGCGGGTGATCAGCAGGTCGGCACTGGGGCGCTCCAGGTGAATGCTGATTTCCGCTTCGCGGTTGAGGATGCTGACGAAGCGAGGCACGGCCACAAGCTCCACTTCCAGGCCCGGATACCGTTCGAACAGCGCGTTCATGCGTGGGGTGAAGAACATGATGCCGATGCCTTCGGTGACCCCAAGGCGAATCTTGCCCAGCGGCGTGATCGCCTGGGTGATTTCTTCCTGCGCCAGCAACGCGACGTTCTCCATGGCCTCTGCGTGCTTGAGCAACGCCTGGCCGGAGGGGGTCAATTCATACCCCTGCGCGTGTTGCACGAACAGTGGCGTGCCCAGGCATTTCTCGATGCTTTCGATATGCCGAGCAACCGTGCTGTGGGTCGTGTTGAGACGCTTGGCAGCGCTGAGCAGGCGGCCACTGCGCTGCAACTCGAGGAAAAACCGCAGATCATTCCAGTCGAACATGCATCCTTTCCCTGTTTGTCGCTGTGCTAAAACGCACAACGGCTGCGCGAAATCTCGTGTTTCCTCAGCGAAATTAATCAATAAGATGTACGACGACAAGAATAAAAATCAGGCGCGAGGTTGCACATGCCATCAGCCGATTCTGTCTTCGACTACGTCATCGTAGGTGCCGGCCCTGCCGGTTGCCTGCTGGCCAATCGTTTGTCCGCCGACCCGTCCTGCCGCGTCTTGCTGCTGGAGGCTGGGGGCCGCGACAATTACCCCTGGATTCACATCCCCGTCGGTTATCTCTACTGCATCGGCAACCCCCGCACTGACTGGTGCTTCAAGACCGAAGCGCAGATCGGCCTGGATGGTCGCAGCCTGGGTTATCCCCGGGGCAAGGTGCTGGGGGGCTGCTCATCGATCAACGGCATGATCTACATGCGTGGCCAGGCTGCGGACTATGATCATTGGGCCGAACAGGGCAACGACGGCTGGGCCTGGAAGGATGTGCTGCCGCTGTTCAAGGCCAGCGAGAATCATTTTGCAGGCAGCAGTGATCACCATGGCGCCACGGGCGAATGGCGGGTGGAGCGCCAGCGCTACAGCTGGCCGATCCTCGATGCATTCCGAGACGCTGCCGAACAGAGCGGTATCGCCAAGGTCGATGATTTCAATACCGGCGACAACCAAGGCTGTGGATACTTTCAGGTCAACCAGCGCAGCGGTGTGCGCTGGAACGCATCGAAGGCGTTCTTACGGCCTGTGCATAACCGTTCCAACCTCACCGTGTTGACCAGCGTCCAGGTTGACCAAGTACTGCTGAACAATACCCGCGCCCGTGCAGTGAAAGCATTTTGGCGCGGCGCCTGGCACGAGTTCGCGGCGCGCCGCGAGATCATCCTGTGCGCAGGGGCGGTGGGTTCGCCCGGCATTCTGCAGCGCTCCGGCATTGGCCCGCGCAGGTTGCTGGAAACGCTCGGCATCGGTGTACGGCACGACATGCCCGGTGTCGGTGGCAACCTGCAGGACCACCTGCAATTGCGCCTGATCTATCAGATCCGCAATACCAGAACGCTCAACCAGATGGCCAACAGCCTGTGGGGCAAGATGGGCATGGGCCTGCGCTATCTCTACGACCGCAGTGGCCCGCTGGCCATGGCCCCGAGCCAGCTCGGGGCGTTCGTACGCTCCAGCCCCGAGCAGCGCACCGCCAACCTGCAATACCACATACAACCGCTGTCGCTGGAACGCTTCGGCGAGCCGCTGCACCGCTTTCCAGCCTTCACCGCTTCGGTTTGCAACCTGCGCCCGGTTAGCCGTGGGCGCATCGACATCCGTAGCTCGGACATGAACAGCGCGCCACTGATCGACCCCAACTACCTCAATGACCCTCAAGACCTGCGCGTTGCCGCCGAGGCCATTCGTATCACACGCCGCATCGTCCAGGCCCCTGCCCTCGCCGCTTTCGAGCCGCAGGAATACCTGCCAGGCCCTGCCCTGCAGACCGAGGAGCAGCTGTTCGAAGCGGCAGGCAAGATCGGCACCACCATCTTCCACCCAGTCGGGACCTGCCGCATGGGCAACGGCCCCCTGGACGTTGTGGATAACCAGCTGCGGGTGCACGGCATCCCCGGCCTGCGCGTCGCGGATGCTTCCATCATGCCGCAGATCACCTCTGGCAATACCTGTTCACCCACCCTGATGATCGCCGAAAAGGCGGCCCAACTCATTCTCAAGGGAGCTGCGACGCAAACCTGCCTGAACGAAGACGCGTTACCGACGCCCTGACCCGGGTGCGTGCAGTACCGGCAGCTTGCGGTCAGAAGCTGCCGACAGTGGAACAACAAGAATAATCACTGTGGCCTGCGGGCCGAGGACAGCAACGATGTCGGATTACATCCAAGAACAGGGGGCGACGGCGAGCAGCCCAAGCCGTCGTGAAGAACGCAAGATCATTTTCGCGTCATCCCTCGGGACGGTTTTCGAGTGGTATGACTTTTTTCTCTACGGTGCGCTGGCGGCAGTGATCAGCAAGCAGTTCTTCGCTGGCGTCAACGACACCACCGCTTTCATCTTTGCCCTGATGGCATTCGCCGCCGGTTTCCTGGTACGGCCCTTTGGCGCGCTGGTGTTTGGCCGGCTGGGTGACATGATCGGGCGAAAATACACCTTCCTGATCACCATCGTGCTGATGGGGCTATCCACGTTTGCCGTTGGCTTGCTGCCCACCTATGCAAGTATCGGCATTGCCGCGCCGATCATTCTGGTGGTGTTGCGCATGCTGCAGGGGCTGGCGCTGGGGGGCGAGTATGGTGGCGCGGCGACCTATGTGGCCGAACACGCACCGCCCGGCAAGCGAGGCTTGCACACAGGCTTCATCCAGTCCACTGCCACCCTCGGGCTGCTGTTGTCATTGCTGGTGGTGCTGGGCAGCCGCTACATCAGCGGCGATCAGTTCGAGACCTGGGGCTGGCGCTTGCCGTTCCTGCTGTCGATCGTGCTGCTGGGCATCTCCACCTGGATCCGCATGAGCATGCACGAGTCGCCGGCCTTCGTGAAAATGAAGGCCCAGGGCAAGGTCAGCAAGTCGCCAATCCGCGAGTCGTTCACCTCCTGGCCAAACCTCAAAGTGGTGCTTACCGCACTGTTCAGCATCAACGCCGGCCAGGCCGTGACGTTCTACACGGCGCAGTTCTATGTGCTGTTCTTCATGACCCAGATGCTCAAGATGGATCCTTCCCAGGCCAACACCTTGCTCATCATCAGTGTGGTGATCGGTGCGCCGTTCTTTGTGTTTTTTGGCTGGCTGTCCGACCGCATCGGCCGCAAGCCTATCCTGATGCTCGGCCTGTTGCTGGCCACGGTGTTGTACTTCCCGCTGTTCAAGGCGCTGAGCCACTACGCCAACCCGCAGATCGATGCAGCGAGCCGTCAGGCGCCGATCGTGGTCACCGCTGACCCGCAAGGTTGTACCTTCCAGTTCGACCCAGTCGGCAAGGCGCGTTTCGACAGCCCGTGCGACAAGGTCAAGACCTTCCTGGTCAAACAGGGCCTGCCTTACAGCTCGGTGAATGTCGCGGGCAGCCAAGTGGTCGTGAACATTGGCGACAAGACCATCAACGGTTTTGACGAATCAGCCATGCGCAACGCCATCGAGCAAGCAGGCTACCCAGCCAAGGCAGACCCCTCGCAGGTCAACCAGGTGATGGTAGTGGTGCTGATCGTTGCAATGATCCTGATCGCAACCATGACCTATGGGCCGCTGGCGGCAGTCATGGTGGAGCTGTTCCCGACGCGCATCCGCTACACCTCGATGTCGCTGCCCTATCACATTGGCAATGGCTGGTTCGGCGGTTTCCTGCCCACGGTTTCGTTCGCGCTGGTGGTGTACACCGGGGATATCTTCTACGGCTTGTGGTACCCGGTGCTGGTAACCGGGGTCAGCCTGGTGGTGGGCATCTTCTGCCTGAAAGAAACCAGGGACGTGGATATCGACAAGGTCTGATGATGTCTTGAAGCCATAAAAAAACCGGCTGTAAAAGCCGGTTTTCTTATGCCTCAAAAAAACTTATGCACGATTTTCAGGAAAATGTCATACACAAAAATATATAGCTAATTCATAGGCTTAGCTATCGAGTGAGGCATTTCGTCGAAAAATTGCTAACAAGTTATCCACAGATCGTCAGGCGATCTGCTCGTGCGGTTTTTCATCCACCGGTGGCAACGAACCCAAGCGCCGCTGAGTCGCTTCGTTCCACGCTGCGGCACGGTCATTGAGCTCTGCAATGGCACGCGGGCCGGTGCCATTGGCATACATCGGCTCCCCGATCACCACCTCGATGGTGCCGGAGCGCTTGCCCCACCCTGACTTGGGCCAGTACTTGCCGGCGTTATGCGCGATCGGCAGCACTGGCAGCCCGGCATTTACCGCCAGCGCGGTACCGCCACGGGAAAACTTGCCCACGGTGCCAAAGGGTACCCGAGTACCTTCCGGGAAGATCAGCACCCAGACCTTCTGCTTGAGCAACTCGTCACCCTTGCTCGCCACCTGGCGCAACGCTTCCTTGGGGTTGTCGCGGTTGATCGCGATCGGCCGCAGCATGGCCATGGCCCAGCCAAAGAACGGCACGTACAGCAGTTCACGCTTGAGCACTTGGCTCAATGGCGAGAAATAGGCTGACAGGAAGAACGTTTCCCAGGTGCTCTGGTGGTTGGACAGGATCACACAGGGTTCCTTGGGCACATTCTCGGCACCGGTGACCTTGTAGTGGATACCCAGGATCACCCGCGCCAGCAGCACGGCAAAACGGCACCAGTAGACGTTGATGAAGCGGTAGCGCTTATGAAACGGCAAAAATGGCGCGATAAAAAAGCTCAGCGAGCACCACAGCAGCGAGCTGGTGCCCAGCAGCAGGTAAAAAAGAAAGATTCTGATCGCCTGCAGGATCGACATAGTGGCATGTACCGTTGCGGGCTTGCCCGCCTGATAAAAATGCGCCCTCAGGCGCATTGTTTAGATTAGTTCTCTGGCGATAGCTGCCAGATCGTCGAAAATCAGTGTGGTTTGCGCGACGCCCTTTTCTAGCGTGCGCTCACCTTTGCCGGTTTTCACCAGCACCGGTTGTGCACCGACGGCCAGGGCGGCCTCCAGGTCACCTTTACTGTCGCCGACGAACCATACGCCGCGCAGGTCGGCCTGATAATGTTCGGCGATAGCCCGCAACATGCCGGGCTTGGGCTTGCGGCATTCACAACCCTCGTCCGGCCCATGTGGGCAATACACGATGTGGCCGATTTCGCCGCCTTGCTCTGCCACCAGCGTGCGCAGACGCGCATGCATGGCTTCGAGGGTTGCCAGCGAATAGTAGCCACGGGCAATGCCGGACTGGTTGGTGGCCACGGCCACCGTCCAGCCCGCTTTGCTCAACTGCGCGATGGCCTCGATCGAGCCGGGGATCGGGATCCACTCCTCCAGCGACTTGATGTAGGCGTCGGAGTCCTGGTTGATCACCCCGTCACGATCGAGAATCAGCAGTTTCAAGGCTTACCCCAGCAGCGAAATATCGGCAACGCCCAGGAACAGGCCGCGCAGGCGGCTGAGCAGGGCATAACGGTTGGCGCGAACCTTGGCGTCCTCGGCGTTGACCATCACGGCCTCGAAGAAGGCGTCGACCGGATCACGCAGGGCCGCAAGGCGGGCCAGCGATTCGCTGTACTGACGTGCAGCGGCCATCGGTTGCACAGCCTGGTCGGCTTGCTGGATCGCCGAGTACAGCGAGAACTCGTTGGCGTTGTCGAAGTACTTCGGCTCGACCTGTTCGGCAATGGCGCCTTCGGCTTTGCCCAGCAGGTTCGACACGCGCTTGTTCACCGCGGCCAGCGCCTCGGCTTCGGGCAGCTTGCGGAACGCCTGCACGGCCTGCACACGCTGGTCGAAGTCCAAAGCCGAACCCGGCTTCAGGGCACGAACCGACAGGTAGGTGGCAACGTCGATGCCTTCGTCTTCGTAACGCGCACGCAGGCGGTCGAAGATGAACTCCAGCACCTGCTCGGCCAGGCCGGCGGCCTTGACCTGGGCACCGAACTGCTTGACCGCGAATTCGACCGCAGTGGTCAGGTCCAGGTCCAGTTGCTTCTCGATCAGGATACGCAGCACGCCCAGGGCGGCGCGGCGCAAGGCATACGGGTCTTTGCTGCCGGTGGGCAGCATGCCGATGCCGAAGATGCCGACCAGAGTGTCGAGCTTGTCGGCGATGGCCACCGCAGCACCGGTCAGGGTCTGCGGCAGCTCGGCGCCAGCACCACGCGGCATGTACTGCTCGTTCAGCGCCAAGGCGACGTCTTGCGGTTCACCGTCGTTGAGCGCGTAGTAGTAACCGGCAACGCCCTGCATTTCTGGGAATTCGCCAACCATCTCGGTGGCCAGGTCGCACTTGGACAGCAGCCCGGCACGGCCAGCGCGCTGGGCGTCACCGCCGATCAGCGGAGCAATGTACGCGGCAAGCCGGGATACACGCTCGGCCTTGTCGTAGACGGTGCCCAACTGCGCCTGGAAGACGACGTTCTTCAGGCGCTCGTTGAAGGTTTCGAGCGGCTGCTTCTTGTCCTGCTTGAAGAAGAACTCGGCGTCGGTCAGGCGCGGGCGCACTACCTTCTCGTTACCCGAGACGATCTGCTTGGGGTCACGGCTTTCGACGTTGGCCACGGTGATGAAGCGCGGCAGCAGTTTGCCTTCGCTGTCCAGCAGGCAGAAGTACTTCTGGTTGTCCTGCATGGTGGTGATCAAGGCTTCCTGCGGCACCTCGAGGAAGCGCTCCTCGAACGAGCACACCAGCGGTACCGGCCACTCCACCAGCGCAGTTACCTCATCCAGCAGGGCCGGCGGCACGATGGCAGTGCCTTCCTGCTGCATGGCCAGTTCGCTGGTGCCCTTGGCAATCAGCTCGCGGCGTTCGGCGAAGTCGGCCAGCACGTAGGCTTTGCGCAGGTCTTCGGCGTAGTTGGCCGGGGTGGTGATGACCACGTTCTGCGGATGGTGGAAGCGGTGGCCACGGGACTCACGGCCGGCTTGCTGCGAAAGGATGGTGCAGTCAACCACCTGATCGCCCAGCAGCATCACCAGCCATTGGGTCGGGCGCACGAACTCTTCACGGCTAGCGGCCCAGCGCATGCGTTTGGGGATCGGCAGGTCGTTGAGCGAATCTTCGACGATGGTCGGCAGCAGGCTGGCGGTGGCTTTGCCCGGGATGTGTTGGGAGAAGCGCAGCTTGGCGCCGCTCTGGTCGATTTCCGACAGCTCTACCCCGCACTTCTTGGCAAAGCCCAAGGCAGCCTGGGTCGGCTCGCCGTCTTTGAAGGCAGCCTGCAGGGGCGGGCCGTCGATATTGATGCTACGGTCAGGCTGCTGTACATCCAGCTGGCGAATCAGCACGGCCAGACGACGCGGCGCGGCGTACACCTGCTTGCCGGTGTAGTTCAGGCCAGCGGCCTGCAGGCCTTTTTCGATGCCGGCCAGGAAAGCGTCACCGAGGGTGGCCAGGGCTTTGGGAGGCAGCTCTTCGGTGCCCAGTTCTACCAGGAAATCTTGAGCACTCATTGTGCAGCCTCCAGCTTCGCCAACACTTCGTCACGCAGTTCAGGGGTGGCCATCGGGAAGCCCAGGCGTGCGCGGGCTTGCAGATAGCTTTGCGCCACGTCCCGGGCCAGGGTACGCACACGCAGGATGTAACGCTGGCGTTCGGTCACCGAGATGGCGCGACGGGCGTCGAGCAGGTTGAAGGTGTGCGAGGCCTTGAGCACCATTTCATAGGTCGGCAGCGGCAGGTCCAGCTTGATCAGGCGGTTGGCTTCGCTTTCGTAGAAGTCGAACAGCTCGAACAGTTTCTCGACGTTGGCGTGCTCGAAGTTGTAGGTCGACTGCTCCACTTCGTTCTGGTGGAACACGTCGCCATAGGTGACCTTGCCGAACGGGCCGTCGGCCCATACCAGGTCGTACACCGAGTCGACACCCTGGATGTACATGGCCAGGCGCTCCAGGCCGTAGGTGATTTCACCGGTGACCGGGTAGCACTCGATGCCGCCTACTTGCTGGAAGTAGGTGAACTGGGTCACTTCCATGCCGTTGAGCCAGATTTCCCAGCCCAGGCCCCAGGCGCCCAGGGTCGGCGATTCCCAGTTGTCTTCGACGAAACGGATATCGTGGACCAGCGGATCCAGGCCGATGGCTTTCAGCGAGCCGAGGTACAGCTCCTGGAAGTTGGCCGGGTTGGGCTTGAGCACCACCTGGAACTGGTAGTAGTGCTGCAGGCGGTTGGGGTTTTCGCCATACCGCCCGTCGGCAGGGCGACGGCTGGGCTGCACGTAGGCGGCGTTCCAGGTTTCTGGGCCGACGGCGCGCAGGAATGTAGCGGTATGGAAAGTGCCGGCGCCTACTTCCATATCGTAGGGCTGAAGCACCACACAACCTTGAGCTGCCCAGTAGTTCTGCAGGGCGAGGATCAGGTCTTGGAAGGTACGCACGGCTGGCGTAGGCTGGCTCACGAAATTCACCTGTATCTGGGGATGCGGATGTAAAGAGCGGGAGTATAACCTGATTCGCCTCGCCCTCTACTCATTGGAGCCTTATGCCACGCTGCTTTTGGTGTACCGACGATCCGTTGTACCAGGCCTACCACGACCAGGAATGGGGAACACCGCAGCGTGATCCGGCGTTGCTGTTCGAGATGCTTTTGCTCGAAGGGTTCCAGGCGGGGCTTTCATGGATCACCGTCTTGCGTAAACGCGAGCGCTATCGTGAGGTGCTGCACGGCTTCGACCCGGTGAAGCTTTCGCAGATGAGCGATGAGCGCATCGAAGAGCTGATGCTCGATGCCGGCATCATCCGCAACCGCCTCAAGCTCAAGGCTGTGCGGCGCAACGCCCAGGCCTGGCTGGCTGTGGATAACCCGGCCGAGTGGCTGTGGTCGTTCGTCGGCGGCGAGCCGAAGATCAACCATTTCACTGCCCGTAGCGAAGTGCCGGCGGTCACCGACGAGGCCAAGGCGATGAGCAAGGCATTGCTCAAAGCCGGCTTTACCTTCGTCGGCCCGACCATCTGCTACGCCTTCATGCAGGCTACCGGCATGGTCATGGATCACACCACCGATTGTGATCGTTACGCCGCCTTGCTGCGCTGAAGGGTTACAATGCGCGCCTTGCTGAAATAAGGAACTGGCCTGTGGAAAAGTTCAAAGGCGCCCTGATGGTCGGGGTGCTGCGTCTGTTTGCCAAGCTGCCCTGGGGCGCAGTGCAACGCGTCGGCGCCGGGATCGGCTGGCTGATGTGGAAAGTCCCCAACGGTTCGCGCAATGTCGTGCGCATCAACCTCGCCAAGTGCTTCCCTGAGATGGACCCGGTCGAGCGCGAGCAACTGGTCGGCCGTGCCCTGAGAGACATCGGCAAATCCTTTGTCGAAAGTGCCTGTGCCTGGATCTGGCCGCCCCAGCGTTCGCTTGATCTGGTCAAGGAAGTGCACGGCCTGGAGGTGCTGGAGCAGGCTTTGGCCTCAGGCAAGGGTGTGGTCGGCATCACCAGCCACCTGGGTAACTGGGAAGTGCTCAACCACTTCTACTGCAACCAGTGCAAACCGATCATCTTCTACCGCCCGCCGAAGCTCAAGGCTGTGGATGACCTGCTACGTGAACAGCGGGTACAGATGGGCAACCGTGTCGCGCCTTCGACCAAGGAAGGCATCCTCAGCGTGATCAAGGAGGTGCGCCGCGGTGGGCAGGTGGGGATTCCCGCCGACCCGGAGCCTGCGGAATCGGCCGGCGTGTTCGTGCCATTCCTGGGCACCCAGGCGCTGACCAGCAAGTTCGTGCCGAACATGCTGGCCGGTGGCAAGGCGGTGGGGGTGTTCCTGCATGCCCTGCGCTTGCCGGATGGCTCGGGCTTCAAGGTGTTTCTGGAAGCTGCGCCAGAAGAGATGTACAGCACGGATGTGAACGTGTCGGCGGCGGCCATGAGCAAGGTGGTCGAGCGCTATGTGCGCCAATACCCGAGCCAGTACATGTGGAGCATGAAGCGCTTCAAGAAGCGCCCGGCGGGCGAGCCGCGCTGGTATTGAGGTTGTTGGGGGCGCCTTCGTCCTGGGTTTTCAATCAGGGCGGATGGCACGCTTGCGAGCTTTCTCGCGAGGATTAGCTTTGCGGGGGCTTGCTTGAGTCTTGCATCGAGTTTACCGGCCCTATCGCCGGCAAGCCGGCTCCCACAAAAAACCCGCTGCTTCCACAGGTACCCTGCTGCTTCCAAAGGTACCTCGCTGCTTCCACAGATACCCTGCTCTCCCACAGGTACTGCGCTGTTCTCAAGCCCAGCGCAAACCCGGTGGGAGCCGGCTTGCCGGCGATGGGCTGCACAGCAGCCCCGACACTTCAGACCTTGTTCAGCTTCTTGAGAAACACCGCCATTTCCTTCTCGGCCTGCTTGTCCCCATGGGCCTGCGCCGCCACCACCCCGTCCTCCCAGGCCTTGCGCGCCGCCGTCAGGTCACCCTGCAATTGGTACGCCTTGCCAAGCAGCTTCCACGCTGCCGAATACTTTGGGTCCTGTTCCACGCAACGGGCCAGATGCACCGCCGCTTCGGCGCCATTCCCCTCGTCCAGCCAGGCCTTGCCCAGGCCAAACCGCAGCAGCGGGTTATCCACACCCTTGGCCAGCATCTTCTCCAGCGATTCGCGCATGCCCGCCTCCTCTAGAAGAAACTCAAGCCGACATGGAAAAGCTTCTCCACGTCGCGAATGTGCTTTTTATCCACAACGAACAGGATCACGTGGTCACCCGACTCGATCACTGTATCGTCGTGGGCGATCAGCACCTGCTCGTCGCGGATGATCGCGCCGATCGTGGTGCCCGGCGGCAGGGTGATGTCTTCGATAGCCTTGCCGATCACCTTGCTCGACTTCGAATCGCCGTGTGCCACCGCCTCGATGGCCTCGGCCGCACCCCGGCGCAGGGAGTGCACACTGACGATATCGCCACGGCGCACGTGCGCCAGCAAGGTACCGATGGTAGCCAGCTGGGGGCTGATGGCGATATCGATTTCGCCGCCTTGTACGAGGTCTACATAGGCCGGGTTGTTGATGATCGTCATCACCTTGCCCGCGCCCAGGCGCTTGGCCAGCAGTGACGACATGATGTTCGCCTCGTCATCGTTGGTCAGGGCCAGGAAGATGTCGGCATCGGCAATGTTCTCTTCGAGCATCAAGTCCTTGTCCGAGGCGCTGCCCTGCAGCACCACGGTGCTTTCCAGGGTGTCGGAGAGGTGCCGGCAACGGGCTGCGCTCATCTCGATGATCTTCACCTGATAGCGGCTTTCGATGGCCTCGGCCAAGCGTTCACCGATCTGCCCGCCCCCGGCGATGACCACACGTTTGTTGGTCTCGTCGATGCGGCGTAGCTCGCCCATCACGGCGCGGATGTCTTTCTTCGCGGCGATGAAGAACACCTCGTCATCGGCCTCGATCACCGTGTCGCCCCGTGGGGTGATCGGCCGGTCACGGCGGAAGATCGCTGCCACACGGGTATCGACGTTAGGCATATGCGCGCGGATCTGGCGCAGTTGCTGGCCCACCAATGGGCCGCCGTAATAGGCCTTGACCGCCACCAGCTGCGCCTTGCCCTCGGCAAAGTCGATCACCTGCAGCGAACCTGGATGTTCTATCAGCCGCTTGATGTAGTTGGTCACGACCTGCTCGGGGCTGATCAGCACGTCCACCGGGATATGGTCGTTGTCGAACAGTTCTTCGCGGGTCAGGTAGGCCGATTCACGCACGCGAGCGATCTTGGTGGGCGTGTGGAACAGCGAATAGGCGACCTGGCAGGCGACCATGTTGGTTTCATCGCTGTTGGTCACCGCAACCAGCATGTCTGCGTCATCGGCGCCGGCCTGGCGCAGGACCGTCGGGAGCGAGCCGCGGCCTTGCACGGTACGGATATCCAGGCGGTCGCCCAGGTCACGCAGGCGGTCGCCGTCGGTATCGACCACAGTTATGTCGTTGGCTTCGCTGGCCAGATGCTCTGCCAGCGTACCGCCTACCTGGCCTGCGCCAAGGATGATGATCTTCATCCGCTACTCCCTAACCCTTTTTTCTTAACCGCGCGAGGCGGCGATCTTGATCAGCTTGGCATAGTAGAAGCCGTCATGGCCGCCTTCCTGGGCCAGCAGCTGGCGGCCATGGGGCTGGCGGATACCCGCTTCGGTGGCCAGGTCCAGCTCACGGGCGCCCGGAGTGCGGGCAAGGAAGGCCTCGATCACTTCGGTGTTCTCGGTCGGCAGGCTGGAGCAGGTGGCGTACAGCAGCATGCCCCCCACCTCCAGGGTCGGCCACAGGGCATCGAGCAACTCCCCCTGCAGCGCGGCCAGCGCCGGAATGTCATCAGCCTGACGGGTCAGCTTGATGTCCGGGTGGCGGCGAATGACCCCGGTAGCTGAGCAGGGCGCATCGAGCAGGATGCGCTGGAACGGCTTGCCGTCCCACCAACTGGCGGTGTCACGGGCGTCGCAGGCGATCAGCTCGGCGTCCAACTGCAGGCGGTCGAGATTCTCGCGCACCCGCGCCAGGCGCTTGGCTTCCAGGTCGATGGCCACCAGATGAGCCAGGCCCACTTCTGCCTCAAGCAAGTGGCACGTCTTGCCACCCGGGGCGCAGCAGGCATCGAGCACGCGCTGGCCGGGGGCCAGTTCAAGCAGGTCGGCCGACAGCTGCGCAGCCTCGTCCTGCACGCTCACCCAGCCGTCGGCAAAGCCCGGCAGGCTGCGCACATCGCAGGCTTCGGTCAGCACAATGCCGTCACGGCTAAAGCGACAGGCGCTGGCGCCAACGCCGGCTTCGCTCAGCAGGGCAAGGTAGGCATCGCGGCTGTGGTAGCGGCGGTTGACCCGCAGGATCATGGGCGGGTGAGCGTTGTTGGCCGCGCAAATGGCTTCCCACTGCTCGGGCCAGAACGCCTTGAGCGCCTTCTGCAGCCAGCGTGGGTGGGCGGTGCGTACGACCGGGTCGCGTTCCATGCCAGCGAGCAGTGCCTCGCCTTCACGTTGGGCGCGGCGCAGCACGGCGTTGAGCAGGCCCTTGGCCCACGGTTTTTTCAGTTTGTCGGCGCAACCGACCGTCTCGCCAATGGCGGCGTGGGCCGGGATGCGCGTGTAGAACAACTGGTACAGGCCTACCAGCAGCAGTGCCTGCACATCGGCATCAGCGGTCTTGAATGGCTTCTGCAGCAGTTGCGCGGCGAGCAGGTCCAGGCGCGGCTGCCAGCGGGCGGTACCGAACGCCAGGTCCTGGGTCAGGCCGCGGTCGCGTTCCTCGACCTTGTCCAGTTGCGCAGGCAGCGAGCTGTTCAGCGAGGCCTTGCCACTGAGCACTGCGGCCAAGGCACGGGCGGCGGCGAGGCGTGGGTTCATTGGCCAAGCACCTTGCCGGCGGTGAACTTCTCGCGGCGGCTGTTGAACAGGTCGCTGAAGGCCAGGGCCTTGCCGCCAGGCAATTGCAGGCGGGTAAGGCTCAAGGCCTGGTCACCGCAGGCGACCACGAGGCCGTCTTTGCTGGCGGACAGGATCTCGCCAGGGGTGCCTTCCCCTGTGGACAATCTGGCGGCCAGCACTTTCACGCTTTCGCCATCCAGGGTGCTGTGGCACACCGGCCAGGGGTTGAAGGCGCGGATCAGGCGCTCGAGCTCCACGGCCGGGCGGCTCCAGTCGATGCGCGCCTCGTCCTTGTTCAGCTTGTGCGCGTACGTGGCCAGGGCGTCGTCCTGCACCTCGCCGTGCAGGCTGCCATCAGCCAGGCCGGCAATGGCTTGCACGACGGCTGGGGGGCCCATTGTGGCGAGGCGATCGTGCAGGCTGCCACCGGTGTCTTCTGCACTGATTGGCGTGACCACCTTGAGCAGCATCGGGCCAGTGTCCAGGCCTGCCTCCATGCGCATCACGGTAACGCCGCTCTCGGCGTCGCCCGCTTCCACGGCGCGCTGGATCGGCGCCGCGCCGCGCCAGCGTGGCAACAGGGAAGCGTGGCTGTTGATACAGCCCAGGCGCGGGATATCCAGCACCACCTGGGGCAGGATCAAGCCATAGGCGACCACTACCATCAAATCCGGCTTGAGCGCCGCGAGTTCTGCCTGGGCATCCTCATTGCGCAGGGTTGGCGGCTGGAACACAGGGATGCCATGGGCCACCGCCAACGCTTTGACCGCGCTTGGCATCAGCTTCTGGCCGCGGCCGGCCGGGCGGTCGGGCTGGGTGTAGACGGCCACGATCTCGTAGGGGCTGTCGAGCAGGGCCTTGAGGTGTTCGGCGGCAAACTCTGGAGTGCCTGCAAAGACGATGCGCATGGAGTTCTCGCTTCAAAAAAGAAAAAGGCTTGCCGGAGCAAGCCTTCTGGAAGGTGGGGATCAGGCTTGCTGGCGGTGCTGCTTTTCCAACTTCTTCTTGATCCGGTCGCGCTTGAGCTGGGACAGGTAGTCGACGAAGAGCTTGCCGTTAAGGTGATCGAACTCGTGCTGCACGCAGACTGCCAGCAGGCCTTCGGCTTCAAGCTCGAACGGCTTGCCGTCACGGTCCTGCGCCTTGACGCGCACACGCAGCGGGCGGTCGACGTTTTCGTAGAAGCCCGGCACCGACAGGCAGCCTTCCTGGTACTGGCCCATGTCGTGGGTCAGCTCTTCGACCGACGGGTTGATGAAAACCCGTGGCTCGCTGCGGTCTTCGCTCAGGTCCATGACCACAACCTGTTTGTGGACGTTGACCTGTGTGGCAGCCAGGCCGATGCCAGGCGCTTCGTACATGGTTTCAAACATGTCGTCGATCAGCTGGCGCAGGGCGTCGTCGAACTCCGTCACCGGTTTGGCGATGGTGCGCAGGCGCGGGTCTGGGAATTCGAGAATGTTCAAAATGGCCATAGGGTCAGGCAATCACTGTGCGTTCGGTTGAAAACTGAGCACACATAATAAAGGGAATCGAAGATTTCGGCACCTGGCAAGCTCGTCTAGGGTGTCTATGGGCTTGATAGCGTCCATTTAATAGACAGCTTTTCAAAGTGTTACCCACAAACTTATCCACAGGTTGTGCCACGTAAATGGCCCTGTTTCGATCAAGGATGATCTCCATGCCGTTCCACCATTCGTCGCTTTGCCCGCCTGCCGAACTGGAAGCGCGGCTACGTCTCCACCGCCTCCCCGAGACGGGATTGCGTCGTTTTCACACCTTGTTGCAAGCCTTTGGCAGCGCTTCTTCTGCACTCAGTGCACCGGCTGGCGCCTGGCGTGCCCTGGGGGTCGCCCAGGCCACCATCGACGCCCGGCGCAGTGCCGAAGTACGCGATGGGGCATTGGCTGCAATGGCCTGGATAGAGCATCCGGGCCAGCATTTGCTGATGTGGGACAGCCCTGGTTACCCCGCGCTGCTGGGTGAAATCGATGATGCCCCGCCGCTGCTTTTCGTCGCAGGCGACCCGGCTTTGCTCGAACGGCCACAGCTGGCGATAGTGGGCAGCAGGCGTGCTTCACCCCCGGCGCTCGACACCGCCAAGGCATTTTCCCGTTGCCTCTCGCAGGCCGGGTTCACCATCACCAGTGGCCTTGCTTTGGGAATCGACGGTGCCGCTCATCGGGCCGCGTTGCAGGCCGGGGGCGCCACGATCGGTGTGTTGGGCACCGGGCTGCAAAAACTTTATCCACAGCGCCACCGCGACCTGGCCAACGCGATGATCGACAGCGGTAGCGCGCTGGTTTCCGAGTACCCGCTCGATGCCGGGCCGCTGCCAGGCAACTTCCCACGACGCAATCGCATCATCAGTGGCCTGTCGCTCGGCGTGCTGGTGGTAGAGGCGAGCCTGGCCAGCGGTTCGTTGATCACCGCACGTCTGGCTGCCGAGCAAGGCCGTGAGGTTTATGCCGTTCCCGGCTCGATCCACCACCCCGGCGCCAAGGGCTGCCACCAGTTGATTCGCGACGGCGCACTGCTGGTTGAAAGCGTGGGTCAGATCCTGGAAAGCTTGCAGGGCTGGAAGAACCTGCCGCCAGCCGTTGTGGATAAACCGTCGCATCCCCTACTCGCCTTGCTGCATGCTGCGCCGCAGACCAGCGAAGCACTGGCAGCTTGCAGTGAGCTGCCTTTGGCGCAAGTACTGGCGCAATTGACCGAGCTGGAGCTCGATGGCCGGGTGACCAATGAAGCGGGGCGTTGGTTTGCCCGCGCTGGCTAAGTAAACTGCGGCATGGCTTAAATGCGGAGAGACACAAATGGTGAGCAGTTGGCGTGTGCAACAAGCCGCGCGTGAGATTCGGGCCGGTGCGGTGATCGCCTACCCGACAGAAGCGGTCTGGGGCCTGGGCTGCGACCCCTGGAACGAGGACGCGGTGTATCGCTTGCTGGCGCTCAAGTCGCGGCCTGTGGATAAAGGGCTGATCCTGGTCGCCGACAACATCCGGCAGTTCGACTTTTTGTTCGAGGACTTCCCGGAAGACTGGATCGACCGCATGGGCAGCACCTGGCCTGGGCCCAACACCTGGCTGGTGCCGCACCAGGACCTGTTGCCCGAGTGGGTGACCGGGCAGCATGACACGGTGGCGCTGCGCGTCAGCGATCACCCAGTGGTGCGTGATCTGTGTTCACTGGTAGGGCCGCTGATTTCCACCTCGTGCAACCCCGGCGGGCGCCCGGCGGCGAAGACCCGGTTGCGGGTGGAGCAGTACTTCCACGGCCAGCTGGACCTGGTGCTTGGCGGGGCGCTGGGGGGGCGGAAGAACCCGAGTGTGATTCGCAATCTGGCAACCGGCGAGGTTGTGCGCCCAGGCTGATACCGCTGGCGAGGGCTTCGCCCTCGATCGCCGGCAGGCCAGCGCCTACAGGTACTGCACATGGCTTGAAGCCGGTGTGGTTGGTGGGGGAGCTGGCTTGCCGGCGATTGGGCCGCAAACCCCTGCAGATTTTTCTGATTTTGTCTTGAATGGTTGTCCGGTTTGAGGATTGGGAAATATCCTTCGAGCCGCGTCCCCTGCCATCACCTGTTCAGTAGGAACCAGTGTCTCTAGGCTCTACCCGTCGCCAAATAACTTGGCGATCGGGTGTGGTAGCCCGTATGCATTTTTTCCATGACAGTCCATGGCGGCTGTGCGTGGGAGGCTTTCGAGCCTGCCTGGATTGGAAAATGCCCGGGTCTACCACCTCGCGTACAGTCGCCACCCATTCACGTGGTAGTGATGGTTGGCGACCTTGAAGAGCATTTCCAGTGATAAAGAAAATAGTCCCCGATCCACCCCTACCCTGCACCACCACCCGCCCCTTTGGCCACTGCGACGCCGGCCATGACCCGCTCTTCAGCGTCAACCCAAACATTTCCGCCGAGGACGCGCTGGTCCACGTAGCCCTATACCTGCGCAGCGCCTACGAGACCGGATACAAAGCCCTGGACTACATGCGCGAAGAGGGTCGTGGCATGTTCTGGTCAAACCTGCATGCGATTGAAATGGCAGAGGGTGTGATTGAGGCAATACTCGATGGCATCGAGTCGACTCCACCACCGCAGAAGAAGATGTGAGGGCTGACAGGTGCCTGCTTTGAGGGTTTAGTGCCTGTGGAATCGAGCGTCGCGCGCGCGAGGCTCGATCTACGTAACACCACAAAAACCAGGGCAAGTACCATTTCCTACGGTTTCTGTCGAAGGCAATCACCTGCCCATCAGAAGACATCCAATTTATGCTTTTCATTCTCAAGCTTCCCGACTACGGGATATTGAGGTTTGTACCTAGGCTTGTACAATGTTGCCGCTGGTCTCTGCCAGATCCATTAGCAGAAGCCGCCAAGCCTATTGCCCGTTCAGCAGCGTTGCCCGGGCCGAGAAAAACCTGACCCGGGCCTGCCTGGGAAGGATCTGACGAAATGCATGTACTGACTTTTAGCCAGGCTCGCGCCGACCTGAAGCAGACGATGGATGATGTATGTCGGGATCACGAACCAGCGATCATCACGCGCCAGCGCGGCGAGCCGGTGGTCATGATCTCGCTTGAGGACTACAACGGCATGCAGGAGACCATGTACCTGTTGGGCTCATCAGCCAATGCCAAGCGCTTGCGCGCATCCATTGATCAGCTGCGGTCGGGTAAAGCTGCTACTCATGAGCTGCCCTTGAATGAACATGAAGTCAAAACAACGCAACAAGACTGAAGCTCGCAATTCTGTAAATGTTGCGTTTACTTCGGAGGGTTGGGAAGACTACTGCCATTGGAAAGATGCGGACACTGATGTGTTTGCAACCATCAACGCTCTGATCAAGGAGTGCCTGCGTACTCCTTTCAAAGGTACCGGAAAGCCTGAGCCACTCAAGGGCGACCTTTCAGGATTCTGGTCTCGTCGCATCACTCGCGAGCATCGTCTGGTTTACCTTTTCGAAGCTGGGCAGATGACCATCTTGCAGTGTCGATATCACTACGACGATTGATCACCTCGCGCGTTTAATTTTTGATGGCAACCAGTCGAGTCCGCAGCCTCAGAAGAAGGTGTGAGCGCTGACAGGTGCCTGAGGGTGTTCAGTGCCTATGAGGTCGAGCGTCACGCGGGCGGCGCTCGATCTCACAGGTACTGAACACCTCTAGGCAAGCACCTGGTCGCCCTGGTGCAATCCCCTGTCCTTCTCAAGGCAACAAAACGGTAGACCCAACAGTCCTGCGCGCCGACAGCTCAGCTTGCGCCTTCGCCGCCTCACTCAGCGGATACCTTTGCTGGATATCCACAACCAGTTTGCCACTGCCAATCATCGCAAACAGGTCATCGGCCATGGCCTGGGTGTTCTCGGCATTATTGGCATAGGTCGCCAAGGTCGGGCGAGTGACGTACAGCGATCCTTTCTGCGACAGGATCCCAAGGTTCACCCCGCTCACAGCCCCCGAGGCATTGCCAAAGCTCACCATCAAGCCGCGCGGTTGCAGGCAGTCCAGCGAGGTAAGCCAGGTGTCGGCACCCACGCCGTCATACACCACCGGGCATTTCTTGCCATCGGTCAGCTCCAGCACCCGCTTGGCCACGTCTTCGTGGCTGTAATCGATGGTTTCCCAAGCGCCCAGCGCCTTGGCCCGTTCGGCCTTCTCGGCAGAACTCACGGTGCCGATGAGTTTGGCTCCCAGCGCCTTGGCCCACTGGCAGGCCAGCGAGCCCACGCCACCGGCGGCAGCGTGGAACAGGATCACATCGCCGGGCTGCACGGCGTAGGTCTGCTTGAGCAGGTACTGCACGGTCAGGCCCTTGAGCATTACCGCTGCCGCCTGCTCGAAGCTGATGTTGTCGGGCAGCTTGACCAGGTTGGCTTCCGGCAGTGTGTGCACCTCGCTGTAGGCACCCAGCGGGCCGCCGCCATAGGCCACGCGGTCGCCCACTTTCAGGCGGCTGACGCCCTCGCCCACTGCATCGATCACGCCGGCGCCCTCGGTGCCCAGGCCCGACGGCAGCGCAGGCGGCGCATACAACCCATTGCGGAAATAGGTGTCGATGAAGTTCAAGCCGATCGCGTGGTTACGTACGCGCACTTGCTGCGGCCCCGGCGGTGCCGGGTCGAACTCTACAAGCTGCAGCACTTCGGGGCCGCCATGCTGGCTGAACTGGATACGCTTGGCCATCTCGCACTCCTGTTGTCGGGATCGGAAAAGGCCTTCTATCGGACGCCTTTGCTTGATCGCCGTCAACTGCGGCGCTCAGGTTTGCGGTGGTATGCTACGCGGCGAATTCTTCCCTGCCCGTTTCTGGTGACCCGATGACTAGCCGCACCGAGGCCGTGAAAGCCTACCTGCTCGACCTGCAAGACCGCATCTGCTCTGCCCTCGAAACCGAGGACGGCGGCGCCCGCTTCGTCGAGGATGCCTGGGTGCGCGAAGCCGGTGGCGGGGGCCGTACGCGAGTGATTGGCGACGGCAAGGTGATCGAAAAAGGCGGGGTCAACTTCTCCCATGTGTTCGGCTCTGGCCTGCCACCTTCGGCCAGTGCACACCGGCCCGAGCTGGCGGGCCGAGGTTTCGAGGCATTGGGCGTATCGCTGGTGATCCACCCGCACAACCCGCACGTGCCGACGTCCCACGCCAACGTGCGCTTCTTCATTGCCGAGAAAGAAGGCGAAGAGGCGGTGTGGTGGTTCGGCGGTGGCTTCGACCTGACCCCGTACTACGGCAACGAAGAAGACTGCATTCACTGGCACCGCGTGGCCGAGCAGGCCTGTGCACCCTTCGGCGCAGACGTATACCCCCGCTACAAAGCCTGGTGCGACCGCTATTTCCACATCAAGCACCGTGGCGAGCCACGAGGCATTGGCGGGCTGTTCTTCGATGATTTGAACGAGTGGGATTTCGATACCTGCTTCGCGTTCATTCGCGCCATCGGCGATGCTTTCGTCGACGCCTACCTGCCGATCGTCCAGCGTCGCAAGGCCACGCCTTACACCGCCGAGCAGCGCGAATTCCAGGAGTTCCGCCGCGGCCGCTACGTGGAGTTCAACCTGGTCTACGACCGCGGCACCCTGTTCGGGCTGCAGTCCGGCGGCCGCACCGAGTCGATCCTGATGTCGCTGCCACCGCAAGTGCGCTGGGGTTACGATTGGAAGGCAGCGCCCGGCAGCGAAGAAGCCCGCCTGACCGAGTACTACTTGCAGGACCGCGACTGGCTCGGCCAGTAAGCCTGTGGATAACCGAGGAGTCCCCATGGACCAGTACGTCGTGTTTGGTAACCCCATCGGCCACAGCAAGTCGCCGTTGATTCACCGGCTGTTCGCCGAACAGACCGGACAGGACCTGGAATACAGCACGCTGCTTGCGCCGCTGGACGAATTCAGCGACTGCGCCCGCGGCTTCTTCAAGCAAGGCAGCGGCGCCAACGTGACCGTGCCCTTCAAGGAAGAGGCCTATCGCCTGTGTGACAGCCTCACCCCGCGTGCCCAACGGGCCGGCGCAGTGAACACCTTGAGCAAGCTGGCCGATGGCTCGCTGCGGGGCGATAACACTGATGGCGCCGGCCTGGTGCGTGACCTCACCGTGAATGCCGGGGTTGAACTGGCTGGCAAACGTATTCTGATCCTTGGCGCCGGGGGCGCGGTGCGTGGCGTGCTGGAGCCGATCCTGGCGCATGAGCCCCAATCCTTGGTAATTGCCAACCGCACACTGGAAAAGGCCGAGCAGCTGGCACGCGAGTTCGATGAGATGGGGCCGGTGATGGCCAGCGGTTTCGCCTGGCTGCAGGAGCCGGTGGACGTGATCATCAACGCCACCTCGGCGAGCCTGTCCGGCGAGCTGCCGCCGATTGCCGACAGCCTGGTCGAGGCCGGGCGTACCGTGTGCTACGACATGATGTATGGCAAGGAGCCCACGCCGTTCTGCCAGTGGGCCAGCAAGCTGGGTGCAGCAAAGGTCCTGGATGGGCTGGGCATGCTGGCTGAGCAGGCGGCTGAAGCGTTCTTCATTTGGCGTGGGGTGCGGCCGGACACCGCGCCGGTGTTGGCTGAGTTGCGACGGCAGCTGGCGCGGGCCTGAGGTTGCGGGGGCCGCAAAGCGGCCCCAATGATCATTCCGCAAATTGAATTGGGCAAAGCTCCTCCCCTTCCAGCTTCTGCAATTCCTCGACCACCTGCGGCCTGGCGCGCAGCAAGGTCAAACTCCCGCCCGCCCGGCGCAACCGCCGCGCCTCGCGGTGCAACATATCCACACCCGAGTAATCGATGAAATTCACCTGCCGTGCATCGATCACCACATGCGGCCCCTGGCAACGCTGCAGGCGCACCTGTAGGTAGTGCGCTGCACCGAAGAAGATCGATCCGCCTACTCGCAGTACATCGGCCTGACCTTCGCGGCTCTGCTGAATCCGAGGCCGTGAAGTGCGTTTGAGGTAGAAGAACAGCGAAGCCAGCACACCGGCGTAAATCGCTGTCTGCAACTCCAACAGCAAGGTTGCGGCAGCGGTCAGGGCCATGACCAGGAACTCGGAGCGGCTGACCCGGAACAGCGCGCGTATTGCGCGGTGGTCCACCAGGCCCCAGCAGATCAGCAGGATACTACCGGCCATGGCCGGTATCGGCAGGTGTGCGATCAACCCTGCACCCGTGACGGCGAACAGCGCTACCCACAGCGCCGAGAACACCCCGGCCATGGGGGAACGGGCGCCAGCGTCGTAGCTGAGCCCAGAGCGGGTGAAGGATCCAGAAGACAGGTAGCCGGAAAAGAATGACCCGACGATGTTCGACATGCCTTGGGCGCGGATTTCCTGGTCGGCGTCGATCAGCTGCTCGGAGCGTGCCGACAGCGAACGGGCGATCGACAGGCTGGTCACCAGGCCCAGCATGCCCACCGCCACGGCACTGGGCAGCAGGCGCAGCATCAGCTCCACATCCACTAACGGCAGTGGGCTGAGTGGGGGCAGCTGGCCGGAAAATGCTGGCACGCGCGGTACATGGCCAAAGAAACCGGGCAGCGACCAGGCCACCAGGCTGATCACGATCAGGCTTATCAACAGGCTCGGCCAGCGTGGCCGCCAGAGTTTGAAGGCCGCACCGACAAGCACGGTACTCAAGCCCAGGATCAGGGAGGGCAAGTCGACCTCGCCAGCATGGCTTGCCAGGTCTTGTACCGTTTTCAATGCCGTGGCCTGGCTCGGCAAATCCATCCCCAGCAGGTTGGGCAATTGGCCGAGGGCAATGACGATGGCGGCGCCCAGAGTGAAGCCAAGCACCACCGAATGGGAGACGAAGTTGACCACTGCGCCGAAGCGTAGCAGCCCGAGTAGCAGTTGGAAGATGCCAGCGAGGAAGGTCAGCAGCAGCACGAGCGTCACGTAATCCGCGCTACCGGCCACTGCCAAGGGGCTGATGCTGGCGTAAAGGACAATTGAGATGGCGGCGGTCGGTCCGCAAATCAGGTACCAGGACGAACCCCACAGGCAGGCGACCAGCACTGGCACGGTGGCCGCATAAAGACCATATTCGGCAGGCAAGCCGGCGATCAGGGCATAGGCGATGGATTGCGGCAGGGCAAGGATGGCGCCGCTGAGTCCGACCAGCAGGTCCTCGCGCAGGCTACGGCCCGATTGACGGGGCAGCCAGGTCAAGAAGGGCAGCAGGTGGGTCAACTGAATCATCATCCCTCTCGTATTCGGATCTTGTGTTGGTTTGGCTGGCCTCATCGCCGGCAAGCCGGCCCCGCAGGGGGATCACAGAGGGCGAGCCTACGGCTCTAGCTGAGCCGGCGCGCCGGCGATGAGGTCGGTCCAGCCTCTACAACTCAGCTTTAACAGCCTCTTCAGCATCGCCGCCGTCTTTGGTCGTGACGCCCGCCAACCAGCCTTCCAGCCATTGCGGATGCGCCTTGACCCACGCCTTGGCCGCCTCATCGAAACTCATCTTCTTATCCACAACCTCAGCCATGATGCTGTTTTCCATGTCCAGGTTGAATTTCAGGTTACCCAACAATTTTGCAGGGTTGGGGCAGGCCTGTGGATAACCTTTGCGGGTCAGGGTGTAGACCTCCCCCTTGCTCCCAAACCACTTTTCCCCGCCCGTCAGGTAATGCATCTTCAGTTTTACGTTCATCGGGTGCGGGGTCCAGCCCAGGAAAGTGATGTACTGGTTTTTCTTAACGGCGCGGTCCACCTGCGCCAGCATCGCTTGTTCACTCGATTCAACCAGCTTCCATTGGCCGAGGTTGAATTCATTCTTGTCGATGATCTCCTTCAACGACAGGTTGGCTGGCGCGCCCGAGCCGATTCCGTAGAGCTTCTTGTCGAACTTATCGGCATGCTTTTGCAGGTCGGCGAAGCTTTTCACGCCGGCATTCCACACGTAATCGGGCACAGCCAGGGTGAACTCAGTGCCTTCAAGGTTGCGCGACAGTTGCTGCACGTCGCCATTGGCGATGAACTTGTCATGAAAGCCCTGCTGGGCCGGCATCCAATTGCCCAGAAAAGCATCGACCTTACCGTCCTTGAGGCCGCCGTAGATGATCGGCACCGCCAGATTGTCGATCTTCACCTGGTAACCCAGGCTTTGCAGAAGCAAGCGGGCGATGGCATTGGTGGAGGCGATGTCGCTCCAGCCGGGGTCGGCCAACCTCACGGTGCTGCATCGTGCATCTTCGGCGTGAGCCGTAGCGGTGCCCAGGCTCATGGTCAGGGCGAAGACGATGGTGGAAAACTTCTGCATGGCGGCTTCTCTTCTCAATCCAGGGGTGCGGGCTGTGGATAACGTGCCTTGCGCTCGAGGTCGTCGAGATCGATGTGGTTGCGCATGTACTGTTGGCTGGCGTCCACCCATGGTTGGTGGTCCCAGCTTTTCAGTGTGCCGATTGCCAGCGCTTCGGCCACCAGGCGGCGCCGCCGCTGGCTGGCCAGCACTTGCTGGCGCAGGCTGGGGATATCCCAGCGCTGGTGTGCTTCATCGACAAATGCCTGCAGCAGCGCCTGATGGTCCGGGCTGCCGGAGAGGTTCTCCCGCTCGTGCGGGTCGCGGCTCAGGTCATAGAGTAAACACGGGTCGTCTTCGCTGTACACGAACTTGTACGGGCCGCGGCGGATCATCATCAGGGGGCCGACGGTACCCTCGGCCATGTATTCGCCGATCACCTGGTCGTGGCCACCCTGCCCTTGCAAGTGGCCGAGCAGTGACTGCCCATCCAGCTGCAGGCTTTTATCCACAGTACCGCCGGCAAGCTCGACCAGCGTCGGCAGCAGGTCGCAGGTCGATACCGAGGCACTGACCCGGGCAGGGGCGAAGCGCTTGGGTGCGTGGACCAGCAGCGGCACCCGCGCCGACATCTCGAACCAGTGCATCTTGTACCAGAGCCCGCGCTCGCCGAGCATGTCGCCGTGATCGCCAGAGAAAACGACCAAGGTATCGTCCGCCAGGTTGCACTCCTCCAGTGTCTGCAGAAGCTGGCCGATGTTGTCGTCGATGTAGCTGCAGGCGCCGAAGTAGGCGCGACGTGCATCGCGGATCTTTTCCACAGGCAGGGGCTTGTTCCACAGGTCATACACCTTGAGCAGGCGCTGTGAGTGGGGATCGAGCTCGTTTTGGCCAAACTCGGCGCGTGGCATGGGGATATCCACACCCTCGTAGCGATCCCAGTAGCGCTTGGGGATGGTGTACGGGTCGTGGGGGTGAGTCATGGACACGGTCAGGCAGAACGGCCGACCATCGTTCTCGCGCACATGGTCGTAAAGGTACTGACGGGCCTTGAACACCACCTCTTCATCGAAATCCAGCTGGTTGGTACGCACGCAGGGGCCGGCCTGCAATACCGAAGACATGTTGTGATACCAGCTTGGCCGCTCGTCCGGCGCGTCCCAGTTCACTGCCCAGCCATAGTCGGCAGGGTAGATGTCGCTGGTCAAGCGCTCTTCGTAGCCGTGCAACTGGTCCGGGCCGCAGAAATGCATCTTGCCCGACAGTGCGGTGCGGTAGCCAAGCCGGCGCAGGTAGTGGGCGTAGGTCGGGATATCGGCCGGGAAGTCGGCGGCGTTGTCGTAGGCGCCAATGCGGCTGGGCAGCTGGCCACTGACCAGGGTGAAGCGCGAGGGGGCGCACAGCGGGCTGTTGCAGTAGGCCGAATCGAACACCACCGCCTGATCGGCGAGCCGGCTCAGGTGGGGCATCTGGATCGGTGAGGGGCCATATATCGGCAAGATGGGGGCGGCCATCTGGTCGGCCATGATGAACAGGATATTCGGTCGCGTCATGGTTCGATTCCATCGTTGAAGGTTATGCGAACTGCTTGCCTATCAAGATGCGACTGTGGATAACATGGGTAAAGCCCATGGCGGGCAATGACTGGGATTAGCTGCGCTTATGTTTGACCACCTCGCCGACCTGTCACTCGACGCGCTGCGCGTGTTCGAGGCCGCTGCCCGCTTGCGGGGTTTCACGGCGGCGGCTTTGGAGCTGGGCACTACCCAACCGGCGGTAAGCCAGCAGGTCAAACGGCTGGAGGCTCAGCTGGGCACCCGCCTGTTTGATCGTATCTACCGCGGCATCGCGCTGACTGACGCCGGGCAGGTATTGTTCGAGCAGGTGCATCAAGCCTTGCAGGCCATGGATGACGGCGTTGCCCAAGCCAGCGGACGGGACCAGCGCGAGGTGTTGCAGGTGGCCACCGACTTCGCCTTCGCAGCGTTCTGGCTGATGCCCCGATTGCAGCGGTTCCACGAAGCTTATCCACAGGTGGACGTGAGCCTGGTGACCGGTGAGCGCAGCCAGGGGATGTTACGGCCGGACATCGATGTGGCGGTGTTGTTTGGTGATGGCCGGTTCCACCAGGGCGAAAGCCGATGGCTGTTCGATGAAGAAGTATTCCCGGTCTGCAGCCCTCGGCTGACTCATGGCAAACCCTTGTCAGCTGTGGCTTTGCAACGATTGCCACTGCTTCATCTGCGTGGCGAGCAGGCCAGCCGCTGGTTCGACTGGGCGGGTGTATTTCGTGGCTTTGGCGTTCAAAGCCCGCCGCCTCCAGGGCAGTTACGGTTCGATAACTACACGCTGTTGGTCCAGGCGGCAATTGCCGGACAAGGCGTGGCTATCGGCTGGCGGCATCTGGTCGATGGGCTGGTCGAGCAAGGGTTGTTGTGCCGGCCGCTGGAGGGTAGCTTGCGTTCGGCGCGGGGGTATTACGTGGTGCTGCCGCCGCGCAAGCGGCGTGGGGCGCTGATCGAGCGGTTTGTGGATTGGCTGGAAAGTGAGCGGACTCGGTGAATGGGGCTGCTGCGCAGCCCATCGGCGGCAAGCCAGCGCCTACAGGCCCGTGGCTTGGCTTGAGCTAGTGCGTACCTGTAGGCCCCTGGCGGCTTACGTCACGAAGTTCAGATGCTCGCCCCGATGCAGGTCCAGCTCGAGCATGTCGGCCATCCCCGCCGCCATTCGCTCCAGGTCCATGAGTGGCTGTGGCGCATTGATCAACGTCCAGTGCAAAGGGCTGCGTTGCAGTGCATCCACAACCTGGTCCACACACTCACGTTCTTCTTCGGTGTACTTGCCCGGCGCGTCCAGCACATCGAAATCGCCCACCAGCAGCACCCGGCGTATAGTCGTGCGAGAAAGGCCGGCGACCAACGCTTCGCTCATCCGCCCTTGCGCGGCAAGGTCACCCGATGCCAGCGCCGACAGCAGGGCAACCACCGCCGAGCCCCCCGCTGCGCCCTGCTCCGCCTGGTCGGCATCACCCAGCCCGCCTATCTTGAAATGCAGGCCCGGGCGCGGAGCATGGCGGTTGAGGTCATCGACCACGGCAGTGACTTCATGCTGACGTGACAGCAACTCGACCATCAGGGCACTGCCCAGGCGGCTTTCAGCCCCGAACAGCACCAGCTTGAACACTGGGGTTTCGGCATTTTTCACTGCATCGCTCCCTTCGCAGGTGGGTGATGGTTTGACCGCAATCAGGAGACATCGTGCAGAGGATCAAGGGCTATCACGCCCACGTTTATTACGACGCATCGACTATCGAGCAGGCTCGTGCGCTGTGCGAGGAGGCGGCGCGGCTGTTTCCCGTGACCATGGGGCGCATGCACGAGAAGCCGGTAGGGCCGCACCCGGACTGGAGCTGCCAGCTGGCGTTCGAGCCGCAGGTGTTGGGGGTGGTGTTGCCGTGGTTGGCGCTGTATCGCAAGGGGTTGGTGGTGTTTCTGCATCCGCTGACCGGGGATGAGCTGGCAGATCACCGTGATCATGCGATCTGGATGGGGGCTTTGCGACCTTTGAAGTTATCGGTTTTTGGCGGTTAGCGATGTGTCGGCTTCTTCGCGGACAGACCCGCGAAGAAGCCACTGGGATCAGTGTCGGGCGCCGCGCACACCTTCAGCCAGCGCAGAGCACAGGCTCAGCACATCGGCAACAGCCTGATCGGCATCTTTGGCCTGGGCGATCTTGTCGACCAGCGCCGACCCTACCACCACACCATCAGCCAGGCGCGCGATCGCTGCGGCCTGCTCTGGTGTACGAATGCCGAAGCCAACGCTGATCGGCAGGTCAGTGTGCCGACGCAGACGGGCGATGGCTTCGGTCACGTGCTCGGTGGTTGCCGAGCCGGCGCCGGTCACACCGGCCACCGATACGTAATAGACGAACCCGGAGCTGCGCTCCAGCACCCGTGGCAGGCGCGCATCGTCGGTGGTCGGGGTGGTCAGGCGAATGAAGTCGATGCCAGCGGCCTGGGCCGGGGTCGCGAGCTCGGCATCGTGCTCCGGCGGCAGGTCGACGATGATCAGGCCATCGACACCTGCTTCTTTGGCTTGTGCAACGAACTGCTCTACACCAAAGCGGTGGATCGGGTTGTAGTACCCCATCAGCACGATCGGTGTGGCCTGGTTGTCGACGCGGAATTCACGCACCATGTTCAGGGTCTTGGCCAGGTTCTGGCCTGCTTCCAGCGCACGCAGCGTGGCCAGCTGAATGGCTACGCCATCGGCCATCGGGTCGGTGAACGGCATGCCCAGTTCGATCACATCGGCGCCGGCCGCCGGCAGGCCCTTGAGGATCTGCAGCGAGGCATCGTAGCCAGGGTCGCCGGCGGTGACGAAGGTGACCAGTGCAGAGCGGCCTTCGGCTTTCAGCTCGGCAAAGCGTTGTTCAAGACGGCTCATGCCTGTTTCTCCTGGGCGGCCATGTGGTTCATCACGGTTTGCATGTCTTTGTCGCCACGGCCTGACAGGCAGATGACCATCAGGTGATCCTTGGGCAGGCTCGGCGCGCGCTTGATCGCTTCAGCCAGTGCGTGCGAGCTTTCCAGGGCCGGGATGATGCCTTCCAGGCGGCAGGTAGCGTGGAACGCGTCGAGGGCCTCATCGTCAGTGATGCTGACGTACTCCACACGCTTCACTTCATGCAGGTAGGCGTGTTCCGGGCCGATGCCCGGGTAGTCGAGGCCGGCCGAGATCGAGTGCGCGTCAGTGATCTGGCCGTCATCGTCCTGCAGCAGGTAGGTACGGTTGCCGTGCAGCACGCCGGGTACGCCGCCGTTGAGGCTGGCCGCATGCTTGTCGGTATCCACGCCATGGCCGCCGGCTTCCACGCCAATGATCTTGACGCTCTGTTCTTCGAGGAACTCGTGGAACAGGCCCATGGCGTTGGAGCCACCGCCAACACAGGCAATCAGGCTGTCGGGCAGGCGGCCTTCCTTCTCTTGCAACTGGGCGCGGGTCTCTTTGCCGATGATCGACTGGAAATCGCGGACCATTGCCGGGTACGGGTGTGGGCCGGCTACGGTACCGATCAGGTAGAAGGTGTCGTCGACGTTGGTGACCCAGTCGCGCAGGGCTTCGTTCATGGCGTCTTTGAGTGTGCCAGTGCCCGCTGTAACCGGGACGATCTCGGCGCCCAGCAGCTTCATGCGGAACACGTTGGCCTGCTGGCGCTCGATGTCGGTGGCGCCCATGTAGATTACGCAGGGCAGCCCGAAGCGTGCAGCGACGGTGGCAGTGGCCACGCCGTGCATGCCGGCGCCGGTTTCAGCGATCAGGCGTTTTTTGCCCATGCGCTTGGCCAGCAGCACTTGGCCGATGCAGTTGTTTACCTTGTGCGCGCCGGTGTGGTTGAGCTCTTCACGTTTGAAGAAAATCTTTGCGCCGCCGCAATGCTCGGTCAGGCGCTCGGCGAAATACAGCGGGTTGGGGCGGCCGATGTAGTCGCGCTGGAAGTAGGCCAGTTCTTCGAGGAACTTCGGGTCGGCCTTGGCGGCTTCATACTCGCGGGCCAGATCCAGCACCAGCGGCATCAGGGTTTCGGCCACGTAGCGGCCACCGAACGAGCCGAACAGGCCGTTGGCGTCGGGGCCGGGGCGGTATTGGGACTGGGTCATGGGGCGCTCCAGGGCGTAATGAATGAGTGATGGGCTTTACTTTAACCACGGCAAGCCCGGCTGAAAACCGATAAGATTGCGTAAACCTGTCAGGAAAACTCACACGTCAAATGGCCCACGACCTCCCTCCCCTCAACGCCCTGCGGGCCTTCGAATGCACCGCCAGGCTCAATAGCGTCAGCCAGGCTGCCGAGGCACTGCATGTCACTCATGGTGCTGTGAGCCGGCAGATCAAGGTGCTGGAGGAGCACTTGGGCGTGGCCTTGTTCGTCAAGGACGGCCGCGGCATCAAACTCACAGATGCCGGCGTCAGGCTGCGTGATGCCAGTGGCGAAGCGTTCGACAGGCTGCGCAGCGTATGCGGCGAACTCAGCCGGGATGTCAGCGAGGCACCGTTCGTGCTGGGGTGCTCGGGAAGCCTGCTGGCGCGATGGTTCATTCCCCGGCTTGGGCGCCTGAAGGCGGACCTGCCAGAGTTGCGCCTGCACCTGTCAGCGGGCGAAGGCGACCTTGACCCACGCCGGCCGGGGCTCGATGCGCTGCTGGTGTATGCCGAACCCCCTTGGCCTGTGGATATGCAGGTACATGTCCTGGCCGAGGAGCGTATCGGGCCGGTGCTGAGCCCACTCTTTACCGGTTTCGAGCGGTTACGCAGTGCACCCGCTGTAGCGCTGCTGGACGAAGCCTTGTTGCATACCACCTCACGCCCGCAGGCGTGGCCGACCTGGGCCGAACAACAGGGGTTGGATCGGGCTGCGTTGCAGTATGGGCAGGCCTTCGAGCACTTGTATTACCTGCTGGAAGCGGCTGTGGCAGGGCTTGGCGTGGCTATCGCACCGCAGCCGTTAGTGGCGGATGACTTGCGTGCAGGGCGGCTCAGTGCACCGTGGGGCTTTTCCCCTACAGCAGCGGCACTGGCGCTTTGGGTGCCGCGGCGCGCCGCAGACGGGCGCGCCGAGCAACTGGCGCAGTGGCTGCGCCGTGAACTGGAGCGGCAGGCAGGTTAGTTGCGACGGTACAGCAGGTAGGCCGCGAGCAGGCCGAGCGCGCCGATGGCTACACCAGCAGTGGTCACCGGGTGCTCCTGGGCGTAGTCACGGGTGGCGATACCGGTCTGGCGGGTGCGGGTCTTCACTTCCTCGTAAGCATCGCTAAGCAGGCTGCGCGAGTGCTTCAATGCGCTTTCGGCGTTGCTGCGGATTGCCTTCACGGACTTCTGTGACTCCTCCGAGGCATCATGCTTGAGGCTCTCCAGACTCTTCAGGAGGCTTTCGATCTCCGCTTCCATGCTTTCCAGGGATGTTTTACGCAGCGAATTGCGGTGCATGGTGACTCTCCTTTGCAGTATGGACTGTATGGATTGCGACTGCGCCCCGCAGCGAAAGTGCGATCGAACTTTCGCCAAGGCTGACGGCTCGCAGGTAAACCAGGCCTGCGCTGCTAGGCTCAATTCACTGTCACCCACGGAGAGCGCTCATGACCGATCATCACACTTACAAGAAGATCGAGCTGGTAGGTTCATCGACCACCAGCATCGAAGACGCAATCAACAATGCGTTGGCCGAAGCGGCCAAGAGCATCAAGCATCTGGAATGGTTCGAAGTGATCGACACCCGCGGCCACATCGAAGGCAACAAGGTGGCGCACTTTCAGGTCACGCTCAAAGTGGGCTTCCGCATCGCCAATAGTTGAAACAGTGGCGGGCTGGCTAAGGCCGGCGTGATGGCGTTATACAGACAAGGGCGCCTTTGCCGGCGCCCTTTGCCATTTTCATCTGCACAAGGAAAGCGAGTGATGAAGAAACTGATTCTGGCGGTGGGCCTGATGACGCTGGCGGGTAGCGCGTTGGCGGCGGGCAAGCCTTGCGAGGAGCTCAAGGCCGAGATTGCCGCGAAGCTGGATGCCAAAGGTGTGAAAGGCTACACACTGGAGATCGTCAGCAAGGGCGACCCTGCTGGCAAGGTGGTGGGGAGCTGTGAAGGTAGCACCAAGGAAATTGTCTACCGGCGTGGTTGAACGCTGGCCCATCTGCCAGCAAGCCGGCCCCACAGCGTTGCCATCACCTCGCGGCTTTGGCGTTCGCGTTCGCTGTGGGTGCCGGTTAGCCGGCGATTTGGGATTACTCAGACCTCAAGGCTTGCGCCAACAATTCATACGACCTGATCCGGTCCTCATGCTCGTACAGGTCGCAGGTAAAGATCAGCTCATCCGCCCCGGTCTGCTCCAGTAGCACCTCGACCTTGGCCCTTACTTTCTGCGGGCTGCCGATCATCGCCAAGCCCAGGAAGCTACCCACCGCATCCCGCTCGTGCGGTAACCACAAGCCATCCATGCTCGGCACTGGCTTGCGCTGCATCAGGCTCTGGCCGCGTATCAAGGCAAGAATACGCTGGTACACCGAGGTGGCCAGGAATTCGGCCTTGTCGTCGGTTTCGGCCACCACCATCGGAATGCCCAACATGACGTAGGGCTTGTCCAGCGTGGTAGACGGCTTGAAATGGTCGCGGTAGATACGGATCGCCTCATGCATGTAGCGCGGCGCGAAGTGCGAGGCGAAGGCGTAGGGCATGCCGCGCATGCCGGCCAGCTGTGCGCTGAACAGGCTGGAGCCGAGCAGCCACATCGGCACCTCGGTGTCGTGCCCAGGGACGGCGATCACTTTTTGATCATCTGTGCGCGGGCCAAGGTAGCGCGACAATTCTTCGACATCGTCCGGGAAATCATCGGCGCTGCCCGAACGCTCGCGACGCAGGGCGCGTGCGGTCATCTGGTCGGAGCCCGGCGCACGGCCCAGCCCAAGGTCGATACGCCCTGGATAAAGGCTGGCCAACGTGCCGAACTGTTCGGCGATGACCAAGGGGGCATGGTTGGGCAGCATGACGCCACCCGAGCCGACACGGATGGTTGAAGTACCCCCCGCCAGGTAGCCGATCAGTACGGAGGTCGCGGAGCTGGCGATGCCGTCCATGTTGTGGTGTTCAGCGACCCAGAAACGGTTATAGCCGAACCGCTCGACGTGCTGCGCCAGGTCCAGCGAATTGCGCAACGCTTGCGCAGGGCCCGCGTCGGCCCGCACAGGCACCAGGTCGAGGGTGGAAATTTTCAGGTCACGCAGCTGCGTCATTCGAGCCTCCGCAAAAGTGATTGGCCGAAGGCCTTTCTAACTCTGTATGGGCACATTCGGAAGATTCAATGCTTGCGGTGCGATTGATCTGAACTTGCCGAAGGTGGGTGGCCTCTGAACCCATAGATACGTAACCGAGTGACCAGGAGGCATCATGAAAAAGACTGCATCGGCGATCTGGCAAGGTGGCCTGAAGGATGGCAAAGGCGTTATTTCGACTGAAAGCGGCGCCCTGAAGCAGAACCCTTATGGTTTCAACACCCGCTTCGAGGGCTCGCCCGGCACCAACCCAGAGGAGTTGATCGGCGCGGCTCATGCTGGCTGCTTCTCGATGGCGCTGTCGATGATGCTTGGCGAGGCGGGCCTGACCCCAGACCGTATCGATACGATCGCTGAGGTGACCTTGGACAAACAGCCCGACGGCTTTGCCATCACTGCTGTGCACCTGGTCCTCAAGGCCAAGGTGCCTGGTGCGAGCGAAGCCCAGTTCCTTGAGATTGCCAACAAGGCCAAAGCGGGTTGCCCGGTGTCCAAGGTGTTGAACGCGAAGATCAGCCTGGACGCCAGCTTGGTGGGCTAAGCGGCGCAACCGCTTCGGTTTGCTGTAATCTAAACAGCATCGGCAGCGCAGCTGCCTAACCAGGAGCAGTGCCATGAAACGCGTCGTAATCGCCGTGTTGGCGTGTCTGCTAGCCACTTCTGCCTCGGCGGCGGTCAAGCCGTGCGAGGAACTGAAGGCCGAGATCGAAGCCAAGATCCAGGCTCAGGGTGTGCCGTCGTACACGCTGGAGATCGTGCCCAACGCTGACGTCAAGGATCAGAACATGATCGTCGGCAGCTGTGATGGCGGGACCAAAAAGATCATTTATCAGAAGAACGGATGATCACCGATGGAAACCGGGGCTGGACAGTAGCCCCGGGTTTCAGGGAATGCAGAACACATTGCTGGGCTCGTTGACCACCACGGTGCGGCTGGCGTCATACAAGAGCACTTGCGGTTCCATTACCGGTGCCCGCGCCTCCAGACGGTAACGTTCGCCTGCCTTGAAATCGTCGAAGCGCACGGTCAGGTAACACGTTCGATCCCTGGGCTGGCTCATCATGCCGCCCCCGTAAATTTCATAATCGAAGCGCACCACCAGTTCGTGCTTGCCAGGCGTGACCTGGAAGTAACGGCCGTCCTCAAGGCGCTTGCCATCGAGCTTGTCCGCCATGATGACTCGGCCGGGCGTGACGGTGTAGAGGTCGACCCAGGCTTGCTTAGGGTCTACGGGGGGCAAGGGGCTGGCGCATGCCCCCAATGCACTGAGGGCCATCAGCATCATGGGCTGGCGCATGGTGAAACTCCCACTTGCGATTCACAAGTTACAAGCATAGCGCCGTTTGCGGGCTTCAGGTGCGTTGGCAGCCCGCCGGCAGGCCTTGACCGACCAGTTTTTGCTGGTGGTCATAGAGCTTGATCCAGGGCCGGAAGCCTATGCTGCCTGCCTGCAGGCTATAACGCTGGCCGGCGCTGAAGTCCTTGAAGGTCAAGTTGAGCTGGCAGTCGCGCCACAACGGTGCCTCAACGGGGCCGATATTGCTGGGTGTGACCGGGAACTGGTAGCGCACGGTCAGCTCGTGGCTACCGGGCTGGACCTCGAAATAGCGGGTGTCAGCCCAATCGCGCTCATCCACCTGCACCGCGTGCAGCGAACTCTCGTCATGTGGGGTGAGGTCGATCCACGCTTGGTTCGGGTCCGGGTCTGGCAGGGTCGAACAGGCAGACGTCAGCAACAATGAGCCGGCGACGAACAGTGCACGCATGGCGAAACTCCCCCTTGGCGAGATAGTCTTGGAGTGCATCGGCCGTGAGCGAATGGATAGTCCAAGATGGTCTGGTTTTTTCTTTTGAAGCGCTCAGGCCCTGGGCCACTCGACCGCGTTTTCAGCACTTTGGTTCCAGTGCTGGGCGCCTTTCTGCTGAGTGGTTGCAGCAGCCTTGCCTATTACGGGCAGTTGGCCGATGGTCAATGGCAACTGTTGCGTGCACGTCAGCCGGTGGAGCAGGTACTCGCCGACCCGGCCAGCAGCCCGCAGTTGCGGGCCCGCCTGCAACACGCCGAGCAGGCGCGGCTGTTCGCCAGCAAGCAACTGGGCCTGCCGGACAACGGTAGCTACCGGGTGTATGCCGACCTCGGGCGGCCCTATGTGGTGTGGAATGTGTTCGCTACGCCTGAGCTCTCGCTGCAGGCGGTGACGCACTGTTTCCCTGTGGCCGGTTGCGTCGCCTACCGCGGTTATTACCAACAGGGTGCAGCCCGCGGCGCGGCGGCGGTGATGCGCCAGGCGGGCATGGATGTCTATGTGGCCGGTGTCGAAGCCTATTCGACGCTTGGCTGGTTCGACGACCCGATCCTGTCGTCGATGGTCGGCTGGGGCGATGAGCGCCTGGCCGCGTTGATCTTCCACGAACTGGCGCATCAGCGCGTGTATGTGCCGGACGACACGGCGTTCAACGAGTCCTTCGCCACGTTCGTCGAGCACGAAGGATCGCGGCAATGGCGCGCCGCCCGTGGGCTTGAAGCGAATCAGGGTGAGCAGAGCCTGCAGCGTGACCAGTTCATACGGCTGATTCTGGCCAGTCGCGAGCGGCTGCAGGCGATCTATGCCGGGCCGCTGGATGACACCCACAAACGTGCGGCCAAGCAGGCAGAGTTCGAGCGCTTGAGGCGGGAGTATCGCCAGGTACGAGATAGCCAGTGGGCTGGGGACAAGCGCTACGACGCCTGGATGTATGGGCCGATGAGCAATGCCAAGCTGTTGCCGTTCGGGCTGTATGACCAATGGGTGCCAGCGTTTGCGGCGGTGTTCCGTGAGGTTGGGGGGGATTGGGCCCGGTTTTACGAGAAGGTAGAAGCGCTGGGACGGTTGCCGGGCGAACAGCGCAAGGCGATGTTGGCTCGGTTGGTGGCGGGTCAGTGAACGCTGGGGGCCGCTATGCGGCCCATCGCCGGCATGCCGGCTAGCTACGCGCGCGCTCAGGCCTTGATGAACGCCTGATGCATCTCAGCCAAGGTGGCGTAGTGGAACTCAGGCGTGTGGGCCTTCAATTCTTCGTCGCTGCCGAACCCGTACCCCACTGCCACTGCCTGCAACCCATTGCTGCGCGCCCCGATCAGGTCGTGCTTGCGATCGCCGATCATCAGGGTCTGTGCCGGGTCCAGTCCTTCCTCGTCCAGCAGGTGGCGAATCAGCTCGACCTTGTTGGTGCGGGTGCCGTCCAGTTCACTGCCGTAGATCACCTTGAAGTGATGATCGAAGGCAAAGTGCCTGGCGATCTCACGGGCGAACTCCCAAGGCTTGGATGTTGCGATGTACAGCGTACGGCCCTGCCGGTTCAGGTCCTGGAGCAGTTCCGGCACGCCTTCGAAGACCAGGTTTTCGTAGAGGCCGGTGACCCGGAAGCGCTCCCGGTAAAAATTCACCGCCTCCCACGCCTTGGCTTCATCGAAGCTGTAGAACTGCATGAAGGCCTGCAGCAGGGGTGGGCCGATGAAGTGCTCGAGCCGCGCCAGGTCTGGCTCGTCGATGCCCAGTTTGGCCAGGGCGTACTGGATCGAACGGGTAATGCCCAGGCGCGGGTCGGTCAGGGTGCCGTCAAGGTCGAAAAGGATATTCTGCTGGTGCATGGTGGTCTCGGTGGTCAGGTTCATTCCGGGCGGTCGTAGCCTTCGGCCAGGTGCTGGTCCTTGAGCTTCACGTAGTTACCGGCGCTATACGGGAAAAAGGCACGTTCCTTGTCGGTCAGTGGCCGTGCCTGCTTTACCGGGCTGCCCACGTACAGGTAGCCGCTCTCCAGGCGCTTGCCCGGCGGCACCAGGCTACCGGCGCCGATGATCACCTCGTCTTCGACGATGGCGCCATCCATGATCGTGCTGCCCATGCCGACCAGAATGCGGTTGCCCAGGGTACAGCCATGCAGCATGACTTTGTGGCCGATGGTCACTTCGTCGCCGATGATCAGCGGGAAGCCGTCCGGGTTGAACGGGCCGGCGTGGGTAATGTGCAGCACACTGGCGTCCTGCACGCTGGTCCTTGCACCGATGCGGATGCGGTGCATGTCGCCGCGAATCACCGTCAACGGCCAAACAGAGCTGTCTTCACCGATTTCCACATCGCCCAGCACTACCGCCGAGCGGTCGACGAAGGCCCGTGGCCCAACTTTCGGAGTGTGTTGCTGGAAGCTACGAATGGCCATGATAGGGTCTCTCATCTGTGCCGATAGGCAGGCTGCCTGCTGCGGTCGGCGTCGATTGTAATTAAGATGGGGCAGTGTTTCTTCTGCCAAGGTAGCCAAACCGTGAGTGCGAACAACCCGCTTCTGCAGTCTTATGATCTGCCGCCCTTCTCGGCGATCCGTGCCGAACACGTGCTGCCGGCGATCGAAGAGATCCTGGCCGATAACCGTAAAGCCATTGCCCAGATCCTCGAAAAGCAAGGCAAGAACCCCACCTGGGCCGGCCTGGTGCTGGCCATGGACGAGCTCAACGACCGCCTGGGCGCTGCCTGGAGCCCGGTCAGCCACCTCAATGCGGTGTGCAACAGCAAAGAGCTGCGTGAGGCCTACGAGTCCTGCCTGCCGGCGCTCAGTGCCTACTCTACCGAACTGGGTCAGAACCGCGCGCTGTTCGAGGCCTATGAGGCTCTGGTCAACAGCCCTGAGGCCGCAGGTTTCGATGTGGCGCAAAAAACCATCCTCGAGCATGCACTGCGCGACTTCCGTCTGTCGGGCATCGACCTGCCACCTGCCCAGCAGCAGCGTTACGCCGAAGTGCAGAGCAAGCTCAGCGAATTGGGCAGCCGCTTCTCCAACCAACTGCTCGACGCCACCCAGGCCTGGACCAAGCACGTTACCGACGAAGCCGCGCTTGCCGGCCTGACCGATTCGGCCAAGGCGCAGATGGCGGCTGCCGCCCAGGCCAAAGGCCTCGATGGCTGGCTGATCACCCTGGAATTCCCCAGCTACTATGCGGTGATGACCTACGCCAGTGACCGCGCCCTGCGTGAAGAGCTGTACGCCGCCTACTGCACGCGCGCCTCTGACCAGGGCCCGAATGCCGGCCAGTTCGACAACGGCCCGGTGATGCGCGAGATCCTCGACCTGCGCCAGGAACTGGCTGGGCTGCTGGGCTACAAGAACTACGCCGAGCTGAGCCTGGCCACCAAGATGGCTGAGTCCAGCGACCAGGTGCTGAGCTTCCTGCGCGACCTGGCCAAGCGTTCCAAGCCGTTCGCCGTGCAGGATCTGGAGCAACTCAAGGCCTATGCCGCCGAGCAAGGTTGCCCCGAGCTGGCCAGCTGGGACGCCGGCTACTTCGGTGAAAAGCTGCGCGAGCAGCGCTACAGCGTGTCCCAGGAAACCTTGCGCGCCTACTTCCCGATCGACAAGGTACTGTCCGGCCTGTTCAGCATCGTCCAGCGCCTGTACGGCATCGAAATCGCCGAGCTCAAAGGCTTTGATACCTGGCACCCGGACGTACGCCTGTTCGAGATCAAGGAAAACGGCCAGCACGTCGGCCGCTTCTTCTTCGACCTCTATGCCCGCGCCAACAAGCGTGGCGGTGCCTGGATGGATGGTGCCCGCGACCGCCGCCGTACCGCGGGTGGTGAGCTGCAAAGCCCGGTGGCCAACCTGGTGTGCAACTTCACGCCCGCTGCGCCGGGCAAGCCTGCGTTGCTGACCCACGATGAAGTGACAACCCTGTTCCACGAGTTTGGCCACGGCCTGCACCACCTGCTGACCCGTATCGAGCATGCTGGCGTGTCGGGCATCAATGGCGTGGCTTGGGATGCAGTCGAGTTGCCGAGCCAGTTCATGGAAAACTGGTGCTGGGAGCCGGAAGGCCTTGCACTGATCTCCGGCCATTACGAAACGGGGGCTGCCCTGCCCCAGGACCTGCTGGACAAGATGCTGGCGGCGAAGAACTTCCAGTCCGGCATGATGATGGTGCGCCAGCTGGAGTTCTCGTTGTTCGACTTCGAGCTGCACGCCAGCCACGGCGATGGCCGCAGTGTGCTGCAGGTGCTTGAAGGCGTGCGCGACGAGGTGACGGTCATGCGCCCACCGGCGTACAACCGCTTCCCGAACAGCTTTGCGCACATCTTCGCTGGCGGTTACGCGGCGGGCTACTACAGCTACAAATGGGCCGAAGTACTGTCGGCTGATGCCTTCTCACGGTTCGAGGAAGAAGGCGTGCTCAACGCCGAGACAGGCCGCGCCTTCCGCGAGGCCATTCTGGCCCGAGGCGGCTCGCGCGAGCCTATGGTGCTGTTCGTCGACTTCCGTGGCCGTGAGCCTTCCATTGATGCATTGCTGCGCCACTGCGGGCTGAGCGAGGACGCGGCGGCATGAGCGAGGTAGCTGTGAACAAGACCAAGAAGCGCTTCATCGCCGGGGCGGTCTGCCCGGCGTGCAGCGAGCCGGACAAGTTGATGATGTGGAGCGAAGACGACGTGCCGCACCGAGAGTGCGTGGCCTGCGGCTTCACCGACACCTTGAATGAACAGGGGCTGTCGGTACCCAAGGAGCTGGGGACGCGGGTCAACCATTTGGCGCCCAAGGCGGCGCCGGCCAAGGTACAGACGGTGCAGTTCTTCCCCAATCCCAAGCTGAAGAAACCGGCTGACTAAGGCCCGCCCGCCTGTGTCGGGGTGGTAGAAGATCAAGGCTCTACCGCTCCGCCAGGCAGGCATGCTCGCCCGCTCGCCCATGAGGCAGGCAATATTGGCCGCACCCCAAGCCATGCCACCTACCTGAGTTGGCACGGGCTGGCCTGACCAGAGGTGCTGGCAAGTTGAGCCCTGCCCCTATACTGTTCATCTATACAGTATAGGGCTTGGCGATGAATCTTCCAGCACCACCCAAAGGCCGTGGGACGGCGCACAATCCACACAACCGCTTCGCGCCGAGCCATTCGGTGGCGGAGGATGACGGCTGGTACCTTGAGGTTCCACTTACCCAAGGCACCGAGGTGCGGGTTGAAACCGCCAAGACGATCATCAGCCGCAACACTTCACCCGACCTGCCCTTCGATCGCTCCATCAATCCCTATCGAGGCTGCGAGCATGGTTGCATCTACTGCTATGCCAGGCCCTCGCACGCCTACTGGGACTTGTCCCCAGGGTTGGATTTCGAAACCAAACTGATCGCCAAGACCAACGCTGCCGAGGTTCTTGCCGAGCAGCTGAGCAAGCCTGGCTATGTGTGCGCCCCCATCAACCTGGGTGCCAACACAGACCCCTACCAGCCGATCGAACGTGAGCACCAATTGACCCGGCGCTTGCTGGAAGTGCTGTTACGTTTTCGCCACCCGGTGACCATCGTCACCAAAGGTTCGCTGATATTGCGTGATCTCGATTTGCTGGCCGAAATGGCCAGCCAGCGGTTGGTGCGGGTGATGATCAGCCTGACCACACTGGACGATGGCCTCAAGCGGGTGCTCGAACCGCGTGCGGCCTCGCCCAAGGCCCGGCTGCGGGCAATCCGAGTGCTGCGCGAGGCGGGTGTACCGGTGGGCGTGTTGTGTTCGCCGATGATTCCCATGATCAACGACAGCGAACTGGAGCACCTTTTGCAAGCCGCCAAGGAGGCTGGCGCGCAGAGCGCAGCCTACATGATGCTGCGCCTGCCCCTGGAAGTGGCACCGCTGTTCGAGCAATGGCTGCAGGACCACTACCCGCAGCGCGCCAGCCATGTGTTGAGCCTGATTCGCCAGAGCCGGGGCGGCGAGCTGTATGACAGCCGCTTTGGCGCGCGCATGCGTGGTGAGGGCGTTTTCGCAGAGCTGCTGGCACAACGCTTTGCCAAGGCCATGCGCAAGTTGGATTTGGAGGGGCGGCAGGGGCAAATGCTGGATTGCTCGGCGTTCTGTCCGCCCGGTGGGCAAATGGCATTGTTTTGACCCTTAATGGGACTAATCCAAGCACATAATCTTATTCGGGGGTCTTGGCATTTGATGTGTTTTTGCTATTATCCAATTCCCGCCTTATCTATCTGGAACACCCGTTCTAGAGCCTCCGAATTAAGTTTCAGTTAAGTTTTCCCCGCTAGCGTAGGAAACCAGTCCACGAAGACTGTGATCTATGGCCTGTGCGTGTCATCTAATTCCTCGCATAGCCAGAATCTTTCACCGGTAAAATGGATTTACCAACTCACCGTCAAGAGGATGAATCATGCCCGTCAAGGACCCATCCAAGGTCGTTCCGCAGGCCCCCGCGGAGAGCGCCGATGCCGCCCTCAAGCACATCGTCGACGGCTTCCTGCGTTTCCACCATGACGTCTTCCCTGAGCAGCAAGAGCTGTTCAAGAAGCTCGCCACCGCGCAAACGCCGCGCGCCATGTTCATCACCTGTGCCGACTCGCGCATCGTCCCCGAGCTGATCACCCAGAGCTCGCCAGGCGACCTGTTCGTTACCCGTAACGTCGGCAACGTGGTTCCGCCGTATGGCCAGATGAACGGCGGTGTTTCCAGCGCCATCGAGTACGCCGTGTCGGCGCTGGGGGTGCACCACATCATCATCTGTGGCCACTCCGACTGCGGCGCGATGCGAGCGGTACTCAACCCGCAATCGCTGACCAAGATGCCGACCGTTTCCGCCTGGCTGCGGCATGCCGAAGTGGCACGTACCGTGGTCGAGAACAACTGCGCCTGCGGCAGCGAGCACGAAACCATGCAGGTGCTGACGCGGGAAAACGTCATTGCCCAGTTGCACCACCTGCGCACCCACCCGTCGGTGGCCTCGCGCCTTGCGGCTGGCGAGCTGTACATACACGGTTGGGTCTATGACATCGAGACCAGCCGGATCGAAGCCTACGATGCCGCCAGCGACAGCTTCATGCCCCTGGCCGCTGGTGAGCCGGTGCCCTGCGCGACTCCGAGAGGCCGCTACTAAGCGACCCATCCAACGCTAGAACCTTGATAGCCGGCTGCACCCCGCAGGGGTGTGGCGCGGCCTTCGGCTGCCTTGAATTCCCTGACTGCCCTGCCGGCATGCTCGCTGGCGGCCCGCGCCTGCGCGTTTGTCAGGGGCCAAACGTGCCCATGGCCAGAGGAAAGGCCATGTGACAGAGAAAGGAGAAACACGGTGAACATTACACAGTTGAAAGCGGCTTTGCCGCGAGAGTTGCTGGCGTCGGTTGTGGTCTTCCTGGTAGCCCTGCCCTTGTGCATGGGCATTGCGATCGCTTCGGGCATGCCACCGGCCAAAGGCCTTATAACCGGCATCATCGGCGGTATCGTGGTGGGCTTTCTGGCCGGTTCGCCACTGCAGGTCAGTGGCCCTGCCGCCGGCTTGGCCGTGCTGGTGTTCGAGCTGGTGCGCCAGCACGGCGTGGCGATGCTCGGGCCGATCCTGCTGCTGGCGGGGTTGCTGCAATTGCTGGCCGGGCGCTTGCGCCTGGGCTGCTGGTTCCGCGTCACTGCCCCGGCGGTGGTGTATGGCATGCTGGCTGGTATCGGTGTACTGATCGTGCTGTCACAGGTGCATGTGATGTTCGACACGGCGCCGCAGCCTTCGGGCTTGCAGAACCTGATCGGCTTCCCCGCCACGGTGGCTAGCGCCCTGCCCTTTGAAAGTGCCGGCAGCGGTTGGCAGGCCGGCCTGCTCGGTTTGGGCACCATCGCCGTGATGTGGGGCTGGGAGCGTTTTCGGCCACAGCGGCTGCGGTTTTTACCTGGCGCCTTGCTCGGTGTGGGGGGGATGACGCTGCTCAGCCTGTGGCTGGCACTGCCAGTCAATCGTGTGCAGGTGCCAGCCGACTTGTCCGAGGCCATCGACTGGCTGCGCCCCGAAGATCTGCTGCAATTGGCTGACCCGACCTTGCTGGTGGCCGCCTTCGCGCTGGCGTTCATCGCCAGTGCCGAAACCCTGTTGTCTGCCGCGGCGGTGGACCGCATGCACAGTGGCCAGCGCTCGGACTTCGACCGGGAACTCTCCGCGCAGGGTATCGGCAACATGCTGTGCGGTGTATTGGGCGCCCTGCCCATGACTGGCGTGATCGTGCGCAGTTCGGCCAATGTGCAGGCCGGCGCGCAAACCCGCGCATCGGCGATCCTCCATGGCTTGTGGTTGTTGGCGTTCGTGGTGGCCTTGAGCAGTGTGCTGCAGCAGATCCCGGTGGCGAGCCTGGCGGGGGTGCTGGTGTACACCGGTATCAAGTTGGTGGACTTCAAGGCCTTTCGCGGGCTTGGCCGCTACGGTCGCATGCCGATGTTCACCTACGCAGCAACAGCGCTGGCGATCATCTTCACTGACCTGCTGACCGGTGTGCTGCTGGGCTTTGCCCTGACGCTGCTGAAGTTGGCACTCAAAGCGGCCCGCCTGAAGATCAACCTGCTCAGCCTGGACCGGCCGGGGCACATGGAGCTTAGGCTCACCGGCGCCGCCACCTTCCTCAAGGTGCCGGCACTGACCCAGGTGCTGGAAACGGTGCCCGCTGGCACCCAGTTGCACGTACCGCTGGCCAACCTGAGTTACATCGACCACTCAGTGCTGGAGTTATTGGAAGACTGGGGGCGTACGCAGCGCAGCGCCGGTTCACGCCTGCTCATCGAGCCGCGTGGGCTCAAGCGGCGTATCGAGGGGGGCTTGCGCACTGCGGCCGAGTGTTGAGCTCAGTCTTCCTCGACGACACGCACGGAGGGCGAGCCGGGCCACGTACCATACAGGTTGATGGTCCGGCTGCCGCCAACCCACTGGCTGAGGGGCGTTGTCCAGTGCCGCGTCAACGTTTGATTGGCGCCTACGTTGACGAATTCGGCGCTGAAGTCGAGATTTCTGGCGCCCAGCGGAAGGGTGAAGTTATGCGACAGGCCGCCGGAAATGGTCATCGGGCCAACCGTGGTGCGGCGCTCGCCTGGAAGATCATAGGCAATCGATACCTTGGTGATGTAGGTGGTGGCCGAGGTGGCCTTGCTGTCGACATGCAGTTGCAAGCTGCCAATCTTGCGCACCCAGATCGGAATGATCATCCTGTCGGGGCCAAAGGAGGCAAAACTGTAAGCTACCGGCAGTGGGAGGGTGGCAACCTGGCCATCTTGCGCAGGTAGGGTATGCGATTCCACCGACGCGGTATCGCGGGTGGAGATGAAGGTTGCTCCGCCTTTGCCTGAAATACCGTTTTCGCCCAGCAAGGTGTTCAGGCCGCTGGCCGAACCCGAAAGGGAGAATTTGGCATTCTTGCTCTTGGCGCCGGCATTCACGCCGCTATCGGCCAGAATGACGCTCGTTACTACGCCAAAGCCCTCTGCAATCCGGCCGTCGCTGGCCATGCCGACTTTCTGTGCCTGCGCGTACAGCCAATCGTATTGGTCGTGGATCAGGGCAAGGTCATTCAGACGTTGCTCTCCATGAAGGGCAAACTCCGAAGCGATCGACTCCTCTTTACCGAAGTTCCACTCCAGCGTCAGCTCTGGCTTGACCTGAGCCCCGGTGGCTGGGTCGATCACGGTCCCTGAAACATTGGCCTTGGTCTCCCTGCGGGAGACGTCCTTGGAGCTGATGGCCCAGCGGCGCCCTTGCTCGACATTGGAAATCTGTACGGTGGGCAACGCTTCGTTGACCAGGGTGAAATCGCCGGACGCCGGGTCGATGATACCCACCGCTCCGGGTTTGATGACTGGGTTGAGGGCCCAGTTGCCCCAAAGGGTGGAGCGGCTGCCGCGTAACAGGTCCGTGTAAAGCCTGTTCCATTTGATGCTCATGGTTTCTTCCTCGCCTTGTTAGGTCAGTGCCTACCCCGTAAGGAGGCGGGAAGAATCTATCCGTGCGCGGTACAGCCGATCAGTTGGAGCCTGTTCCCATTGGGCTGCAGACAGCGGTCAGGCGGGTTGGCCCAGTTCGACCCCCAGTTGGCGCGACAGGCATGGCCAGCGTTTCCAGGCCTCGCCAGTCTTCGGGCTGCTCAAGGTGTCCCGGTAGGCTTCCACGGATTCGGTAGCGAAGCTTTCCTCGTCCAGCATTTCATCCACCGAGTGGTGCACCACCTCATCGAGCTGGTTGGCGAAGGTTTCTCCGATCAGTTGATGGGCAATCAGGTTGGCCATGGTGGTATCGAAGGGGATCAGTGGTTGCTGGAAGTGGCGGATATAAAGATCGTTCACCTCCTCCACCAAACGGTGCGCCAGGTAGGCTTCATCCAGCAGGCAGTCCAGGCCCACGTGCCCCTGCATAACGCTCGGCGGCTGCAGGAAATAGGCCTCAGCGATCTTCAGCACGGGTTTGATCTGCGACTCGATACCGGCCTCCAGCGCCACCGCGTGGGCAGCTTCGAGCAACTCGGGCACCTGGTCGATATAGGCGCTGACGAAGCGCGCCAACGTACCCTGGGCGTCCTGCTCAGGCAGCTGGATCGAGGGGTGCAAATGGGGCAGTTGCAGCTCGAGACGCTCTTTCAGTTGGCCGGTCTGGCGTTCGTGATCGTGGGCTTGGCTTATTTGCTCGCGTACAGCAGCGATGTTCATGACAACTCCAGGGACAATACGTTTCAAACGGAAGACAGTAAATTAGCTCGGTATACAGAATACCTAAGACGCATTTGTTATAAACCACGCAAACGTGTGCGCTGTTGGGTATATGTGGGCGCCATCATTATGCCACTTAGCGTCTAGGGCAGGCTTTACAGGCGTTTTCACGATTTCGTGAAGATCATTTCACCCGCGCCGTTGCGTGCCATTGGTCGCTGTCTATACTCGGGTTGAACGTGATTCGCTGATGAGGCCCGACTGCTTATCGCAGGGGCTCGGTCGTCGAAGCCAGGCAGTCTTGACCGCCGTTCCCTCTTGCCGCAGGCCATGCCTCCGGGACAACAAGAATTAGAAGGGGAACCCGCAATGATGCGACATCCACCCGTCTGGATGGGCCTCCTGTTGTGGACGGTTTTCGGTCAGGCGAACGCCGCCTGGACCGTAAACATGGCGCCGGGGGCGACGGAAGTCTCCAACGCCGTGTTCGACCTGCACATGACCATCTTCTGGATCTGCGTGATCATCGGCGTCGTGGTGTTCGGCGCGATGTTCTGGTCCATGGTCATCCACCGCCGTTCCACCGGCCAGCAAGCTGCGCATTTCCACGAGCACACCTGGGTGGAAATCCTGTGGACCGTGGTCCCCTTGCTGATCCTGGTGGCCATGGCCATCCCCGCCACCAAGACCCTGATCGACATCTACGACGCCAGCGAATCGGACATTGATATCCAGGTTACGGGCTATCAGTGGAAATGGCACTACAAATACCTGGGCCAGGATGTGGAGTTCTTCAGCAACCTGGCCACCCCTGCCGACCAGATCCAGAACAAGGCGCCCAAGGACGAGCACTACCTGCTTGAGGTGGACCAGCCGCTCGTGCTGCCGGTGGGCGCGAAAGTGCGCTTTCTGGTGACCGCCGCCGACGTGATCCATTCCTGGTGGGTACCGGCTTTCGCGGTCAAGCGCGACGCCATCCCTGGCTTCGTCAATGAAGCCTGGACCCGGGTCGAAAAGCCCGGCATCTACCGCGGCCAATGCACCGAGCTGTGTGGCAAGGACCACGGTTTCATGCCGGTGGTGGTGGAGGTCAAGTCCAAGGCCGACTACGACACCTGGCTCGGCGAGCGCAAGGCCGAGGCGGCCAAACTCAAAGAGCTGACCAGCAAGGAATGGACCCTTGAAGAGTTGGTCGCCCGTGGCGACAAGGTTTACCACACCACCTGCGTGGCCTGTCACCAGGCCGAGGGCCAGGGCTTGCCGCCGATGTTCCCGGCACTCAAGGGCTCGAAGATCGCCACCGGCCCCAAGGATGCCCACCTGGACATCGTCTTCCACGGCAAGCCCGGCACCGCCATGGCGGCCTTCGGCAAGCAGCTGTCTGAAGTCGATATCGCCGCCGTGGTCACCTACGAGCGCAACGCCTGGGGCAATGACACAGGCGACATGGTGACACCTAAGGACGTGCTGGCGCTCAAGCAGGCACAAGCGCAATGAACCGGGTTACTCGCGGCAGTCAGTGGGCTGCAGGAGACAGGACATGAGTGCAGTGATCGACGACCACGCCCACGGCCATGAGCATGCCCACGGCCCGGCCAAGGGCCTGATGCGCTGGGTGCTGACCACCAACCACAAGGACATCGGCACGATGTACCTGTGGTTCAGCTTCATCATGTTCCTGCTTGGCGGTTCGTTTGCCATGGTGATACGCGCCGAACTGTTCCAGCCCGGGCTGCAGATCGTCGAGCCGGCATTTTTCAACCAGATGACCACCATGCACGGCCTGATCATGGTGTTCGGCGCGGTGATGCCGGCCTTCGTCGGCTTGGCCAACTGGATGATCCCACTGATGATCGGCGCGCCGGACATGGCCCTGCCGCGGATGAACAACTTCAGTTTCTGGCTGCTGCCGGCAGCGTTCCTGATGCTGGTATCGACCCTGTTCAGCCCCGGTGGCGGGCCGAATTTCGGCTGGACGTTCTACGCTCCGCTTTCCACCACCTATGCCCCCGCCAGCGTGACGTTCTTCATATTCGCCATCCACTTGATGGGTATCAGCTCGATCATGGGGGCCATCAACGTCATAGCCACCATTCTCAACCTGCGCGCACCGGGCATGACCCTGATGAAAATGCCGCTGTTCGTCTGGACCTGGCTGATCACGGCCTTCCTGCTGATCGCGGTGATGCCGGTGCTGGCCGGCGTGGTCACCATGATGCTGATGGATATCCACTTTGGCACCAGCTTCTTCAGTGCCGCCGGTGGCGGTGACCCGGTGCTGTTCCAGCACGTGTTCTGGTTCTTCGGCCACCCCGAGGTGTACATCATGATCCTGCCGGCCTTCGGCGCGGTCAGCTCGATCATCCCGGCGTTCTCGCGCAAGCCACTGTTCGGCTACACCTCGATGGTCTATGCCACGGGTGCCATCGCCTTCCTGTCGTTCATCGTCTGGGCGCACCACATGTTCGTGGTCGGCATCCCGGTGGTGGGCGAGTTGTTCTTCATGTACGCGACCATGCTCATTGCCGTGCCCACCGGGGTGAAGGTGTTCAACTGGGTCAGCACCATGTGGGAAGGCTCACTGACCTTCGAGACGCCGATGCTGTTCGCCATCGCCTTCGTCATCCTGTTCACCATCGGTGGGTTCTCGGGGTTGATGCTGGCCATCGCGCCGGCAGACTTCCAGTACCACGACACCTACTTCGTGGTGGCGCACTTCCACTACGTGCTGGTGCCCGGGGCGATCTTCGGCATCTTCGCCTCGGCCTATTACTGGCTGCCGAAGTGGACCGGTCACATGTACGACGAAACCCTCGGCAAGCTGCATTTCTGGCTGTCGTTCATCGGTATGAACCTGGCCTTCTTCCCCATGCACTTCGTTGGCCTGGCCGGCATGCCGCGGCGCATTCCTGACTACAACCTGCAGTTCGCCGACTTCAACATGGTGTCATCGGTCGGGGCATTCATGTTCGGTGCCACGCAGATCTTCTTCCTGTTCATCGTCATCAAGTGCATTCGCGGCGGCGCGCCGGCCCCGGCCAAACCCTGGGACGGGGCCGAGGGGCTTGAGTGGTCGGTGCCTTCGCCGGCGCCGTATCACACCTTCCAGACGCCACCGGATGTGAAATAGGTAACCGCTCATGACCGGCCAACCGCTCAAACGCCTGGTGCTGCGCCTGTTGATGCTGACGGTGGTGATGTTCGCCTTCGGCTTTGCCCTGGTGCCGATCTACGACGTCATGTGCAGGGCCTTCGGCATCAATGGCAAGACGGGCGGGCAGTACGAAGGTAGCCAGGTCAGCGATCCGACGCGTTCGGTGCGGGTGCAGTTCATGTCGACCAATGCCGGTGACATGGTCTGGGATTTCTATGCCACTGCCGACCAGCTCGCGGTCAACCCGGGGGCCGTCAACCAGATGATCTTCGTGGCTCACAACACCACTGACCGGCCGATGACCGCCCAGGCCGTACCCAGCATCACTCCGGCCGAGGCCGCGGCGTACTTCCACAAGACCGAGTGCTTCTGCTTTACCCAGCAGGTGCTGCAGCCCGGCGAACGTATCGAGATGCCCGTGCGCTTCATCGTCGACCGGGACCTGCCGGCCACTGTGAAGCACCTGACACTGGCCTACACCTTGTTCGACATCACCGCTCGCCACCCGCCGGTCGCGCATGTCGCGCCCCAGGACGTTCAGGGCGCCCGTTAAGGGAAGGAGAACAGCAATGGCAAGTCATGAACACTACTACGTCCCTGCGCAGAGCAAGTGGCCGATCATTGCCACCATCGGAATGTTCATCACGGTGTTCGGCCTTGGCACGTGGTTCAACGACCTCAAGGCTGGCCACCCCGATTCCCACGGGCCGCTGATTTTCTTCGTCGGTGCGCTGTTGCTGGCCTACATGCTGTTCGGCTGGTTCGGTGCGGTGGTCAAGGAAAGTCGCGCCGGCCTCTACAGCGCGCAGCTGGACCGCTCGTTCCGCTGGGGCATGAGCTGGTTCATCTTCTCCGAGGTGATGTTCTTCCTGGCGTTTTTTGGCGCACTTTTCTATGTACGGGTACTGGCCGGACCCTGGCTCGGCGGAGAAGGCGCCAAAGGTGTCGCACACATGCTGTGGCCCAGTTTCGAGTTCGCCTGGCCCCTGCTCAATACCCCGGACCCCAAGTTGTTCCCGCCGCCCAAGGACGTCATCGACCCTTGGCACCTGCCTTTGATCAACACCATTTTGCTGGTCAGTTCGAGCGTGACCATCACCCTCGCCCACCATGCGCTGCGACGTGGCCACCGTGGGCCGCTGAAGCTGTGGATGGCCATCACCATCCTGTTGGGGCTGAGCTTTATCGCACTGCAGGCCTACGAATACTTCGAGGCCTACACCCAGTTGGGCCTGACCCTGGGCTCGGGGATCTACGGCGCGACCTTCTTCATGCTCACAGGCTTCCACGGTGCCCACGTGACCTTGGGCACGATCATTTTGATCGTCATGTTCGTGCGCATCCTGCGGGGGCACTTCAACCCGGACAAACACTTCGGCTTCGAGGCGGCTAGCTGGTACTGGCACTTCGTCGATGTGGTGTGGGTTGGGCTGTTCATCTTTGTGTATGTGCTGTGAAGAGCGACACAGCCCTTTCGCGCCGCAAGGCCGCCCCTACAGGTGGCGGCTGACGGCCTAGAAGGGAGCGTGGGAGACGAGCTGGCCAGAGATGAAGCCATATGCCACCAGGGCGATGGTCACGCAGGCCAAGGTGACACGCACGGTCAGTGCCTTGAGCAGGCGGGTGGAGTTCTCATCGTCCTTGACCAGAAACACCAGGCCGCTGAACAGGCTGGCGATGGTGGCCAACAGCATCATGACAATCGCGGCCTTGAGCATGGCGTTTCTCCAGGGGGATGCGGTGATGTGGATAAGTATAGCGAGGCGCCCGTGAGGCTGTTTCGCCCGGGCTGGGTACCCACACTGGTAGTGCTTGCGCTACTGCCGGGCTTGATCGCCCTTGGCTGCTGGCAATTGGGCCGAGCCGCCGAAAAGCGCGCATTGCTGGCCAGCCATGCCGAGCGTAGCGTCGACGCGCCGCTTTCCGCCGGCCAGTTACAGCTGAGCGACGACCCCGCCTTCCGCCGTGTACACCTCTACGGCCGTTTCGATGCCGAGCACAGCGTGCTGCTGGACAACCGCATGCGCGACGGCCAGGCCGGCGTCGAGTTGCTGCAGCCGTTTCTCGACCAGCCCAGCGGCCTGTGGCTGTGGGTCAACCGCGGGTGGCTGCCCTGGCCCGACCGCCGCGTGCCGGTGCCCTTCGACACCCCTGCCCAGGCTCTGGCCCTGGATGCCTCGGTATACGTAGCGCCGGGCAGCACCTTTCAATTGCACCCCGACCCCGTGGGCGGCCAGTGGCCGCACCTGCTGACGGCGGTGAACCCCGTGCAACTGTGGCAACAGCTGCGGCGCGCAGGCTTCGCCCATGAACTGCGCCTGCAGCCTGGCCCGGCGGCGTACCGCCTGGACTGGCCAGTGGTGGCCATGGGGCCGGAAAAACACCTGGGCTATGCCGTGCAATGGTTCGCCCTGGCCACCGCACTGGTGCTGCTCTACCTCTACTTTGGCTGGCACAACAAAAAGGAGAACCGCCATGGCCGCCACCACCACTCCACTGGACATGCCTGAACGTCGCAAACCCAGAGCCCGCGGGCGTTTGCAGCTGATCCTGATTCTGCTGGTGGTGCTCGGCCCAATGATCCTGGCCACCAGCATGTACAAGCTCAAGTTCTGGGTGCCGGAAGGCCGAAGCTATCACGGCACGATGATCGGCAATGGCCAGAGCCGCAGCGATATCGGCATCGCTGGCGAGGACGCCCGTTGGCAACTGCTGGTCAGCGCCCCGGAAAACTGTGCTGAAGACTGCCAGCGTCTGGTTTACCTGGCGCGGCAGATCCAGATTGGCCTTGGCCGGGACGCCAGCCGTGCCAGCCATGCCTTGGCCGCTGCCCAACCGTTGAGCGCCGGCTACCAGGCCTTGCTGGCGCGCGAGTACCCACAGTTGCAGCGTTATCCACTCGATACCCAGCGCTACCTGCAGAAGGTAGGAGACCCCGCGCCGCATCTGTGGATCGTCGACCCGCACGGCAATCTGGTGCTGCGCTATGACGGCAAGGTCAGCGGCAAGCATGTACTGGATGACCTGCGCCACCTGCTCAAGCTGTCCAACATCGGCTAGGAGCCTTGCCATGGCCAGACCTGGATTCCGCCTCGCTGTGTTCGCCACCCTGCTGGCACTGCTGGTCGTACTGCTCGGTGCGTATACCCGTCTGACTCATGCTGGCCTAGGCTGCCCCGACTGGCCTGGCTGCTATGGCTTCATCAGCGTGCCGAAAACCGATGCGCAGCTGGCCCATGCCGAACTGCACTTCCCCGAGCACCCGGTGGAGGTCGCCAAGGGCTGGGCCGAGATGGTTCACCGTTACTTTGCCGGCACGCTTGCCGTTGTGATCGCCCTGCTCGCCTTCCAAGCCGTGCGCCGGCATTCACGCGACGGCCAGCCCTACCGCCTGCCGGTGCTGCTGCTGGGCGTAGTGCTGGCCCAGGCGGCATTCGGCATGTGGACAGTAACCCTCAAGCTGTGGCCGCAGGTCGTCACCGCACATCTGCTGGGTGGCTTCACTACCCTGGCCTTGCTGTTCCTGCTATCGCTGCGTCTATCTCGGGCCTTTGCGCCATTGCCGAAACTACCGCTGAGCTTGCGACGGATCGCTGCCTTGGCGCTGCTGGTAGTGATCGGGCAGATTGCCCTGGGCGGCTGGGTCAGTTCCAACTATGCGGCCGTTGCCTGCATAGACCTGCCGACCTGCCATGGCCAGTGGTGGCCGTCAGCGGACTTCAGCAACGGCTTCCACCTGACCCAGCACGTGGGCCCCAACTACTTGGGCGGGCAACTGGACAGCGATGCGCGCACGGCCATCCATATCAGCCATCGGCTGGGCGCCCTTCTGGTCACTGGTGTGTTGCTGATGCTCAGCTGGAAGCTGCACCGCTGTGGCTTGTCTGGGTTGGGGCGCCTGGTACTGCTGGTGCTGGCGCTGCAGGTAGGCCTGGGCATCAGCAACGTGCTGTTGCACCTGCCGCTGGCGGTGGCGGTGGCGCATAACGCAGGCGGCGCACTGTTGCTGCTGAGCATGGTGCTGGTCAACTACCGTATCCGTGTCGTCGACAAGGTGCGTGTGGGCCAAGGCTGGCGCCTCACGCCGGTGACAGGCGTGGGCGCGCCCCATCACTTGAGGAACGCTTCGTGGCGACGCTTCTAAGTGCCCAACGTGCAGGCTGGCGCGACTATCTGGAGCTGACCAAGCCCAAGGTGGTGGTGCTGATGCTGATCACTTCGCTGGTAGGCATGTTCCTGGCGACCCGTGCCGGGGTGCCTTGGCGTGTACTGCTGCTCGGCAATCTGGGGATTGCCCTGTGCGCGGGGGCCGCGGCGACGGTCAACCATGTGTTGGACCGGCGCATCGATGCGCTGATGGCCCGCACCCACAAGCGGCCGCTGGCCGAGGGGCGGGTCGCGCCGGTGCCGGCGCTGTTGTTCGCCCTCGCCCTGGCGCTGCTGGGCATGGCCCTGTTGCTGGTGTTCACCAACGCCCTCGCCGCCTGGCTGACGCTTGCCTCTCTGCTCGGCTATGCGGTGCTCTACACCGGCTATCTCAAGCGTGCGACCCCGCAGAACATCGTAATCGGAGGCTTGGCAGGCGCGGCCCCGCCGCTGCTTGGCTGGGTGGCAGTGAGTGGCCATGTCAGTGCCGAGCCCTTGTTGCTGGTGCTGATCATCTTCGCCTGGACGCCACCACACTTCTGGGCGCTGGCCATTCACCGCAAGCAGGAGTACGCCAAGGCCGATATCCCGATGCTGCCGGTGACCCACGGCGAGCGCTACACCAAGCTGCACATCTTGCTCTACACCCTGATCCTGCTGGCGGTGACCCTGCTGCCCTACGCCATCCACATGAGCGGCCCGTTGTATCTGGCCTGCGCCCTCGCCCTTGGTCTGCGCTTCCTGCAATGGGCCTGGGTGTTGTACCGTGGCAGCCGGCCGCACGCGGCGATCGGCACCTTCAAGTACTCTATCGGGTACCTGTTCGCGCTGTTCATCGCGTTGCTTGTTGACCACTACCTGTTGCTGAACCTATGACCCGAACCCAGAAAACCGTCTTCATCCTCGTTGCCCTGGTCGCGTTGATCATGGGCCTGACCGTCAACAAGGTGCTCAATGGCAGTGACCAGCCAAACCCCACGCAGTTGATCGATGCCGGCATCATCCTCCTGCCGCAGAGCCGCACGGTCGCCGACGTGACCATGACCAACCAGGACGGCCAGCCGGTGCAACTGGACGAGCTCAAGGGCAAATGGTCGCTGCTGTTCTTTGGCTATACCTATTGCCCGGATATCTGCCCTACTACCCTGGCCCAGTTGCGGCAGGTGAAGAGCGAGCTGCCCAAGGAAGCGGTCGACCGCCTGCAGGTGGTACTGGTGAGTGTCGATCCGAACCGCGACACGCCGAACCAGCTCAAGCAGTACCTGGGCTATTTCGACAAGGATTTCGTCGGCGTGGCGGGGTCGATCGAAGATACCCAGAAGCTGGCCAATGCCTTGAGCATTCCGTTCATCCCGGCCGATACCAGCAAGCCCGGTTATACCGTGGATCACAGCGGAAACCTGGCGATTGTCGGGCCGGACGGTCGTCAGCGTGGTTTCATCCGCGCGCCGTTCAACAACCAGAAGCTGGTGGCGCAGTTGCCGGGGCTTGTGAAGCGCGATTGAAACTCCCGGCCTGCTTAGGCCAGCGCGGCACAAGGCCGCTCGACAAGGCACCGCACGCGCCGTCAGGCGCGCGCGGTCTTGCTAACACAAGGCGGTATCAAGTCCCGGACTTGATCCTGGTCCAGGCCCGCGTCCGCGCCCGCTCTGCCTCACGCGTCAAAGGCTTGAGCGTGTACAGCTTGGCCATCGCCTCAGGGGTCGGATACAGGTTGGGATTATTGCGAATCGCTGGGCTGACCTGATCCGTCGCATCCTTGTTCGGGTTCGGGTAGCCGACAAAATCGCTGATCGGCGCAATCACCTCTGGGCGCAGCAGGTAGTTGATGAACGTATGCGCATCCTCCGGGTTGGCGGCGCCTTTCGGAATCGCCAGCATGTCGAACCAGATCGGCGCGCCCTCCTTGGGCAGGCGCATGTCCACCACCACACCGTTCTTCGCATCTCGGGCGCGGTTTGCGGCCTGGGAGAAGCTGCCGGAATAACCAACGGCAACGCAGATATCGCCGTTGGCGATGTCCGCCATGTACTTGGAAGAGTGGAAGTAGGTGATATAGGGGCGGATCTTCAGCAGCAGGGCTTGGGCTTGCTTGTAGTCACCTGGCTTGCTGCTGTTGGGGTCCAGCCCGAGGTATTGCAACGCCAGAGGCAGGATCTCTGATGGCGAGTCGAGCAGCGCTACGCCGCACTGCTTGAGCTTGGCGATGTTCTCTTCCTTGAAGAGCAGGTCCCAGCTGTCCACCGGAGCCTTGTCGCCCAGTACTGCCTTGACCTTGTCTGGGTTGAAACCGATCAGCACCGTGCCGTACATGTAAGGCACGGCGAACTTGTTGCCCGGGTCGTTGGCCTCGATCAGCTTCATCAATGCCGGGTCCAGGTGTTGCCAGTTCGGCAGCTTGCTGCGGTCCAGTGGCTGGAACACCCCCGCCTCTATCTGCTTGGCGAGGAACACGTTGGACGGCACTACCACGTCGTAGCCGGAGTTACCCGTTAACAGCTTCGCCTCCAGGGCTTCGTTGGTGTCGAAAATGTCGTAGACCAGCTTGACGCCACTGTCCTTCTGGAAGCTGGTCAAGGTTTGCGGGGTGATGTAATCGAACCAGTTGTACACGCGCAAGGTGCGCTGTTCGGCTTGCGCCTGAAGGGCGCCGGCGCACAGGGTGGCCGCGATGAGTGGGGCGAGCAGGCGCTTGAGTCTGGCCATTATCGGGCTCCTGGCTGGGCGAGCTGGAAACCTTCCAACACATTGACCGCGTTGATACCGATTTCTTCCACTGCGTAGCCGCCTTCCATCACGAACAAGGTCGGCTTGCCGAGCTGGGCGATACGCTTGCCCATTTCCAGGTAGTCCGGGCTGTCCAGCTTGAACTGAGAGATAGGGTCATCCTTGAAGGTATCCACCCCCAGCGAGATGACAAGCACGTCAGCGTCGTAGCCGGCGATGCGCGTGCAGGCATCCTCCAGCGCAGCGCTCCAGGCGGCCCAGTCACTGCCCGCTGGCAGCGGATAGTTGATGTTGCAGCCAGCGCCCGCACCTGCGCCGGTTTCGTCCGCGTAGCCCAAAAAGAACGGGAACTCGTCTTGCGGGTCGCCGTGGATCGAGGCGAAGAACACGTCATCGCGGTGGTAGAAGATGTCCTGGGTGCCATTGCCATGGTGGTAGTCGACGTCGAGGATAGCCACCTTGGCCCTGCCCTGGTCGAGGAAGGCTTGGGCTGCGATCGCAGCGTTGTTCAGGTAGCAGTAACCTCCCATCACCTCGGCGGCGGCGTGATGCCCTGGTGGGCGGCACAGGGCGAAGGCCGCATGGGCGCCTTGCTCGATTGCAGCCTGGGCAGTGAGGGCAACCTGGGCTGCGCTGTAGGCGGCTTGCCAGGTACCCGCGGTGATGGGCGCGCCGGCATCGAAACTGTAGTAACCCAGTTCGCCATGCAGGCCGGTGGGTTTGACCTGGCGCAAGGTGCGGGCTGGCCAGGTGAAGGGCAGCAGGTCGCCTTCCTGACCCAACGCGGCCCAACGCGCCCAGGCACCTTCGAAGAAGTCGAGATAGTCGGCGCTGTGGATGCGCTGCAGCGGTGCACGGCCGAAATCGGTCGGGGCCTGGACAGCACCGAGGTTGCGCTTTTTCACCTGCTCGAGCACATGGTCAGCGCGCGATGGCATTTCGAAGCAGGGCATCAGTTTGCCGTCGATCAGCTCGCAGCGGCCGTGGTGCAGGCGGTGGTCATCAGAATAGATCGTCAGCATTGTTGTTCTCCGGTGGTACTGGCGTTGGCCCATTTTCACGGGCTGCCGGGGGCGGGAGAACGACGCAAACGGCCAAAAGGGGATCGATGTGGCCAAGCTCGCAGGCCCTGCTCAACCTCGGAAATGGCTGGGCGCAACACCGCTCCACCGCTGGAACGCATGCCGGAAGCTCGCCGTCTCACTGAACCCCAGGCGCTCGGCAATCCGGTAGATCGGCATCTTGTCATCGGCGAGCAATTGCTTGGCTCGCTCGAATCGAAGCTCATCGAGCAGCTGTTGATAACTGCTGCCGAGCGCCTGCAAGTGCCGGCGCAAGGTGCGAGACGAACAGTTCATCTGCCGCGCCAAGCCCTCAAGGCCGGGGGCAGCGTCCAGTTGCTGCAGCAGCAACTGGCGAATCCGCCCCAGCCAGGCCTGGCGCCCTGTGAATTCAAGGTTCAGGCGCCGGCAGCGTTCGCTCATGGCTTTGTGCGTGATCGGGTCGGCAAGCGGCAGCGGCGTGTCCAACCAGTGTCGATCGAACGCAAAGGCGTTGTCCTTCGCGTCGAAGCCCAGAGGGCAGGAAAAGACACCGTTATAGCGCTGATGGTAGTCAGGCTGGGCATGCGCGAAACGGGCGCCGAGCAGGGGCAGTGGCCGGCCCAGCAGGTCGTCACAGATGACTTTGAGCGACACCAGGCAGAACTCGGCATTGAAAGCGGCCAGCGCCGGGAGGTCGCGATATTCGTCGGCGCTAAGCCAGATGCGCTGGCCGTCGTCTATCAGGCGTAAGCGAAAGACTGTTCCCAGCAGTGCCGGATACTGCAAAGCCAGGCGCAAGGCGTCACCCAAAGTGGCACTGGAGAGCAGCGCGTAACCCAGCATGCCGTAGCACGACACATGCATGCGCTGGCCCAGTTCCAGGCCAATGTCCTCACGCCGCGCCACGGCATTGGCGCATACCTGCAGCTCTTGCTGGGTGGTGATGCGCGCATCGGCATGGCCAAGGTCTGCCAGGCCTATACCGCTGCCAGCCAGCAGCGCCGTAGCCTCGCACCCTTGCTCCTGGAACAGGTTGAGGATCAGCGAAACCGCGTTGAGGGTGGTCATGTGGCTGTGCAGCATGCTCGGTATTTCCGTGGGGCTGGGAAACATTACAGAGCAAGTTGTGTGCCGGGATCGCGCAGGCGAAAAAAAGGGCCCGTAGCGTGCGCTCGGGCCCTTGAAAGGTCGAGAGGTGTCTAGTCCCTCAAACCTGGTGAGACTGTTTGCAGCAGCCGGGTTACGCCTTCAGCGGAACCAGACGTGGAGCGATCATGTTTTCCGGGCGCAGGATGTCGTTGAGCATCGCTTCGTCCAGCAGCTGTTCTTCGCGTACCAGTTCCAGCACGCCGCGGCCGGTTTCCAGGGCTACGCGGGCAATACGGGTGGCGTTTTCGTAGCCGATGTAAGGGTTCAGGGCGGTGACCAGGCCGATCGAGTGCTCCACCAGTTCACGGCAGCGCTGTTCGTTGGCGGTGATGCCGACGATGCAGTGCTCGCGCAGCATGTCCATGGCACGCTGGAGCAGGCGGATCGAGTCGAAGATCTTGTAGGCGATCAGCGGCTCCATCACGTTCAACTGCAGTTGGCCACCTTCAGCGGCGACGGTCAGGGCCAGGTCGTTGCCCATGATGGCGAAGGCAACCTGGTTGACGGCCTCCGGGATGACCGGGTTGACCTTGCCTGGCATGATCGAGCTGCCTGGCTGGCGCGCTGGCAGGTTGATTTCGTTGATGCCGGTCCGTGGGCCGCTGGACAGCAGGCGCAGGTCGTTGCAGATCTTCGACAGCTTGACCGCAGTGCGCTTGAGCATGCCGGAGAACAGCACGAAGGCGCCCATGTCCGAGGTGGCTTCGATCAGGTCGGCAGCCGGTACCAGCGGCTGGCCGCTGATGGTCGCCAAACGCTGTACGGCCAGGGCCTGGTAGCCAGGGTCGGCGTTGATGCCAGTGCCGATGGCGGTACCGCCCAAGTTGATTTCGGTCAGCAGTTCCGGGGCCAGCGAGCGCAGACGCTGCAGGTCTTCGGTCATGGTGGTGGCGAAGGCGCGGAATTCCTGGCCCAGGGTCATCGGCACGGCGTCCTGCAGCTGGGTGCGGCCCATCTTCAGTACGTGGTCGAACTCTTTACCTTTGGCAGCGAAGGCCTGGATCAGGCTGTCGAGGCTGGCCAGCAGCGCGTCGTGGCCCAGCAGCAAGCCCAGACGGATGGCGGTCGGGTAAGCATCGTTGGTCGACTGCGCCATGTTCACATCGTTGTTCGGGTGCAGGTACTGGTATTCACCCTTCTGGTGGCCCATGGCCTCCAGCGCGACGTTGGCGATGACCTCGTTGGCGTTCATGTTGGTGGAAGTACCAGCGCCACCCTGAATCATGTCCACCACGAACTGGTCGTGGAAGTCACCGCGGATCAGGCGGGCGCAGGCCTCGCTGATGGCGGCGTGCTTGGCATCGCTCAGGTGCCCCAGCTCACGGTTGGCATCGGCAGCAGCCTGCTTGACCATGGCAAGTGCCACGACCAGCTTCGGGTAGTGCGACAGCGGAACACCGGAGAGATGGAAGTTGTTGGCAGCGCGCAGAGTCTGGATGCCGTAGTAGGCATCGGCAGGGACTTCAAGGGTACCAAGCAGATCTTTTTCGACGCGGAACGATGCAGCGGAGGACATGATGGATATCATCTCGATTTTGACCCGGCACCTGCCGGAATGGCGCTAATGCTAGGCCTTAAGGGGATTTTGCGGCCAATGCTGTTGCACGCTAACCTATGCACAAACGGCATAGTGTTTGATGTGACGCCAATTGACATTCGAGCGTGTTCCATTTTGGTGCATGGCGGGAGATTCGTTTAGTGAACCTAGAAAGCAAATGGCTGGAAGACTTCAGTGCGCTGGCCGCCACCCGCAGTTTTTCCCAGGCGGCGGAGCGCCGTTTCGTCACCCAACCGGCCTTCAGCCGACGTATTCGCAGCCTGGAAGCGGCGCTCGGCCTGACGCTGGTGAATCGTTCCCGCACGCCCATCGAACTGACGGCGGCGGGTCAGCTCTTTCTCGTAACGGCGCGTACCGTTGTCGACCAGTTGAGTGAAGTTCTACGCCATTTGCATCATCTTGAAGGTGGCCAGGGCGAGGTGATCCAGGTGGCGGCGGCGCACTCGCTGGCATCAGGCTTTTTCCCGCGCTGGGTTGCGCAACTGCGTAACGATGGTTTGAACATCGCCACACGGCTGGTGGCCACCAACGTCGGTGATGCTGTGCACGCGTTGCGCGAAGGTGGCTGCGATCTGATGCTGGCTTTCTACGACCCGGATGCGGCGCTGCAGATGGACGCCGAAATCTTTCCCTCGCTGCACATGGGCACCACCGAAATGCTTCCAGTGTGCGCCGTAGGGGCAGATGGCAAGCCCATGTTCGACCTTGAGAGCGACGCCAGCGTGCCGTTGCTTGCATACAGTGCGGGCGCCTTCCTTGGCCGTTCCGTGAGCCTGCTGCTGCGCCAGCGCAATTTGCGCTATACCACGGTGTACGAGACAGCCATGGCCGACAGTTTGAAGAGCATGGCCTTGGAAGGCATGGGCGTTGCCTGGGTACCCCGGCTTTCGATGCGTGGCGAGCTGGAGCGAGGGGAGCTGGTCATCTGCGCAGGGGCCCAGTGGCATGTGCCACTGGAAATCCGCTTGTATCGCTGTGCTCTGGTGCGCAAGGCCAACGTGCGCCTGCTATGGCGCAAGCTCGAGTCCGCGGGTGCGCAAGGCGAAGGCTCAGTGTGAGTTGTACTTGAGATAGTCGGCGATATTCGCCCGGTTCTTGTCGCTATACCGGTAGCAGTTCGATCGCGCCGGGATTCGCCGGTGCGTATAGGTTTCGCAGACCCAGCCGTTGAACTTCAGTTCGGCGTCTTCATGCGTGGCGGAAAGCAGATGGCCGATTTCATGGGCGGCGCTGCTGTACGCGGCCATCGAGGCGATGGCGGTGTTCTGTTTGAAGTAGGCCAGGCCCGCATTGTAGTTCAGCCCGCTGTGGTCATAGCTGTTTTGCGTCATCAGCAGGTGCTTGTGCATGAAAGAGAAGCGTTGGTCCGAGGTCAGTTCCTGCACGCCTTGGGTGAATGCCTCAAGAATCTCGTTGGATGGCTTGCCTTGATAATCCATATCGGTGATGCCCGGAACGTTGCGTCGCACGATCAGTTCCGTGGGGTGGGCGGTGAAACTGCGCATCTCATCGATCCAGTGCTGAAAGTAATCCTTGTGCAATTGCTCGTCGCTGATGCTGGCCAGCTCGTCGTGAAGATAAACGGTCACGACCAGCGACTTGGCCGCTACGGCGCAAGGCAACTGCAGGGACAGCAGGAGGCTGAAAAGGAGGGTGAGGGTCTTGGGCATTACGGTTCTCCAGGTAGATCGAGTGGGTGGCCGCGATCGTCACCACCTGGCAGGCCTCTCGGCAGTCGGAAAAAGTTGTCCCACGAGACAGCTTGCCCTTTGATCCGACATGTGCTTGTGGGGGTGGGCGGGCCGACTTGAAATACGCTACAATCCCGCGCCTTCGGCCAGCCTGGTCGATTCAGAATCCGTATGACAAGCCACGCCGGTCCACCTGCGTGGCTTGTTGCTTTTAGCGCGCCAGAAGGCGCTTGCAGGAGAGGCTCGACGATGAGTGCACTGGTTGGCGTGATCATGGGCTCCAAGTCCGATTGGTCCACCCTTAGCCACACCGCCGATATGCTGGAAAAACTCGGCATTCCCTACGAAGTGAAGGTGGTTTCCGCCCACCGCACCCCGGATCTGCTGTTCCAGTACGCCGAAGAGGCCGAAGGGCGTGGCATCGAGGTGATCATCGCTGGCGCGGGTGGCGCAGCGCACCTGCCAGGCATGTGCGCCGCCAAGACCCACCTGCCGGTGCTGGGTGTGCCGGTACAGTCGTCGATGCTGTCGGGTGTCGACTCGCTGCTGTCGATCGTCCAGATGCCTGCCGGTGTACCTGTTGCCACCCTGGCCATCGGCCGTGCCGGTGCGGTCAACGCCGCGCTGCTGTCGGCGAGCATCCTCGGCGCCAAATACCCGCACTATCACGCGGCGCTCAAGCAGTTCCGCACCGAGCAGACCGACACTGTGCTGGACAATCCAGACCCACGTCAGGCTTGAGGCAGAACCCATGAAGATCGGTGTTATCGGTGGCGGCCAGCTGGGCCGCATGCTGGCTCTGGCGGGCACCCCGCTGGGCATGAACTTCGCCTTCCTCGACCCGGCGCCGGATGCCTGCGCTGCGGCTCTTGGCGAGCATCTGCGTGCCGACTACGGCGACCAGGACCACCTGCGCCAGCTGGCGGACGAAGTCGACCTGGTGACCTTCGAGTTCGAAAGTGTCCCGGCCGAGACCGTCGCCTTCCTCTCGCAGTTCGTCCCGGTGTACCCGAGCGCCGAAGCGCTGCGCATTGCCCGCGACCGCCTGTTCGAAAAGAGCATGTTCCGCGACTTGGGCATTCCCACCCCGGCCTTCGCCGATATTCTTTCCCAGGCCGACCTTGATGCAGCGGTGGCCAGCATCGGCCTGCCGGCCGTGCTCAAGACCCGGACCCTGGGCTACGACGGCAAGGGCCAGAAGGTTCTGCGCACCCCTGAGGATGTGCTAGGTACCTTTGCCGAGTTGGGCAGCGTGCCGTGCCTGCTGGAAGGTTTCGTGCCGTTCACCGGCGAAGTGTCCCTGGTGGCCGTGCGAGCGCGCGATGGCGAAACCCGCTTCTACCCGTTGGTGCATAACACCCACGAGAGCGGCATCCTGCGCCTGTCCGTGGCAAGCCAGGCACACCCGCTGCAGGCGCTGGCCGAAGACTACGTCGGCCGTGTGCTCAAGCAGCTGGACTATGTGGGTGTGATGGCCTTCGAGTTCTTCGAAGTCGACGGTGGCCTCAAGGCCAACGAGATCGCGCCGCGTGTGCACAACTCCGGGCACTGGACCATCGAAGGGGCCGAGTGCAGCCAGTTCGAAAACCACCTGCGCGCCGTCGCCGGCCTGCCGCTGGGTTCGACTGCCAAGGTAGGCGAGAGCGCCATGCTCAACTTCATCGGTGAGGTGCCGGCAGTGGACAAGGTCATTGCCATCGATGACTGCCACCTGCATCACTATGGCAAGGCCTTCAAGGCCGGGCGCAAGGTCGGCCACGCCACCCTGCGTTGCCAGGATATGGCCACCCTCGAGCGCAAGATTGCCGAGGTAGAGGCCTTGATCAGCAACTGACAGGCCATCTGATCGAACTTCTGCAAGCGGTTCGCCCTCTGAAATGGCAACAAGCCAAAGCGCTGTCTAGGCTTTGGCTTGCTCCATCTTCACTGCAGAGGGATTGCCATGGGCATCATTGGAACTATCTTCATCGGCCTGATCGTTGGCCTGCTGGCGCGCTTCATCAAGCCCGGCGACGACAGCATGGGCTGGATCATGACCATCCTGCTGGGTATTGCCGGCTCCTTGATCGCCACCTATGGCGGCCAGGCCCTGGGGATTTATCAGGCTGGGCAGGCAGCGGGCTTCTTCGGCGCGCTGGTCGGTGCCGTCATCCTTCTGGTTATCTTCGGCTTCATCAAGAAGCGCTGAATACTGGTTAGAATGCTCGGCAATTCATCCGATTTGCCGAGCATATTCATGCGTGCCTTTTTTCTCATCCCCATGCTTCTGGCCAGCGCCCTGGCCCATGCCGAGCTGCCTGAAACCGACTGGCTCGAACTGATGCCCAAGTCGGACCAGAAAGCCCTCGAGCAAATGCCAGAGATTGACCATAACTCGCCCGAGGCGATGGGTACCTTCACCGACAAGGGCGGCCTGAAGCAAAGCAAGGGCCTGCCAGCGGTGATGTATTCGACCAAGACCGTGGCCGCGATGAACGGCAAGGAAATTCGTCTCGGCGGTTACCCGGTGCCGCTTGAAAGCGATGCCAAGGGTAATAACACGCTGTTCTTCCTGGTGCCTTACCCGGGCGCCTGCATCCATGTACCGCCGCCACCACCCAACCAGCTGGTGCTGGTGCGCTATCCGAAGGGGTTGAAGATCGATGACATCTACACGCCGTTGTGGGTGAGCGGGACGTTGAAGGTTGAAAAGGTCAGCAACGACATGGCCGATGCGGCGTATGCGCTGGACGCCGCGAAGGTGAGGGTGGTGCAGGACGCTGACCTGTGAAGGGGCTGCTTCGCAGCCCATCGTGAAACGAGGCCGCTCAGGTGTGGGCGGCCTGCGTAGCAGGAGTTTGGCAGCGCGAAAGAACCGCAAAACGGTCCCGGCAGTGGAATCAAAGCCCTTCGCTGCCAATCGCCACGTGCAGGGAATGAACCGCCCCAGGCTTCAACTCCACCACATCGTCCCAGACATTCGCCGTTTCGATGCACAGCATTCGCTGCCAGCCATCGTCGGCCATGTCAGGCAATGCCTGGGCCCTGTCGGTCCAAGGGTTCCAGATCACCGCTGAACGTGAACCACGGCTGTTCAGGGTAATGCGCCGATTCCAGTGCGGATCGACAATGCTCAGTTGCCCAGGCGTATTCAGGTAGATGCGATCGGTCTCACCGGCAAACGTCAGCGCACCCTGTTGCTGGCGCTGCTCCCAGTCAGCCAGGGTCTCGATATAGTCCAGCCCTTCGACACCCTCGACCCGCGCCTCACGCACATCGCTGACGGCAAAGTAGCTGTGCAGGGCCTGGCTGATGGTGACTGAGCTGTTGCCCCTGTTACGGCTGGTCAGGGTCAGCTCAAGCGCATCACCCATGACGATCAGCAGTTTCAGCTCGACGTCATGCGGCCAGTGCGGCAGATCGCCCTGGGCTTCTGGCAGTTCGAATTCGATGCGCAGCGCGCTGGCCGCTTCTTCAATGCCCAACAGTTTCCAGTCACGCGTGCGGGCCAGGCCATGGGCCGGCGCCTGCGTGCCATGGAACATGCCTTGAACAGCTTCGGGGTTGCGCTGCAGGTTGCCGAACCACGGCCAGCACACCGGCACACCTGCACGCACCGACTTGCCCTGGCGGAATATGGCCTGGTCACTCAGCCACAGCAGCGGCGGCTCGCCAACGTGCTGGTAGCTGAGGATCTGCGCACCCTGTTGGGCGATCAGTAGTTCGGCACGGTCGCTGGTGATACGCCAGCAGTTGAGTTCGCCGTGTTGCTCGTTTACGACCTGGTAGGTAGCCATTGCGCTTGTCTCATTGATTGCCTGTGGGCCTTCGACCCGCTGCCTTGCAATGAGTTTACCGCTCGCGTGGCTTAGCGACGAGGCACCGAACGGGTGCGGCCGCTGCCATCGATGGCGACGAAGACGAACACTGCTTCCGTAACTTTGCGCCATTCGCTCGACAGCGGGTCGTCGCTCCACACTTCGACCATCATCTGGATCGAGCTGCGGCCGATTTCCAGCGTCTGGGTATAGAACGACAGTTGTGCGCCCACCGCCACTGGCACCAGGAAGGCCATACGGTCAATGGCGACCGTTGCCACCCGGCCACCCGCGACGCGGCTCGCCATGGCAGTGCCTGCCAGGTCCATCTGGGCGACCAGCCAGCCGCCAAAGATATCGCCAAAACCGTTGGTTTCGCGGGGCAACGCAGTGATTTGCAGGGCCAGGTCGCCTTGCGGGATAGGATCTTCTTGTTCGAGCTCAATCATGCGGTGGGGCCTCTGACCCGTGACGCTTTCGTTGGTGTGGCGCAAAGGCCGAGTAAACGATTCAGCTTGAAACATACTACGCCGATTTCGTTTCGCTGGACGGCCGTAGGGAAACTCTGCGAAACCGCCTGACATAAAGACCGGCGTTTTCGCACAACATCCCATCGTGGTGGCAACGTTTTCCTACGAACGGGCAGTATATATAGCCAAACGCTCAGCGACGACCGTGCAGTCATGAATATCTGTATGGATTTTGTATCGCTTTCAGCAGGCCCCGGCAATTTGCTATCTTCGCCTGTCACCGCCAGAAGCCGCGTGCCAAGCGGCCTGCATGCCCTACAAGAGAAGAACAAGCAATGACCTCCGTGCCCAGCAGTATCGAGCAGCCCTCGCGGCCGCTGACCCGCAGTGACTACAAGACTCTCTCACTGTCCGCGCTAGGCGGAGCCCTTGAGTTCTACGACTTCATCATTTTCGTGTTTTTCGCCACTGTGGTCGGCAAGCTGTTCTTCCCGGCCGACATGCCCGAGTGGCTGCGCCTGATGCAGACCTTCGGCATTTTCGCCGCCGGCTACCTGGCCAGGCCCCTGGGCGGCATCATCATGGCCCACTTCGGCGACCTGCTTGGGCGCAAGAAGATGTTCACCCTGAGCATCTTCATGATGGCCCTGCCAACGCTGATCATGGGCCTGCTGCCCACCTATGCCCAGATTGGCCTCTGGGCACCGATCCTGCTGCTGCTGATGCGCGTGATCCAGGGGGCAGCGATCGGGGGTGAAGTGCCTGGCGCCTGGGTGTTCGTGTCCGAGCATGTGCCTGCACGCAATACCGGCTATGCCTGCGGCACCCTGACCGCCGGCCTGACCGCTGGCATTCTGCTTGGCTCGCTGGTGGCAACGCTGATCAACACGGTCTATAGCGTTGAAGAAGTCGCCGACTACGCCTGGCGTATCCCTTTCCTGCTTGGCGGTGTGTTCGGCCTGTTCTCGGTGTACCTGCGCCGCTGGCTGCACGAAACGCCGGTGTTCGCTGAGATGCAGCAGCGCAAGGCACTGGCCGAAGAGCTGCCGCTGCGCGCGGTGCTGCGTGATCACCGTGGCCCGATCATCCTGTCGATGCTGCTGACCTGGATGCTTTCTGCCGGCATCGTAGTGGTCATCCTGATGACACCGGCGCTGTTGCAGAGCATCTACCACATCAGCCCCACCGACTCGCTCAAGGCCAACAGCCTGGCGATCGTGCTGCTCAGCCTTGGCTGCATCGGCTCCGGCAGCCTGGCCGACCGCTTTGGTGCAGGCCGCGTGTTCGTCATCGGCAGCCTGCTGCTGCTGGTGACGTCCTGGACCTTCTACCACAGCCTGCCGACCCACCCGCAGCTGCTGTTCCCACTGTATGCCATCACCGGCCTGTGCGTGGGGGTGATCGGCGCGGTGCCCTATGTGATGGTCAAGGCGTTCCCGGCGGCGGTGCGCTTCAGTGGCCTCTCGTTCTCCTACAACGTGGCCTACGCCATCTTTGGCGGCTTGACGCCGATGGTGGTGACTGCGCTGCTCAAGGTGAGCCCAATGGCGCCTGCCTATTATGTAGCGGGTCTGTGTGCAGTTGGTCTGATCGTGGGCATTTACCTGGTCGCTAACAGGCGCTGATCGGCTGGCCCTCACCGGCTTTATCGTCGGCAAGGTGACGCCCACATGTACAGCACAGTTTCAGTAACGGTGCTGTACATGTGGGCGTCACAGCCTTATTCAAAATCTAAACGCTTTACCCAGCCCGCACATGCAGGCCTCAGTGGCGCTTGCCCTTGCCAGGGCGTTCAGCGCGCCCTGTAAATAGGCCTCTTGTATCATTGCTTCCTTCAAATTATGCGGGATGTTTCCTATCGGCAAAAATTTAAGCCAAGGCGTCTTTGCACCATTCTGCAAATTAGAAACTTCTGCCCGTAGAGAAAATTTTCTCATGTATCGACGGCATCTAAATGCCGGCGGAAAAGTAAAAATGTATTCCGAAATTAGTTGAAATAAACAGTTTAACGTAGAGAGATATGTAGTGCAGTTGCCCGACATCAAATGGGCAACTTGAGCCATGCAGATAAGGAGACTCTGTATGGTTCAAAACACACTGAACGATAATTCAACGGGTGATGTTGTCATCACTCCCGGCTCTTCCGGTTCAAGTGGTGGCGGAGGCGGTTTTTTCAGCATTGGCGGTGGTGGCGGCTTTGGCGGAGGCTTTGGGGGCTCCAGCCGACGCCGTCGGAAAAAGCGGGCGAGAGCTCGCGCTGCCGCTCTCGCCCGGGCAAAGGCCGAGGAACAGGCACGCCAGGCTGCCGCTGCGACGGCTCGTGCCGAGGCATTGGCGCTTGCGCATCACCAGCGGGTTGGTACGTACAGCCAGGCACGTGAAGGTCGACGTGCGCAGCTTGATGCTCACTTCGCAAAACAGTCGAAAGGCCTGGCACAGGCGCTTCAGGATGAGATCAACGCTGCGCGCAAGCGTCCTGACTATGACGGCAGCGAACGCTGGCAGCTCTACCAGATCACCAAGGCGCGTAACGAGACAAATGGTCTCATTGCAGCCAAGCAACTTGAGCTGACCAAGCGGCAGGCATCGGCGGGTGCTTTTGCTGGCCAGGATGTGGCCGCTGATGCATACGCCGCTCGGTTGGCCAGCCTGACAACCGCAGCACAAATGCAGCAACTGCACCGCGACTGGGAGGCGGCCTACGTGGCAGCCCAGGAAGCCCGGCTTTTGCAGGAGGCCATCAAGCAGTTGTCGCAGCGCTCAGCGGCGCTGGTGTCGAGCACGCACAACAGGAGCAGGCCTGGCGCGCCAGAGAGGCGAGCTGGGAGCGCCAACGGCAATATGCCGAACAACGGGAAGCCCGGATCCGCTACAAGCAGCAGGCAGACGAAGATCGGCGCCTGCAACGGTTCAAGGTAGCCGCCACGCTCACGGCACCCGTTGCTGCTGCCCAGGCGGGTGGGGTGTTGCTCAGCCAGGCAGGCGCGCAGGTTGCGGTGGATGTGGCTGCGGCCTTGGAGCAGGCAGTCGCCAATGCGGCGAAAGAGGTGCTGAGGGTCGCTGCGATTCGTGTCGGGCAAGCTGTCAGCCTTTCGGCTACGGCCATGCTGTACTCGCCAACGCTGGCTAATGGCGAGTTGACCGAAGCACAGCGCAGGCGACATCTCGAAGGTTTGGGTGTACGTGCGGACCTGCTGGGGGTGGTGGCTGGCCAGGATCTGCAGGCAATCGCCGATGCTGGCGGTTCAGCCCGCCTCAGTAGCCGCATCAGGATCGAGCAGCTGCCGGGTGGCAGCGGGATAGCGGTGGCTTCCACGGGAGCCGGGATCGCATCCGAAGTGCGGGTCAGGAATGCCGTTTTCGACCCTGTGACCGAAACCTACAGGGTGGAGGCCGAGACGCCCACCGGCAAAACCATCGTGCTGGGCGACGCGGCTGTCTCAGGAAATAGCCCATCCAGCGGCAGGGTGCTGGCGCTGGCACCAGAAGCGGCCATTGTCGACGCAGGCGTGGACCTTCGCTTCGATGACTGCATTGTCTGTGTCCCCGGCCAACCACCCCAATACTTCTCTTTCGCGGTATCCCCGGCGGGTACCGGCATCGTCAGCGGCAAAGGCCAGGTGGCTGCCACCAAATGGTGGTCCGCCAGCGGAGCCACAGCCGGCGTGGGAATGCCTGCGCAGGTCGGTAACCAGCTGCGTGGCCGCTTGTTCACAGGCATGCCAGCCTTCGAAAGCGCGGTGTGGCGGGCTATCGCAGCGGATCAGGGGTTGCTCGGGCAGTTCGATGAGCTGAACCAGCGGCGCATCCTCAGCGGTTTTCCTCCTGTAGCACCGAAAGCGAGCTGGAGTGGGGCACGGCGCGAGTTCGAACTGCGGCATGTGGCAGCTCCTGGTGTTGGCTCCGGGCTGTACAACCTCGATCAACTGAGAATCCACAAACCCAACGACACTCAAGGCGTCCTGACGGTCGTTCAGCCGTTCAAGCCCTGGTTCGGCACTCGTGTGGCCTTGGCGTTCGACGCCGCGATTGTGGAAGGCCAGCCCCCGCGCACCTGGACGCCACTGGTGGCACCTGGATCGGAGTTACTGGGACCAACGCCTTTGCCCGGGGCTCCGTCACTGCCGGGCATTCTTCCGGGGGCGTCGACTGATCCAGTGGGGCCAAGTCTTGAAATACTTCCAGGCGAGAATCCTGGAGAGACAGGGGCCATAATTCCTGGGTTCGGTGGAGAGGACGACCTACCAGCGCCGGGCCTGGTTAATAACGAGCCAGCAGAAGAGACTGAAACTGGAGCGTATGGTGATTTGGAGCGCAGAAGTATAAGAGACGATATGGATGTTGATCATATACCTGCTCAAGGCGCGATAAAACTTTGGCTTGAGAATAATGTTCCGCATTTGTCACCCTATCAAGTCAGAGCGCTTACCAGGCGAGCCCCTGCTGTCGTTATACCTACACATGTGCATAGGAGGTACAGTGAGACATAGGGTGGACGGAACACCAAAGCGAAGCAAAAGCTAGACGCTGCTGACCTGTTTGAGGCTGTGCGTAGCAACGTCGAGGCGCTAAGGCCAGGTCTTCCGACTGAGCGAGTTGAAGGAATCAAGGCGGAGCTTACTTATTTGCTTAAAAAATTTATTGAAATGGTGTGATCATGACAAGAATTGTAGAAGTCGAGCATTGGTTGAAGTCCCTAGGTGAAACTCATGCCACGTTGCTTGGTCTTGGGCTTGATCCAGATCTCCCTTTCATAAAACTCTATTCTGGTGCAACAGAGCTGTACCTTGAGCCAGAGCCTGGGGTTAGCTATAGACTTGATACGGAAACTAAAGTATTGCAAGCGGTGATTGTTACAATTATCAGGCGCGTTGAGCTTGAGCCAGAGTTTAAGGATCTTCTTTCGCAACCCTATGGTTGTCGGGATAAGGATGCTGTTCGGGCGACATGGGGAAATCCCATTAGTTCACGAGGTCCTATGGCGATGCCGCAACCCATAGGCAAAACGGGTGGATGGGATATTTATGAGCTTTCCTCCCAGGGGTTTGCGAGTGTCGAATTAACATATAGTTATACTACGGATTTTAAAGTTTCCGGGGTTGTCTTGAGGGCTAAGGAAGATGAAGCTTGAGAAACGATTGCAAGACTACGATGAGCATTCGTTCTTATTGCTCGTCAAAAATATCTGGGATGTCGAAGGCAAGAGGTCTGAACATAACTCATTCATCGCCCATTTCGACCAGATAATCGGCCACCCCGCCGGCAGCGACCTCCTGTTCTACTCAACCGCTGACGAAACCGGCAGCATCAACTCCCCTGACCACATTGTTGCAACGATAAAATCCTGGCATCAGCAAAAAGGCCGCGCAGCCTTCAAAGGCCAGACCTTGCAACCACCACCGGTTCGCCAAACGCTGACCCCCGCGCAGCGAGCCAGCCAGTCTTCCACCCGCAACCTGGAAAAAGTGCGCAAACTGGTAGCTGAGATCCAGGCAGCCGAGCAGCAGGGCAAACTGAAGCTGACCGCGTTGGAACAGCAATTGGCTCGCAGCCCGGGCGTCGGCACGCCTGCGCAGCAACTGGCTGCCAGCCTCGCCGCGCTGCGTGCCCTGGAACTGGCCCAGCATCAAGCCAAGGCCGCCGTCGACCAGCTCAAGCGCTTGCAGATGTCAGTCAAGTTTGCACTCGATGGCGCAAAGCGCGACGCCACCAGCCCGTTTCTAAACGCTGCAATCCAGGCCGTCGTGCTGCGTGAAATCACCGCAGGTAGCCAGCGTCATGCCGCGGCCTTGGCTACGGCCCAGGCGCGTCATCCCGCCTTATACGGCGGTGGCGTGAAGCTGATCGAAAGCCTGGAAGCACGTATCGCCCAGTTGGCCAAGGCCACGGCGACCAGCCCGGGCCATGGGCCTTTGACGTTAAAGGCCGCGGCCCATGCAGCAAGCCTGCATCCTGCATTGCTGACAGCGCAACGCTTGAGCCGTGAAGTAGCCCAACAGCAGCATCATCTGATCAAGACCTTTCGTTCCGCTGTAGCGGAACTGGATTGGCAGGCAACGTCGCTGCAGGGCGATCACCCCGGCACGTATGCGGATGTTGTCGAGTTCGTGTTGAGTACCCCCAGCGACGATCCGCGCTTTGCCGTAACGGTGCCGCTGGTTGAAATGCTCGACAGCGAGCGGATGGACTGGGCAGCTTTAGGGTAGCCCCTACTTTCCTGCAACATCTTGCAAAGGCCATCCCCGACAACCGGTGATGGCCTTTCATCCAATTGTCATATTGAAGTCATATCGTCTTCATGCGGCCTGCTGATACTTGGGCCCGATCCATCCAACACCCCAAATATTCCTGCTAGGAGCAAGGCATGAAACTTAAGCGTTTGATGGCGGCCCTCACCTTTGCCGCCGCTGGCGTTGCAACCGCCAACGCGGTAGCCGCCGTCGACCCTGCGATCCCGACCTACACCAAGACCACCGGTGTTTCGGGCAACCTCTCCAGCGTCGGTTCCGACACCCTCGCGAACCTCATGACCCTGTGGGCCGAGGCCTACAAGAAGGAATATCCGAACGTCAACATCCAGATCCAGGCTGCCGGCTCCTCCACCGCGCCACCCGCGCTGACCGAAGGCACCGCCAACCTTGGCCCGATGAGCCGCAAGATGAAGGACGTCGAGCTGCAGGCCTTCGAGCAGAAGTACGGCTACAAGCCGACCGCCATTCCGGTCGCTGTCGACGCCCTGGCCGTATTCGTACACAAGGACAACCCGATCAAGGGCCTGACCATGGCTCAGGTCGACGCGATCTTCTCTTCCACTCGCCTGTGCGGTGCCAAGGCCGACGTCAAGACCTGGGGCGACCTGGGCGTGACTGGCGACCTGGCCAACAAGCCAGTGCAGCTGTTCGGTCGTAACTCGGTATCGGGTACCTACGGCTACTTCAAGGAAGAGGCCCTGTGCAAAGGTGACTTCAAGCCTAACGTCAACGAACAGCCAGGCTCGGCGTCGGTCGTGCAGTCGATCAGCTCCTCGTTGAACGGCATCGGCTACTCGGGTATCGGCTACAAGACTGCCAGCGTCAAGACCGTAGCCCTGGCCAAGAAAGAAGGCGGCGAGTTCATCGAAGACAACGAGGCCAATGCCCTGAACGGCACCTACCCGCTGTCGCGCTTCCTGTACGTCTACGTCAACAAGGCCCCGAACAAGCCTCTGGCCCCGCTGGAAGCTGAGTTCGTCAAACTGGTGCTGTCGCAGGCCGGGCAGCAGGTCGTGGTGAAGGACGGCTACATTCCGTTGCCATCGAAAGTGGTCGACAAGACCCTCGCTGACCTGGGCCTGTCCCACGCCGGTAACGTTGCAAAGAAGTAAGTAACTGAGGAAAAGGCTGGCAATTGAGCCGGCCTTTTCCACGAATTCTCGGTCCGAAGCCAGGGCTCCTGAGCGGCGGGCTTTTTTGCGTCAACGCACTGTCATGTTTTTGTCATACGGGACCGCTAGGGTGTGCGCATGAATGATCTGGCCAACTCCACCATGACCCAAAAATCCCCTCCCGAGCGGATTGATTTCAATACGCCCGAGTTGCAACGCAAGCGCCGCATGCGCGCGCTCAAGGACCGCCTGACCCGCTGGTATGTACTGGTAGGCGGGCTTGCTGTGCTGGCAGCCATCACGCTGATCTTCTTCTATCTGGCCTATGTGGTGCTGCCGCTGTTCCAGGGCGCCGAGCTGACCAGCAAGAAGGCCCTGGAGCCGACCTGGCTGCAGCAGGATGCCGGCAAGCCGCTGATGATCGCGCTCGAAGAGCAGAACCTGGTCGGCATGCGTGTTTCGGACAAGGGGCAGGCACTGTTCTTCGATACCAAGACCGGTAACGAGCTCAACCGCGTCGACCTGCCGCTGCCGGCAGGCACCCAGGTCAGCTCGATCAGCACCGACCAGCCGGGTAGCCCACTGGTGGTGCTGGGCTTGTCCAATGGGCAGGCGCTGGTGTTCCACCACACCTACAAGATCACCTACCCGGACAACAAAAAGACCATTACCCCCGGCATCGACTATCCGTATGGCCAAGAGCCGTACGTGCTGGATGACCAGGGCCGCGCGCTGGAGCACGTCAGCGTCAACGTCAACGGCGACACCCTGATGCTTGCCGGTTCCACTGGCGCGCACCTGCAGGTGATCGAGCTGACGCGCACCGAAAACCTGATGACCGAAGAGGTCACCACCGAGCAGAACCGCATCGAGCTGCCGCAAATGACCGAGGCGGTGAAGAACATCTTCATCGACCCGCGCCAGCAGTGGCTGTACGTGATCAACGGCCGAGCCACCGCGGATGTCTTCAGCCTGCGCGACAAGAGCCTCAATGGCCGCTACAAGCTGTCTGAGAGCGCTGATACCGAGATTACCGCTACTGCGCAACTGGTCGGCGGCATTTCGCTGATCTTCGGTGACTCCAAAGGCGGCCTGGCGCAATGGTTCATGGCGCGTGACGCGGATGGCGAATTGCGCTTCAAGCAGATCCGTACCTTCCAGATGGGCAAGGCGCCGATCGTCCAGATCGATGCCGAAGAGCGCCGCAAGGGCTTCGTCGCCCTGGACGCCGAGGGCAAGCTGGGCGTCTTCCACAGCACCGCGCACCGCACCCTGCTGATCGAGCCTGCTGCCGAAGGCCCGGGTATCCTGGCCCTGTCACCGCGTGCCAACCGTATCTTCATCGAAGAGGGCGGCAAGCTGCTGCCACTGAGCCTGAAGAACCCGCACCCGGAAATTTCCTTCAGCGCGCTGTGGGGCAAGGTCTGGTACGAGAACTACGACGAGCCCAAGTACGTCTGGCAGTCGACGGCTTCGAACACCGACTTCGAGCCTAAGCTGAGCCTGTCGCCGCTGACCTTCGGTACCCTCAAGGCCGCGTTCTACGCGATGATCCTGGCGGCCCCGCTGGCCATCGCCGCCGCTATCTACACCGCTTACTTCATGGCACCGGGTATGCGCCGCAAGGTCAAGCCGGTGATCGAACTGATGGAGGCGATGCCGACGGTGATCCTCGGCTTCTTCGCTGGCCTGTTCCTCGCGCCGTACCTGGAAGGGCACCTGCCAGGTGTGTTCAGCCTGTTCCTGCTGATGCCGTTCGGCATTCTGCTGGCAGGTTTCACTTGGAGCCGCCTGCCTGAGTCGGTTCGCCTGCGCGTTCCGGATGGTTGGGAGGCCGCGATCCTGATCCCGGTGATCCTGTTCACTGGCTGGTTCGCCCTGACCATGAGCCCGTACCTGGAAACCTGGTTCTTCGGCGGCGACATGCGCCTGTGGATAACCAATGATCTGGGTATCACCTATGACCAGCGCAACGCCTTGGTAGTCGGTATCGCCATGGGCTTTGCGGTCATCCCGAACATCTACTCGATCGCCGAAGACGCCGTGTTCAGCGTGCCGCGCAGCCTGACCCTGGGCTCCCTGGCCCTGGGTGCGACGCCGTGGCAGACCTTGACTCGCGTGGTCATCCTCACTGCCAGCCCGGGTATCTTCTCGGCGTTGATGATCGGCATGGGCCGAGCGGTGGGCGAGACCATGATCGTGCTCATGGCCACCGGCAACACTCCGGTGATGGAGCTGAACCTGTTCGAAGGCATGCGTACCTTGGCCGCCAACGTGGCGGTGGAGATGCCCGAATCCGAAGTCGGCGGCAGCCATTACCGTGTGCTGTTCCTCGCCGCTCTCGTGCTGCTGATGTTCACCTTCATCATGAACACCTTGGCCGAGCTGATTCGCCAGCGTCTGCGCAAGAAATACTCGTCGCTTTGATAGAAAGGTAGAGATCCGTGAAAAAGGATTCCCTCAAAGGCTGGTTCAAGAGCGGCGCCCCAGGCGTCTGGATCAGCGGTGGCGCGGTTGCCATGGCGGTCATCATGACCGTCGGCCTGCTGGCCGTGATCGCCGTACGCGGCCTGGGTCACTTCTGGCCCGCCGACCTGGTCCAGGCCACCTACAAGGTGCCGGGCCAGGGTGACCACGTCATCGTCGGTGAAGTGGTTCAGAAAGAAGAAGTACCTCGCGCCCGCCTCAAGGGTGCCGGCTTGCCGGTGCCTGACGAAGGCCCCGAGTTCATGACCCGCGAGCTGATCAAGGTGGGTAACCGTGACCTCAACGGCAGTGACTTCACCTGGGTGGTCGGTGAATGGTTGGTCGACGAGCAGCGTCCGGTCGACCTGATCGCCCTGGAGCGCCGCGAATGGGGCAACTTCTATGGCTATCTGGTGAGCGTCAAGGAACAAGGCCGCGTGGTCGCCGAAGGCGCTGGCGCCTGGAACGAGCTGCAGGCACGTCTCAAACGCGCCAACCAGCTCAACAGCGAGCTGCAGCAGCTTGAGAAAAAAGACATCGGTGCCATCAACCATGGCTTGGAGCGGCTGCGCCTGCAAGGCCGCAAGCTGGAGCTGGAAGGCAAGCTGGACGCTACGGCCCAGGCCGACATGGATGCCGAACGTGCCGAGTTGAACAGCCGCTACAAGGCCATCGAAGACCGCCTCACCAGCCTGCATCAGGCCTTCGCCCGCGACAGCCTGGTCGCTCGCGACGGCAACGGCCGCGAAGTGGAGATCAACCTGAGCAAGGTGGTGCACGCCATCCAGCCCAACGCCATGTCCGGCTTTACCAAGATGGGCACCTATTTCACCAAGGTCTGGGAGTTCCTCAGCGACGATCCTCGTGAAGCCAACACCGAAGGCGGTATCTTCCCGGCCATTTTCGGTACCGTGATGATGACCCTGATCATGGCCGTGATCGTCACCCCGTTCGGCGTGCTGGCGGCGGTCTACCTGCGCGAATACGCCAAGCAAGGCCCGGTCACGCGCCTGATCCGCATCGCCGTGAACAACCTGGCGGGCGTTCCGGCCATCGTCTACGGCGTGTTCGGCCTGGGCTTCTTCGTCTACGTGCTGGGTGGTTCGATCGACCGTCTGTTCTTCCCCGAATCGCTGCCGGCACCGACCCTGGGCACGCCAGGCCTGCTGTGGGCATCGCTGACCCTGGCGCTGCTGGCCGTACCGGTGGTGATCGTGGCTACCGAGGAAGGCCTGGCGCGTATTCCACGCACCGTGCGTGAGGGCTCGCTGGCGCTTGGCGCGACCAAGGCCGAGACCTTGTGGAAAATCGTGCTGCCAATGGCCAGCCCGGCAATGATGACCGGCATGATCCTCGCCGTGGCCCGAGCCGCGGGTGAAGTAGCGCCGCTGATGCTGGTGGGTGTGGTCAAGCTGGCGCCGTCGTTGCCGCTGGACGGCAACTATCCGTACCTGCACCTGGACCAGAAGATCATGCACCTGGGCTTCCACATCTACGACGTCGGCTTCCAGAGCCCCAACGTCGAGGCGGCGCGGCCGCTGGTGTACGCCACTGCGCTGCTGCTGGTGATGGTGATCGCCACCCTCAACCTCTCGGCGGTGTGGATCCGTAACCACCTGCGCGAGAAGTACAAGGCCCTCGACCACTGATTGAAGCTTTAAGCCACAAGCGGCAAGCCCCAAGAGGATTGCCGCTTTGCCCTAACTTGCAGCTTGCAGCTCAACGCATGCAGCTACAAACGGAGTGAGACCATGCAGCAAGAATCCCACACCCACGGCATCGACATGGCTGCCCTGGGCCGCGACAAGCAGAGCCTGCGCCTGGCCGAAGAGACCGTGGCCATCGAAGTACCCGGTTTGAGCCTGTACTACGGCGACAAGCAGGCGTTGTTCGACGTCAGCATGAACATCCCCAAGCAGCGCGTGACGGCTTTCATCGGCCCTTCGGGCTGCGGCAAGTCGACCCTGCTGCGCACCTTCAACCGCATGAACGACCTGGTGGACGGTTGCCGTGTCGAAGGCGCCATCAACCTGTACGGCAACAACATCTACCGCAAGGGCGAGGACGTGGCCGAGCTGCGCCGTCGTGTGGGCATGGTGTTCCAGAAGCCAAACCCGTTCCCCAAGACCATCTACGAGAACGTGGTGTATGGCCTGCGTATCCAGGGCATCAACAAGAAGCGTGTGCTGGACGAGGCGGTCGAGTGGGCGCTCAAGGGCGCCGCACTGTGGGATGAGGTGAAAGACCGTTTGCACGACTCGGCGCTGGGCTTGTCCGGCGGCCAGCAGCAGCGTCTGGTGATCGCCCGTACCATCGCCGTCGAGCCTGAAGTACTGCTGCTCGATGAGCCTTGCTCGGCACTGGACCCGATCTCGACGCTGAAGGTCGAAGAGCTGATCTACGAACTGAAATCCAAGTACACCATCGTTATCGTGACCCACAACATGCAACAGGCGGCCCGTGTTTCGGACTACACCGCGTTCATGTACATGGGCAAACTGGTCGAATTCGGTGATACCGACACCCTGTTCACCAACCCGGCGAAGAAGCAGACCGAAGACTACATCACCGGTCGCTACGGCTAACGGCGCCTTGAGCGGCGAGCTGCGAGCTTCAAGCTTCAAGCTTCAAGCTTCAAGCTTCAAGCAGAAGCAAGAGCAGTTAGCGCGGGGCCAGGAACGATACGAACTACTTGAAGCTTGCAGCTTGCAGCTTGCAGCTGCCGCAGCTTCCCGGAGCAAAACGATGATCAACAAAGAAAGCCTGACGCACCACATTTCCCAGCAGTTCAACGCCGAACTCGAAGAGGTGCGCAGCCACCTCCTAGCCATGGGCGGGCTGGTCGAGAAACAGGTCAATGACGCGGTTACCGCGCTGATCGAGGCCGACTCCGGCCTTGCCCAGCAGGTGCGTGAAGTCGACGAGCAGATCAACCAGATGGAACGCAACATCGACGAGGAATGCGTGCGCATCCTCGCCCGTCGCCAGCCCGCGGCCTCTGACCTGCGCCTGATCATCAGCATTTCCAAGTCGGTGATCGACCTGGAGCGCATTGGCGACGAATCGACCAAGATCGCCCGCCGCGCCATCCAGTTGTGCGAAGAAGGCGAGTCGCCGCGTGGCTACGTCGAAGTGCGCCACATTGGCGACCAGGTACGCAACATGGTGCGCGACGCACTGGATGCCTTCGCCCGCTTCGATGCCGACCTGGCCCTGTCGGTGGCCCAGTACGACAAGACCATCGACCGCGAGTACAAGACCGCCCTGCGTGAACTGGTGACCTACATGATGGAAGACCCGCGCTCGATCTCGCGGGTATTGAGCGTCATCTGGGCCCTGCGTTCGCTGGAGCGCATCGGCGACCACGCGCGCAACATCTCGGAACTGGTGATCTACCTGGTGCGCGGTACCGACGTCCGCCACCTGGGCCTCAAGCGCATGAAAGCCGAAGTTCAGGGAACGGCGGGTGATGAGGCCGAAATTGCTAATGTTCCGGCTCAACCTGACGATAAATAAGATTGCTCCCGAGCATCGACGCCCGGCTTTTGCCGGGCGTTTTCGTTTGCGCTTGAGCAGTCAGCAGGCACCCGCGAACGATGCAAAGAAGTCCCGGCGTGATCCAGATGTTGGCAAATGGCCACCAATCGGCGGTAGGCTAGTCGGGATTCAAGAGGAGTATCGATGAGTAAAGTCAATGTGCTGGTCGTGGATGACGCCCCGTTCATCCGTGATCTGGTGAGGAAGTGCCTGCGTAATGCCTTCCCGGGCATGGTCATCGAAGATGCGGTGAACGGCCGCAAGGCCATGGCCATGTTGGCCAAGGAAACCTTCGACCTGGTGCTGTGCGACTGGGAAATGCCCGAGATGTCCGGCCTTGAGCTGCTGACCTGGTGCCGCCAGCAGCCAGAGATGAAGAGCCTGCAGTTCATCATGGTGACCAGCCGTGGCGACAAGGAAAACGTCATCCAGGCCATCCAGGCGGGCGTCTCCGATTTTGTCGGTAAGCCGTTCACCAACGAACAGCTGCTGACCAAAGTGAAGAAGGCCCTGACCAAGATCGGCAAGCTTGAAAGCTTGGTAGCCGGTGGTCAGGCGCGGGTGAACTCGGCGTTCGCCAACGATTCGTTGAGCGCGCTGACCGGGGGCAAACCTGAAGCGGTCAAGGCCACGCCTGCTGCCGCTGCTGCCGCTGCGCCGGCCAAGCCATTGATCAATGCACCCAAACCGCAGACGGCTGCTGCGGCCGCCGCGCAGACCGGGCGTGGTCAAGGCCAGCTACGCCTTTCCAGTGGTACTCAGCCTTGTGTGATCAAGGCGTTGAGCCTCAAAGAGGCGCTGCTGGTGGTGCGTCGCAGTGCCGTGCTGCCGCAGGTGCTCGAAGGCGCTGTGCTGGACCTGGAGCAGGGCGAGAGCGCTGAAGTCGCTCGCCTGAACGGTTACCTGCATGCCATTGCAGCATTGGAGCCGAAACCTGAGAGCGACTGGCTGCAACTGACCTTCAAGTTCGTCGACCAGGATGCGCAGAAGCTCGACTACCTGTCGCGGCTGATTGCCCGCGGCACCGCGCAGAAGCACTTCACTCCCGGCGCTTAGTGCCTCGTACAACGCCCTGGGCCGCTGTGCGGCCCTTTCGCGGCGCATGGCCGTCATTACAGAACTGCGGCGGTCATCCGACCAACTGTCATACCGCTCCCAGATCCGACTGCTAGGCTTCGACAGACGTAACTGTCAAAAAGCCACTATCATGCCTGCTGCCCGCTTGCTGCTGCTCTGTACCTTGCTCACGGCCTCGGCGTCGAGCCTGGGCATGACCATCTACAAGACCACCGACAATTTCGGCGTGGCGTCCTACTCCGAGCGGCCCAGCCCAGGTGCCAAGGCGCTGGAGCTGGGCGAGCCGATGTCCGAGCAGGTAGAAGGGCGGGTACGCCTGCAAACCGAGCCATTCCCCGGCGGCGTTCGCTTCCTGGTGCGTAATGAGCTGTATGTACCCATGCAGGTTGAATTGCGTATCGACCAGTTGGCTAATGCCTTCGGCGGTAACGGTCCGCGGATCGTGCGGGCCGTAGTTGGGCCACGCTCGACCAAGGTGCTCAGTTCTGTATTGGCGGCACCCGGCGGGCCGCTGAGGTACGCCAGCAAATTCCAGTACGCCATGGGTGATCCCGGCCAGCGCACGCAGGCTTACCGCTACCCATTCCCTTGGAAGGGCGGCCCTTTCCGCCTGACTCAAGGCCCGAATGGGCGCTTCAGCCATTACGGCCCCAAGGGCCGTTTTGCCATGGACATCGCCATGCCGGAGGGCACCCCGATCATCGCGGCCAGGGGTGGGATGGTAGTGAAGATCGAGAACAGCCAGAGCGGGCGGGGGCCCAACCCCTCGGGCAATTTCGTGCGCATTCTTCACCCGGACGGCACGATGGGAGTGTATCTGCACCTGATGCGCGGTTCAGTGGTCGTGGCTGAGGGGCAGCAGGTGGCGTTGGGGCAGGCGTTGGCCAAGTCGGGCAATACCGGCAACAGCACGGGCCCGCACCTGCATTTCGTGGTGCAGCGCAATGTCGGCTTGGCGCTGGAGTCGATCCCTTTCCAGTTCGACCGGCCGATTGGCGGTTTGCCGAACTTTACTGCAGGCAATCCCTGAAAGTGTCGGGGCCGCAAAGCGGCCCCGACAGGCTCAATCGAGCTTGATCACCTTGGCCAGCACGATCTTGGGCCCTTTCATCTTCTTGATGATGATGCGCAGGCCTTCGACTTCCAGCACTTCCTCTTCCTCAGGCACACGCTTGAGCGTTTCATAGACAAGCCCGGCCAGGGTTTCCGCTTCGATGTGGTCAAGGTCGATACCCAGCAGACGCTCCACCTTGAACAGCGGCGTGTCGCCACGCACCAGCAGCTTGCCTGGCTGGTAGGCCAGGATGCCGCGCTCGGTCTTGCGGTGTTCGTCCTGAATGTCGCCCACCAGCACTTCCAGCACGTCCTCCATGGTCAGGTAGCCGATCACCTTGCCATCGGCTTCCTCGACCAGCACGAAGTGCGCGCCGCCCTTGCGGAACTGCTCCAGCAACTGAGACAACGGCATGTGCCGCGATACACGCTCCAGCGGGCGCGCCAAGTCTTCGAGGTCCACGGTTTCGGGCAGGTGCTCGAGTTCGGCCAGTTCCAGCAGCAGGTCCTTGATGTGCAAAAGCCCGGTGAACTCCTCACGTTCGGCATCGTACAGTGGATAACGGCTGAACTTGTGGCGGCGCACCAGGGCCAGGATTTCCTTGAGTGGCGCATGGGCGTCGATGCTGATCATGTCTTCGCGCGAGTTGGCCCAGTCGACCACTTCCAGCTCGCCCATCTCCACGGCCGAGGCCAGCACACGCATGCCTTGGTCGCTCGGGTCCTGGCCACGGCTGGAGTGCAGGATCAGCTTGAGCTCTTCACGGCTGTAATGGTGCTCGTGGTGCGGGCCAGGCTCGCCCTGGCCGGCAAAGCGCAGAATGGTGTTGGCACTGGCGTTGAGCAGGTAGATGGCCGGGTACATCAACCAGTAGAACAGGTAAAGCGGTACCGCAGTCCACAGCGACAGCAGTTCGGGCTTGCGGATCGCCCAGGATTTGGGCGCCAGCTCACCGACCACGATGTGCAGGTACGAAATGACGAAGAAGGCGACGAAGAACGAAACACCCTTGATCAACTCGGGCGTGTCCACGCCCAGGTACGCCAGCAACGGTTCGAGCAGGTGGGCGAATGCCGGCTCACCGACCCAGCCAAGGCCCAGGGAGGCGAGGGTGATACCCAGCTGGCAGGCCGACAGGTAGGCGTCGAGCTGGTTGTGTACCTTGCGCAGGATGCTGCCACGCCAGCCGTGCTGCTCGGCAATGGATTCGACACGGGTGGAGCGCAGCTTGACCATGGCGAACTCGGCGGCTACGAAGAAGCCGTTGAGCAGCACCAGGAACAGGGCGAAGAGAATCATGCCGAAATCGGCGAATAACGAGGTGAGGCTGATACCAGGGGAAGGGTCCATGATGGATTTTTTACGGGGTCCGTCTTTGGGAAAGGTTAGAAAAAAAGTGCCAGCTTTTGCTGGCACAGGGGGCTCAATGTAGCGGCTGGGGCAGCAAAAGCAAAGTGGCCCTTGGAATCACGCGTGAGCGTCAGCCAGTTGTGCAGGGGCGAAGTGGCAGGTGAAGGTGCTGCCATGGCCCGGTACGCTGCTGATCTCAAGGCGCCCGCGATGGCGCATGAGCACATGCTTGACGATCGCCAGCCCCAGGCCCGTGCCTCCTGTGGTGGAGGCGCGGCTGGAGTCGACGCGATAAAAACGTTCGGTCAGGCGCGGCAGGTGCTTGGCGTCTATTCCGACACCCGAGTCCTGCACCGTCAGGTGAGCGCCCTCGGCGTCGGCCCACCAACGGATACGAATCTTGCCTTCGTCCTGGGTGTACTTCACCGCGTTGAACACCAGGTTGGAGAAAGCGCTGCGCAACTCCGACTCGCTGCCTTTGAGGCGCAGGCCCGGCGTGGCCTCCAGGGTAATGTGCTGGTTGCGTGGCCCGGACAGCGCCTGGGCGTCGCTCATGATCGCACCGAGCAGTGCGTCGACTGCCACCGGCTGGTTGTCCGATGGGTAATCGGTGGCTTCCAGCTTGGCCAGCAGCAGCAGGTCGTTGAGCAGGGCCTGCATGCGCGAACCTTGCTGGCTCATCTGCTGCAGCGCCCGGTTCCAGCGCGGGTTCACGTCTTCGACGTTATCCAGCAGGGTTTCCAGGTACCCTGCAATCACCGTCAGGGGTGTACGCAACTCGTGCGATACGTTGGCCACGAAGTCTTTGCGCATCTGTTCGAGTTGATGGATGCGGGTCACGTCGCGCACCAGCATCAGGTGCTCATTGTTGCCGTAGCGTGTGAGGTGCAGTTGCACGCGCATGCGGTCATTGATGGGGGAGGGAATTTCCAGCGGTTCGGCGAAGTTATGCGACTCGAAGTATTCCTTGAAGCGTGGGTGGCGTACGAGGTTGGTGACCGGTTGGCCGCCATCTTGCGGGGTCTTGAAGCCCAGCAGGGTTTCTGCGGCGCGGTTCCACCATTCCAGGTTGCCGTCGCTGTCGAGCATGATCACCGCGTCGCGCAGGGCGGCCGTTGACTCCTGCACCCGGTCGATCACTGCCTGCAAGCGGCCGCGTACGCGCTGGTCGCGGCGTTGCAGGTGATAGATGCTGTCGAACACTTCGCCCCACAGGCCGTAGCCGTCGGGGGGCGCTTCGTCGGGCTGATGGTTGCGCAGCCAGTCGTGCAGGCGCAGCAACTGTTTGAGGGTCCAGCCCAGGTAAAGGCCCAGGCCGATGGCCAGGCTCCAGCCGTAATAACCGCTGACCAGGCCGCCTATCAGGCAGACAGTGATCAGCAGCAGCAGGTGGCGAATCAGGGTTGCGTGCCAGTTCTGGTTCAATTGACAGATCCTTCGGATCCAGCTGCAAGCTGCAAGCTACAAGCTGCAAGAAGAAGCGGATCGGTGATGCTGATAGTCCTTTTCTAGCCTGGAAGCTGCTCGCTTTTGCTTGCAGCTTGCAGCTTGCAGCTAGCTCTTGGTCGAGAAGCGGTAGCCAGTGCCCCGGACGGTTTGTACCAGATTTTCGTAGGCTTCACCCAGTGCCTTGCGCAGGCGGCGGATGTGCACATCCACAGTGCGTTCCTCGACATAGACGTTGCCGCCCCAGACCTGGTCGAGCAACTGGCCGCGGGTATAGGCGCGTTCCTGGTGGGTCATGAAGAACTGTAACAGGCGGTATTCGGTGGGGCCCATCTCGGCCGGCTTGCCGTCGATGGTCACGCGGTGGCTGATCGGGTCCAGCAGCAGGCCGCCGACTTCGATAGGGGCCTCGCTGTCGCTCGGGCCGGCACGACGCAGCACGGCTTTCAGGCGTGCTACCAGCTCGCGAGGCGAAAAAGGTTTGGTGATGTAGTCGTCGGCGCCGACTTCCAGGCCCTGGATCTTGTTGTCCTCTTCGCCTTTGGCGGTGAGCATGATGATCGGAATATCGCCGGTGAGTTCATCGCGCTTGAGGCGGCGCGCCAACTCGATGCCGGAAGTGCCCGGGAGCATCCAGTCGAGCAGGATCAGGTCCGGTTTACGGTCGACGATGATTGCGTGCGCCTGTTGCGAGTTCTCGGCTTCCAGGCAGTCATAGCCGGCCATTTCCAATGCAACGGCGATCATCTCGCGAATGGGCGCTTCGTCGTCGACGATCAGAATGTTTCTGCCAACCATGCTTTGAACCTCTCCTGGAATTTCGGGGCTGGCCCGCATTAGATAACGGAATTATTGCAGCTGTGTGACAGGGCGTTGGCCATTCTGGCGACTTCGCATGACTGGACTAGGCTTGGAGAGGCCGCTGCGGCGGCCGTGCGAACTCATTCCACCCCCCGAATACAAGGTGATTCCAATGACACGACACACGCTGAGCTGGATGGCCCTCTGCGCTGCGCTGGCACTGCCCGGAGTAGCGTCGGCCCACCATGCCATGGAAAAGGACGGCATGTGGGTCGATCACGCGGGCATGACGCTGTACACCTTCGACAAGGATGCTGGCGGCAAGTCGATGTGCAATGGCGAGTGCGCTAGCAACTGGCCGCCGCTGTTGGTCAAGGCCGACGACGAGCCTGCCAAGGGCAAGTGGTCGGTGGTGATGCGCGACGATGGCAAGAAGCAGTGGGCGTATGACGGCAAGCCCCTGTATACCTTCGTCAAGGACAAGAAGGCTGGAGACATGACCGGTGATGGTTTGAAAGACGTCTGGCACGTCGCCAAGCCTTGAGACCGCCAGGGCCGCTTTGCGGCCCAATCGTCGGCAAGCCGGCTCGCACAGGGTGGCTTGCCGGGGTTGTGGTCAGCGCAGGGCGTAATCGAGCACCACACCCATGAACACCAGCAGCCCCGCCCAGTGGTTGTGCAGAAACGCCTTGAAGCACGACTCCCTGTCCAGCTTGCGCGTCGACCAGTATTCCCAGGCAAAGCACAGTGCGGCCCCCAGCAGCCCGAGGTAGAACCAGCCACCTAGCTCGAAGCGGCTCCCCGCCAGTAACAGGCAGCCCAGCGACAGCATCTGCAGGGTCAGAATGATCACCCGGTCGGATTCGCCGAACAGGATCGCGGTCGATTTCACCCCGATTTTCAGGTCATCGTCCCGGTCGACCATGGCGTAGTAGGTATCGTAGCCCACCGTCCACAGCAGGTTGGCGATGTACAGCAGCCAGGCGCTGGCCGGCAACTCGCCGCCGGCGGCGGTGAAGGCCATGGGGATGCCCCAGGAATACGCGGCCCCCAGCACCACCTGCGGGTAATAGGTGTAGCGCTTCATGAACGGGTAACAGGACGCCAACGCCACTGCACCGAATGACAGCCACACGGTCCTGCTGTTGGTGCAAAGCACCAGCAGGAAGCTCACTGCCACCAGAATCGCAAACAGCGCCAGGGCCTCGCGTGGCGTGACCCGGCCACTGGCCAATGGCCTGTCGGCGGTACGTTTGACGTGGCCATCGACCTTGCGGTCAGCGAAGTCATTGATGCAGCAGCCAGCGGCACGCATCAGTACGACGCCCAGGCCGAAGATAAGCACGTTGGCCAAGGTTGGCGAACCCAGCCCTGCGATCCACACCGCCGTCAGGGTAGGCCACAGCAGCAGGTAGATGCCGATCGGCCGGTCCATGCGGCTGAGCTGGATGAAGTCCCACGCGCGCGGGTGCACGCGGTTTAGCGACTTGAGCAGTTGCAGGTACATCAGCGGTTTTCCTCCTTGGCTGCTTGCCACAGTGCCGGCAGGAATACTTCGGCCACCAGCAGGTCGAGGCCGTCGCGTTCAAAGCGCGAACGTCGCCCCCACAGGCCGTCATGGGCAGCCTCGGCGGGCAGCCAGGCCTGTGGATAACTACCCACTTCGATAGGATGGCGGATGAACGCCTGGTCGCAGAACAGCAATTCCCCCAGCGACCGGCTGCCGAGTGTTTCCAGGTCCAGGCCGCCGCGCTCTAGCGCCTGGCGGCTGGCCACGCTGCGGGCGAACACCCAAGGCTCGCCATGGCCGCGCAGGTACACCTCGCGTACCCAGCCTTCGGCGCCTGGGGCGATGCCCAGTGCCAGGCACTCGTCATCGCGCAGTGGCTGCCAGCCTTCGAACAGGGGGGTAACGCTGAATTGGCCGCTGGACAGGCGGGTCAGGCGGCGAGTCAGAGAACCTTCATCGAACAGCCAGTCGTGGGTGTGCTGGTCGATATTGGTCGCCAGCTGTGAATACGCCAGCCACGCGACAGCGGCTGCTTGCGGGGATTCGTACGACACGTCGGTATGCTTGATTACAGCCAGAGAGGCGGCGAGCTTAGCATGATTGCCCCAACTGCTTGCATAATGCCCGCGTAAGGGCCCTGAGCCCGAATGACAAAGCCTGAGCCTGCAGCGAGGAACGACAAATCATGAAGAAGTGGCAGTGTATTGTCTGTGGCCTGATCTACGACGAGGCCCAAGGGTGGCCGGCTGACGGCATCGCGCCGGGTACGCGCTGGGAGGATGTGCCACAAGATTGGCTGTGCCCCGATTGCGGCGTTGGTAAAAGCGACTTTGAAATGATCGCCATCGGCTGATCGCAATGCTGTTCAACCAAGAGGAAAGCACGACATGACGTCCCCCGTGGTCATCATCGGAACCGGCCTGGCCGGTTACAACCTGGCCCGTGAGTTTCGCAAGCTCGATGGCGAGACGCCGCTGCTGCTGATTACGGCCGACGACGGTCGCTCCTATTCCAAGCCCATGCTTTCCACCGGCTTCGCCAAGCAAAAGGACGCCGATGGCCTGTGCATGGCCGAGCCGGGGGCCATGGCCGAGCAACTCAAGGCGGTGATCCGCACCCACACGCGCATCAGCGGTATCGACCCTGGCCACAAGCGCCTGTGGATTGGCGAAGAAGCGGTGGAGTACCGCGACCTGGTGCTGGCTTGGGGCGCGCAGACGGTGCAGGTGCCGGTCGAGGGTGACGGGGCTGATCATGTGTTCCCGATCAATGATCTGGAAGACTACGCACGTTTTCGTGCTGCTGCGGCTGGCAAGCAGCGTGTCTTGATCCTCGGCGCCGGCCTGATCGGCTGTGAGTTCGCCAATGACATGCGCCTGGGTGGTTTTGAGGTCGATGTGGTGGCGCCCTGCGAGCAGGTCATGCCGACCCTGTTGCATCCTGCCGCTGCCGCTGCTGTTCAAGGTGGCTTGCAAGAGCTGGGCGTGCGCTTTCACCTGGGCCCCGTACTCACTCGCCTGCAGCAGGTGAGCGAAGGCCTTGAGGCGCAGCTGTCCGATGGCAGCGTGATCGCCTGCGACCTGGTGGTGTCGGCCATCGGCCTGCGCCCGCGCACCGACCTGGCTGCCGCAGCCGGCCTGCAGACCAACCGCGGCGTAGTCGTGGACCGCCAGCTGCGCACCTCCCACGGCAACATTTTCGCGCTGGGCGACTGTGCTGAAGTCGAAGGTATCAACCTGCTCTATGTGATGCCCTTGATGGCCTGTGCGCGAGCCCTGGCCCAGACGTTGACAGGCAACCCGGCGCAGGTCAGTTACGGGCCGATGCCCATCACCGTGAAAACACCGGCCTGCCCATTGGTGGTTTCGCCGCCGCCGCCTGGTTGTGAGGGAAGCTGGCAGGTGCAAGGGCAGGGCAGTGACCTGAAAGTGCTCTGTCACGCCGCTGACGGCCAGTTGCTGGGCTATGCCCTGACGGGCAGCGCTGTGACGGAAAAACTGGCGTTGAACCGGCAGCTGCCCGCGCTGATGGCATAAACAGCGGGCGTTCTGTCGGATTTATCCTGTAGTTGACCGCACAATGGCCGCCCAGATACTGGCGCGGCCCCGGTCGGCGTGCCATTCTCACTTCCGTCTGCCGCAGATTAGAGCCTGCGGTGCCTTGAACGCTGCTTCACGGGCAGCACGGCAATAACAACAAGAATTCCCGTCAAAGAGGCTTCATTATGCGTAAACCAGAACTCGCCGCCGTCATCGCCGAAAAGGCCGATCTGACCAAGGAAAAGGCCAACCAGGTGCTCAACGCCATTCTCGACAGCATCACCGGTGCGCTGGACAAAGACACCGTGACGCTCGTGGGTTTCGGTACGTTTGAAAAACGCCATCGCGGCGCCCGTACCGGCAAGAACCCTCAGACGGGTGAGCCGGTGAAAATCAAGGCCAGCAATACAGTGGCCTTCAAGCCTGGCAAAAACCTGCGTGACAGCGTCAATGTGCCCGCCAAGCCAGGCAAGAAAGCCAAATGATCGACGTTTGACGTGCAGCCTCTGTTCAAACGGGCGCCTCAGTGCGCCCGTTGCGCTTTCTGAACGCATGACGCTGCGAATTTGCGTAAATTGTCCAGGAAACGGATAAACTGCGAGCTTCGGTCACATTATATTCGAGGCGCGTTGATGAAGTTCCGCTTTCTTCTCTGGGCCATGGGGCTGTTGATGGCCAGGGCCAGCCGTAACAACCCGGCATTTCAGCAGCAACTCGTGGGCAAGGACCTGGTGTTCCAGATGCAGACGCTCGATGGCAAGGTTGCCCGGCACTTCATCGTCAGTGGCGAACGCATCAGCAGCAAAGGTGGCGCTCATGCACAGCCAGCCTTTGCCATTGCGTTCAAGGACGCCGCCTACGGCTTCGCCACGATGCAGGCGAGCAACAAGCAGCTGGCGTTCATGCAGGGCATCCAGGACAAAAGCATCCAGATCAAGGGCAATCCGGCGCTGGTGATGTGGTTCCAGGGTTTGATGAAATACCTGAAACCGAAGAAGAAAAAAGGCTGAATGGCTGGGGCTGCCGAACAGCCCCCAAACGTATTCAGTGCGGTGTGTTGAACTGCGACGCCAGTTCGCGCAGCAGGCTTTCGGCCTCGAGCACCTTGTTCACCACGTCCTCAGCCTTCTCCCGGCTGACGCCCAGGCGCTCCAGCAACTCGTCAGGGATCGCCTCCTGCGGCCCCGAGCCGATGCCGCGGCAGCGCAGCAGGCGGGTCGCCAGGCACACCAGGTTGGGGTACGCCGAGTATTCGCCGTCGTAGGCAGGATCGTGCTGGAACCGCAGCGCGGTCGACAGCTCTTCGGGCATGTCCCACAGCTTCATCAGCCAGGCGCCGATCTGCTCCCGGCTGATACCCAGCAGGTGCTGCTCCACATAGGTGTGGCAGAGGTGCGGGTTGACCTCCAGATGACGGCAGATCAGCGAGAAGTGCGGTGGGAACACATGGGCCAGCAGTAAGTAGCCGAAGTTGTGCAGCAGCCCGGCCAGGTAAGTCAGGCCGGCCTCAGGGCGTTCGGCCCGGGGCATGGCCCGGGTCAGGCCTTCGATGATCGCCGCGGTGTAGATCGACTGCTGCCAGTATGGCGTCGCCTGTTGCGGGTGGTCCTTGGGCAGGCTCAAGGTCTTGCCCAATGCCAGGCCCAGGGCCAGGTTGATCACCAGATCGAAGCCCAGGACGCGGACGATGGCATCTTCCACCGAGCGGATCTTGCCTGGAGAGGCGTAATAGGGCGAGGCTGCCCAGCTGACGACTTGGGCGGCCAGGGCCGGGTCGGTTTCGACCACTCCGGTGATGTCATCGATGCTGGCGTTGGGGTCGACCCGCAGCTTGATGATTTTCTGCGCCGTATCGGCCAATGGCGGAATCTCGATGGTTTCTTCCAGGCGCTTCTGGATGCGGCGGGCGGTGAAGGCCTGCACTGCCAGGGTAATCTCCCTGGAGTCATCATCCGGGCGGTCGAGATTGGGGCGGATTTCCCTGACGGGCTGGCCGAAAGTGCCAGCGCTGGCCTTGTGCATCATGCGCTTGAAGTCATCACGCTGGATTTCCAGCAGCAGCCCGGCTTCGCCAGACTGGATCAGCAGGCGGTCGGCATCGAGCAACTTGCCCTCATAGAGGCAGGGCGAACTGGTCAAGGCCGGAATCGCAGGCAAGGCCTTCAGATGATGCTTGTCGAGCATCTGCTTCAGGCGCTGTAACGGCACGGCCTTGAGCTTGCGCCCCGTCAGCTCTTCCAGACGATTGAGGTCCAGCAGCTTGCTATGCGGGAACAGCACCATCAATGCGCCGATCTCGTCATCGAGCAGGATCGCCTGTACCCGTGAAGCAGCCGGCAGTTGCGTATGCTCAGGCACCTCGCGATAGGCAATGCCCAGTTTTTCGAGCAACAGCCGGATGACAGAGGGTGCGTGTGGGGTTGCGGTGTCCAGGGCAGCTTCAGTCATGGTCCGTATCCACTGATTCTTTTAAACGCGAAGTATAACCAGTCTGGTCGCAAAGCTGGATCCATTCTGGTACTGGCGTCACACTTGGCCATATTGCTGGCCGTGGCGCAGCCAGCGGTCGAGCAGGGGACTCACGTGCTCGGGCCAGCGTGCGATGAGGGCCTGTGCGGCATCGCGCACGGCGGGTAACAGGTCGGCATCACGCATCAGGTCGGCGACCTTGAATTGTAACAAGCCGGTCTGACGCGTCCCGAGCATCTCGCCCGGGCCGCGCAGTTCCAGGTCCTTCTCGGCAATCACGAAGCCATCGTTGGTTTCGCGCATGATCCCCAGGCGTTCGCGGCCAATCTGCGACAGCGGCGGGTGATACAGCAGCACGCAGTGGCTCACCGCGCTGCCGCGGCCAACCCGGCCGCGCAGCTGGTGCAATTGAGCAAGGCCCAGGCGTTCAGGGTTCTCGATGATCATCAGGCTGGCGTTGGGCACGTCCACACCCACCTCGATCACCGTGGTCGCGACCAGCAGTTGCAGGTCGCCTTGCTTGAATTCGGCCATCACCGCGGCTTTTTCCGCAGGCTTCATGCGCCCGTGGATCAGCCCTACGCGCAGTTCGCCCAGGGCGCTGCCCAGTTCCTCGTAGGTGCTCTCGGCTGCCTGGCAGGTCAGTTCTTCGGATTCTTCGATCAGCGTGCAGACCCAATAGGCCTGGCGCCCTTCGGCACAAGCGGCGCGGACCCGCTCCACCACTTCGAAACGCCGGCTATCGGCGACCAGCACGGTGTTCACCGGTGTGCGCCCTGGCGGCAGTTCGTCGAGCACCGAGGTGTCGAGGTCGGCGTAGGCGCTCATCGCCAGCGTGCGCGGGATCGGGGTGGCGGTCATGATCAGCTGGTGCGGGCACAGTTCGCCTGCAACACCCTTCTTGCGCAGGGCCAGGCGTTGTTGCACCCCAAAACGGTGTTGTTCGTCGATGATCGCCAGGGCCAGGTGCTTGAATTGCACTTCTTCCTGGAACAACGCGTGGGTCCCCACCACCATCGGTGCACCGTTGGCGATCTGTTCCAGGGCGCTGGCGCGGGCCTTGCCCTTGAGCTTGCCGGCCAGCCAGGCGACTTCCAGGCCCAGCGGCTCCAGCCAGCGCTTGAAGGTGATGTAGTGCTGCTCGGCGAGAATCTCGGTGGGCGCCATCAGCGCCACCTGGTAGCCCGCCTCCAGTGCTTGCAGCGCCGCCAGTGCGGCAACCACGGTCTTGCCGGCGCCGACATCGCCCTGTACCAGGCGCATCATCGGCTCGGCCTGGCTCAGGTCGTAGGCGATTTCATCGGCTACCCGCTGCTGTGCGCCGGTCGGCGTGAAGCCCAGGTTGGCCAGGTATTGCACCTGCAGGCGCTTGGCCTTGGGCAGAACGGGGGCGCGCAAGCTGCGCAGGCTCTCCCGCAGCCGTTGTTGCGACAGCTGGTGGGTAAGCAGCTCTTCGAAGGCAAGGCGGTGCTGAGCCCAGTGCTGGCCTTCGGCGAGTTCATCAAGGTCGGCATCAGCCGGCGGGTTGTGCAGGTAGCGGATGGCATCATCCAGCGGTGCCAGGTGGTAGTCCCGGGCCAATTCGTCCGGTAGCCAGTCCGGTAGGCTGCGCGGGCCGAGCATACCCAGGCTTTGCTGGCAGAGCAGGCGCAGGCGCTGCTGGGTGAGGCCTTCGGTGGACGGGTAGATCGGCGTCAGGGTCTGCTCGACCGGCGGTGGCGGCTCGTCGCCATTGAGTGCGCGGTACTCCGGGTGGTAGATCTCCAGGCCCGAGGCGCCGGGGCGAGCCTCGCCATAGCAGCGCAGGTGCGTACCGCGCTTGAGGCCTTCCTTCTGCGCATTGCTGAAGTGATAGAAGCGCAGGCTGAGCACGCCGCTGCCATCACCCAGGCGCACGACCAGGCTGCGGCGCTTGCCCATGGTCACATCGGCGCCACTGACCACGCCTTCGATCACTGCGTCCTGGCCGGGGCGCAAGGCGCCGATAGGCACCACACGGGTGCGGTCCTGATAGCGCAGCGGCAGGTGGAACAACACGTCTTGCAGGTTTTCCAGGCCAACCTTGGCGAGCTTCTGCGCCATGGCTTCGCCTACGCCCTTGAGCGCGGTGACCGAGACCTTCGACAACTCAGTCATGACTCAGGCCGGTTGTTCCACAGCGGGCTTGGCTACCGAGCAGAGGCGGATCGAGTCGGCAAGGATCTCGATGGCCTTGGGCCGCGGGAAGCTTGCGCGCCAGGCGATGGCTACGGTGCGGAAGGGTGCCGGCGCGGTAAGCGGGCGCACTTCGATGACCCCCGGTGCGTAGTGGTGGCTGTGCACCGCCGAAAGCGGCAGGATCGACACGCCCAGGCCTGAAGCGACCATGTGGCGGATGGTTTCCAGCGAGCTGGACTCCACCGTGGTGTGCTTGGCGCCTTCACCGCCTTTGTTCAGCGTCGGGCAGGCTTCCAGAACCTGGTCGCGGAAGCAGTGGCCCTCGCCGAGCAGCAGCAGGCTCTTGTCGTTGAGCATGGCGGTGTCGATGGTCTTTTTCGCGGTCCAGGGATGGTCGGCGGGCATCAGGGCACAGAATGGCTCATCGTACAGTGGCAGGGTCAGCACGTCGGCTTCGTTGAACGGCAGGGCGATGATCACCGCGTCGAGTTCACCGTTGCGCAGTTTTTCGCGCAGCACGTGGGTGAAGTTCTCTTCGATGTACAGCGGCATCTGCGGGGCCACGCGGTGCAGCTGCGGGATCAGGTGCGGGAAGAGGTAAGGGCCGACGGTATAGATCGCACCGACCTTCAGCGGGGCGGTGAGCTGGTTCTTGCCGGCTTGGGCCAGCTCGCGGATGCCCTGCGCCTGCTCCAGTACCTTCTGCGCCTGGGCGACGATGCTTTCACCGACTGGCGTCAGGCGCACCGCGCTCTTGCTGCGCTCGAAGATCAGCACGCCAAGCTCGTCCTCAAGCTTTTTAACACCGACGGACAGGGTGGGCTGGCTGACATGGCAACGCTCGGCGGCGTGGCCGAAGTGCTGCTCCTGGGCGAGCGTGACGATGTAGCGTAATTCTGTGAGGGTCATAACGTGCGTCCATGAAGTTGCGAGCCCAGCATAGCGGCTGCAATCGATAGACGCACGTTATCAGACTTGCCGATTTGTGACAGAAACAAAAGTCTCAGCGACGGTCCAGCGAGTAGACGAACGGTGCTACGACTTCAATCGTGCCATTGTTCAGCAATTCCGCTGGCGGCTTGGGCACCTTGCCGGCCCTGCGGATCATTTCCATGGTTGCCCGGTCCAGCGCTGCGCTGCCCGAACCCCCTGCCATCGAGTACGAGAGCACCTTGCCGTCAGCATCGACCACGAAGCGCAGGCGGTTGATGCCCTGAAGACCCCGGCGGCGAGCGTCTTCCGGGTAGCGCTTGTACTTCGCCAGGTGGCGCAGCAGGTCGCTCTGCCACGTCGGCAGCGCCTTGCTGTTCGCGGCAATGCTTGGTGCCGGTGCCGCCGACTTCTGCGGTGGCGTATTGGTTGGCGGCGTGTCCACGACCTGTTCTTTGGTCGGTGGCTCATCCTTCGGCGGCTCAGGCTTTTTCACAGGCTTCGGAGGTTGAGGCTTGGGTTTGGGCTTGGGCGGCTTGGCGATGGCGATCTTTGGTTTGGGCGCTTCAGCCACCTTGGGCAACGGCGGCTCTTCGACCGGTGCCGGCGGCTGTGGAGCGGCCTTCGGTGGTGGTGGCGGTGCCGGCTCGGGCAGCGGTGCCAGCTCGACCATCATGGCTGCCGGGGGCAGCTCGACGGCCTGGGGCACCGACCAGTTGAGCGTGAGCAGCACAGCGACGGCATGGACACCCAGCACAAGTACCAGGCTGCCGCTGTAACGCGCCAGATTGTGCCGCGTCTTCGTCATTTCTTGGCTGCCGTCTCGAGACCTACCAGACCGACTTTGAGGTAGCCGGCCGCGCGCATGTTGTTCATCACTTCCATCAGGTCACCGTAATCCACACCTTTGTCGGCCTGGAAGAAGATGGTGGTTTCCTTGTCGCCCTTGGTCTTGGCGTCGAGCATCGGGCCAAGCTGGTTGGGTGCAGGCACCTGATCGTCACCGACATACAGCTTCTGGTCGGCCTTGACGCTGACGAACACGGGTTTCTCCGGCCTCGGTGCCGGCTTGGCGGTCGAGGCCGGCAGGTCGACCTTGATGTCGACCGTGGCCAGCGGCGCGGCCACCATGAAGATGATCAGCAGTACCAGCATCACGTCGATGAACGGCGTGACGTTGATTTCGTGGTTTTCGGCGAGGTCGTCGCCACCTTCGTTGAGATGCAGGCCCATGGCTTACCCCACTTTCACCATGTGCGGGGCGACGCGCTCGCCACCCTGGTGGTCCAGGTCACGGCTGACCAGCAGCAGGACCTGCGCCGAAGCATCGGAAACCTGGGCTTTGTAGCCGGCGATGGAGCGGGCGAAGACGTTGTAGATGACTACGGCCGGGATCGCTGCGACCAGGCCCAGGGCGGTGGCCAGCAGGGCTTCGGCGATACCGGGGGCAACCACGGCGAGGTTGGTGGTCTGGGTTTTGGCGATACCGATGAAGCTGTTCATGATGCCCCACACGGTACCGAACAGGCCGACGAACGGCGCAGTGGAACCGATGGTGGCGAGCACGCCGGTGCCGCTGCTCATGTTGCGGCCGCTGGCATGCACCAGGCGCTCCAGGCGGAAGCTGACGCGTTCCTTGATACCCTCTTTTTCGCGGGCGTTGGCCGACAGGCGCATTTCTTCCAGGGCATCGTGGACCAGCGTGTGGGCCAGGGTACCTTCCTTGTTGGAGACTTCGCTGGCTTCCTTGAGGCTGGCAGACTTCTTCAGCTGGGCGATTTCGCCGCGCAGACGACGCTTGGCGCCCATCAGCTCGAAGCCCTTGGCGATCCAGATGGTCCAGGTGATGATCGAGGCGATGGCCAGGCCGATCATGACCGCTTTCACCACCACGTCGGCGTTCTTGTACATGCCCCACGGCGACAGGTCATGGGCCATGCCCAGCGAAGTGTCCTCAACCACCGCTTCGGTGCTCGGGACTGCCGCTGCCGGCGCATCGACCGGTGTAGCGACCTGAGCGTCGCCAGCAGGGGCCTGGCCTTCGCTGGCAGGGGTGGCTGGCGCGCTTGCAGCTGCAGGGGTGCTGACGTTGGTATTGGGCTCATCGGCCATAGCCACTGGGGCCAGGACCAGGCTGAACATCAGCGCAGCGATGGCGCGCCAGGCGCGCGACGGGGTTGGCGAAGCGGAAGGTTGAGTACGTGTCATGCTGGCCGGACCTGATGAAGAAAAAGTGTGCGTTCTCCAAGGCCTCGATACAGGCCGAGAACAGATAGGGGCGCTATTATTGCAAGTAATTCTTGTTAACAAAAGTAATATTGTAGCTTTTTTCGCCCATGGTCTAGCCGCCCATCGTGTAATCCGGCTAGCCTGATTCTTTGGTCTAGGAGTTAAGTGATGTCAGACCGTTCCGTATTGATCGTGGGTTGTGGTGACGTAGGCGGCCGGCTGGGTCGCCAATTGCTCGCCCGTGGCTGGCAGGTAAGCGGCCTGCGTCGCTCGGTCGAACAGCTGCCACAGGGTGTTGTACCGATCGCTGCCGACCTGTCCGATCCGGGCATGCCCCAGGCTTGGCCGCAGCATTCCCCGGATTATCTGGTGTACTGCGTAGCCGCCAGCCAGCACGATGAAGCGGGTTACCAAAGCGCCTACGTCGAAGGCTTGCGTCACGTGCTGGGGTGGTTGGCCGAGCGTGGGCAACGTCCGCGCCGCCTGCTGTTCGTCTCCAGCAGCAGCGTGTTTGCACAAAAGGATGGGGAGTGGATCGATGAGACCGCACCTACCGAACCGCAAGGCTATTCGGGGCGCGTGATGCTGGAGGCGGAGCGGCTGGCGCTGAGCAGCGGCCTGCCGGCAAGCATCGTGCGCCTGACCGGGATCTATGGCCCCGGGCGTGAGTGGCTCCTGAGCCAGGTGCGTCAGGGCTATCGGGTGGCCACCGAGCCGCCGCTGTTTGGCAACCGTATTCATGCCGAGGATGCCGGGAGCCTGCTGGCGTTCCTGCTGCAGGCCGATGCCGAGGGTGTGGCGTTGGATGATTGCTATATAGGCGTTGATGACGACCCTGCGCCACTGGCCGATGTGGTTGGCTGGTTGCGAGCGTACATGGGCGTTACCGAATGGTCTGATGAGCAGCGGGTGCGCCGCACTGGCAGCAAGCGCTGCAGCAATGCCCGGGTGCGGGCATTGGGGTGGGTACCGCAGTATCCGAGTTACAAGGAAGGGTACGCGGCGATCCTGAAAGGCCAAGGCTGAGGCCTGCTGGCCCTATCGCCGGCAAGCCGGCCCCACGCTGGGCAGTGTCAGGCCGCAGGCCTGCACCGTAACTGTGGGGCCCGACTTGCCGGCGATCAGGCCAGTGAAGCCAGGCGGGGCTTGAGTCAGTCCTTCTCCAGCACCCACTGGCGATTACCGGCGGCCAGTTGCGGGATTTCATCGGGCTGTGCACGGTTGAGCGCCTGGAAGATCTCCAGCTTGTCGCCATCGCGCTTGAAGATGAATGGCGCGCCACGCTGGTTGCGCTCCAGCCACAGGCTGTCGTTGCTGCCACCCATGCTGGCGCAATCGCCGGCCAGGCACAGAGCGTAGCGGTCCGGGCCGGGCAGGCCGGTTACGCCGCCGTTGTCGGCGAAGTGGACGACGCTACCTTTGCCCTGGCCTTCGACAATCTTCCAGTCCCCACCCAGGTACGCCTGGTACAGTGCTTTTTCGAAGCTGCTACCCAGGCTCACATTGCCGGGTTGTTTGGCGCGGACGAAGCTGCGTTCGGCGCCGGCTGTGTCTGTGGCCTTCAGCTCGTCGCCATCGAGCGCCAGCTGTTCGGTCTGGCCGCCCGGGAAGCTGGCCTGCCACTGCTTGTCAGTGGCACTCAATTGGCCGTCAGCGGCCTCGAAACCATTGCTGTAGCTGGCCCGCTGGCTGGCCACATCGAGTTTCCACTCGAAGATGGGGCCGTGCTCATCGAGGGCCTGACGCAGGCTGCCACCTTTGACGGCGGCGTCGATGGCGTCCTGGTTGATCCAGGTGCCGTTGAAGTCTTCGGGTTTGTGGCTGGCGCAGCCGCTCAGAAGCAGGGCTGCCAGCGCGAAGGGCAGTGCTTGACGCATGGTAGGTTGACCTTGAACTGAAAGGTGACGGGCAGGGTGCCCGTCACCTGCGGCATCAATCGATGACCAGGATGGCGTCCATTTCTACCTGGGCGCCTTTTGGCAGCGCGGCAACACCAATGGCAGCACGGGCTGGGTATGGCTGCTCGAAATAGCGGCCCATGACTTCGTTGACCTTGGCGAAGTGGCTCAGGTCGGTGAGGAAGATGTTCAGCTTGACGATGTCCTTGAACGAACCGCCGGCAGCTTCAGCAACGGCCTTGAGGTTCTCGAAGACCTGTACGGTCTGGGCCTCGAAGCCCTCAACCAGTTCCATGGTGTTCGGGTCCAGCGGGATCTGGCCCGACATGTAAACGGTGTTGCCGGCTTTGATCGCTTGCGAGTAGGTACCGATGGCGGCAGGGGCCTTGTCGCTGTTGATGACGGTCTTGCTCATGATGACTCCTTGCGGTTGGCGGACTACGCACGCATGCGGGTGATGCGGACCACGCCGGTCAGCGTACGCAGCTTCTTGATCACACGAGCCAGGTGCACGCGGTCGTGCACGCTGACCACCAGTTGGACAACGCTGATGCGGCCGTCGCGTTCGTCCATGCTGATCTTCTCGATGTTGCCGTCGGCGGCATTGACGCTGCTGGCCAGCAGGGCAATCAGGCCGCGCTGGTGCTCCAGCTCGACACGCAACTCGACATTGAATTCGCCGGTGATGTCCTTGGCCCAGGAAAGCTGTACGCACTTCTCCGGGTTATGACGGATTTCACTGATATTGCGGCAGTTCTCCAGGTGCACGACCATGCCCTTGCCTGCCGACAGGTGGCCGACGATCGGGTCGCCCGGGATGGGCGTACAGCACTTGGCGTAGCTCAATACCAGGCCTTCGGTGCCGCGGATCGCCAACGGGCCTTCCGGCGCCGGCAGCTGCTCACCTTCGGCTGACAGCAGGCGGCGGGCCACCACATAGGCCATGCGGTTGCCCAGGCCGATGTCTTCGAGCAGGTCCTCGATCAGTTCCAGGCGGTACTCGGCGAGAATCGCGTTGATACGCTCCTGAGGGATTTGCTCCAGGCTGCTGTCGAAACCGGTCAGCACCTTGTTCAGCAGGCGCTCGCCCAGGTTGATCGACTCGGAACGTCGCTGCTGCTTGAGTGCGTGGCGGATGTGCGTACGGGCCTTGCCGGTGACCACGAAGTTGAGCCAGGCCGGGTTGGGCCGCGCGCCCGGGGCGCTGACGATTTCAACCGTCGAACCGCTCTGCAGCGGCTCGGACAGGGGCGCCAGGCGCCGGTTGATGCGGCAGGCGATGCAGCTGTTGCCCACATCGGTATGCACCGCATAGGCGAAATCCACGGCGGTGGAGCCTTTGGGCAGCTCCATGATCCTGCCTTTGGGCGTGAAGACATAGACCTCGTCAGGGAACAGGTCGATCTTCACGCTCTCGATGAATTCCAGCGAGTTGCCGGCACGCTGCTGCAGCTCGAGGATGCCCTTGACCCACTGGCGGGCGCGCGCATGGTTGCCTTTGGGCTGCTCGTCGTTGGACTTGTACAGCCAGTGCGCGGCGATGCCGTTGTTGGCCATCTCTTCCATTTCGCGGGTACGGATCTGGATTTCGATGGGCACGCCGTGCATGCCGAACAGCGTGGTGTGCAACGACTGATAGCCGTTGGCCTTGGGGATCGCGATGTAGTCCTTGAAGCGCCCGGGCAGCGGCTTGTACAGGTTGTGCACGGCACCGAGCACGCGGTAGCAGGTGTCGACCTTGTCGACGATGATGCGGAAGGCGTACACGTCCATGATCTCAGTGAAGGCGCGGCGCTTGCCGCGCATCTTCTTGTAGATGCCATAGAGGTGTTTCTGCCGGCCGCTGACCTCGCCTTGAATACCGTCGGCAGCCAGGCAGTTGGCCAGCGAGTGCTCGATCTTGGCGACGATCTCTTTGCGGTTGCCGCGTGCGCTCTTGACCGCCCGATGGATCAGTGACGACCGCATGGGGTGCATGGCCTTGAAGCCAAGGTCTTCGAACTCTACGCGCACGGTGTGCATGCCCAGCCGGTTGGCGATGGGGGCGTAGATTTCCAAGGTTTCCTTGGCGATGCGTCGGCGTTTTTCGCCAGACAGCACTTCCAGGGTGCGCATGTTGTGCAGGCGGTCGGCAAGCTTGACCAGGATCACGCGGATATCGCGGGCCATGGCCATGGCCATCTTCTGGAAGTTTTCAGCCTGCGCTTCGGCCTTGGTCTCGAAGTTCATCTGGGTCAGTTTGCTGACCCCATCGACCAGCTCGGCAACCGTTTCGCCAAACTGCTGGCTGAGCGCTTCCTTGGCGATGCCGGTGTCTTCGATCACGTCGTGCAACATGGCCGCCATCAGGCTCTGATGGTCCATGTGCATGTCGGCGAGGATGCTGGCTACCGCCAGCGGATGGGTCACGTAGGGCTCGCCGCTGCGGCGGCGTTGCCCATCGTGTGCCTGTTCGGCGTAGAAATAGGCGCGCCGAACCAGGTTGACCTGTTCGGGGCCCAGGTAGGTCGACAGCCGTTCGGCTAAGGCTTCTATGCCCGGCATGATTTCACCTCTTGCCGAGGAAGAGGGCCTTGTGCCGCGCGACGTCGACCAGGCATGGATCAGACAGCCTCGTTGGACTCGTCCTCGAAGGCGGCGAAGACCGGATCCTCGGTAACGATCTCTTCAGCAGCAATGAATTCGTTGGTGACGATGCCTTCTGCGATTTCACGCAGGGCAACGACGGTTGGCTTGTCGTTTTCCCACGCTACGCGCGGCTCTTTGCCGCCGGTAGCCAGCTGACGGGCGCGCTTGGTCGAGAGCATGACCAGCTCAAAACGGTTATCCACGTGTTCCAGGCAGTCTTCAACAGTTACGCGGGCCATGGTCTTCCTCAGTAGCAAATGCGATGGGCGTGCAGCCCAATATGGGCAGGCGGACTCGATAGTTTAAAAAATCACCAGCCAATAGGGAAGCGCTGTTTTGCCGGATACCCAATCAGGCCTGCATCCTTCACCCTGCGCACGCGGCCTTGCCGAGGCGCCGAACCACCGCGAAAGGGCCGTAACAGACACACTCATCTTGTATCTCACAACATCGCGCCGCGCAACCTCGGGGTCAGCTCTTCGAACAATGTCTGCACCGAGCGCAAGGCCCGGCAATCGGGCCGGGTCAGCAACCACAGTTGGGTGTCGCAACCGGCCAGCGGTCCGCTCAGCGCCTCGACGCCAGGCAGCGCGTGGACCATGTAGTCGGGCAGCGCCGCAACGCCCAGCCCCGTGCTCACCAGCTGTGCAATGGTCGACATGCTGCTGCACTGGTAGCGCGGGCTCAGCCCGGGGTACTGCTGGTTGCGCCAGACCACGGTGGGGTGGTCCTGCATGGAGTCGTCCGGGGCGATCCATGGCACGTTGTGGTGAGACTCGCTCAGGCGTTCGCGCCATTGCGCCTGGCCACAGATCACATAGGACGTCGAACCCAGGCAACGGCCGACCAGGTGCTCAGGCGGCGTATTGGTCAGGCGCAGGGCGATGTCGGCATCGCGCCTGCTGAGGTTGGCGAAGGTGTTGGACGTGCCCATCTCCAGCGACAGTGCCGGGTAATTGGGCATGAACTCGGCCAGGGCCGGCAGCAGCAAGCTGTGCATGACCGCCTCGGTGCACGTCAGGCGCACGGTACCGCTGACCACCTGCTCGCCGCTGGTCATGGCGATGCGCGCGGCATCCAGTGCCTGCTCGGCGCGTTCGGCCTGCTCGGCCAGGGCCTGGGCCGTGTCGGTCGGCAGGTATCCCTTGCGGCTCTTGACGAACAGTGCGGTGCCCAGTGCCGACTCGAGCCGGCGAATCGAACGGAACACGGTCGATACATCGACCTTGAGCAGTTCGGCGGCCTTGGCCAGTGAGCGCCCGCGCTCCAGTGCCAGGACCAGGGAGAGGTCGGCGTGGGTGATCTGATATTGCATTGGTGCACGCTCTACTTGCCGAAATGCCAATGTCTGTTGCATTGAGGCCATTTTATAGTGGAACTGCCCCCGGGAATCAATGCGCTCGGTCGGGTAACCAATCCCCACGATGGGAAAGTTAAAAAAACAACAGCTGCAACCATCGTCGCCCGTGAGGCGCCAGCCGTATCTCCTATCGCCGCAGCCCTTCAAAGGATGTACACCATGACGTCGGTCACCCCGTGCGCCAGTTCTTCCAGCGAGATGAAAGACTTCCTCCAGGCCCATCCGGAAACCCAGTACGTCGATCTGCTGATCTCCGACATGAATGGCGTGGTACGTGGCAAGCGCATCGAGCGGGCCAGCCTGCACAAGGTGTACGAAAAGGGGATCAACCTGCCGGCATCGTTGTTCGCACTCGATATCAATGGCTCGACCGTTGAAAGCACAGGGCTTGGGTTGGACATCGGTGACGCCGACCGGATCTGCTACCCGATCCCCGGGACGCTGTGCAACGAGCCCTGGCAAAAGCGCCCGACCGCCCAGTTGCTGATGACCATGCACGAGTTGGAGGGCGAGCCGTTCTTCGCTGACCCACGCGAAGTGTTGCGCCAGGTGGTGAGCAAGTTCGATGACCTGGGCCTGGATATCTGCGCCGCGTTCGAGCTGGAGTTCTACCTGATCGACCAGGACAACCTCAACGGTCGTCCGCAGCCACCGCGCTCACCCACTTCAGGCAAGCGTCCGCAGTCGACCCAGGTCTACCTCATCGACGACCTCGACGAATATGTCGACTGCCTGCAGGACATGCTGGAAGCCGCCAAGGAGCAGGGCCTGCCGGCCGATGCCATCGTCAAGGAAAGCGCGCCCGCGCAGTTCGAAGTCAACCTGCATCACGTTGCCGACCCGCTGAAGGCGTGCGACTACGCGATCCTGCTCAAGCGCCTGGTCAAGAACGTCGCCTACGACCATGAAATGGACACCACGTTCATGGCCAAGCCGTACCCGGGGCAGGCGGGCAACGGCCTGCACGTGCACATTTCGCTGCTCGACAAGAAGACCGGCAAGAACATCTTTGCCCATGAAGACCCGCTGCAGAGCGACGCGCTGCGCCATGCCATTGGTGGCGTGCTGGAGACCATGCCGGCGTCGATGGCGTTCCTGTGCCCGAACGTCAATTCCTACCGCCGGTTCGGCGCACAGTTCTACGTGCCGAACGCGCCGAGCTGGGGCCTGGACAACCGTACCGTGGCTGTCCGCGTACCGACTGACAGCAGCGAAAACGTGCGCATCGAACACCGCGTGGCGGGCGCCGATGCCAACCCTTACCTGATGCTCGCCGCGGTCCTCGCCGGTATCCACCACGGCTTGACCAGCAAGGTCGAACCTGGTGCGCCGATCGAGGGCAATTCGTACGAGCAACTGGAGCAAAGCCTGCCGAACAACCTGCGCGATGCGCTGCGCGCGCTGGATGACAGCGAAGTCCTCAACCAATACATAAGCCCGGACTACATCGATATCTTCGTGGCCTGCAAGGAAAGTGAGCTGGCCGAGTTCGAAGTATCGATCTCCGACCTCGAGTACAACTGGTACCTGCACACGGTGTAAGCCCATGAGCGCATTTGCGGTCCCCTTGATCGGTGTCAGCGCCTGCCGTCAGCAGGTAGGGAAAAACTCGTCGCACACGGTGGGTGACAAGTATGTCGAGGCGGCCGGCTTTGCCGGGCTCCCGCTGATCCTGCCGGCCCGCGACGGCGGCAGCGACACGCAGGCATTGCTGGCCCGGCTCGATGGCATTCTTTTTACCGGCTCGCCTTCAAATGTCGAGCCGCATCATTACAATGGCGCCCCCAGCGCGGAAGGTACCCGGCACGATCTTGCACGTGACCGGCTGACCTTGCCGCTGCTGCAGGCGGCCATCGCCGCCGGCGTGCCGGTGTTCTGTATCTGTCGTGGTTTCCAGGAATTGAACGTGGCCCTCGGCGGCAGCTTGTACCAGCGCGTGCACGAGCTGCCGGGTTACCTGGACCACCGTGAACCTGAGGACGCACCCCTGGAGGTGCAATACGGCCCTCGTCATCCTGTCGGCATTGTGCCTGGCGGGGTGTTCGAGCGCCTGGGCCTGGCTGCGCAGTTCGAGGTCAACTCGCTGCACAGCCAGGGTATCGACCGCTTGGCCCCGGGCCTGCGTGTCGAGGCGCGGGCCCCGGATGGCCTGATCGAAGCGGTGTCGATGCCTGATGCGCCTGGCTTTGTGCTCGGCGTGCAGTGGCACCCGGAGTGGCGTTTTGCCGAAAACCCGGTCTCCAGGCGCCTGTTCCAGGCGTTTCGCGAGGCCTGCATTGCCCATGCTGCACGGTAGGGTCGTTACCCGAAGGTCTTGGATGACTGATACCGATACGCAAGCTTTCAATGAGTGAAAGCGCCTTGTTCGCAGGGCCTGTGACAACAATTCCAATAGTTACGGCAAATACTCATGAGCAATTACACAGAAGCTGGCCGCCCACCCGATGTGGCCGATTCAGGCAGCACTCAGCGCAGCAAAGGCCTGGCAAAAGGGCGTCTTGGCCTGTTGGCCAGCGTGGTGCTGGGCATCTCCACAATCGCCCCGGTCTACACCCTGACTGGGGCCCTTGGCCCCACCGTGCGGGAGGTCGGCCAGCACCTTCCGGCCGTCTTCATCGTTGGCTTCCTGCCTATGCTGCTGGTTGCCCTTGGCTACCGTGAGCTGAACGCGGCGGAGCCGGACAGCGGTACTTCCTTTACCTGGTCGGCCCGTGCCTTCGGCCCGATGATCGGCTGGATCGGTGGCTGGGGGCTGGTCGTTGCCACCACCATTGTGTTGTCCAACCTGGCCGGCGTGGCCGTTGATTTCTTCTATCTATTCCTGGGGCAGATCACCGGTCACCAGGGGTTGGCTGCCTTGGCGGATAACCTGCTGATCAACATCACCACCTGTTGCGTGTTCATCGCCATGGCCGTGTGGATCTGTTGTCGCGGCATGGCCACCACCATGACCGTGCAATATGGGTTGGTGGCCTTGCAGTTGCTGGTGCTGATCGGCTTTGCCTTCGCCGCGTTCGGTGAGACCACCGCGCCTGCCCCGCTGGAGTTCGACCTGGCCTGGTTCAACCCCTTCGGTGTGGAGTCGTTCTCGGCCTTTGCCGCCGGCCTGTCCTTGTCGATCTTCATCTTCTGGGGGTGGGACGTGTGCCTGACCGTCAGTGAAGAATCGATCGGCAGCGACGAGGTACCGGGCAAAGCGGCGACCTGGACCGTGCTGCTGATTCTTGGTCTGTATCTGCTCACTGCCATCGCTACCCTGCAATTCGCCGGGATCAGCGAGCATGGGCTGGGCTTGAACAATCCGCGTATCCAGGAGAACGTCTTTGCCCACCTGGCCGGGCCCGTCATGGGGCCGCTGGCGATCCTGATGTCCATCGCCGTGCTGGCGAGCACCGCCGCTTCGCTGCAATCGACCTTCGTCTCGCCAGCGCGCACGCTGCTCGCCATGGGTTACTACGGTGCGGTGCCTGAGCGCTTTGCCAAGGTTTGCCCGCGTTCGCAGACGCCACGTTACGCAACCATCTGTGCCGGCGTCGCCGCAGGCCTGTTCTACGTGACCATGCGTACTCTGAGCGAAAACGTGCTGGCGGACACCATCACCGCCCTGGGCATGATGATCTGCTTCTACTATTCGCTGACCGCGTTCGCCTGCGTGTGGTATTTCCGCCACAGCCTGTTCGACAGCCTGCGCCATTTCTGCATGCGCGGCCTGTGCCCGTTGTTGGGTGGGGTGATCCTTTCGGTGATCTTCGTGCGCACCGCCATCGACAGCGCGTCGCCGGACTTTGGCAGTGGCTCGCATGTGGCTGGCGTTGGGCTGGTGTTCGTGATTGCGGCGATCATCTCGGCACTGGGGATAGTGCTGATGATGCTGTCGCGGATGCGTGCGCCGGCTTACTTCCTGGGCGCTACCCTGCGACAGCAGGCGACCCTGCAGCTGCAGGACTGATGCTTGGGGCGCGCTGTGCGCCCCGTTCGCGACACACCTCAGCGCGAAAGGGCCGCACAGCGGCCCAGCTCTCTTCAGCCGATCAACTGCTTGAGCAATGCCCCGTGCCGCGCCTGCTGCTTGTTCAGCAGCAGGCGGTTGGAGCGGAACACCGCCTTCAATTCCTCCAGCGCGGCATCGAAGTCATCGTTGATGATGACGTACTCGTACTCGTCGTAGTGCTGCATCTCGCTGACGGCCTCTTTCATGCGGCCGGCAATGATCTCATCGCTGTCCTGTCCGCGCCCGTCCAGGCGCTGGCGCAGCGCCTCAAGGTTCGGCGGCAGGATGAAGATCGAGCGGGCTTCAGGCATCAGCTCACGCACTTGGCGGGCACCTTGCCAGTCGATTTCCAGAATCAGGTCATCGCCCCGGTCCAGCACTTGCTGCAGCGTGCTACGCGAGGTGCCGTAGAAGTTGCCGAACACTTCGGCGTGTTCAAGGAAATCGTTCTTGTCGATCAGCGCCTTGAATTCGTCATGACTGACGAAGTGGTAGTTGACGCCATGCTCCTCGCCCGGGCGCTTGCCGCGTGTGGTGTGCGAGACGGAAACGCTGATGCGTTCGTCTTCCTTGATCAGGGCGTTGACCAGGCTGGTCTTGCCGGCGCCTGACGGGGCCGAGACGATATAGAGGGTGCCGCTGCTGTGGTTCATGGTAGGGGTGGCCTTACTCGATGTTCTGTACTTGTTCACGCATTTGTTCGATCAGTACCTTCAAGTTGACCGCCGCTTGCGTGCTACGCGGGTCGAAGGCCTTGGAGCCCAGGGTATTGGCCTCGCGGTTGAGCTCCTGCATGAGGAAGTCCAGGCGCCGGCCAGCGGCCCCTCCGGACTTGAGCACCCGACGCACTTCATTGACATGGGTGCTGAGGCGGTCCAGCTCCTCTGCGACGTCGCTCTTTTGTGCCAGCAGCACCATCTCCTGCTCGAGCCTTTGCGGGTCGAGCTCGGCCTTGAGGTCGCCGAAGCGGTCGATGATCTTCTGCCGTTGTGCGGCCAGCATCTGCGGTACCAGGGCACGCAGTGTGGTGACCTCGCTAGCCATGCTGTCGAGCCGCTCGTTGATCAGGCGGGCCAGCTCTTGGCCTTCGCGCAGGCGCCCGGCTTTCAATTCGGCCAGGGCCTCGTCGAACAGTGCCACCGCTTCGGCATTGAGCGCCTGCGGGTCGCTGGCGTCGGCCACCAGCACGCCCGGCCAGGACAATACCTCCAGCGGGTTGAGCGGTGCCGGCTGCTTGATCAGGCCGGCCACTTCTTCGGCGGCGGCAACCAGTTGCGCGGCACGCGCGTGGTCGACCTTCAGGGGTTTGCCGTTGCTGTCTTCGTGCAGGCGCAAGGTGCATTCAACCTTGCCGCGCGACAGGCCTTGGCGCAGCCCCTCACGCACCGCCCCTTCCAGGTCGCGCAGGGCGTCGGGCAGGCGCAGATGAGGTTCAAGATAGCGGTGGTTGACCGAGCGCAGTTCCCAGACCAGGGTGCCTTGGCTGCCTGCGCGCTCGACACGAGCAAAAGCGGTCATGCTGTGCACCATGGTGAGTACCTCGCGTAGATGATGTGAACGGGAAAGCCTTTCGGCTGCAAGGCGCAGGATTGTAGCGCAGTGTGCCCTTGGCGCCCAATCCGCCCATGTTACAGAGCCCTCGTCTGCCGGTGGGAAAAGGCGACAGGCTGTGCGCGGCGCGACGATAAGCATGTCCTCACCGGGCTACGGGCTTTATAATGCCCGGCAGATTCAAAGTCCCAGTACAGGTATCCCAGATGAAACGTCCAAGTGGTCGCGCCGCCGATCAGCTCCGCTCGATCCGCATCACCCGCAACTACACCAAGCACGCCGAAGGGTCGGTACTGGTCGAGTTCGGTGACACCAAGGTCATCTGCACGGTCAGCGTTGAAAACGGTGTGCCGCGCTTCCTCAAAGGCCAGGGCCAAGGCTGGCTGACCGCCGAGTACGGCATGCTGCCGCGCTCCACCGGTGAGCGTAACCAGCGCGAAGCCAGCCGTGGCAAGCAGGGTGGTCGCACCCTGGAAATCCAGCGCCTGATCGGCCGCTCGCTGCGCGCCGCGCTGGACATGAGCAAACTGGGTGACATCACCTTGTACGTCGACTGCGATGTGATCCAGGCCGATGGCGGCACCCGCACGGCCTCGATCACCGGCGCCATGGTCGCCTTGGTCGATGCCCTGGCAGTGATCAAGAAGCGTGGTGGCCTGAAGGCCGGCAACCCGCTCAAGCACATGATCGCCGCCGTATCGGTGGGTATGTATCAGGGTGAAGCCGTACTCGACCTGGACTATCTGGAAGACTCCGCTGCCGAGACCGACCTGAACGTGGTCATGACCAGTGCCGGTGGTTTCATCGAAGTGCAGGGTACTGCAGAGGGTGCGCCGTTCCAGCCCGAAGACTTCAACGCCATGCTGGCGCTGGCGCAAAAGGGCATGAACGAGATCTTCGAACTGCAGCAGGTCGCTCTGGCCGACTGATTGAGCCTGCAGGTACAAAAAAGCCGACATCGATGTCGGCTTTTTCGTGCCTGAGCAGTGCTCAGATGGTCAACGTCCAGTCATAGTCGACGATCAGCGGCGCGTGCTGCGAGAAGCGCGGCTGTCGCGGCAGGCGCGCATTGCGCACGAAGCGCCGCAGGCCTGGGGTGAGGATCTGGTAGTCGAACCGGTAGCCCAGGTTGAGCATCTCGGCCTGCTCGTTGTCTGGCCACCAGCTGTACTGGTCACCCTCACGGCTGACTTCGCGCAGGGCATCCACATAGCCCATGTCGCCAGTGATCGCATCCATCCAGGCACGTTCAGGCGGCAGGAAGCCGGGCGACTGCTGGCTGTCACGCCAGTTCTTGATGTCGAGCTTCTGCTGCGCCACGTAGAACGAGCCGCAATAGATGTACTCACGACGCTTGCGCCGCTGCTTGTCCAGGTACTTGGCGAAGTCGTCCATCAACTTGAATTTCTGGTTCAAGTCGTCGTCGCCGTTCATGCCCGAAGGCAATAGCAGGCTGGCAATACTGACTTTGTCGAAATCTGCTTGCAGATAACGCCCGTAGCGATCGGCTGTCTCGAAGCCCAGGCCGGTGATGACTGCCTTGGGCTGCATGCGCGAGTAAAGTGCCACGCCACCTTGGGCGGGTACCTCCGCGTCGCAGGCATAAAGGAAATAGCCATCGAGCTGGAAAGCTGGGTCGTCGAGTTCAAAGGCCGAGGCGCGGGTATCCTGAAGGCAGATGACGTCGGCATTCTGGGCTTGCAGCCAACTGAGCAATCCACGCTCGGCTGCAGCCTGAATGCCATTTACGTTCACACTGATGATCCGCATAAATGGCCCCAAAAATCTCGTGCGTGTATGATACCCGAGCTCAACCCATTTAGCTAAATCCGTGGTGTCCGGGACTTTCCATGCAGCCGTATCAGCGCGACTTCATCCGTTTTGCCATCGATCGCGGCGTTCTGCGCTTCGGTGAATTCACCCTGAAATCGGGGCGTACCAGCCCGTATTTCTTCAATGCCGGCCTGTTCAACACAGGTTCTGCCCTGGCTCAGTTGGGGCGTTGCTATGCGGCGGCCATCGTCGACAGCAAGATCCCGTTCGACGTACTGTTCGGCCCGGCCTACAAGGGTATCCCGCTGGCTGCGGCCACCGCCGTGGCCCTGGCCGAGCAACATCAACTGGACGTACCGTGGTGCTTCAACCGCAAGGAAGCCAAGGATCACGGCGAAGGCGGCAGCCTGGTCGGCGCGCCATTGGCCGGTGATGTGCTGATCATCGACGACGTGATCACCGCCGGTACCGCCATCCGCGAGGTCATGCAGATCATCAATGCCCAGCAGGCCAAGGCCGCTGGCGTGCTGATCGCGCTCAACCGCGAAGAGCGCGGCAATGGCGAATTGTCGGCGATCCAGGAAGTGGAGCGCGACTTCGGTATCCCGGTAGTCAGCATCGTTTCGCTGACCCAGGTGCTGGAGTTTCTGGCCGATGATCCGCAGCTCAAGCAGCATCTGCCGGCGGTCGAGGCCTATCGGGCGCAGTACGGGATCTGACTGCGGCTCGGAATGAAAAAGGCGACCTTCGCGGGTCGCCTTTTTTTATGCGTTGCCTATACGGGCGCTATCGCCGGCAAGCCGGCTCCCACATGGTGGATTGCGCCGGCTTTTGGACGTTGGGCAAGTCAGTTGCTTCCACAGGTAAAGCGCGGGCCTGAAGAGCTACGCGGTCGTGATGGGAGCCGGCTTGCCGGCTCCACATGGATTGCGCCGGCTTTTGGGCGTTGGGCAAGCCGGTTGGTTCCACAGGTAAGCGCAGGCCTGAAGAGCTACGCGGTCGTGGTGGGAGCCGGCTTGCCGGCGATGGGCTGCGCAGCAGCCCCCATAGCGGAGCTGCAATAGCCCGAGCGCGATCGATCGGGCCAGCGAGCATCTGGAGCCACTTCCGGCGATCAGTGACGCTTGCGGTTGCTGATCAGGGTGCCCACGCCACTGTCTGTGAAGATCTCCAGCAGCACCGCATTCGGTACGCGGCCGTCGATGATGTGCGAGGTCGTCACGCCGCCCTGAACCGCATCCAGCGCGCACTTGATCTTTGGCAGCATGCCGCCGTAGATGGTGCCGTCGGCGATCAGTTCGTTCACCTGCTCGGTGGTCAGGCCGGTCAGGACCTGGCCTTGCTTGTCCATCAGGCCGGCGATGTTGGTCAGCAGCATCAGCTTCTCGGCCTTCAGTGCTTCGGCCACCTTGCCTGCCACCAGGTCGGCGTTGATGTTGTACGACTCACCGTTGGCGCCCACGCCGATAGGCGCGATCACCGGGATGAAGTCGCCTTTTACCAGCATGTTCAGCAGGTCGGTGTTGACGCTGACCACTTCGCCGACGTGGCCGATGTCGATGATTTCCGGCTGGGTCATCTCCGGCGTCTGGCGGCTCACGGTGAGCTTCTTGGCGCGGATCAGCTCCGCGTCCTTGCCGGTCAGGCCGATGGCGCTGCCACCGTGACGGTTGATCAGGTTGACGATGTCCTTGTTGACCTGGCCCCCCAGCACCATTTCAACCACATCCATGGTTGCCGCGTCGGTGACACGCATGCCGTCGATGAAGTGGCTTTCGATCGACAGGCGCTTGAGCAGGTCGCCGATCTGAGGGCCGCCACCGTGCACGACCACCGGGTTGATGCCCACGGCCTTCATCAGCACGATGTCACGGGCGAACCCGGTCTTGAGCTCTTCGCTCTCCATCGCGTTGCCGCCGTACTTGATCACCAGGGTCTTGCCGACAAAACGGCGGATGTAAGGCAGCGCTTCGGACAAAACCTCGGCTACATGGGAAGCGGCATCGCGATCGAGGGTCATGCAGGGCTCCTGTAAGGAACAGATAGTCGGTCAGAACGGCAGTTGCAGCTCAGGGGCAACTCGCAGCAACTGGGCGCGGAAAACATCCTTGATACGTTGCAACTCGGCGTCGGTTTCGGCCTCGAAGCGCAGCACCAGCACCGGTGTGGTGTTGGAGGCGCGAACCAGGCCCCAGCCTTGGGCATAGTCGACCCGCACACCGTCGATGGTGGTCAGGCTGGCTTGGCCCCAGTCGGCGTCGCGTTGCAGTGCATCAATGATGCTGAATTTACCCTCGTCGGTCACATCAATATTGATTTCCGGCGTCGAAATATCGTTCGGGAATGCGGCAAACAGGCTTTCGGCGTCCTGCTCGGCCTTGCTGAGGATCTCCAGCAGGCGTGCAGCGCTGTAGATGCCGTCGTCGAAACCGTACCAGCGCTCCTTGATGAAGATGTGCCCGCTCATTTCGCCGGCCAGCAACGAACCACTCTGCTTCATCTTCTTCTTGATCAAAGAGTGACCAGTCTTCCACATCAAGGCGCGGCCGCCGTGTTGCTCGATCAGCGGTGTCAGGCGGCGGGTGCACTTGACGTCGAAGATGATCTCGGCCCCCGGGTTGCGCGCCAGCACGTCCTGAGCGAACAGCATCAGCAGGCGGTCGGGGTAAACGATGCTGCCGGTGTTGGTCACTACACCGACGCGGTCTCCGTCGCCGTCGAAGGCCAGGCCGATATCGGCACCGGTTTGCTTGACCTTGGTGATCAGGTCTTCAAGGTTTTCAGGCTTGCCCGGGTCCGGATGGTGGTTGGGGAAGTTGCCATCCACCTCGCAGAACAGTGGGATGACTTCGCAGCCCAACGCTTCGATCAGCTGCGGCGCGATAACGCCGGCAGCGCCGTTGCCGCAGTCCACCACCACCTTGAGCTTTTTCACCAGCTTCACGTCAGCGACGATCTGCTGGAAGTAGCGCTCGAGGATCTCGACCTTCTCCACGCTGCCTTCGCCACGGGTCAGGTCATTGGTTTTCAGGCGGGTCAGCAGGGCCTGGATCTGTTCGTTGGCCAAGGTATCGCCGGCGATGACGATCTTGAAACCGTTGTAATCCGAAGGGTTGTGGCTGCCGGTCAGCATCACGCCGGACTTGCCGGCCAGGACGTTGGCAGCAAAATACAGTGCCGGGGTCGGCACCAGGCCAACATCGCTGACCTGGCAACCGGCATCGGCCAGGCCTTTGATCAGCTGTTCGACCAGCAGCGGGCCGGACAGGCGGCCATCGCGGCCAACGGAAATCTGTGGCTCGCCTTGGGCGAGCGTCTGCGCGCCAATGGCGCGGCCGATCCAGTAAGCGGTGTCGGCGTGCAGGGTCTTGCCGACCACGCCACGGATGTCATAGGCGCGGAAAATACTGTCGGGCAGTGCAGGGACCAGTTGGGCCATGTCGTTCATCTCTGGAAGCTCCATTAGTCAAAGGCTGTCTGGGCAGGCGCAAACTGAACGCTTGGACGGTGGTTTCATCAGAGAGTTCGCCATCCATGGCCTGAACGGTCGCCGGTCGGCTCAGTGGCTGCCGGAATGGCCGAAACCGCCGGTGCCGCGCTGGCTTTCGTCGAAGGCCTCGACGACTTCAAAGTGCGCTTGTACCACCGGTACCAGCACCAGCTGGGCGATGCGCTCGCCAACGGCGATGGTGAAAGGCGTGTTGCCACGGTTCCAGCACGACACCATCAGCTCACCCTGGTAGTCCGAGTCGATCAGGCCGACCAGGTTACCCAGCACGATGCCATGCTTATGGCCCAGGCCCGAGCGGGGCAGGATCATCGCGGCCAGGCCCGGGTCGCCGATATAGATCGAAAGGCCGGTAGGAATCAGCAGGGTCTGGCCCGGCTCCAGGACGGTGTCTTCCTTGAGCAGGGCGCGCAGGTCCAGGCCGGCGGAGCCAGGGGTGGCATATTGCGGCAGCGGAAATTCACTGCCCAGGCGTGGGTCGAGGATCTTGGCTTGAAGAGCGTGCATGTAACTTATTGAACCTGGTTGAGCCGTTCGGCGATGAAGGCGACCAGTTGCCGGGCAATCTTGCCTTTGCTGGTCTGCGCGAAGAGGGTTTGATGCTGCTGGCGGTCGATCACGGTCAGGGCATTTTCCTCGCTGTTGAAGCCGATGCTGGGGTTGGCCACATCATTGGCGACGATCAGGTCGAGGTTCTTGTCCTTGAGCTTGCGCGTGGCGTAATCGAGCAGATGTTCGGTCTCGGCAGCGAAGCCGACACTGAACGGGCGGTCGTCGCGGCCAGCAATGGTGGCAAGGATATCGGGATTGCGCACCATCTGCAGCAGCATGCCGTCGCCTGTCGTGGGATCTTTCTTGAGCTTTTGTGTGGCAACGACCTCCGGGCGGTAGTCCGCGACCGCTGCCGAGGCGATGAACAGGTCGCACGGCATGGCCGCCTCGCAGGCTGCAAGCATGTCCCGCGCGCTGACCACGTCGATCCGGTTGACCCGGTCCGGGGTCTGCAGATGCACAGGGCCGGTGACGAGGGTCACCCGAGCACCGGCTTCTGCGGCCGCCTCGGCCAGCGCGAAACCCATCTTCCCGGAGCTATGATTGGTGATGTAACGCACCGGGTCGATGTTTTCCTGGGTGGGCCCGGCGGTGATCAGCACGTGTTTGCCGGTGAGCGCCTGGCGCTTGAAGCTCTCGGCGGCGCACCAGGCCAGGTCGGTGGCTTCAAGCATGCGACCCAGGCCTACGTCGCCGCAGGCCTGGCTGCCGGAGGCCGGGCCGAACACCTGGATGCCACGGGTCTTGAGCAGCTCCAGGTTGGCCTGGGTCGCCGGGTCGCGCCACATGGCCTGGTTCATGGCCGGCGCCACGGCCACGGTGGCGTCGGTGGCCAGTACCAGGGTGGTCAGCAAGTCGTCGGCCATGCCTTGTGCCATGCGCGCCATGAGGTCGGCGGTGGCGGGGGCGATCAGTACGAGGTCGGCCCATTTGGCCAGCTCAATATGGCCCATGGCCGCTTCGGCGGCAGGGTCGAGCAGATCCATGTGTACCGGGTGGCCGGACAGCGCCTGCAGGGTCAGCGGGGTGATGAATTCAGCACCACCACGGGTCATGACGACGCGCACTTGCGCGCCGTGCTCCAGGAGTCGGCGAATCAGCTCGGCGCTCTTGTAGGCGGCAATGCCGCCCCCCACGCCGAGAACGATGCGCTTGCGATACAGCCGCTGCATAGGCTTGCCTTTTTCCAGAGAGAGCGGGCAGCGACGAACAGGATTGCCTGCGGCAGAACGTCGCATGTACGAGGCGAAATAGATTAACACAGGGCCTAAACGTGTCGCAGCAGGGCGCAGAGGAGATGCAATGAAGATAAGGGAGTGGCCAGCCGAGGAGCGGCCCAGGGAAAAGCTGATGCAGCGAGGGGTGGGCAGCCTTTCGGATGCCGAATTGCTGGCTGTGTTTCTCGGCTCTGGCGTGAGAGGCCGCAACGTGGTGGAGCTGGCGCGAGGGTTGCTCGCCAGGTTCGGCGGCTTGCGCCAGTTGCTCGAAGCTGACAGGGAAGCATTCGTGGGGGAGCTCGGGCTTGGGCCGGTGCGGTATGGCCAGTTGCAGGCACTGCTGGAGATCGGCCGGCGCAACCTTGCCACAGCGATCGAGCGCGACTGCGCCCTGGAGAGCCCTTCGGCGGTGCGCAGGTACCTGAAAGCCATGCTGCGTCATGAGCCCAGCGAAGTATTTGGCTGCCTGTTCCTGGATAGCAAACACCGGCCGTTGGCGTTCGAAATCCTGTTCAGAGGGACGATCGACCGGGCCAGCATCTATCCGCGGGAGGTGGTGCGCCGTTCGTTGATGCATAACGCTGCGGCATTGATTCTCTGCCACAACCATCCTTCGGGGAACAGTGAGCCGAGCCAGGACGATGTGCACATGACGCTTGCATTGAAGCAGGGGTTGGCGCTGATCGACGTGCGGGTGCTCGATCACATCATCGTCGGTGATGGGGAGCCGCTGTCGATGGTGGAGCAAGGGTGGATTATCGCTTAGTTGCTGCCTGTCTGCAGGCTCGACCAGCCGCCGGCAAGCCAGCGGTGGGTCGAGCCTGCAAAGCCGAGGGTCAGCGTTTCACCGAAACCTTGCTCAGGTCCAAACGCCCGAACGGGCTTACCTGGTACCCCTCGACCCCGTCGCGCAACAGCGCTGCCGCCGTCGGGTGCGCCAGCGGCACCCAGAGCGCCTGTTGCTGAATCAGCGTCTGCGCCTGCTGGTACAACCGGCTGCGCACGCTCTGGTCGTTGGTGGTGCGCCCTGCACTGATCAACTGGTCCAGCCGGCTGTCACAGAACCGCGCGAAGTTGGTCCCCGACTTGACCGCTGCACAGGAAAACTGCGGGCTGAGGAAGTTGTCCGGGTCGCCATTGTCACCGGCCCAGCCCATGAACAGCAGGTCATGCTCGCCGGCCTTGGCCCGACGGATCAGCTCACCCCATTCGATCACGCGGATTTCAGCCTTGATGCCGATCTTGGCCAGGTCTGCCTGGAGCATCTGCGCGCCCAGGCTTGGGTTGGGGTTGAGCAGGCTGCCCGACGGGCGGGTCCAGATCGTGGTGCTGAACCCCTCTGCGTAACCGGCTTTGCTCAGCAGCGCCTTGGCTCGCTTGAGATCCAGCGGGTAGCCCGGCAGGTCCTTGGCATAGCTCCAGGTGTTCGGCGGGTAGGGGCCGTTGGCGGCGGTGGCGGTGCCTTCGAAAACGGCCTTGAGGTAGGCCTGCTTGTCGAAGGCCAGGTTGATTGCCTGGCGCACTTCAGGTTTGTCCAGCGGCGGGTGCTCGCTGTTGATGGCCACGAAGGCTGTCATGAAGGCCGGCGTCGTGGCGACCTTCAGGTTACCGTCCTTGCCCGCTTCGGCAACGTCCAGGGGCTTGGGCGACAGGGCGACCTGGCATTCCCCACGCTTGAGTTTCTGCAGGCGTACGTTGGCATCGGTGGTGATGGCGAAGATCAGTGGATCGACCGCAGGCTTGCCATCGAAGTAGTCAGGGTTGGCGCGGTAGCGCACCACGGCGTCCTTCTGGTAACGCTGGAAGACGAACGGGCCGGTGCCGATCGGCTGGCTATTGAGCTTTTCCGGGGTGCCTGCCTTGAGCAGTTTGTCGGCGTACTCGGCGGAGTAGATCGAAGCGAAGCCCATGCTCAAGGTGGCCAGGAACGTGGCGTCGGCGTGGGTCAGGGTGAAGCGGACGCTGTTCGGCTCCGGGGCCTCGATCGATTTGATCAGGCTGCCCAGTTGCAGTGATTGGGCGTGCGGGTAGCCACCCGGTGCGGTCTTGTGCCAAGCGTGGGCGGGGTAGAGCATGCGCTGGAAGCTGAACAGCACATCGTCGGCATCGAGCGCGCGGGTTGGTTTGAAATAAGGCGTGGAGTGGAATTTGACCCCGTCACGCAGCTTGAAGTCGTACACCAGCCCGTCAGTCGACACTGTCCAGCTCTGCGCCAGGCTTGGGACGACCTTGCCTTGGCTTGCGTCGAACTCGACCAGGCGGTTCATCAGAACGTCGGCCGAGGCGTTGGTGGTGGTCAGCGAGTTGTACTGGACCACGTCGAAGCCCTCGGGGCTGGCTTCGCTGCAGATACTCAGTGGCGCGGCCTGGGCGATGCCGGCAGCAAGCAGGGTGGTGAGCATTAAGGAAAGGGCGGCGGCACGCATCGTGGCTCCTTGGCTGTCAGTGGCCCATCTGCCAGAGCAGTCTGGAAACGTCCTACCCTAGTGTGCGCATCAGCAAATGACCACCCTCTTTTTATGCGGGTTGGCGACGAGTGGTCGACAGTTCGCCGGGCTAGCCGCTATGCTGCTCGCGCACGATTTGTCTCCGGCAGATGCTCATCAGCAGTTGTTGCAATGCAGTCTTTCTGGTATAAAGCAGCGCTCTTTTCTAGGGGCTCGGCCTGTCGCATCAGCGGATCCGGTCGGTAAGACCTCCAGAATCACGGCGCCTGGCGCCAAAGACTGAGAGATTAAGCGGCCAACCCATGCCGGGTTGGGCATGTGGTTTTAGAGGGCTGAGTCATGTCGAGAGTCTGTCAAGTTACTGGTAAGGGTCCAGTAACCGGGAACAACATTTCCCACGCAAACAACAAAACCCGTCGTCGTTTCCTGCCGAACCTGCAGCACCACCGTTTCTGGGTTGAATCCGAGAACCGTTTCGTGCGTCTGCGCGTATCTGCCAAAGGCATGCGCGTCATTGACAAGCGTGGTATCGACGTAGTGCTGGCCGAGCTGCGTGCTCGCGGCGAAAAGTTCTAAGGAGAACGTCATGCGTGAATTGATCCGTCTGGTTTCGAGTGCTGGCACTGGCCACTTCTACACCACCGACAAGAACAAGCGCACCACCCCGGACAAAATCGAGATCAAGAAATACGATCCCGTTGTTCGCAAGCACGTGGTGTACAAGGAAGCCAAGATCAAGTAATTGATCGGCGACCTGAAAAAAACCCGCATCCGAAAGGACGCGGGTTTTTTTTTACGTGGATGCCAACAGCAGTGGATATCAGCTGATGCGCAGGCCGTCGATGGTGCCGTTGGCATCGACGCTGATCATCACCCGGTCGGAGCGTATGTCCAAGGTGGTGACGTCGCGTGGGCCGGCGGCGCTCAGCAGGCCAGTAAGTTCGAGAATGTAGGGTTTGACGCTTTCTACATACTGCGAGCCAATCACGTGACGAGCACGGTCGAGGATATCGGTAGTCATGGTGTTCTCCTTGAGTTGTCCCGAATTGGACGCATCAAGGATCCCGCCTTTGGCTTGCCGGACTGTGGTAGTTAATCACCACGCTGGCGTCGCAATCATTTCTGCTCGAACATCACATAAATCTTGCGGCACGGCTCCAGCACTTCCCAGGTGCCCTGGAAGCCAGCCGGGATGACGAACCGATCACCGGCACGCAGGGTCTTGGCCCCGCCATCCGGGTCGCGCAATACTGAAACGCCCTGCACGATCTCGCAGTATTCGTGCTCGGTGTAGTTCACCGTCCACTGCCCCACTTCACCTTCCCAGACACCCGCGGCGAACTGCCCGCACGGGCTGGAATAGTGGTTGTAGACAGCCTGGTCTGGTTCGCCCTTGAGGATTTTTTCTGCCGCGGGACGGTAGCGTTCAGCCTCGGTGAGGACCTGGGCGAAGTCGATGATGTTGGCGATGTTCATGGTGCGGCTCCTATTTTTGTTTAATAAAATGCACATCAGTAGGCTTTTGAGCCTCATGTGTCAAATATATTGATAGTTTGCACTGGCTGGTTTAGGGTATCGCTTGCCAGTGTGCGCTTGTCGCCCGGCCAGAATTCTGACAACGCCTGTGAGTTCTCAGTGCGGCGTTGCACCTAAACAAGAGGAGGAGTTTCGTATGACCACCCTGACTCGTGCAGACTGGGAGCAACGTGCCCAGCAATTGAAGATCGAAGGGCGTGCCTTCATCAACGGCGAATACACCGACGCCGCATCCGGTGAAACCTTCGACTGCCTGAGCCCGGTCGACGGACGCTTCCTGGCCAAGGTTGCCAGCTGCGACCTGGCCGATGCCAACCGCGCGGTGGAAAACGCCCGTGCAACCTTCGATTCCGGCGTCTGGTCGCAGCTGGCTCCGGCCAAGCGCAAAGCCAAGCTGATCCGCTTCGCCGACCTGCTGCGCAAGAACGTCGAAGAGCTGGCGCTGCTGGAAACCCTGGACATGGGCAAGCCGATCGGCGACTCCTCCAGCATCGACGTGCCGGGTGCGGCCAATGCCATCCACTGGACCGCCGAAGCCATCGACAAGGTCTACGACGAAGTTGCCCCCACCCCGCATGACCAGCTAGGCCTGGTTACCCGCGAGCCAGTGGGTGTGGTCGGTGCCATCGTACCGTGGAACTTCCCGCTGCTGATGGCCTGCTGGAAGATCGCTCCAGCCCTGGCCACCGGTAACTCGCTGGTACTCAAGCCATCCGAGAAGTCGCCGCTGACCGCTATCCGCATCGCCCAGCTGGCCATCGAAGCCGGCATCCCGGCCGGTGTGCTGAACGTACTCCCAGGCTACGGCCACACCGTCGGCAAGGCCCTGGCCCTGCACATGGACGTCGATACCCTGGTGTTCACCGGCTCGACCAAGATCGCCAAGCAGCTGATGGTGTACGCCGGCGAGTCGAACATGAAGCGCGTCTGGCTGGAGGCCGGCGGCAAGAGCCCGAACATCGTCTTCGCCGACGCCCCGGACCTGCAGGCCGCTGCCGAAGCTGCCGCCAGTGCCATCGCCTTCAACCAGGGCGAAGTCTGCACTGCCGGCTCCCGCCTGCTGGTCGAGCGTTCGATCAAGGACCAGTTCCTGCCCATGGTGGTTGAAGCGCTCAAGGGCTGGAAACCAGGCAACCCGCTGGACCCGCAGACCACCGTCGGTGCGCTGGTCGACACCCAGCAGATGAATACCGTGCTGTCGTACATCGACGCCGGCCACAAGGACGGCGCCAAGTTGCTGGCCGGTGGCAAGCGCACCTTGGAAGAAACGGGCGGCACTTATGTCGAGCCGACCATCTTCGACGGCGTGACCAACGCCATGAAGATCGCCCAGGAAGAAATCTTCGGCCCGGTGCTGTCGGTGATCGCCTTCGATACCGCCGAAGAAGCCATCGCCATTGCCAACGACACGCCCTATGGTCTGGCCGCTGGTATCTGGACCTCGGATATTTCCAAGGCCCACAAGACCGCCCGTGCCGTGCGCGCGGGCAGTGTCTGGGTCAACCAGTACGATGGCGGCGACATGACCGCGCCGTTCGGCGGCTTCAAGCAGTCGGGCAACGGCCGTGACAAGTCGCTGCATGCGCTGGAGAAGTACACCGAGCTGAAGGCGACCTGGATCAAGCTGTAAATCCACAGGGGCTGCGCTACAGCCCCAACAACAGCCGGGCCGGTTCACGCCGTCCCGGCTGTGTCGTTTCTGCTATTCAAGCATTTTGCCTGGGAGGCTGCTATGCGCTGGGGAACCTACTTTGCCGTGCTGGCATCGGTGCTGAGCGTCGGGCTCGCGCTCGGCGTGAGCATGCCGCTGGTGTCCCTGCGGCTGGAGGCCTGGGGCTACGGCAGCTTCGCCATCGGCGTGATGGCGGCTATGCCGGCGCTGGGTGTGCTGCTCGGTGCGAGCCTGGCCAGCCGCCTGGCCGGGTGGGTCGGCGTGCCTGCGGCCATGCGCTTGTGCCTGTGGGGCGGGGCGTTATCGATCGGCCTGCTGGCGGTGTTGCCGAGCTACCCGCTGTGGTTGGCGCTACGCTTGCTGATCGGTATGTCGCTGACCGTGGTGTTCATCCTTGGCGAGAGCTGGATCAACCAGTTGGTGGTGGAGCAGTGGCGCGGGCGCCTGGTGGCGCTGTATGGCAGCAGCTACGCCTTGAGCCAGCTGGCCGGGCCACTGGTACTGGGCTTTCTCGGCTCCGACGATGACTTTGGCTTCTGGGCTGCGACGGGCCTGTTACTGCTATCGCCCTTGCTGCTGTTGGGGCGTGGCGGCGCACCGAGTACCGAGGCCTGCAGCGTTACCTTCCGCGACCTGTTCGCCTTCTGTCGCCGACTGCCGGTGATCGCCTGGGCCATCGCGCTGTTCGCTTCCTTCGAGGCGATGATCCTCACCCTGTTGCCGGTGTATTGCCTGCAGCAGGGTTTCACCACCGAGCTGGCGCTGTTCATGGTCAGTACCGTGGTGGTGGGTGACGCGGTGCTGCAATTGCCGATTGGCGCCTTGGCCGACCACATGTCGCGGCGCGCACTGTTCACCGCTTGTGCGGTGACCTTGCTGTGTTCCAGCCTGGCGATTCCGTTGCTTTTGCACACGCCGGCGATCTGGCCGTTGTGGGTGCTGTTCGGTGCCAGTGCCGGTGGCCTGTTCACTTTGTCGCTGATACTGATCGGCGAGCGGTACCGGGATGATGCCCTCGTGCGGGCCAATGCCCATGTGGCGCAGCTGTGGGGTATCGGCTGCCTGCTGGGGCCGTTGCTGGCAGGTGCAGGTAGCCAGTGGCTCAGTGGCCATGCCTTGCCGCTGCTGATGGCGATTGGGGCGGCCGGGTTGGTGGTGTTGACCCGGCGGCGCGGTGCCTTCGAGCCCGCCGCCGCCTGAGGCCCTGGGCTAGAGCATTTTCTCCAGCCCGACGGCCTTGCTGATCCACGCATTGAACCGCCGCCAGAGCCCACCGGGCTCTGCCGTCAGGGTGTGCAGTCGGCCGTTGTCCTCGGTCACCCAGGCCAGCTTGTCATGCTCGAGCCTGACCTGATAACTGAGCGCTGGCGCCATGCCCTGAACGGCCAGCTCGCGGGTGTATTCGGCCAGCTCCGGGCTGTCCACCAGCACCCCGACCTCGGTATTCCACAGCACCGAACGTGGGTCGAAATTGAACGAGCCGATGAAGGTCTTGCGCCGGTCGAACACGATCGCCTTGCTGTGCAGGCTGGAATCCGAACCGCCTTGGTAACTCAGGCGTCCGGCACTGGGGTCGCCCGGCTGGCGGCGTAACTCGAACAGCTGCACGCCGTGTTCGAGCAGCGCCCGGCGGTAGGGCGCATACCCGCCATGCACCGCCGGTACATCGGTGGCCTCCAGTGAGTTGGTCAACAGCTTGACCGACGTACCGGCGTCCGCACGGCCGGTCAGGTACAGCAGCCCCGGCTCGCCAGGGACGAAATAGGCCGAAACCAGGATCAACTCGTGATGCACGTTAGCCAGGTCAGGGGCCAACTGCTGGCTCATCAGCAGCTGCGGATCCGGCTCGTCGTCTGCCAGCACCTTGCTCGGTGCGTCCCACAAGGCCTGACTGTGGGCCCAGATCAGCTCATTACGCCAAACATCCAGGCGTGGCTCTGACTGATAGGCCATCAGGCGGTCATACAGCGCCTTGTGTTGGACCCGCGCCTCGGCCAGGGACACTTCCAGGCGGTGGCGGCTGGCGGCAAGGTCGGCTGCATCCGGCAGTTGCCAGAGGAAGTCAGTGACAGGCCTGCTCAGGGCACTGTTCCAGTATTGGTCGAAGCTGTGCCCGAGCTGCTCGGCCACCGGGCCCACGCCGAGCATGTCGATGTCAGTGAAATTCAGGTTGGGCTCGGCATCGAAATATTCATCGCCCAGGTTGCGTCCGCCGACGATGGCCATGCTGTTGTCCACCAGGAACAGCTTGTTGTGCATGCGCCGGTGCTGGCGCGACAGGTTGAACAGGCGCCCGAACGCCCGCGTCACCCCTGTGCTGCGGCCCAGGTGCAGGGGGTTGAATACACGGATCTGGATGTTCGGATGGGCATCCAGGGTGCCCATGATGGTATCCAGGCCATCGCTGGTGGTGTCGTCGAGCAGAATGCGCACGCGTACGCCCCGATCAGCCGCGCGCAGCAGTTCATGGACAAGGGCGCGGGTGCTCAGGCCGTCGTGGACGATGTAGTACTGCAAGTCGATGCTGGCCTGGGCGTTACGGATCAGCTCGGCGCGGGCCCGGAAGGCCTCGTTGCTGTTGGGCAGCAGACGGAAACCGGACCGTCCCTCATAGGGTGCGGCCTGGCGCAATACCGAGCGGCCGAAAGCTGAATCTTTGGCCGGCAATGCCTGGCTGGTCTCGCGGGGTGTACCGACGCTGGCGCAGCCTGCAAGGCCTAGCAGCGCCAGCAGCAGGGGCAGAGCTCGCTGGAGTCTCAAAGGTGGATCGTCCTGTGCGGCAAGGGCTTGAGAGGTAGGACCGTCAAGGGCGGCGCAAAGTTACCCGTCGGTGTGACTTTCATCCAGTAGACGAAGGGCGGTTTCCCCCACTTTGCGTACCGCGTCCTCGATTTGCGGGGTTGGCCGCGCGGCGAAATTCATCCGCAGGCAGTGGCGGAACTTGCCAGAGGCCGAAAAGATGCTGCCCACGGCAACCTGCACGCCCTGTTCCAGTAAAGCGCGGTTCAGCCGCAGCGTGTCGAAATGTTCTGGCAGCTCCACCCACAGCATGAAGCCTCCCTGAGGCCGGCTGACGCGTGTGCCAGGCGGGAAGTAGCGGTTCACCCAGTCGCTCATCAGGTCGCGGCCGCGCTGGTACTGGCTACGCATGCGCCGTACATGGGGGTGGTAGTGGCCGCTGGCGATGAAATCGGCGATCGCCAGCTGCGGCTGGGTGGCCGTGCTGCCGGTGCTGATGTACTTCATGTGCAACACCCGCTCCAGATAGCGCCCCGGCGCCACCCAGCCGATGCGCAGGCCCGGGGCGAGCGTCTTGGAGAACGAACTGCACAGCAGCACACGACCGTCGTCGTCGAACGACTTGAGGGTGCGCGGGCGAGGGTAGGTGTAGGCCAGGTCGCCATACACATCGTCTTCGAGGATGGCGACATCATAGCGCTGGGCCAGGTTCAGCAGGGCCTTCTTGCGCGCTTCGGGCATGATGTAACCAAGCGGATTGTTACAGCTTGGCGTGATCTGGATGAGCTTGATCGGCCACTGTTCAAGTGCCAGTTCCAGCGCTTCCAGGCTGATGCCGGTGATGGGGTCGGTAGGGATCTCCAACGCCTTCATGCCCAAGCCTTTGAGGGTTTGCATGGCGCCGTGAAAGCTCGGCGAATCTACCGCGACAATGTCGCCCGGCTCGCAGACTGCGCGGATACTGCACGACAACGCCTCGTGGCAGCCGGTCGTCACCACCAGGTCCGCCGGGCCAAGGCGGCAGCCCGAGTCCAGCACCAGGCGGGCAACCTGCTCGCGCAAGGCGAGGTTGCCGTGGATGTTGTCGTAGTACAGCCCCGGCATGTCCTGGCGCCGGCTGAGCTGGGCCAGGCTGCGCAGCAGGGGCTTCAGGCTCGGGCTGTCGATGTCGGGCATGCCACGGCCGAGCTGTATGACGTCTTGACGAGGCGTGCTGCGTACCAGCTCCAGGACCTGTTCCCACTGCGAAATGTCCACTGGCCGCTGGGCCGGGCGGCTGACGGCGGGCAGTGCGGCGAGGTGGCGATGGTCGTTGACGAAGTAGCCGGATTTGGGGCGTGGCGAAACCATGCCGTTGTCTTCCAGCAGGCGGTAGGCCTGCTGCACCGTACTCAGGCTGACCCCGTGCTCCACGCTCAGGGCGCGCACCGATGGCAGGCGCTGGCCGGGGCGGTAGAGGCCCTGCTCGATACGGGTGCCGAGCAGCTCGGCGAGGTTCAGGTAGAGCGTCACGGCATACTCCTGTGGGCGATTGCCCGCCCGACCAGTACAGTTGCGTTGAAAATACAGCATTCAGGCAGAAAGTGGCCAATTCTGTATGGGAATAATAAGGGTGTATTGAATCTGTATTGCTGGTGCTGGCAACGCGCATGCTTTCTCCACGTAACCACTGAACGGGAGAACGCAGCGATGGGCGGGATGAGCGATGTGCGCTTGCAATTGTTGGCCAGGGAGCTGGAAGCCGGGCAGCAGGCCAAGGTGTTCAACGCCCCGCAAGGGATGGGGCGCTGGGGCCTGATGCTGCATCGCTGGCACACCCGCAGGGCGTTGCTGCAGTTGACTGATGCCGAGCTGCGCGATGTTGGGCTGAGCTGGGAGCAGGCCCTGAGCGAAGGGCGTAAACCCTTCTGGAAAGACTGACCTGCATGACCCTGCGCGGTCCTTGCTGGACCGCTCAGGTTTCAGGCCAATTCTTTGAGCCTGTGCCAGAGCATCCCCAACGCCAGCAGCGGCGAGCGCAGGTATTTGCCGCCAGGGAAGGTGATGTGTGGCACCTTGGCGAACAGGTCGAAGCGCCCGCTTTGCTGGCCGCTGATGGCTTCACCCAGCAGGCGCGCTGCCAGGTGAGTGGCGTTGAGCCCATGGCCAGAGTAGGCCTGGGCGTAATAGACATTCGGCTGGCTGGCCAGGCGGCCGATCTGTGGCAGGCGGTTGGCGCCGATGCCGATCATCCCACCCCACTGGTAATCGATGCGCACATCGGCCAGTTGCGGGAACACCTTGAGCATCTTCGGCTGCATGTAGGCGGCAATGTCCTGCGGATCGCGGCCGGAGTAATGGCAGGCACCGCCGAACAACAGGCGGTGGTCGGCGGACAGGCGGTAGTAGTCCAGTGCCACGCGCTGGTCACACACCGCCATGTTCTGCGGCAGCAGCTGGCGCGCGCGTTCCTCACCCAGCGGTTCGGTGGCGATGATGTAGCTGCCTGCTGGCAGCACCTTGCCGCCCAGCTCGCGGTTCAGGCCGTTGTGGTAGGCATTGCAGCACAGCACCAGGGTTTTGGCGCGCACCCTGCCTTGGGCGGTGTGCACTTTCACTTCAGGGCCGTACTCGATGCGGCTGACGTGCGATTGCTCGAATAGCTGCACACCGAGGCGGCTGGCCACGGCTGCTTCGCCCAGCGCCAGGTTGAGCGGGTGCAGGTGCCCTGAGCCCATGTCGATCAGGCCGCCCACATAACGGTCGGAGCCGACCACGCTGTGGATAGCGTCTTTGTGCACCAGACGCAGTTCGTGACGGTAGCCCAGGCTGCGCAATTCTTCGGCATCTTCGGCGAAGCCTTGCAGCTCGCCGGGCTTGTTCGCCAGGTCGCAGTAACCCCAGGTCAGGTCGCAGGCGATGGCGTGGCGCTCGACCCGCTCACGGACGATGTCCACGGCTTCCAGGCCCATCAGCTTCATGCTGCGCACGCCTTCTTCACCGATCACCGCACGGAACTGATCCAGCCCGTGGCCCACGCCCCGGATAAGCTGGCCGCCATTGCGACCGCTGGCACCCCAGCCGAGCTTGCGCGCTTCCAGCAGGATCACCGACAGGCCACGTTCGGCCAGCTCGATGGCGGTGTTGAGGCCCGAGTAGCCACCGCCAACGATGCACACGTCGGCGCTGTGCTCGCCTTGCAGGTACGGATGATCGGGGTGTGGCGCGCTGCTGGCGGCGTAGTAAGAGGCGGCGTGCTGCGCGCTGTGGATCATTGGCGGGTCCTGGGTGTCGAGACAGAGGAGGGAGGATAAGCCGGGTTTTCGGGGTCGGGCAACCGGCCTCATTCTGGGCAAGCCGGCGATGAGGCCTATAATCGAGCCTCAATCTTCAATGTGTTTGTCACCATGTCCTGCAACCGCCACAAGATCCAGTTCCTGCGTGAACTCATCCCTTCCTTCGAATGCGAGCCCGGTTGTCACGACTGTTGTGGCCCGGTAACCACGTCTGCCGAAGAGATGGCCCGCCTGCCGCGCAAGTCACAGGCTGAGCAGAATGCGGCACTGGAGCGCCTGGACTGTGTGCACTTGGGGCCCAATGGCTGCACCGTCTACGAAGAGCGGCCGATGATCTGCCGCTTGTTCGGCACCACCCCGCGCATGGCCTGCCCACGCGGCCGTGGCCCGGAACAGATGATCGAGCCGCAGGCCGAGGAGCTCGTCCACCGGTTCATCGCCACCACCCGGCAGGTGCTGGTCTAGCGTCAATCCGGGATCGGCAGGCAGAGGCTTTCCTTCACCTCCTCCATCACGATGTAGCTCTTGGATTCACGCACATGCGGCAGCTTGAGCAGGATGTCGCCAAGCAGCTTGCGGTATGAAGCCATCTCCGAAATACGTGCCTTGACCAGGTAATCGAAATCGCCCGACACCAAGTGGCATTCCAGCACGTGGGGCAGCTTGAGTACCGCGCGGCGGAACTCCTCGAACGTGTCGCCCGACTTGTAGTCCAGGCTGATTTCCACGAATACCAGCAGGCTGCCCTTCAGGTGCTGAGGGTTGAGCCGGGCGTTGTAGCCCATGATGATGCCCTCCCGCTCCAGGCGGCGCACGCGCTCGGTGCAAGGGGTGGTGGAAAGCCCGACTTTCTCGCCCAGTTCGGTGAAGGAAATGCGCCCGTCATTCTGCAGGATCCGCAGGATGTTGCGGTCGATCTTGTCCAGTTCACGCTTGCTCTGGTGCTGGGTTCTCATAGGGGATGCCCCTCCGTGAAAGGCGTTTTTGCCGAGAATTCTCGCCAAATATAGGCTTTTATATAGTGAATTGCACTGGCCTGTAATTTTTATACTGCGCGCATCCATGCCATTTCAACAAAAATGCGGTGCGCCGCGTGCGAGGGATCAACGATGCGAGTTCTGGTACTTGGTAGCGGTGTAATCGGAACCGCCAGTGCCTATTACCTGGCCCGGCAAGGTTTTGAAGTGACTGTGGTCGATCGCCAACCGGCGGTGGCGATGGAAACCAGCTTCGCCAACGCAGGCCAGATCTCGCCCGGCTACGCCTCGCCGTGGGCCGCCCCAGGCGTGCCGCTCAAAGCCATCAAGTGGCTGCTGGAGCGCCACGCGCCACTGGCCATCAAGCTGACCGGCGACGTCGACCAGTACCTGTGGATGGCGCAGATGCTGCGTAACTGCACCGCCAGCCGGTATGCAGTGAACAAGGAGCGCATGGTGCGCCTGTCTGAGTACAGCCGCGATTGCCTCGACGAACTGCGCGCCGAAACCGGTATCGCGTACGAAAGCCGCACCTTGGGCACCACCCAGCTGTTCCGCACCCAGGCTCAGGTCGATGCTGCTGCCAAGGACATCGCTGTGCTCAAGCAGTCGGGGGTGCCCTATGAGCTGCTGGACCGCGACGGCATTGCCCGTGTCGAGCCCGCCCTGGCAGGGGTCAAGGACATTCTCGCCGGTGCCCTGCGCCTGCCCAACGACCAGACCGGCGACTGCCAGCTGTTCACCACCAGGCTTGCTGACATGGCCCGCAAGTTGGGTGTCGAATTCCGCTTCGGCCAGGACATCCAGCGCCTCGACTTCGCCGGTGACCGAATCAATGGCGTATGGGTCGACGGCAAGCTTGAAACCGCCGACCGCTACGTGCTGGCGCTGGGCAGCTACTCGCCGCAGATGCTCAAACCGCTGGGCATCAAAGCACCGGTCTACCCGCTCAAGGGGTATTCGCTGACCGTGCCGATCACCAACGCCGACATGGCGCCTACTTCGACCATTCTCGATGAGACCTACAAGGTCGCCATCACCCGCTTCGACAACCGTATCCGTGTCGGTGGCATGGCTGAGATCGCCGGTTTTGACCTGTCGCTGAACCCGCGCCGGCGCGAAACACTGGAGATGATCGTCAACGACCTTTATCCTCGCGGCGGTGACCTGAGCCAGGCCAGTTTCTGGACCGGCCTGCGGCCGGCGACTCCGGACGGCACCCCGATCGTGGGGGCTACCGCGTTCCGAAACCTGTTCCTCAATACCGGCCACGGTACGCTGGGTTGGACCATGGCCTGTGGTTCCGGGCGCCTGCTGGCTGACCTGATTGCGCGCAAAAAGCCGCAAATCAGCGCTGAAGGGCTGGATATTTCACGCTATGGCAACACCCGGGAAGCCGCCAAGCAAGGCCATACGGCGCCAGTGCACCAGTAATCGCCTGGCGTCACCGGCCCATCGCAGGCCTGCCGGCGATGGGTTCAACACTGTTTTCAACCTGAATCACCATAAGGCTGCCGCCATGCGTCCCGCCCGCGCCCTGATCGACCTCCAAGCCCTGCGTCACAACTACCGTCTTGCCCGTGAACTGACCGGCGCCAAAGCGCTCGCCGTGATCAAGGCCGACGCCTATGGCCACGGTGCCGTGCGTTGCGCCCTTGCACTGGAAGCCGAAGCCGATGGCTTTGCCGTGGCGTGCATCGAAGAGGCGCTGGAGTTGCGTGCGGCAGGCATCAAGGCGCCGATGCTGCTGCTCGAAGGCTTTTTCCAAGCCAGCGAGCTTTCCCTGATCGCCGAGCATGACCTGTGGTGCGTGGTGCATTCGCTGTGGCAGCTTGAGGCCATCGAAAATACCCCCGTGCACAAGCCATTGACCGTTTGGCTCAAGCTCGACAGCGGCATGCACCGTGTCGGCTTGCACCCCAAGGACTATCACGACGCTTACCAGCGCCTGCTGGCCAGCGGCAAGGTTGCGCGCATCGTGCTGATGAGCCATTTCGCCCGTGCCGATGAACTGGATGCCGACGCCACTGGGCAACAGATTGCCGTGTTCGAGGCCGCCCGGCAGGGGCTGGCTGCCGAATGCAGCCTGCGCAACTCGCCCGGCGTGCTCGCCTGGCCTCATGCCCCCAGCGACTGGGTGCGCCCTGGCATCATGCTGTATGGCGCAACTCCGTTCGACGTGGCGCAAGCCCGGGCCGAGCGCCTGCAGCCGGTAATGACCCTGCAATCGCAGGTGATCAGCGTGCGGGAACTGCCCGCTGGCGAGCCCGTAGGCTACGGCGCCAAATTCATCAGCCAACGCCCCACCCGGGTCGGTGTCGTTGCCATGGGCTATGCCGATGGCTACCCCCGCCAGGCCCCGACCGGTACCCCGGTGATGGTCGCCGGCAAGCGCAGCCAGCTGATTGGCCGGGTTTCCATGGACATGCTGTGCATCGACCTGACCGACGTGCCCGAAGCGACCATCGGCAGCCCGGTCGAGCTGTGGGGCAAGCACGTGTTGGCCAGTGACGTCGCCATGCACGCAGGGACCATCCCCTACCAGATCTTCTGCAACCTCAAACGCGTGCCACTGGACTACGTCGGCGAATGACACGCTGAAGCGGACAGCCTGAGGGGCGGTGTGTTGTAAATACTGAACGGCATTGCCATCATATCGTTCACATTCACCCCGCCATCTCACCGTTTCAGGAGGCTCCAGCTTTGGACGTCGGCGAACGACTGCAAGCCATCCGCAAGCTCAAGGGCCTGTCCCAGCGTGAACTCGCCAAGCGTGCGGGCGTGACCAACAGCACCATCTCGATGATCGAGAAGAACAGTGTGAGCCCCTCGATCAGTTCGCTGCGCAAGGTGCTTAGCGGCATTCCCATGTCCATGGTCGAGTTTTTCTCCGTGGAACTGGAAGCGCAAAGCCAGGCCCAGATTGTCTACAAGGCCCACGAGCTGATCGACATTTCCGACGGCGCGGTGACCATGAAGCTGGTAGGCAAGTCGCATCCCAACCGCGCGATCGCCTTCCTTACCGAGGTCTACCCGCCGGGTGCCGACACCGGAGCGGAGATGCTCACCCACGATGGCGAAGAGACCGGCATCCTCCTGGAGGGCCGGCTGGAACTGGTGGTAGGCACCGAGACCTTCATCCTCGAAGAAGGTGACAGCTACTATTTCGAAAGCACCCGCCCGCACCGTTTTCGCAACCCGTTCGATGAGCCGGCCCGACTGATCAGCGCGGCAACGCCCTCGAACTTTTGATCCAGCGCAGTGCATTGATTCGGCAATACCCCTTTCCTGAGTAGGGTCGTTTCACGGCTTGTGGGTTCCCGCTATACTTTTCAACGCTCGCATTACCGTGGCCGCGGGCGTGATTAGCCACCATGAGGGTGTTCGCGTGAACCAAACCAAGAAGATGCTGGCCGTACCAGCAGCCGTATTCGCCCTTTGGGCAATGAGCGCAACCGCTGCGACCAATGATGACATTGCCAAACGCCTCGAGCCGGTGGGTCAGGTGTGTGTCCAGGGCCAGGAATGCAAGGGCATGGAGGTGGCCGCTTCGGCTGGCGGTGGCGGTGCCAAGACACCGGATGAAATCATCGCCAAGCATTGCAACGCCTGCCATGGCAGCGGCCTGCTCGGCGCGCCGAAAATTGGCGACACCGCCGCGTGGAAAGAACGTGCCGACCACCAGGGCGGCCTCGATGGGATCCTTGCCAAGGCCATAACCGGCATCAATGCCATGCCCCCCAAGGGCACCTGCGCCGATTGCTCGGATGAAGAACTCAAAGCAGCCATCCAGAAGATGTCCGGGCTTTGAGCCAGCGTTGAATTGCCGATAGCCCGCCTTCCATGGCGGGCTTTGTCTTTGCGCAGGCAACGACCGCTGTCGATTCCTGTCCAACCCCTGAACCTACGGAAGACTCAGGAGGCCAAGATGCACCTCTGCTCCATCGACCAGGCAGTCGAGCAGGTCTTGTCACGCTTGCCCGCCCACATTCACATGGGCCTGCCGCTGGGGCTTGGCAAACCCAATGCCTTCGTCAATGCGTTGTACGCCCGGGTGCGTGACCTGCCAGAGCGCCGCTTGACGATCTACACGGCTTTGTCGCTTGGCCGCCCACCCTTGGGCGACGGCCTGCAACGACGTTTCCTCGAGCCCTTCGTCGAGCGTGTGTTCGCCGATTACCAGGAACTCACCTACCTGGCCGACCTGCGCAACGACCAGCTGCCGCCCAACATCCGCGTCGAGCAGTTCTTCATGCAGCCCGGCGGCCTGCTGCACAGTGATTGCGCGCAGCAAGACTACGTCAGCAGCAACTACAGCCACGCAGCCCGCGACATCAACGCCAAGGGCCTGAACCTGATCGCGCAATTGGTCGCCGCCACGCCGGAAAGGCCGGTGCACTTGAGCCTGGCCTGCAACCCCGATATCACCCTCGACCTGCTGCCGATGATCGCCAAGCGCCGCGAGGCCGGCGAAACCATCCTCATGCTCGGTCAGGTGCATGCCGAGCTGCCCTACATGCCAGGCGATTCGGAGTTGGGCATGGAGGCGTTCGACCTGCTGATCGATCAGGTGGAACAGCGTCGGCTGTTCTCCACACCGAACATGCCGGTAACCACCCAGGACCATTGCATCGGCCTGCACGCCAGCACCCTGGTGCGTGATGGCGGCACCCTGCAGATCGGCATTGGCGCCATGGGTGATGCCGTGACCGCTGCGTTGCTGGCGCGCCAAGGCGACAACCCTGGGTATCGGGCATTGATGGGTGAGCTGGATGTAGGGCCCTGGCACACCCTGATCGAGCGTGAGGGCGGGCTGGATGCGTTCGCCCAAGGCCTCTATGGGTGCAGTGAGATGTTCGTCAACGGCCTGCTGGCGCTGGCCGAAGCCGGGGTGGTGCGGCGCCCGGCTGACGAGCAAGGCGTGCTGGTACATGGCGGCTTCTTCCTTGGCCCGCAGGCGTTCTATCAACGCTTGCGGGAGATGCCACTGGAGCAGCGCGCGCAGTTTGCCATGACGCGTATCAGCTTCATCAACGAGCTGTATGGCCAGGAAGAACTGAAGCGCCGCCAGCGGCGTGATGCCCGCTTCATCAACACCGTGTTCACCATGACCCTGCTCGGCGCGGGGGTAGCCGACCAGCTGGAAAGTGGCCGCGTGCTCAGCGGCGTGGGCGGGCAGTACAATTTCGTCGCACAGGGCCACGCGCTGGAGGGCGGGCGATCCATCCTGTTGCTGCGCAGTTGGCGTGAGGCGGGGGGCGAGGTCAGCTCCAACCTGCTCTGGGCCTACGGCCACTGCACCATCCCCCGGCACTTGCGTGACATCGTGGTGACCGAGTACGGCATCGCCGACTTGCGTGGGCAGACCGACAGCGAAGTGATCGCCCGGCTACTGGCAATCACCGACTCCAGATTCCAGGGCGAGCTGATCGAACAGGCCAAGCAGGCAGGCAAGCTCGCAAAAGACTTTCAACTCGATGCGCGGTTTACCGACAACACGCCTGAGCGACTTGAGCAGATCAGGGCGCGGCATGCACGGCTGTTCCCTGAGTACCCGTTGGGGACTGATTTCACTGCCGAGGAGCGGGACTTGCTGCGGGCGTTGGGTTGGCTCAAAAGCAAGTTCAGGTTGAGCGAGGTGCTGGAGCTGGGCAAGGCAGCGCTGGATGCGCCGGGGCCGGAGGGGTATGCGGCGCAGTTGGCGCGCATGCAGCTCGATGAGCCGCGAGGGCTGAAAGAAGAGCTGTATCAGCGGTTGGTTTTGGCAGGGTTGGCAGCGACGCGATAATTACGGGCCTGCTTTGCAGCGGACTGCCGGCACGCCAGCTCCTTTGGGAGCCGGCTTGGCGACGTTGAGGCCAGTACAGGCTCAATCGATGAAGCTGACCACGCCACCTTCCAGCGACTTCACCCGGGCCAGGGATTCAACGCGGTAACCTTGGCTATCCAGCTCGGCACGGCCACCCTGGAACGATTTCTCGATGACGATACCCAGGCCGGCAACGGTGGCACCGGCTTGCTTGATGATCGAGATCAGCGCCTGGGAGGCCTTGCCGTTGGCCAGGAAATCATCGATCACCAGCACGCGGTCGCTGCTGTTGAGGTGGCGCGGGGAGATGGCCACGGTGTTTTCGGTCTGCTTGGTGAAGGAATACACCGAGGCCGTCAGCAGGTTTTCGGTCAGGGTCAGGGACTGATGCTTGCGCGCGAAGATGACCGGAACGCCCAGCTTCAGGCCAGTCATCACCGCCGGCGCAATGCCCGAGGCTTCGATGGTGACGATCTTGGTCACACCGGCATCGGCGTAAAGGCGAGCGAATTCGTCACCGATCAGCTGCATCAGCGCAGGGTCGATCTGGTGGTTGAGAAACGCATCGACTTTGAGAACCTGATCGGAAAGCACGATGCCTTCGTCGCGAATCTTCTGCTGCAGTGCTTCCACTGTGTATCTCCGATGTAGCAAAGGTGGCCGCAAAGAGCGGCAGAGTTAAAGAGTAATGGTTGATCAGCGTTTGAGCATTGCCCGGATATCGGCCAGTGCGTTGTTGCCACGCGCGGCTTTGACTTCCACTGGCGCATCGTCCAGGCCTTCCCAGGCCAGGTCGTCCGGCGGCAGTTCGTCGAGAAACCGGCTGGGCGTGCAGTCGATGATTTCGCCATACTGCTTGCGTTTGGCAGCGAAGGTGAAGGCCAGGGTCTGGCGGGCGCGGGTAATGCCCACGTAGGCCAGGCGGCGTTCCTCTTCGATGGTGTCGGCTTCGATGCTCGAGCGGTGGGGGAGGATTTCCTCCTCCATGCCCATGATGAACACGTACGGGAATTCCAGGCCTTTGGACGCGTGCAGGGTCATCATCTGCACCCCCTCGGCGTTTTCTTCCTCTTCCTGCTGGCGCTCGAGCATGTCGCGCAGCACCAGTTTGCCGATGGCGTCCTCGATGGTCATGTCACCCTCTTCGTCCTTCTCGAGGGTGTTCTTCAGTGCTTCTACCAGGAACCAGACGTTGCTGATGCGGAACTCGGCGGCTTTGTCGCTGGCCGTTTGCTGGCGAATCCAGTTTTCATAGTCGATGTCGCGGATCATCTCGTGCAGCGCGGCGATCGGGTCTTCCAGGGCGACTTTGTGGCGCACGCCGTCGAGCCAATGCTTGAAACGCTGCAGACGCTCGGTATAACGCGCGTCCAGATGCTCGCCCAAGCCCAGTTCTTCGCTGGCGGCATACATCGACACGCCCCGTTCGGTCGCGTAGTTGCCGAGCTTTTCCAGGGTGGTCGAGCCGATCTCGCGGCGCGGTACGTTGATCACCCGCAGGTAGGCGTTGTCGTCATCCGGGTTCACCAGCAAGCGCAGGTAGGCCATCAGGTCCTTGACTTCCTGGCGGCCGAAGAAGCTGTTGCCGCCCGACAGGCGATACGGCACCTGATGGTGCTGCAGTTTCAGCTCGATCAGCTTGGCCTGGTAGTTACCGCGGTAGAGGATGGCGAAGTCACTGTAAGGGCGGTTGGTGCGCAGGTGCAGGGTGAGGATTTCCATGGCCACACGCTCGGCCTCGGCGTCCTCATTCTTGCAGCGGATCACACGGATCTCGTCGCCCACGCCCATCTCGCTCCACAGCTGCTTCTCGAACGCATGCGGGTTGTTGGCGATCAGCACGTTGGCGCAGCGCAGGATGCGGCTGGTGGAGCGATAGTTCTGTTCGAGCATGACGATTTTCAGGGAAGGGTAGTCCTCCTTGAGCAGCATCAGGTTCTCGGGGCGCGCACCACGCCAGGCGTAGATCGACTGGTCATCGTCACCCACCACGGTGAACTGGTTGCGCATGCCGATGAGCATCTTCACCAGCAGATACTGGCTGGCGTTGGTGTCCTGGTATTCGTCCACCAGCAGGTAGCGCACGCGGTTCTGCCAGCGCTCCAGCACTTCGGGGTGCTCCTGGAACAGCTTGACCGGCTGCAGGATCAGGTCGTCGAAGTCCACCGCGTTGAACGCCTTGAGCGTGCGCTGGTAATGGGTGTAGACGATGGCGGCGGTCTGCTCGCGCGGGTTTCGCGCTTTTTCCAGGGCTTCGGCGGGCAGGATCAGGTCGTTCTTCCAGGCACCGATCATGTTCTTGATCTCGTCGATGCCGTCGTCGCCGGAATACTCCTTCTGCATGATGTCCGACAGCAGCGCCTTGATATCGGACTCGTCGAAGATCGAAAAGCCCGGCTTGTAGCCCAGCTTGTCGTGCTCCTTGCGGATGATGTTCAGGCCCAGGTTGTGGAAGGTACATACCGTCAGGCCTCGGCCTTCCCCCGGGCGCAGCAGGGTGGCGACCCGCTCCTTCATCTCGCGCGCAGCTTTGTTGGTGAAGGTCATTGCGACGATGTACTGGGCACGGATGCCGCAGTTCTGGATCAGGTGGGCAATCTTGCGCGTGATCACGCTGGTCTTGCCGGAGCCTGCACCGGCGAGCACCAAAAGAGGGCCGCCGACGTAGTCACGGGCTTCCTGTTGCCTGGGATTGAGTCGGGACATGCTAGAAACCGGGGGTCGCCAGAAAATAGCCGCGCATTCTAACAGGCATGGGGCCATTGTGGCGCGACCGTCTGACGTCTGAGTCAGACTTTGTGTCGCGTATAGCATTAGTCAGGCTCATGCTATTCATGGAAAAAATCGTATTTGCTGGTTTAACCGCTTTCGAGCAGGATGCACGTCAAAATGCGTCGGGACGCACTGTGGGCAAGGATACGTCTAAAAGTGAAAATCATTTTCATTTATCCAGTAGCATACCCGGCCACCCTTTTGCCACCGTCCTCGCTTTAAGGAGCCCGCTTGTCCACGCCTGTCGAACCTTTGCGTTTGCTGTTGTTGGCTGATGAGCCGGAATGGGCCGCCTTGTTGCGCGAATGCCTGCTGCCGCTGAACGGCACAGCGGTACTGCTGACTGCGCCCAACTGGGCTGCAGTGGACAGCCTGTTCAGCCAAGACCGCCAGGCCGTGATCCTGGCCACCCAGGCCCTGCAACCTGCGCCGGGGCGTTGCGAACTGCCGACCATCCTGTTGCTGGACGAGGAGCCGCTGACCCCACCCACAGGCGTCAGCGACTGGCTGGTGCGCAGCCAGTTGAATACCGATGCGCTTCGCCGTTCCTTGCGCCACGTACGCGAACGTGGCGTGCTGGTGGCCACCTTACAGCGCCTGGCTGAGCAGGACCCGCTGACGGGCATCGCCAACCGCCAGGGTTTCCAGGCCCTGCTGACCGCCCGGCTGGCTGAGAACGACGGGCGCGGAGTAGCCCTCGGGCACCTGGACCTGGACAACTTTCGTCATGTCAACGATGCCCTCGGCCACCAGGGTGGCGACCGGCTGATCCTGCAGGTGGTGTCACGCCTGAAGCAGCAACTGGCGGCCGGCGACCAGCTGGCGCGCCTGGGCAGTGATGAATTTGCCCTGCTGATCGACACCCGCCGCGACAACGGCCGCGCCGAGCGCATCGCCGAAAGCATCGTCGAAGCCCTGGCCGAGCCTTACTGGATCGACGGCGAAAGCCTGTTGCTTGGCTGCAGCCTGGGCCTTGCCCACGCCCGCGCGCAAAGTGGCGCCGACCCATTGATGTGGCATGCGCACATCGCCATGCGCCAGGCCAAAAGCAGCCAGGGCTGTACCTTCCATGTGTTCAATGAGCGAATCAACCGCAACGCCCGCAGCCTCGCCGACCTGGAAGGCGAACTGCGCAGGGCCCTGCGTCGTGATGAGCTGGAGCTGCACTACCAGCCACGGCTGAACCTGGGCGATGGCAGCATCGTCGGCCTTGAGGCGCTGGTGCGCTGGCGTCATGCCGAGCGCGGCCTGTTGCCGCCGAGCGAGTTCGTGCCGCTGGCCGAGCAGAGCGGGTTGATCGTGCCGTTGGGCTACTGGGTTATCTCCCGTGCCCTGCGTGACATGCAGGCCTTGCGCGAGAGCGGCCTGGCCCCCCTGCACATGGCGGTCAACCTGAGCTTTCGCCAGTTCCAGGACAGCCAGCTGCTGGCGACCCTGAGCCGGCTGATCATCGAACATGGCGTCGACGCCCGCTGGCTGGAGTTCGAACTGACCGAAACGGCGGTGATGCGCCGCAATGAGCTGGTCCGCCAGACCATGGATGCTCTGGGGCGCCTTGGCGTACGCTTCTCGCTCGACGATTTCGGCACCGGCTTCTCCTCCTTCGTGCACCTGAACAGCCTGCCGATCACCTTGCTCAAGGTCGATCGCAGCTTTGTCGCCGAAATGGAGATGCGCGAGGAAAACCGCAAGCTGGTGCACGCGATGATCAACCTGGCGCACAACCTCAACCTCGAGGTGGTGGCCGAGGGCGTTGAAAGCCCTGAGCAGATGGCCTTGCTACGCGAGTTCGGCTGTGACCAGGTGCAGGGGTTTCTGGTCAGCAAGCCACTGCCGGTGGATGAGCTGGTGGCGTACCTGCGGCAGGCGTGTGAACGCAAGCTGACGCAAGTGCTCTAGCGCCATATCGCTGGCAAGCCAGCTCCCGCGACTGCCTGGTTCTTCAGGTCTGCGCTTTACCGTTGGGAGCCGGCCTGCCGGCGATGTGGCCCAGCAGTCAGGCCGAAACAGCAGCCTGTGCACCCGCTCCCGCCTTGCCCAGCATCCGCTTCATCCGCCACTCAAAGGCCAGGGTCAGCGCCACCGAAGCACACGCCAGCCCCAATGCCAGCCCCCACCACACACCGACTGCACCGCCACCCAGGTTGAAGGTCAGCAACCACGCACTTGGCGCTCCGACCAGCCAGTAGCAGCAAAGGCCGATCAGGAAGGTGGTCTTTGCATCCTTCAACCCGCGGATCGAACCCATGGCGATGGTCTGCACGCCATCGAACAGCTCGAACCAGGCCGCCACCATCAGCAAGCTCACTGCCAGCTGGTAGATCGGCGCAAACGCTGGATCATTGCCATCGATGAACAGGCTCACCAGCATCTCCGGGCGCAGCCAGAACAGTGCCGCGAAGGCGAACATGATCAGCGCGCCAAAGCTGATGCCTACCCGCCCGGCACTGCGCGCCGCCGGCAGGTTGCCGGCACCGTAATACAGCCCTACGCGCATGGTCACCGCATACGAAAGCCCGGTCGGCACCATGAATGCGGTAGAAACGATCTGCAGGGCAATCTGGTGGGCCGCAAGCTCGGTGCTGCCAAGTACACCCATGCACAGGGCGGCAAAAGCGAACAGGCCGACCTCCACCATGTAGGTGCCCCCGATCGGCAAGCCCAGGCGCCACAGCTCGCGCAAGGCCGGCAGCGAAGGGCGCGACAGGCCCTTGCGCAGCGGGTAGGCGGCATAGGCCGGGTGCCAGCGGATGTACAAGGCCAGCGCGATGGCCATGCCCATCGACACCACGGCGGTGACCAGGCCGATGCCCATCAGCCCAAGCTTGGGCAGGCCGAACATGCCTTCGATCAGCGCGACGTTGAACAGGTAGTTGAGCACCGTACCGATCAGGCTGATGACCATCACCGGGGTCGAGCGGCCCAGGGCGCTGGTGAAGCCACGCAGGGCCATGAAGGTCAGGTAGCCCGGCAGCGCCAGTGGCAAGAGGGTGAGGAATTCGGTGGCCGAGGCGACGTTTTCAGGCTGTTGGCCGAACAGCAGCAACACCGGCTTGAGGTTCCACAACGCCAGCGCGGCCACCAGCGCCAGCCCCCAGGCCAGCCACAAACCGTTTTGCGCCAGCCGGGTGGCGCCTTCGATGTCATTGGCGCCCTTGCGGATCGCCACCAGCGTGCCGACTGCAGCGATCACCCCCAGGCAGAAGATCGACACGAACGAATAGCTCGCAGCCCCCAGCCCACCGCCGGCCAAGGCCTGGGGGCTGATGCGGGCCATCATCAGGGTGTCGGTCAACACCATCAGCATGTGCGCCAACTGCGAGGCAACCAGCGGCCCGGCCAGGCGCAGCAAAGCCTTGAGTTCTTTAGTGGGCGCGACGTGCATGGGGTGGTCCTTCTGACTCTGTGAGCGAGGGACGATTCTGAGGCTTCGGTCAACTTTGCACAAAAGGATAAAAACGATGATTGGCATGAGTTGAACTCATGCATATATGATTCCATGCATCCCCTTTCTGCCCCCGTAAGCAGGTGCCCTATGTCCCGTCAGCTGCCTGCGCTGTATGCGCTGCGCGCATTCGAAGCCGCCGCCCGGCTCAGCTCGTTCACCCGTGCCGGTCAGGAGCTGTCGATCACCCAAAGTGCGGTCAGCCGCCACATCCGTACCTTGGAGGAGCACTTTGCCTGTCGCCTGTTCATCCGCAGCGGGCGCAGCCTGCAATTGACCGAGGCCGCCCGGGTGCTGCTGCCCGGCGTGCGTGAGGGCTTTGCCGCGCTGGAGCGCGCGTGCGACACCTTGCGCGGTGAGGACGACATACTGCGCATGAAGGCGCCGTCGACGCTGACCATGCGCTGGCTGCTGGCGCGCCTGAGCCAGTTCCGGCACTTGCAGCCGGGCAATGAAGTGCAGTTGACCAGCGCCTGGATGGATGTCGACCACGTGGACTTCAACCAGGAACCCTTCGACTGCGCGGTATTGCTCAGTGACGGCGCTTTTCCGCCGGACTGGGAGGTACGCCGGCTGTTTTCCGAGCTACTGATCCCGGTGGGCGCACCCGACCTGCTCAAGGAAGGCCCTTTGGACGAGCGCAGGCTGGCCGGCATCGAGCTGTTGCACCCGACCCCCGACAAGCGTGACTGGCGAGAATGGCTGGAGCGCATGGGGCTGGCAGACAGCGTTTCACTCAAGGGTGGGCAGGTGTTCGACACCTTGGAGCTGGGGATGATTGCGGCGGCCCGTGGCTACGGGATATCCATGGGTGACCTGCTGATGGTCGCCGAGGATGTTGCGCAGGGTCGTTTGAGCCTGCCATGGCCGACGGCGGTGCCCAGCGGCATGGATTACTACCTGGTCTGGCCGAGAACCCGGCCGGGTGGGGAGCGGTTGCGGCGGTTGAGCGTATTTCTGCAGGAAGAGGCCGCGGCGGTGAGCCTGCCGGCTGTGCAAATACTGCCGGCCGTCTGATTGCCTACGCCGGCTCCATCGCCGGCAGTCCAGCCGATGGGGGCCAGCTTGCCAGTGATTAGCGCCGGTACAGCTGTAGAAAACGTTTGCGAATATCCCGGCCCGACACTCAAGTATTTGCCAGCGACGCCGATCTAGTTGCACCAGCGTCCCGGAAGAGGGCGCGATTCTCCGTTGATAACAGCAGGTGGTCGGGGTGATCAGGATGATCCGGGCCGCCTGCCAGGAGCTCCCCATGTCTCAACCGCGTGCCCGAATCGCCTCGCAGCTTGGTATCGCTCTCGCCATCGTGCTGGCGCTGGTGATTACCGGCAGTACCTTGTTCGCCCTGCGTTCCCTGGACGACGCCAACCTGACCACTCGCCAGGAACACCTGGCCAGTGAAGCGCGGCTGTTGGCCGATCAGCTCGACACTTTCCATGGTTCGCTCAAGGACAACACCCAGCGCCTGAGCGGCCTGTTCGAGCGCCGCTTCGCTTCGGGGCTGTCGCTGCATGCCGGCGAAACCGTGCAGGTGGCCGGCCAGCCCACACCGGCGCTGTACCTGGGTGATCAACTGCTCAACAACGACTTCCACCAGGTCGATGAATTTCAGCAGCTGACCGCAGGTGTAGCGACCCTGTTCGTGCGCAGTGGCGACGACTTCGTACGCATCAGCACCAACCTGAAGAAACAGGATGGCAGCCGGGCCATCGGCACCCAGCTCGACCGCCAGCACCCGGCCTACGCAAAACTGATGGCAGGGCAGACTTATGTCGGCCGTGCCCTGCTGTTCGAGCGCAACTACATGACCCGTTATGTGCCAGTGACCGATGGCAATGGGCGGGTGATCGCGGTGCTGTTCGTTGGCTTTGACTATACCGACGCGCAAAACGCGCAGTTCGCCAACCTCAAGCGCTTCCGGATTGGCGATACCGGCTCGCTGGCCTTGCGCGACGAGCAAGGCAAGTGGCTGGTCCCCCCAGCCAATGCCGACCAGCCTCTGTACAGCGCCTCTGCACCCTTTGCCGAAGGCCCTTGGACGGTAGTCGCCAGCATGCCCCTGCAGGAGATCCGTGCGGTGACCTGGAGCGTTGGCTTGCGCCTGGCCATCGGCAGTTTGCTGGCAATGCTGCTGGCAGTGGCCGCCACGCTGTGGCTGTTGCGCCGCAAGTTGCGCCCGCTGGATGACCTGGTGCGCCAAGCCGAGGCGCTGGGTGCAGGCGACTTGAGCGCCCGCCTGGCCGTGACCAGCCATGACGAGATCGGCCAACTGGCACGCAGCTTCAACAAGATGGGCGAAGCGTTGGCGACCATGGTCGAACACATTCGCGGGGCTTCCGAGCAAGTCAGCAGCCGTGCCCGCTCGCTGTCTGGCCTGTCGGCCGGTGCCTGCGAAGGCATGGACCAGCAGTCCGGCGAAATCACCAGCATGGCCGGTGCGGTAGAGGAGTTCAGCGCTACCTCGATGAACATCGCTGACAACATGGCGGGCACCGAGCGCATGGCCCGTGACAATGCCCAGCAGACCCGCATCGGCCGTAGCGCGATGGATGAAGCGTCGAGTTCGTTGCGCCAGATCGCCGAGGCCCTGGGTGGCACTGCAACGGTGATGGACACACTGGGTGCACGCTCCCAGGAAATCGGTGGCATTGTCGGGGTGATTACCGCCATTGCCGAACAGACCAACCTGTTGGCGCTCAACGCGGCCATCGAAGCGGCGCGGGCGGGCGAGCAGGGCCGTGGATTTGCCGTGGTGGCTGACGAGGTTCGTGGCCTGGCGGCGCGTACGCGTCAAGCGACGGATGAGATCTCCGGGATGATCGCCAGTATCCAGCAGCAGACCGGCCATGCCATCAGCACCCTGGAGCAGGGCAACCAGCTGATGCAGGAAGGCCTGACACGCAACGACAAGGTGGCTGAAGCGCTGGCGCGTATTGACGAGCAAAGCCGCGTCGCGGGTGAGCAGTTCACGGTGATCAGCACTGCCACCCAGGAGCAAAGCAGCACCGCAACGGTGCTAAGCCGCAACCTGCAGAGCATTGCCCAAGCCAACAGCGAACAGCGTGACGTGGCCAATGAGCTGGCCTTTACCGCCAAGGAGCTCGAAGGGCTGGCGGCGCAGTTGCGCCAGGAAGTCGACCGGTTTCGTTGAGTAAACCGGGGCCGCGCCTGCGAATCTTCGTAGGCGCGGCCTTGTGTCGCCAAAGGGCGCACAGCGCCCCCAGCAACCCTGAGGCTTACACCAACTCCAGGTTCAATGCCTGCGCACAAGCCTGCACCGAGCGCTGCTCAGTCTGCGCGTACAACGCCAGCTCATCCAGTACCTGCAGCCCCAATGCCGCTTCGAAGGCCTCGCGGTTGGCGTTGCTGCCATACTCGGCCTGGGCATCGTCACCCAGGTTGGACTGGAAGATCCCCGCCGCGCTCACTGGCAGGAAGTCTTCGTAGACCAGCGCCTCGAAGTGCACATGGCCGGCCTCGATCAAGCCCTGCAGAGTGGTCGGGCGCTCAGCCTGCTCGCGTGCGGCCATGCCCTTCTCGGTCGCGAAATAGCGGAAGTACGCCAGCCCTTGCTCACGCATCTGTGCCAGGTCATCCGGAAACGCGGCAAAGTGCTCTTTCAGCAGTGCCATGTAGCGCTCGGCGTTGGCCTCTGCCGGTGCGCCGCCCAAGGCTGCACGGGTAGCGTCGAGCAGCGTGTCATACAGCTGCCGGCCTTTGGGGGTGAGTGCCGCGCCGCGCTGCTCGATCTCGCCGAAACGTGCGGTGTGGCTGCCTTCGCTACCGTGCTGGTCCCTGAACGCAACCTTCTCCTGCAGAGCCTTGAAGCTGGTCTGGCGCAGCAGGATCGGGTGGCGGCGAGTGGGCGGGCCTTCGACAACGGCTTTGGGCGGAATACCTTTGGCCGGCATGCCCAACTGGATCGCATCGATGTCCAGGGTGCGCGGGGTCAGGTGATTGATGTGCGGGCCCTTGAACGCCACCACGTCAGCGATCAGGCGGTGCTGATCGTGTAACTGCTGGTACTGCTCGGCGGTAACCGTAGCCTCCTGGTGCCAGCGGAAGGTGTGCAGGGCCTCCTGCACGAACGCCTCGGCGTCGTTCGCGTTCAGGCCGCCATCGCGCTCGCACTGGGTGATCAGCTCAAGGGCGCGGGCGGTGAAGATCTTGCGTTTGGCCAGGAGGCTCTGTGCCAACTCACGCAGTGCGGGATCGTCGATCAGTTCCAGGCGCAGCAGCGAGGTGAAGACGCGGAACGGGCTGATGTGCAGTGCCTGTTCGTGCACGGCGCGAAACGCGGTGGAGTGCACGGGCACGCCTGCGCTGCTGAGGTCGTAGTACCCAACCGGCTGCATGCCCATCACCGCGAACAACCGGGCGATGGTGGCCAGCTCTTGTGCTGTGCCGACCCGGATGGCGCCGTGGCGCTCCTGGTCCAGGCGCTCCACCTCGCCGGTCCAGCGCAGCGCCTGGGCCACCTCAGGCTGCTGGGCCATGACCTGCTGGTTGATTTCGCTCACCAGCGCCAGCAGCGTGCCGTACAGCGGCACTTCCTGTTTGTACATGAGCGACATGGCGGCAGAGAACTGCGCGCGGATGCTGTCGGGGCTGACGAAATCGTGGGCGGGCATCGCTAGCTTCCTGGTTGGGTTCGGACGCTTACATGAAAGCTGGGAATGCACTATGGCCACAAGCGAAAAAAAGTGGCTGTGTCATTCCTTTTTTGATCGACCTTCGAGGCCTTTCGCCGCAACGGCGATTCTCAAGCCTGCAACTGCTCCAGAACCCATTGCGCCAACGCCCGCACCTTCGGCACCTCTGCCGCATGCTCGGCATAGGCCAGGTAATGCGCCCCGGTACTGTTCATCGCATGGTTCCAAGCAATCACCAGGCTACCTTCGCTCAATTCCTTGGCCACCAGGTAGCGCGGTACCAGCGCTACCCCACAGCCCGCCTGGGCCGCACTCAGCGCCATGTAGAAAGTATCGAACCGTGGCCCGTGGTAGGCGCTGACGCTGTGCAGCCCCAGCTCCAGGAACCACTCGTGCCAGGCTTCGGGCCGCGACGTGCTTTGCAGCAGCACCAGCTCCGCCAGCTCGGCCGCATCCCCCAGTTCACGCCCGGCCAGCAGCTCCGGGGCGCACACCGGCACTACTTGCTCGCGGAACAATTCGATGCAGGTCGCCCCCGGCCAGGTGCCTTGGCCATAGAAAAACACCACATCCGCCGAGCCCTGCAGCAAGGCGAAGGGCTCCATCTCGTTACGGATGTCCAGATGGATGTTGCTGTGGCGCTTGCCGAAGCCTTTGAGGTGGGGGATCAACCAACGCACGCCAAAACTCGGTTGAGTGGCTACCTTCAATATCTCGGTCTGCTCGCCATAGGTCAGCACGTAGCGGCTGGACATGTCCACCTGGGTGAGGATCTTGTTGACCTCGGCCAGGTACAGGCTGCCAGCGGGGGTTAGTTGCAGGCGCCGGCGGATACGCAGGAACAGGTGGTGGCGCAGCATCTCTTCGAGCTGTGCGACCTGCTTGCTGACCGCGCTCTGGGTCAGGTGCAGCTCTTCGGCGGCACGGGTAAAGCTCAAGTGGCGGGCTGCAGCTTCGAAGCACTGCAGGGCGGTCATGGAAGGCACCAGGCGTTTGGACATAGCGGTCTCGGCAGCTCAAATCATTACCTGACGGAATGATATGCGGAATAAAGGTCGTTTGTTGCACTGGTGTGATCGGATTAATACTGATCCACATCATTTTTCCACCCCATCACCCGATGTAGGAGAAGCACAATGGTTGCTGGATTGCTCGAGCGCCTTGGCGTTGCCGCCACGGCTTACACCCAGGGCGACTACCCTGTTCACACCCCGATCAACGGTAGCCAGATCGCCTCGGTGAAACTGCTTGGCAAGGCCGAGACCACCGCCCGCATCGACCAGGCGCAGAGTGTCTTCCAAGCCTGGCGCAGCGTGCCGGCCCCGCGCCGTGGCGAACTGGTGCGCCTGTTCGGTGAGGTGCTGCGTGAACACAAGGCCGACCTGGGCGAACTGGTGTCGATCGAAGCCGGCAAGATCACTCAGGAAGGCCTGGGTGAAGTCCAGGAAATGATCGACATCTGCGATTTCGCCGTTGGCCTGTCGCGTCAGCTGTACGGCCTGACCATCGCATCCGAGCGCCCTGGCCACCACATGCGTGAGAGCTGGCACCCGCTGGGCGTGGTCGGCGTGATCAGCGCCTTCAACTTCCCGGTGGCCGTGTGGGCCTGGAACACCGCGCTGGCCCTGGTGGCCGGTAACGCGGTGGTGTGGAAGCCTTCGGAGAAGACCCCGCTGACCGCACTGGCCTGCCAGGCACTGTTCGAAAAAGCCCTTAAAGCCTTTGGCGATGCCCCGGCTGGCCTGGCACAACTGGTCATCGGTGGCCGCGAAGCGGGCGAAGCCTTGGTCGATGACCCACGCGTGCCGCTGGTCAGCGCCACCGGCAGCACCCGTATGGGCCGTGAAGTCGGCCCGCGCGTTGCTGCCCGTTTCGGCCGCAGCATCCTGGAACTGGGCGGTAACAACGCCATGATCCTGGCGCCGAGCGCCGATCTGGATCTGGCCGTGCGTGGCATTCTGTTCTCCGCTGTGGGCACCGCCGGCCAGCGCTGCACCACCCTGCGCCGCCTGATCGTGCACCGCTCTATCAAGGACGAAGTGGTTGCCCGTGTGAAAGCCGCCTACGCCAAGGTGCGTATCGGCGACCCGCGCAAGGACAACCTGGTGGGCCCACTGATCGACAAATTGTCGTTCGACGCCATGCAGGGCGCGCTGGCCAAGGCCCGCGACGAGGGTGGCCAGGTATTCGGTGGCGAGCGCCAGCTGGCCGACCAGTTCCCGAACGCCTACTACGTGTCGCCAGCTATCGCCGAGATGCCCGCGCAGAGCGACGTGGTGCGCCACGAAACCTTCGCACCGATCCTCTACGTACTGGCCTACGATGAGTTCGAAGAGGCCCTGCGCCTGAACAACGAAGTACCGCAAGGCCTGTCGTCGTGCATCTTCACCACCGACATCCGTGAGGCCGAGCGCTTCCAGAGCGCCTCGGGCAGCGACTGCGGTATCGCCAACGTCAACATCGGCACCAGCGGCGCCGAAATTGGCGGCGCCTTCGGTGGCGAGAAGGAAACCGGCGGCGGTCGCGAGTCGGGTTCCGATGCCTGGAAAGGCTACATGCGTCGCCAGACCAACACCGTGAACTACTCGCGTGAGCTGCCGCTGGCGCAGGGTATCGTGTTCGACTGATGCTGCATGGCCGGGGGCTTTGCCCCCGGTTCGCCGGCAAGCCGGCTCCCAGTGATCGTGCGGGCGATGCGATCCTTGTGGAAGCCGGCTTGCCAGCGATGGGCCGCACAGCGGCCCCAACAAGAACAATAGTGCTGGAGCCGGCCATGTCCGAACTGCGTCAACAATGCTTGTGGGAACACGTCAGCCAACCTACCGTCGCCGCTCAGGCCCTGGCCGGTGAACACAAGGCCGACGTCTGCGTCATCGGCGGCGGCATCACCGGCCTGTCGGCGGCCATCCACCTGCTCGAACAGGGCAAGTCGGTGATCCTGCTGGAGGCCTGGAAGATCGGCCACGGCGGCTCCGGACGTAACGTAGGCCTGGTCAACGCTGGCACCTGGATCCGCCCTGACGATGTCGAGGCAACGTTGGGCCGGAAGCAGGGCAGCCGCTTGAACAAGGTGCTCGGCGAGGCGCCAGGCGAAGTGTTCGCCATGATCGAACGCCTTGGCATCGATTGCCAGGCGCAGCACAAAGGCACCCTGCACATGGCGCACAACGCCACCGGCCTCGCCGACCTCGAAGCGCGCCATGAGCAATGGCGCCGACGCGGCGCCGATGTGCAGCTGCTGACCGGCGCCCAGTGCCAGGAGTACTGCGGCACCGACAAGATTTCCGCCGCGCTGCTCGACCGCCGCGCCGGCACCATCAACCCCATGGGGTACACCCAAGGCCTGGCCGCGGCGGTTGCGCGCCTGGGCGGCAAGTTGTTCCAGCAATCGGCCGTGGAAGGCCTGGAGCGCGAAGACGATGCCTGGCGGGTCAAGACTGCCCGCGGCTCGGTGCGCGCCGAGAAGGTGGTGATCTCGACCGGGGCCTACACCGAGGGTGATTGGAGCAACCTGCAGAAGCAGTTCTTCCGTGGCTACTACTACCAGGTCGCTTCCAAGCCGCTGCAGGGTGCTGCTGCCGACAAGGTTCTGCCACATGGCCAAGGCTCGTGGGACACCCGCACGGTGCTCAGCAGCATCCGCCGCGACGACCAGGGCCGCCTGCTGCTTGGCAGCCTTGGACGGGTGGATAACAAGCCTGCATGGTTCGTGCGCAGTTGGGCTGACCGCATCCAGAGCCATTACTACCCTGAGCTGGGCAAGGTCGAGTGGGAGATGCACTGGACCGGCTGCATCGACTTCACCCCTGACCACCTGATGCGCCTGTTCGAGCCGGCGCCGGGGTTGGTTGCGGTGACGGGCTACAACGGGCGCGGCAATACCACCGGCACGGTGATTGGCCGGGCGTTCGCCGAGTTTCTGCTCAAGGGTGAGGCGGACAGCCTGCCGATCCCGTTCTCGCCGATGACCGGGGTGAGTGCGCCATCGTTGCGCACCGCGTTTTACGAGTCCGGGTTCTCGCTGTACCACGCGGGGCAGTGTTTGCGGGTAGTGCTGTAGGTGTTTGTACCGGCCCTATCGCCGGTAAGCCGGCTCCCGCAGGGTTCTGCGGCGCTGCGGATGGCGCAGGTGGCACAGACTCATTTTGGGCGCCGCTTGCCGGCGATAGGGCCGGTGAATGCGTCAGCATTACCTGTGCAACCAGCTGAGAAAGCCACCTTTCTTGATCGCTGTCGGCTTTTGCAGCAGCAATGACTCCCGGCTCTGGCGCCGGAACCGCTGCAACTTGGTCAACGCCGTCTGCACCTCGCCGCGCTGTACCAGGCAGCTGCGCACCTGCTCCTTCTCGATGCGATACAGCACGCAGCTGGTCAAGGTACGGAATTCGGCAAACGAGTCATCCTCGTCGATGAGGCCCTCGATCCCCAGCACTTCCCCCGGCCCCATGCGCCCGGCTTCCACTAACGTGTCGCCATTGCGAATCGCCGCCGAAACCACGCCGCTACCGATCACCAGCAAGTGATCGGAATGCTCGCCCACGCCCAGAATCACTTGGTCTGCCAGGTACTCGACGGCAGTCATGCGCTGGCTCAAGGCATCGCGCTCCTCGTCAGTCAACGAACGGAACACCCGTACCTCGTCCAGCACTTCACGCTGACGGCTGCGCGGCGGCATGGCCAGGTCGATGTTCCACATCACGCCACTGGCCTCCAGGTGCCGATGTGCAAGGTCGAACAGCTGGTTGCGCGCCTCGGTCTTGCCGCCCATGTCAGCGACGAAGCCGCTGGCTTCGTACTCCACCGATTCCAGCGTCGAGGCCTTCACCGTCACTTTCGGCTTGGGTGATGCGAGTATCGCGCGGGTGCCTTGCAAGGCCTTTTCCAGCGCATCGAAGACCCGCTTCGGCCTTACCTTGGCGGGTACCACCACACTGATCGACACCCCATGCACATCGGCCGGGCGGCTGTGGTTGAGCAACTTGGCCTTGGCCGCCACCGAGTTGGGGATCACCGCCAGGCTGCCGGAGCCGGTGAGTAGGCGGGTGGCCCGCCAGTCGATGTCCAGCACCTTGCCTTCAGTGCCGTCGATCGAGATCGCATCGCCGATCTGATAAGGCCGCGTGGTATTCAGCACGATCCCGCTGAACACGTCGGCCAAGGTGCTTTGCAACGCCAGGCCAATGACGATGGCCATCACCCCGGAGGTGGCCAGCAAGCCCTTTACCGGCAGCTGCATCACATAGCCTGCAGCGGCGACCACCGCCGCCAGGAAGATCAGCGCCCCCAGCACATCCTGCAGCAACCGCCCGCCATGGCTGCCGCGCGCCCCCAGCAGCAGGCCGAACACCACCGTCACCGTGCGTGCGCCGAACAGCCACCAGCCGATCGCCAGCACCGTGGCCATCAGGTTGCGCGACACGTCGTCGACCCAGGGCGGCGGTTGCAACGGGCTCATCCCGGCAGTCAGCAGCACCCAGCTGAACAGCAGGAAAATCGCCAGCCGTGCACCGATACGCCATGCCCTGCGCTGAACAGGGATCAGTTGCCAAAGCACGAGGTCGAGCAGGATCAGGGCACAACCGAGCAACAAAGGGGACGACTGGATGAAAGCCAGCATGGTGGTCTCGGGTGTGAGGGGAGGGCTGTGTGTAGTAATAGAGCAGGTTGAGGTGGCCGGCAATGGGGGCGAGTGAACCTTACAGGCGCATTTCACCCGCGCGCCATCGACGGCTGTGGGAGTGCCGTCCAGCCTCCAGCGTGGCTCGCCTTCGATGATGGCGCCTGGAACCCCGCAATGCGGGCGAAGGTGGTATTTGCGAGCCGGCCCAGGGCCCACAATCATCGTTCACAAAACAGAACGCTAAAGCCAAAAATCACTATCTACCGCTCCAAAGGTGGTGGTTTTAATCTTCTCCCATCAACGCGAAACACCCAACTTACTGAACATCCAAACCCTTAGGAGCACGACCATGACCCACTTCAAATACAACCGCCTGAACAAAGACGACGCCGCCGTTCTGCTGGTCGACCACCAGGCTGGCCTGCTGTCCCTGGTCCGTGACATCGAGCCGGATGCGTTCAAGAACAACGTGCTGGCCCTGGCGGACCTCGCCAAGTTCTTCAACCTGCCGACCATCCTCACCACCAGCTTCGAACAAGGCCCCAACGGCCCGCTGGTACCGGAGCTCAAAGCACTGTTCCCGGACGCCCCTTACATCGCCCGCCCTGGCCAGATCAACGCTTGGGACAACGAAGACTTCGTCAAGGCGGTGAAGGCCACCGGCAAGAAGCAGCTGATCATCGCCGGTGTAGTGACCGAGGTGTGTGTAGCCTTCCCGGCGCTGTCGGCACTGGAAGAAGAGTTCGAGGTGTTCGTGGTGACTGACGCTTCCGGCACCTTCAATGCCATGACCCGCGACGCTGCCCACGACCGCATGAGCCAGGCTGGCGCACAGCTGATGACCTGGTTCGGCGTGGCATGTGAGCTGCACCGCGACTGGCGCAACGATGTCGAAGGCCTGGCGGCGCTGTGCTCGAACCACATCCCGGATTACCGCAACCTGATGACCAGCTACAACGCCTTCACCGCCGGCAAGTAAGCCGACCGCCTCGGGCACCGGCAGCGGTGCCCGCCCAGGGCAGCACACTCATCCAATCATCCGCCCGTCCGCCGTTGCACAGTGGATGCGGGCAAGCTCATCCCAAGGAACGCCGATGAACACCGCATTCCAAGACAACCGCAACGTGGTGACGCTGGTCATCCAGCACAAGGTCCGCGCCCAGGCACTGGCCAGCTACGAGGCTTGGCTCAAGCGTACGGTCAGCACCGCACGGCGCCAGCCGGGGCACCTCGACGTCAACGTGATCCGCCCGGACGACGGCGGGCTGCACTTCACCACCGTGGTGCGCTTTGCAGATGCCAGCTTGTTGCAGGCCTGGGTCAACTCCAGCGAGCGCCAGACGCTGGTCAACGAAGTGCTACCGCTGCTCGACGGCGGCGACCACACCCAGGTGCATGAAGACCCGGAGTTCTGGTTCACACCGCCCAGCATGACGTCCGCGCAACCGCCGCGCTGGAAGCAGGCCCTGCTGACCTACCTGGTGATCTGCCCGATGACCATGATCGTTCCGCAATTGCTGGCGCCGTTCTTCATCCGCTTCCCGCAGTTTGGCGGGATGGTCACAGGCAACCTGATCGTCAACCTGTTCGTGATCCTGCCCGTGGTGTTTTTCATCATGCCCTGGGTAACCCGTCGTTGCGCCAACTGGCTGCGCAGCTGATTCATCTCTCAACCAAGACACTTCAAGGAGATACAGACATGACTACGCTCGTTACCCGCGATGGCACTTCGATCTATTACAAGGACTGGGGCAGCGGCAAGCCCGTGCTGTTCAGCCATGGCTGGCCGCTGGATGCCGACATGTGGGACTCGCAGATGGAGTACCTGGCCAGCCGCGGCTACCGCGCAATCGCCTTCGACCGCCGTGGTTTCGGCCGCTCGGGCCAGCCGTGGAACGGTTATGACTACGACACCTTCGCTGACGACATCGCCCAGCTGATCGAGCACCTCGACCTGCGCGACGTGACCCTGGTGGGCTTCTCCATGGGTGGCGGCGACGTCAGCCGCTACATCGCCCGCCATGGCAGCGCACGGGTTGCCGGGCTGGTGTTGCTGGGCGCAGTGACCCCGGTGTTCGGCAAGCGTGACGACAACCCGGACGGTGTCGACACCTCGGTATTCGATGGCATCCAAGCTGGCCTGCGGGCGGACCGGGCGCAGTTCATCGCCGATTTCGCCACGCCGTTCTACGGGTTGAACCATGGGCAGCAGGTGTCTCAGGGGGTGCAGACGCAGACCCTGAACATTGCGCTGATGGCTTCGATCAAGGCCACACTGGATTGCGTCAGTGCGTTCTCTGAAACCGACTTCCGCCCGGACATGGCCAAGATCGATGTACCGACCTTGGTGATCCACGGTGACGACGATCAGATCGTACCGTTCGAGACTACCGGCAAGCGGGCTGCGGAGTTGATTCGGGGGGCTGAGCTGAAGGTGTACAGCGGGGCGCCGCACGGGTTCGCAGTGACCCATGCGCAGCAGCTGAATGAGGACCTGCTGGCGTTCCTGAACCGCTGAGCAGGCTAGGGCCGCGTTGCGGCCCATCGCCGGCAAGCCGGCTCCTACCTCGGCCGCATCGGCTTCAAGCCCTGTGCGGTGCCTGTGGGAGCCGGCTTGCCGGCGAAGAGGCCGGCCCGGCCAGCACAAAATGTAAACAGGGCTAACCTTCTTCAACCCACCGCACATCCATGCAATCCCTGGCCAGGCTTGAACCGGCATGCTCCGCAGTTGCCGCTGCCGCCGCCGCACCCAGACGGAGAAGACCATGTCCCAGGACCCCAACGACAAGACCCGTCGCCAGTTCCTTGCCACCAGTACCGTGCTCGGTGCCGCCGGCGCGCTCTGGTCCGCATTGCCCTTCACCGGCGCCGCCGGCTCCGCCCACGCATCCATCCAAGGAGGTTCCATGACCGCCGACCTGATCCTGTTCAACGGCAAACTGCATACAGTCGACCGTGAAAAGCCCACCGCCACTGCCGTCGCCATCAAAGATGGCCGCTTCATTGCCGTGGGCAACGACGCCGAGGCCATGGCCCACAAGGGTGCTGCCACGCAGATCATCGACCTGAAGCAGCGCACGGTGATCCCGGGCCTGAACGACTCGCACCTGCACCTGATCCGCGGTGGTCTGAACTACAACCTTGAACTGCGTTGGGAAGGTGTGCCGTCGGTAGCCGATGCCCTGCGCATGCTCAAGGACCAGGCGGCGCGCACGCCAACGCCGCAATGGGTGCGCGTGGTCGGTGGCTGGAACGAATTCCAGTTCGCTGAAAAACGCATGCCCACCCTGGAAGAAATCAACCAGGCTGCGCCCGATACCCCGGTGTTTCTGCTGCACCTGTACGACCGCGCACTGCTCAACCGTGCCGCGCTCAAGGCCGTGGGCTACAGCAAGGACACGCCAAACCCGCCGGGCGGTGAAATTCAGCGCGACAAGTTCGGCAACCCGACTGGCATGCTCATCGCCCGCCCCAACGCGATGATCCTTTACGCAACCTTGGCCAAAGGGCCTAAGCTGCCGCTGGAATACCAGGTCAACTCGACCCGCCAGTTCATGCGTGAGCTCAACCGCCTGGGCCTGACCAGCGCCATCGACGCAGGGGGCGGCTACCAGAACTTCCCGGACGACTACGCGGTGATTCAGGAACTGGCCGACAACGACCAGCTGACGGTGCGCATCGCCTACAACCTGTTCACCCAAAAGCCCAAGGAAGAGCTGGACGACTTCAGGAAGTGGACTTCCAGTGTCAAGCTGCACAGCGGCACCGACTTCCTGCGCCATAACGGCGCCGGTGAGATGCTGGTGTTCTCAGCCGCCGACTTCGAGGACTTCCTCGAACCGCGCCCGGACCTGCCGCAAACCATGGAAGAGGAGCTGGAACCGGTGGTGCGCCACCTGGTCGAGCAGCGCTGGCCGTTCCGCCTGCACGCCACCTACAACGAATCGATCACGCGCATGCTCGACGTGTTCGAGAAGGTCAACCGCGATATCCCGTTCAACGGGTTGCCCTGGTTCTTCGACCACGCCGAGACCATCACGCCTCAGAACATCGAGCGCGTGCGTGCGTTGGGCGGCGGTATTGCCATCCAGGACCGCATGGCGTTCCAGGGTGAGTACTTCGTCGATCGCTACGGTGCGAAGGCCGCCGAGCAGACCCCGCCGATCAAGCGCATGCTCGAAATGGGTGTGCCTGTGGGCGCCGGTACCGACGCCACCCGGGTCTCCAGCTACAACCCTTGGACGTCGCTGTACTGGTTGGTCAGCGGCAAGACGGTTGGCGGCATGGAGCTGTACCCGGAGGGCCTGAGCCGCGATACCGCGCTGCAACTGTTCACCCAGGGCAGCGCGTGGTTCTCCAGCGAGCAGGGCAAGAAAGGCCAGATCAAGGTTGGCCAGCTGGCGGACCTCGCGGCGCTGTCGCTGGATTTCTTCAGCGTTGATGAAGAGGCGATCAAGGGCATCGAGTCGGTACTGACTATCGTCGACGGCAAGGTCGTGTACGGCGCTGGCGAATTCGACAAGCTCGGCCCGCCACAGGTCCCGGTATTGCCGGAGTGGTCGCCAGTGGTCAAGGTGCCGGGGCACTGGCGCGTGGGTACGCCCTCATTGGCTGCAGCGGTGCACCAGTGCAGCGGGCCTTGCGGGGTGCATGCGCACAGCCATGAAAAAGCGCGGCATTCGAGTGTGCCGGTGAATGACTACCAGGGCTTCTGGGGGGCCTTGGGCTGTTCGTGCTTTGCGTTTTGAGCTGATGTGAAGAGTGGCTCCCCAGCGGTTATGCCAGTCAGTTAGGGTTATCAGGGCTGCTACGCAGCCCTTCCCCAACGCGACCGCGCAGTTCTTCAGGCCTGCGCTTTACCTGAGGAAGCGACCGTCTTGCCCAATTGCTAAAGGCCGGCGCAATCCATGTGGGGGCCGGCTTGCCGGCGATGGGCCGCACAGCGGCCCGCAATCGCTTGACTCACCGGTATCAACGCTGTCTGGTCTTGGCGATCTCGATATCATTCAAGGCCTTGGTCTTGAAGGCACCTGCAGTCGTGATGCTCAGGTCAGAAGCTGCCTGTGAGTGGGTATTCGATGATCAGGTAGATGCGGTCAATGTCGTCGCCTGCCTGGGCCTCGTTGGCGCGGTGGCTGACGTGGGAGAACGACAGGCTGAGGTCTTTGGCGGCGCCGGACTGCACCACATACTTGAGGTCGAGGTCGCGTTCCCAGTGGCGGCCACCTTGACCCTGCTGGCCCGTGTAGGCACCGCCTGCCGGAGCATGCGTGCCGTCAATGGCGCTGCCGCTGACATAACGCCCCATCAGGCTGAGGCCGGGCACACCCAGGGTGGCGAAATTGAGGTCGTAGCGCAGTTGCCAAGAGCGCTCGCCTGGGCCGTTGAAGTCGGCGTATTTGATCGAGTTGGCCAGGTAGATGGAGTCGCCCCCGACGAAATCGAACGGGGTGTTGCCCTCGATCTTCTGGTACGCCAGGGTCACGGCGTGGGCACCGAAGCGGTATCTGCCTGAAAGGCTGTAGGCGAGGGTGTCGATGGCGCCGGCACTCGCGCTGCCGGTGTCACGGGTCTGGTACAGGTTGCCGTCCAGGTACCAGTTGCCCTCGGCCAGGTTCAGGTTGAGATAAGCCTGGCGCCAGGTGTCCTGCAGCTGCCCGGCGTACAGCGCGCCGCCGAACGGGCCATCGGGGCCGAAGGTGGCGCCGGCCAGGCTGATGGCGCGGCCTTGGGTGGTGGCGCCATAGCCGCTGAAGTCGTCATGGGCCGAGCTGTTGTCCTGGTTGTTGAACGCGGTGAAGCGCCCCGCCTGCAGGTGCCAGCCGGGCAGGTCGGTGTTCTCCAGCAGCCAGCCGGTGGCGTATTCCGGGTGCAGGCGTTTGTCGCCGGTGTCGAATACCGGGGTTTGCACCGTCAATTCGCCGTAGCGCAGCTGTGTGTTGCCCAGGCGTAACTTCAGCGCCGCGCCGGCGCTGGAGTAGTCGGACTCGGCGCGGCCGTCGCTGTCACGTGGCAGCAACCCGGTGCCAGCATGGCCGCGGCCGCCGTCGAGCTTGAGGCCAAGGAAGCCATGGGCGTCGATGCCCACACCGAGAGTGCCTTCGGTGAAGCCGGAGCGAACCTCGCCGATGAAGCCTTGGGCCCATTCCTGGCGGTAGTTCTGGCCGCTACCTGAGGGCGAGCGGAAGTCGCTGTGCAGGAAATAGTTGCGGCTGAGCAGCGACCAGCCGGGCTCATCTGCCTGGCTGAGCGCGGGGCAAAGGGCGAGGGTGGCGAGCAGGGCGCGGCCTGGCCCGTGAGTGGCGCGGATCATGGGGGCTCCGGGTTGGATGATCCGGGACTGTGCGGCAAGCGTAGAACAGGGTCTTGTAAGCGTGTGCTGGTTCAGGCCATGTCGCTGATCGCGAATTCCTCCGCCAGGTGGTCGATCAGCGACCGCACCGACGGCAACAACCCACGCCGCGAAGGGAAAATGGCATGCACGATGCCGCAACGTGGGTGCCACTGCGGCAATAGCTCCACCAAACGGCCTTCGGCCAGATCTTCGCGCACAGCCACCCGTGGCAAGTGCGCGATACCCACCCCGGCCACCACGAAATGGCGCAGGGCAAACAGGTCATCGGTGACCATGCGCGGTGTGTGACGGATTACGATACTGCGGCTCATGTCCTCGCCCTGGAACAGTTCCCACTGGTAATCGCGCTGGGCGCTACCCCAGTGCACGCTGGGCAGCGTGCCGAGCAACTGCGGGTCGAAGCCCTTGGGCAACTGCTGCAGATACTGCGGGTGCCCCACCAGGCACTGGGTGCTGTTGCTCAGCACCTTCATCACCATGTCGGTGTTTTCCAGTGGCGGGAAGCGCACGCGCAGCGCGACGTCGAAGCCCTCGTGCAGCAGGTCGACGCGGCGGTTGGTGCTCTCGATGAACAGCTCTACCTGTGGGTACTTGAGCATGTAGCGGGTGAGCATTGGCCCGACCCAGGAGTTGAGCAGTGTGGTCGGGCAACTGATGCGCACCAAGCCGCGCGGCTCGCTGCGGTTGCGCTCGATGATTTCCGCTGCACCTTCGGCCTCTACACGCATGGCCAGGCAACGGTTGTAGTAGGCCTGGCCGATCTCGGTGAGCGAGCAGTGCCGGCTGGTGCGGTGCAGCAGGCGCACGCCCAGGCGGTCCTCAAGGTCGGCGATGCGGCGGCTGAGTTTCGACTTGGGCATGTCCAGCGCCCGCCCGGCCGGGGCGAAGCCGCCGTGCTCGACCACCTGGGTGAAATAGTAGAGGGAGTTCAGGTCTTCCAATGATCGTTCTCCAGGTGGAACGCTAAGGGCAATTTTCGCAGTCTACCGCTCTAAAGGTGATGATTTTAATCTGTGCCCATCAACGCGAAACACCCCAGATTGCTGAAAAGTTCATAAACCTCAGGAGCACAGAACATGAGCAAATTCACCTACAACCGCCTCAACAAAGACGACGCCGCCGTGCTGCTGGTCGACCACCAGGCTGGGCTGCTGTCGCTGGTGCGTGACATCGAGCCGGACAAGTTCAAGAACAACGTGCTGGCCCTGGCGGACCTCGCCAAGTTCTTCAACCTGCCGACCATCCTCACCACCAGCTTCGAACAAGGCCCCAACGGCCCGCTGGTACCGGAGCTCAAAGCACTGTTCCCGGACGCCCCGTACATCGCCCGCCCTGGCCAGATCAACGCCTGGGACAACGAAGACTTCGTCAAGGCGGTGAAGGCCACCGGCAAGAAGCAACTGATCATCGCCGGTGTAGTGACTGAGGTGTGTGTAGCCTTCCCCGCGCTGTCGGCACTGGAAGAAGAGTTCGAGGTGTTCGTGGTGACCGACGCTTCCGGCACCTTCAATGCCATGACCCGCGACGCTGCCCACGACCGCATGAGCCAGGCGGGCGCACAACTGATGACCTGGTTCGGCGTGGCGTGTGAGCTGCATCGCGACTGGCGCAACGATGTAGAAGGGCTGGCGGCGCTGTGCTCCAACCACATTCCGGATTATCGGAATTTGATGACCAGCTATAACGCGTTGACTGCTGGGAACTAATACGTAGCAACTTGACGGATGGCTCCTACAAAAGGGGCCATCTTTACTTGATCCATAAGTATTGTCAGCGGCACTAGCTGGTGGAGGAACCCTGTCGATGGCTGGATCATCATCATCGGGTGAGACCTCCACACCCTGGCTTGGGGGTGTATGAATATCAAGCATGATTACAGGGCCACTGGTGACAGTGGCCCTTTTCTTTGTTCGACAGCACACAGTATCGCTTGTAGAGCAGCTTCCCATGTCGATGTTTGTTCAGTGCCTTTGCACCGCACTGCATGATGAAGGCGAGCCTATTGGTGCCATTGGTGTAAGCGACCTCCCGCGCCTCGAACGGCCCGGTTGATGTACCCAGCGCTACTTTCACATATCGCTAACTGGCGTCTTGTCGTTTCTAGAAAATGTGACGGACACCCAAAAGATGGGCTGAGACTAATGCCAGACAGTTAGCGTTATCAGGGCTGCGCAGCAGCCCCCTAGCAGCGCTGTAATAGCCCGAGCGCTCGACGGGGCCAGCGAGTACTTGGGGCCGCTTTGCGGCCCATCGCCGGCAAGCCCGGCTCCCACATGGATTGCGTCAGCTTTTAGAGATTGGGCAAGACGCTTGCTTCCTCAGGTAAAGCGCAGCCTGAAGAACAGCTCGGTCGGGGTGGGAGCCGGCAAGCCCGGCTCCCACATGGATTGCGTCAGCTTTTAGAGATTGGGCAAGACGCTTGCTTCCTCAGGTAAAGCGCAGGCCTGAAGAACAGCGCGGTCGTGGTGGGAGCCGGCTTGCCGGCGATGGGGCGCAAAGCGGCCCCGGATCACTTAACTGGCTGGCATTACGCCTGAGCCCTCTTTGTCTTCGACGTACAAGCCTCAATCCGCATCCGAATCGAACAATCGCTCCAACTCCATCCGCGCTTCCTTGGCCGTCTGCATCACCTTGGCCCGGTCATCACGCACCTGCCCCTGTGCCTCCAGCACTTCCTCGTCATGCTGGGCAAACCGATCGATGCGGTCCGCCGCCTGTTCACTGCTCAGCCCCAACCCGACCAGCGCCCGGCGGGTCATTTCCAGGCTCGAATAGAACGTCTCGCGAATAGGCTCTGCACCAACGTCCACCAGCTTGTGCACATGCTGCCGGTTACGCGCGCGTGCCAGTACTTTGAGGTGAGGGTACAGGCGCTTCACTCGCTCTGCCGTGCGTATGGTCACCTCCGGATCGTCGGTGGTAATGATGAAGTATTCCGCTTCGCCGACCTTGGCAGCGTGCAGCACTTCGGGGCGCTGTGGGTCGCCGTAAAACACCGGCGCCTGTTCGAACATACGGGTCATCTCGATGGCGTCCACCGAGGTTTCCAGGGCCACGAAAGGGATTTTCTGCGCACGCAGGATGCGTGAGACGATCTGCCCCATGCGGCCCATGCCGACGATCACCACGCGCGGGGTACCGGCATCGATGGCTTTGTATTGCTCAGGTACTTCACGCGCAGGCTGCGTGCGCTTGAGGGCACGGGCGCAGCCAAGCATCAGCAGCGGGGTGATGGCCATCGACAGGGTGATGGTCATCAGCAGCAGGTCGTAGGTCTGGGTGTCGAACAGGCCCTGGTCCTTGCCCAGCTTGAACACCACGAAGGCAAACTCACCACCGGCGGCCAGTACCATCCCCAGGCGCAGTGCGCTGGCGCTGTTCAGGCCACCGGCCAAGCGGCCGACACCGATCAGCAGCACCAGTTTGACCGTCACCAACAGCAGGGTCAGGCCCAGCAGAACGAGCGGCATTTCCAGCAGCAGGCGCAGGTTTGCACCCATACCCACACTCATGAAAAACAGCCCCAGCAGCAGGCCTTTGAACGGTTCGATCTGTGATTCCAGCTCATGCCGGTATTCCGAGTCGGCCAGCAGCAAGCCCGCGAGGAAGGCGCCCAGGGCCATGGAAATACCGGCTTCCTCCATCAGCCAGGCGGTACCGATCACCACCAGCAACGCGGTGGCGGTGGACACTTCAGGCAGGCCGGTGCGGGCCACGATGCGGAACACCGGGCGCAGTAGGTAGCGCCCGCCGACGATCACCACTGCGATACTGGCGAAGACATTCAGGCCATGCTGCAGGCTGTCACCGTGGCTGGTGTCCGGGCCGCTGGCAGCCAGCAGTGGCACCAGGGCTATCAGCGGGATCGCGGCAATGTCCTGGAACAGCAGGATGGCGAATGCCAGGCGGCCATGCGGGGCGTTGAGCTGCTTGCTCTCGGCCAGGCTCTGCAGGCCCAGGGCGGTGGAAGACAGGGCCAGGCCAAGGCCGACCACGAGGGCGGCCGAGAGTGACTGGCCGAAACCGAACAGGGCAATGGCGCCGATCAGTGCACCGGTCAGCAGCACCTGTGCCGTACCGACGCCGAACACTGACTTGCGCATCAGCCACAGGCGCTTGGGCGACAGTTCCAGGCCGATGATGAACAGCAACAGGACCACGCCCAGTTCGGAAATGTGCGCCACGCTTTCGGTGTCGCGGATCAGGCCCAAGGCCTGTGGGCCGATGGCCACGCCCGCCAGCAGGTAGCCGATCACGGCGCCCAGTTGCAGGCGTTTGGCCAAGGGTACGGCAAGGACGGCGGCGAACAGGAAGATCACCGCGGTTTGCAGAAGGCTGCCTTCGTGTGGCATTGGCTCGAACTCCATGAGCTGCCGGGGCAGCGTTAGACAGTGTGGCGGGCAATTCTGGGGATTGCGGCTGTCTAAGACAATCTGCCGCAGGAGAGAAACATTGTCCCACCAAGTGTGACAGTTTTACCTGGCGCTTCCCGGGCAACGCGGAACGCTCAGCTCAACTGCCGCCGAACTGGGCCCGGTACTGCGCCGGCGTCATGCCTAGCCGCTCGCAGAACACTTTGCGCATATGCCGGTCACTGCCAAAACCACATTGCGCCGCCACCACCTTCAAAGGACGGTCGCTGCCTTCGAGCAGTTTGCGTGCCTGATCGATACGCGCGTTCTGCAGGTACTGCAACGGCGTGATGCCCACCTCACGCTGAAAGGTACGAGCGAAATTGCGCCCGCTCATTGCCACCAGGTCGGCCATCTTCTGCACAGTGAAGGCTTGGTCGATATGGTCGACGACATACGCTTGTACGCGTGCTATCACCGAGCCATCCCGTGGCACCGCAGCGAGCAGCGGACCATAGGGCGTCTGCCCACCCTGGCGATGACGGGCGACCAGCAGCACCTTGGCCACCTCCAAGGCCAGCGCCTTGCCGTGATCTTCTGCCACGATGGCCAACGCCAGGTCGATACCTGCGGTGATACCACCTGAAGTGATCAGGCCACGGTCGACCACATAGATCTGCTCGGTCTCGACTTTCGCTTCGGGGAATGCGCGGGCCAGGCGTTCCACATAATTCCAGTGGGTGGTACAGCGGTAGCCGCTCAGCAGCCCGGCCCGCCCCAGCAAGAACACTCCGGTGCAGATGGCGCCGAAGCGTTTGGCACTGTGCACGGCGTGCCCAAGCCAGCGCTCCAGCGTGGGCAGGGCGACGTCATAGGCTCCTGGCCCACCGGGCACCAGTAGCAGGTCGACGTTGCCTGGCAGGTCCTCCAGGCGCAGGTCTGCGATGACGTTCAGGCCACAGGACCCCCGAATGGCACTTTGGCTTTCAGCCACGGTGATCAGCCGATAGCGCCTGTCTTCGGGCAAGAACCGGTTGGCGATGGCGAAGGCGTCCATGGGCCCCGTGACATCCAGCAATAGCACATCGTTGAACAGCACCATGGCCACGGTGCGATGAGCGCGACTTTCCTGCATACCTCTTACGCCTTGAATGCTGGCCGCTGCTGCGGCCCGAAGCTGAATTCGGCTTGCATTTTAAGGTATCGGTAAGGCCTTGGGGCCAGCAGTGCACAATTAAGAACTCTTCAGGTTCGGCTCAGGACTTTGTCATGCACCGAGGGTGAGACTTTCTGCATTGAACAGGAGAGTCGCCATGAACCCTGGTTTGCCCGAAGACAACCCTCATTCCCCCGGTGCCCTGACCCCCACACGGTTACGCCAGGCCAAGGAACTGATGCTGCGCAGTTCGCTGTCGATCATAGAGATCGCAGGGGTGTGCAACCTCACCCGGAGCCACTTCTCCCGTGCCTTCAAGGTCAATACCGGCCTTTCGCCCCAGGCCTGGCGACTGCTGGCGCGGATGGAGAAGGCGAAGCGTCTGTTGGCCACCGAGGCGCCCATTACCCATGTGAGCCTTGAGTGCGGTTTTTGCGACCAGGCCCATTTCACTCGCGCCTTCAGCCGCCTGGTAGGCCAGCCGCCCAAGGCCTGGCGCCGATCAGCGCGCATCGATGCCCATCCTTAAGACGTTTTTATCCACAGGTATAAGCCCTCGGAACAGTGCCGAGGCCATTTTCCCTACCCAAGGAGTTACCCCAATGAGCCAACCCGATTACAAGCGCCTGAACAAAGACGACGCCGTGGTGTTGCTGGTCGATCACCAGACTGGCCTTATCTCACTTGTGCAGGACTTTTCGCCAAACGAATTCAAGAACAACGTTCTGGCGCTGGGCGACCTGGCCAAGTTCTTCGGGCTGCCGACCATCCTTACCACCAGCTTCGAGCAAGGTCCCAATGGCCCGCTGGTGCCTGAACTGAAAGAGATGTTCCCGGACGCGCCTTACATTGCCCGCCCTGGCCAGATCAATGCCTGGGACAACGAAGACTTCGTCAAGGCAATCAAGGCCACCGGCCGCAAGCAACTGATCATCGCCGGTGTGGTTACCGACGTGTGCGTAGCGTTCCCCACCCTGTCGGCACTGGCCGAGGGTTTCGAGGTCTTCGTGGTGACCGATGCCTCAGGCACCTTCAATCAAACCGTGCAGCAGGCGGCGTGGGTCCGCATGACCGAGGCGGGCGCGCAGATGATGAACTGGTTCTCGGTGGCCTGTGAGCTGCACCGTGACTGGCGCAACGATATCGAGGGGCTGGGCAATCTGCTGTCACAGCGCATTCCCAACTACCGCAACCTGATGAACAGCTATGCGGCGTTGAGCGCGCGTTGATGTGACGCGAGGGCCGCTAGGCGGCCCAACCGCCGGTCAAGCCGGCTCCCACTTGGATTGTGCCAGCTTTCGGGGGCAGTCCAAGTGCAGGGCCGATCGAGCTTGAGCAACTGGGCTAGCTGAGGGCGCTTGCCGGCCATTGGCCGGTGCCGAAAGGAGAGTTCAGGGCTGCTGCAGCGCGAGGGTAAGCCGAATCCTGCACCCACCCAGTGCCGAAACCTGCGCCTGCAACTGCCCCCCATGGGCCTGTACCACCGAATTGCAGATCGCCAGGCCCATCCCCAAACCGCCGCTCTTGGTCGTATAGAACGCGCCGAATACCTGATCCCGCTCCTCCGGAGCGATGCCCGGGCCGTTATCATCGACGCAGATCTGCACTTTGTCTGCCAGCACCTCGGATGAAATCTGCAGCAATCCATCGCTGCGATAGCCCGCCAGCGCCTCCAGCGCATTGGTGATGAGGTTGAACACCAACTGCTGCAATTGCACGGGGTCGGCCATCACGCTTACCCCGGCATGCAATCTGGTCTGCACCTCCACCTTGCATTTGCCGGCATCCCCAGAGGTCAGCCGCACTACTTGCAGAATCAGGTCGTCCAGCTTCACCGCCTTGAGCTGCATCGGCGTTTGTTTGGCCAGCGAGCGCAGTGCCCGCACGATGTTGGCGGCGCGCTCGCTGTCGTTGCGAATGTCTTCCAGGCCGGCAATGGCTTCCTTCAGATCAGGTGTTTCGCGCTTGAGCCAGCGCAGGCTGGCTGCGGCATTGGCGGCGATACCCAGAAGCGGCTGGCTGATCTCGTGGGCGATGGATGCCGAAAGCTCGTTCATCACCTGCTGGTGCGCACTGCTGGCAAGCTGCGCACGTGAACGGCGCAGTTCGGCTTCCATCTGCGAGCGAGTCTGGTTGTCTTCGGCCAGGCGCGTATAGAACTTTGCCGTTTGCAGCGAAACCGCCGCTTGCGAGGCCAGAATCTCCAGCATGGCCAGGCGCTGGCTGCCGAACAGGTTCGGCACCAGGCGGTTCTCCAGGTAAACCAAGCCGATCAGCACACCCTGGATCACCAATGGCAGGCACAGTACCGAGCGCGCATTGCGCGCCTGCAGTTCTTGGCGGAAGGCTTCTGGGCATTCGCTCAGGGCATCGTCGAGCACCAGTGGTTTCTTGGTGCGCATGGTGGCGTTGATGATCGACAGCGGGGCCTGGGTCAGGAATTTCTGGCAGTTGTCCATCTGCACATGCAGGCCGACATCATCGATATAGGCCAGGGCGGCCATCTGGAACTCCGCGCCGCTGACGATCAGCAGTGCGCCGTGATCGGCGCCGGAGTGCTGGGTCAGGTGGCCCATCAGCGTCTCGATGAGGCCTTCGAGCAACACCTCTTCGGACAGCGCCCGTGCAGCTTCGATACCCGCTTCCAGGTCCAGCCGCGCCTGGCTGGACGAACGGTGGGTTTCTTGTACCGGCTGGGTGCGCAGGAACGGGTGCAGTGTCTCGAGTTGGCGCACTTTGCCAGTTGCGCCCCAGATATGAAAACAGTCGCGGGCAATGCGCAGGTGCAGGTTGGCGCCAGAGATCAAGCCGTTGGGGATGCATACCTCGGCCAGTTGTTCGTGAGCCAGTGCCTGCTCATGAATGAACCCGGCAGTGGTGGCGGCGATCTGTGCCTGATCGAAGCAGCGGATGGCGGCCATGCCGTCGTTATTGAGTTTGGCGATGACCCCTTCTATCAACAGCAGCTTGTTGCGGAAGGTAACCGGGTTGAAGTTCGCCCAACTGGCAAAACGCACGCGCGCGGCCTGCAGCGCGGCCAGTTTGCTGGCAAGGCTGCCAGGTGCCTCGGGGCTGCCCAGCGCCAGGCCATGGAACAGGTAGTAGTCCGCCAGGTTGATGTGCGCAGGTGCCGCCCAGGCATGCTCGCCTGCACAGGCAAGGCTGTGTATGGCCTGCTTGATGTTGCCCAGGTAGAAGGCCGACATGCCGCTGAACAGGTGTTTGAAGAACAGGGTCGTTGGTGATCTTACCTCCCCGGACGAGCCTGAGCAGGGGGTGCCGCACAGGTCGGCGACGAATGCTTGTTGGGCCAAGAGGATATGTTCAATGTCGCTGTAGTTGTACCTGCGCACGGTGGCCAAGCCTTGTGCCACTTCATCGGCAACTTCCGGCAGGTAGCGCCCCATGAACAGCGAGTCCGAGACCAAGTGATTGCAGGCATAGCAACTCATTGCCAGGTCGCCGCTCAAGCGGCCTGAATCAACAGCCTCCAGGGCGGTGCGCCGGGCGAATTCCATGGGGGCAGTCCAGGCACTGACCTGGTCCAGGGCAAGCAGGGCGCTGGTCAGGTCTGCCTCGAAGCCGTGACGCTCGATCAGTTTCAGTGCCGCCAGGCAGCAGGCATGCCCATCGTGGTAGGCACCGAAACGCTCGGCGATCATCACCCCGTACCAGGCCAGCCCATAGGTGCTGCCGGGCGCAACGCCCTGGCTCAGGGACAACTCCACGAGCTTGGCCAAGTGCAGGAAACAAATATCGTCCTGGACGAAAAAAGACGATGAAAGGGTCGCCAGCAGGCCAACGGCGACCGTCACCTCCTGCGCATTGCACCGCGGCAGTGACTCCAGGCAGTGGCGGCCTTTGCGCTCGATCAGGGCCTGCACAACGGCGAAGCTGGCCTCGACCTGAGCCTGATTGCTACCGCGGTCCAGGGTAATGCCCAGTAGCTCGAGGCCGTATAGCGCTGCACTGATGGCCGCCTGGTAGTCGCAGTGCAAGGTATGCAAGCGTGCCTGCAGCCTGCAAACCTGCGCCTGGTCAAGGGGCGTTCTCGCCCGTTTCTGGCAATCGGCGAGACGGGCCTGAGCCTGCGGCATGCGTGACAGCTGCATGTCGCACTCCGCTGCCAAGCAGGCGATGCTAAAAGCGTGTTGCGCATGGGCGGAAGGTGTCCCGCTGACGCGCAGCATATGGTCGGCGGTGTGCAGGTAGCCTGCCGCCTGGTCAATGGCACCACTGTCGCGCGCTCGCAGGGCGGCCTCGCGCAGTAATGGCAGGAAGGCCTCGCAGGTATTCGTTTCAAACGCCTGGCCGCCGGTGCGTTGCAGCTGGTTGGCAATATCGAAGACGGCATCGTTCAGGTCGTCTTGCCATGTGTGCAGCATGGCGTGCGCGATCTGCGCATGCAGCTGTGCCCGTTCACGCAGCGGCGTGAGTGCGTAGGCGGCGCCCTGTACACGGTCATGGGCGAAACCCAGGCCCTTGTTACCCGGCAGCAGGAAGCCCGCGGCAGTCAGTGCTCGGAGCGATTCGGCGCAGAGCCCGGCAGGCAGCCCCAGGATGTGCTCAAGCAGCCGCTCATCGCAACGGTTGCCCACCGCGCTGGCAATGCGCAGCGTATCGCGCTGGTCAGGGGGCAGGCGCACCATGCGCTGAACCATCAGGTCGGCGACGTTATCCGCGTAACGGTGGCGCGACACCGCTTCCAATGACCATGACCAGCGCATGGCTTGGGTGTCGAACGTAAACAGCCCATCCTCGACCATCGCGGTGAGGATCTGGTTGATGAAAAACGGGTTGCCCGCGGTCTTGTCGTGCACCAGTTGCGCAACCTCCAGAGCAGCCTCGGGCTGCACGTGGTAGCGCTCGCCGATAAGCGCTGTCACAGCGCTCACGGTAAGCGGGCGCAGGTTCAAGGTGGTGCTGCGTACCGGGGCTGCAGGCGTCAGGGCATTGCTGCTGGGGTGGGCATCGTTACGCCGGGCGAAAATCAGCAAGAGGTTGCCCGGCGGTTTGGCGAACAGCTCCGCCAGCAAGTGCTGGGTGCCATCGTCGGCCCACTGCATGTCGTCCAGGAACAGCACCAGCGGGTGGCCCGGCCGGCTGAGTACATGGAGGAACTCGACGATGGCCTTGAGCTCTTTCTGCAAGGCCAACCGCGAAGGTTTTTCCGGCAGTTCAGGCAGTGGGCCGATGATCAGGTTGAGGTCTGGCGCCAGCTTGCCCAGCAGGCGGCCACGGCCTTTTAGCCGGCGCAGGATCTCGCGGCGCAGCGTTTCGAGGTCCTGGCTGTTTTTGGCCAGCAACTGCGTGGCCAGCGACCGCAGAATTTCGATCCAGGGCGCGTAGGGCATTGCCTGTTCGAGGCTGTTGCATTTGCCGATGGCCCAATAGCCGTGGGCATCGGCCCTCAGCGCCGTCTCGACAAGGCGCGACTTGCCCATGCCGGTCGCACCGCTGATGAACAGCGCTTGCGGTGTGCTGTCACGGCGCAAGGCTTTCATCAGCAGAGCGATCACCTTCTGCTCGGCATCGCGACCGTACAGGCGTTCGCGGCTGGGCGCGATACCGTCCGCGCTGCCTGGTTCAAAGCCTTCGATGGCCTGCGTGGTGGCCCACTGCCGCTGACAATGGTCAAGGTCGATGGCCAGGGCACGTGCGCTCTGGTAACGGGCATCAGGTTCTTTGGCCAGCGCTTTGGCGAGGATGTCGCTTAGCGCCAGCGGCACCCTGGCATCGACTTCGTTGGCTGCCCGCGGCTGCACGCCGGCATGTAGCTGGCGCCAGTGCAGCTTGTCGCGCCCGCGCAAGGGTAGCTCGCCCAGGAGCAACTGGTAGAGGATCGCGCCCAAGGCATAGATGTCGCTGCGCTGATCGCGGCTAGTGCCATGGGGGCAGAGTTGCTCCGGTGCCAGGTAGGCCCAGTTGCCGATGGGCGTTTGCTGTGCGCTGCCCTGTGCTTGAGTGTCGGCGCTGAAAAAACCAAGCCGCACACGCTGCGCTTTGCCGATGCAGATATGTTCCGGTTGTAAGGCCCCATGCAGCACATTGTGCTCATGAGCCTGCGCCAGAGCCTTCGCAGCGTTTACCGCAACGCCGAGAAAAGTCGAAAGCGCCGCCGGGCCTTGGGCGATGAGGACCGCGACCGAACGGCCTGCCGGGTATACCAGCAATGAGCCTTCGGCGCAGCGCAGAAAAGCCGAAGGGAGCACCGCCCACTCAGGGTCAAGGTGCAGGCGGTAGTCGCGTTCCAGGCGTTGGCAGGCGGCGGGCGCTTCGACCGGGGCGCGCACGGCGAGCCAGGCCAGGCGTGTGACAGGGTCGTGCAGGCGGAAGTAAGTGAGGTCGCCTAGCTGGCCCCGTTGCGTGATGTCACACCGGTTCAACCAGCCTTCGTCAATAGACTGAACGTAGTCGACGTGCCCGTGCACAAGGCGTTCATCGAGCATCCATCACCCCCTGCTTGGCGACATCCAGAGGCGCGAGTATACGCAGCGAAACCCTTGCCCTTGATGCAGGGAGGCAGCTTGGCAGGATTGGGCACCATCTTGACCGTTATGAGTCCCGGTGCAGCGGCGCACGCTTGTATAGTCCTGATGCCAACCTATCCCTCGGGATAATTGTTAGATCGCGCCCGCTGGCCTAGATTGCACAAGGCCGCGCAACCGCCCGTGCCCGCGAGAGAAGCCCATGATCCGATTAGGCAATGCCCAAGTATCGTTGGAGCGGCGAGAAGCCTTCGTCGACGGCAAGCCGGTGCCTTTGGGCGGGCGCGCGTTCGAGGTGCTGGCCACCTTGATCAAGGCCAAGGGCCGCGTGGTCGGCAAGGACGAGCTGTTCAGCCAGGTCTGGGCGGGCACGGTGGTTGAAGACAACAACCTGCAGGTGCAGGTCTCTTTGCTGCGCAAGGCCTTTGGCGCCCCGGGTCTGATCCAGACGGTACCACGGCGTGGCTACCGGCTGGCTGTCGACGTTGTCCTCGATCTGCCGCGCACTGCCCTGGGTAAGCCACCCTTGGAGGACGCGGCAGAGGGCCTGGTAGATCTGGGCCACAGTGCAAGCGTACCGGTGCTGGTGGTGGATGACGACCCGGCGGTGCGCAAGGCTCTGGCGCGGCTGTTCCGTTCACAGGATATCGCGCATCGGTTGTATGCCTCGGCTGAAGAACTGTTCGAAGGCCAGGCAGATACGCCCTACGCGTGCCTGTTGCTGGACATGAACCTGCCGGAGGCCAGCGGGCTGGAGGTCCAGGATGTACTGCGTCGGCTCGACCTGCCCTGGCCGGTCATCTTCATGACCGGTTACGGCACCATCCCCATGACGGTGCAGGCCATGCGCGCAGGTGCGGTGGAGTTTCTGACCAAGCCCTTTGACGAAGCGCAGTTGCTGACGGTACTCGACGCGGCGCGCGCACGGGCCTTGGTGCAAGGTCGCAAATGGCATCGAGCGCGGCAGGTGAAGGAGAAATACCAGCGCCTTACCCAGCGTGAGCGTCAGGTGTTCTCGTTGGTGGTCGATGGCCTTTCGCACAAACAGATTGCCAAGCAGATCGGCACCAGCGAGGTGACCACCAAGGTCCACAAGAAGAACATCATGAACAAGATGCAGTCGCGCTCACTGGTCGAACTGGTCGCCATGCACAACGTCATCGAGTCGTGTGCCGAGGGCCAGGGCCCGGCATGAACGGAGTGGTGTGTATCGTTGATGACGATGCTTCAGTGCGAAAAAGCTTGGCCAACCTGTTGCGTTCGGCCGGGGTTGCCACGTTGCTGTTCGCCTCGGGTGAAGAGTTGCTGGCCTCTGAGCTGGCACCGATGGCCGGGTGTGTGCTGTTGGACCTGAAGATGCCTGGGCTGAGCGGCCTGGAGGTTCAGCGGGAACTGGCGCGGTTGGGCTGGCGGTTGCCGGTGATCTGTATGTCGGCGCACTGGGATGATTTGGCGGTGCAGGCGTCTATGCGCAACGGGGCATTGGCATGCCTTGGCAAACCATTCAGCGAAGAGGTTTTGCTTGGGGTTGTCGAAGAAGCCCTGACAAGTGCAAGGCATTTGTGAACTTCAAGCCAGATGCTTCAGCGTCGACCTGTTCGGCAAGGGTCCCGAGCGCATGCCTCAGGGATAACGCGTTCGTCAAGAACAGCCAGCGTTAACCTTCAGTGCCCCATCGCCGGCAGGCCGGCGATGGGGCGAGGGGCTCAGCCCAGGCCGAGCAGATCCACACCCAACTGGAAGGCCACCCACAACGCCAGCCCGGTCGCGAATGCCAGCGCGATGTTTTCGAACAGGTTGTTGCGGTATTGCTTGCTGAGCAGCGACTTTTGGTTCGACATGATCAGCAGGCCCAGCGAAATGACAGGCAAGCCAATGATGTTCAACGCACTGACGCCAATGGTCAGGGTCACGAAGTCGGGCATGCCCGGGATCGACCAGATCAGCGGCGTCACCAGAATGAACAGCATGAACCACTTGTGCATCGGGTCCTTGTGGAACTCTTTGCCGTAACGCTCACGCCGCTGCGGGCGGACATGCTGGAAGGCATCGGTAATCAGCATCGGGAAGGCCGTGGTCTTGCCGGAAATGCTGGCGAACAGCGTGGCGAACACACCGATGAAGAAGATGTACCAGCCGATCGGGCCGAAGAATATTTCCAGTGCCTTGCCCAGGTCGCCGAGGGTTTTCACTTCGATGCCGTTTGGCCGCAGTATTTCCGCGCCGACGATCCAGATGGCCAGGTTGATGACGATACCGATGAACACGGCGAACAGCAGGTCGTTGCGCTGGATGCGTTTGTGTTGCGGGCCTACCCAGCCCTTCTGGCGCATCACGTAGGGATGCACGAAGTTGGCCACCGAGCCTGCCACCGCGCCGATCACCGACACCGCCACCAGCAGTGCACCGTGCACGCCTTCGTCGGCGGGGATGCTGAAGCCGATGGTGCCTTTGACGATACCGGCCACATCCGGGCCAGACATTACGGCCAGTGCCAGAAACGCCAGCGTCATCACCGCCAGCAGCAGCTTCATCACGCCTTCGATCATCGCGTAGATGTTGCGCCCGACCAGCATCCACACCGCCAGCACCACAGCCATCGAGCACAGCAGCGGGTAGTCGATGCGCAACAGCATCGCCAGCGCTTCGCCTGCGCCCTTGATCATGTAGGCGTTCATCAGGTGGCCCATCAGCAGCGCGTAGGCCAGCATGAACCAGGCAAATACGGGGTGCAGTTGCGCGTACCCCTGGAGAATGGTCATGCCTTGGTTATTGCACAGCTGGAAGCGGGCGATGATGTTGACGATGAGGTATCTGAGCAGCAACGAAACGGCGAGTACCCACATCATGGCGTAACCGTAGTTGGCGCCTGCGACGGACGAGGTTATCAGATCACCTGCGCCAAGCCAGGACAACACCGCGATGATGCCTGGACCCAGCAGTTTGATCAGCCGTGTTACGCGGCTTTGAGAGGGTGCGGCAGCACTGCCCTCGGCCGAATGAATGCTCGACATGGGTATGTCTCCGTTATTGTTCTTGTTTAAACGAGCGCAGTCGAACACAGTAGATAGGATGTCGTACAACCACATTTTGTTTTCAAATGTGTCTAAGTATTACAGGTTTTAGGTAACGCCTTGTCGCTACAGGTCTCGCGAGCAGTTGCTTTGAATATGCCAGTATCCTGCAAATGCAAAAGGCCGCTTGCACGGCCTTGTTCGATCTTGCATGGGCATTCAGTTCTGGTTGCCTTGAGCGTTATCGGGCTGGTAGTAGCGAATGCTCCGGACTTGGCCAGTGCTGTCTCGGTAGGTCATGGTGGCCGTGCTTGGCTGGCCCTGGATCGTGGCCGAGGGGACCAGGCTGATCACCTGCGCGATGTCCAGGTTCATGCCGTAGTGGTAGGGCGTCGCTTCGGTGGACTGAGCAAAGGTACCGGCACTGGTGCCCAGTGCAAGGGTGGCGAGGGTGAGTGCGAATACGGTGCGAAGGGTCATGGTCGTTCTCCAGATTCAGTAAGGGGTGGCGACGATTGCTTTCTGTCTGGAGCTAATATTGCGCGCAATTATTTTGCGCACAAAATATATTGCCGCTATGGCTAGTATTGAGTGCGCATATGAAGGGCCCGCCGCAGGGCTAGTGACTTCCGGGCCGGTACTGCAGGGCTTCGGCCAGGTGCGCCTTGGCAATCGTACTGGCCCCCTCCAGGTCAGCCAGCGTGCGGGCCACCTTCAACAGCCTGTGGGCGGCGCGCAGGGAAAGTGTCAGGCGCTCGCAGGCACTCTCCAGCCAGGCCTGGTCGGCAGCGCACAATTCGCAGTGCCGGCGCAGCCCCTCGAGGTCCAGAAACGCATTGGCACAGCCTTGCCGGCGGTACTGCACCTCGCGTGCCTCGGCCACCTGGGCGGCCACATCGGCGCTGGTCTCGCCGCAAGGTTGGTTGTTGAGCGTGGTGGTTTCACGCGCCACGGTAAGGTGCAGATCGATGCGGTCCAGCAGCGGGCCGGAAAGCTTGTTGCGGTAGCGCTGGATCTGTTCGGTGCTGCAGCGGCAGCGGCCGGTGGGGTCGCCCAGGTAGCCGCAAGGGCAGGGGTTCATGGCCGCCACCAGTTGGAAGCGCGCCGGAAAGCGTACTTTGTCCCGTGCCCGGGCAATCACGATCTCGCCAGACTCCAGGGGCTCGCGAAGCACCTCAAGTACACGACGCTCGAACTCCGGCAATTCATCGAGAAACAGTACCCCATGGTGCGCCAAGGTGATTTCACCTGGTTGTGGCCGGCTGCCTCTGTAGGATTCCTAATTTGCTGCGACACCCCCATACTAGAGGCCTTTAGTCCTCGAAACTGCGTTCGTCAATAGCTGCGACGTAAAACCTAAATAGCTGCGACGGTCCTATAAATGGTCGGAAATAGCCGCGACAAAACTAAGACGGGTTCGGTTCGTCCTATCAAACCCACGAAACGAAGCGTCTCCGGAGTTTTCCCATTCCGCGGGGAAGGTGGCATCCCGTACGAGTCCACGCTGGAACGAGACTTCATTGTTCGAACTGAGTTTTCGAAGGATGTCCGCAGCATCATCTCACAGCCGGTCAGCATTCCCTTCAGCAGCAACGGTCGCCCTTACAAATACACCCCAGATTTTCTCGTCCACTTTGATCTCGGAGATCGAAGCCTCGACAACTGGCCCAAGCCGATGTTGGTTGAGGTAAAGCCAGAGGCCGATTGGCGCAAGAACTGGCGAGCCTGGCTTCCCAAGTGGAAGGCTGCTTGGCGGTATGCAAATGAGCAGGGTTGGATATTCCACATCTATGACGAGTCGAGAATTCGTGATACCGCGCTTCAGAACATCAAGTTTCTGGAGCGTTACGCACGGATGACGTTTGCGCCAGAAGACAGCAACTGGATCATTAACACGGTAAGGGAGATGGGCGTGGCTCCGGTCCATTACCTATTGGCATTGCATTCCTGCGACCGGTATCGAGGCGAGGGGATCAGTCATTTGTGGCATCTCATCGCTACGCGACGGCTGGCCTGTGACATACGCCTTCCGCTAAACAATTTCCTCGACGTATGGGTGGCGTGATGACGGACGACAATTCACTGGATGCGCAACTGACCCCGTACGAGCCTGATCGGCTTCAGGTAATAATCGAGGTGGGGGCGCTTGTCGCTCACGGCGATTCTGCTTACCGGATCTCGCAGATCCTGGATTTTCGAACTGTGGTCGGGATTGAACTGGAGTCGGGTAGGGCCGCTGCGTTGCCAATCGAAGGCATACGCGCGATCAAGCGAGAGAAAGTCGAGGGACTCTACGCCAATTACGATATCGCACTGATCGGCAGTGAGGACTGGTCAGAGGCGCAGAGACGCTTTGCCGCTATCGAGCCGCTTCTGGGGAGCATAGTGATTGGTCGACGGGACGTTGAAGCGAGAAGCGCAGCGGTTGGCGTTGATGTCGCGACCTTGTATCGCTGGATCAAGCGTTACAAGGAGTGGGGAGAGAAGCTCGCTCTTATTCCGCGCCGAAGGGGATGGAAGGAGGGCAACTCACGCCTTTCAGATGAAGCCAACAAGATCATTGAGGATGTGATTCGTAATTTTTTCCTTAAGAATGACCGGCCAACGGTACTAGCGACAATCGATAGAATCGTCGAGACCTGCGAAGCCGCGCAGATCCCTCCGCCGGGAGTGACTGCAATCCGCGCACGAATCAAAGGCATCCCCGACAAGGCCTATCTCCGCGGCCGAGGCTATGCGGAATTGGCGCGGAACAAATACACGCCGACGCCTGGCTCATTTCCCGGTGCGGACTATCCCCTTGCCGTTTTGCAAATCGACCACACACCGATGGATATCATCTTGGTTGATGATGTTCATAGGCGTCCTATCGGTAGGGTGTGGATCACCTTCGCGATTGACGTTTATTCTCGAATGATCACGGGTCCAGTTCGATCAAGGCTGACTTTCGGCCAACGGCCTTTCTGATTGAGCCCGAAGCATTGCCGATCAGTTCATTGGTTTTGTATCGCCTCGTACGCGAGGGCTTTTCTCTGGCTCAAGTGAGAGCCATGGTCGCATCTTCGCCGCTGTACAGCGCTGCCTCGGTGCTGGATCGAATTCTTGGGAGCTCGGACCGGCGCGGCCAACGTCAGAAAAAGCAAGCGCGTCGCGTTCGGCTCAACGCTCGTCAGAGCGCAACCGCTTTCCAATACGCCCAGGCGTTAGAGCGTGCAATAGCAGTTTTTGGTAATCAGCAGTTGGCTGAGCAATGGCTCGGGCGACCTTGTAACTACCTCGCTGGTAAGGTGCCCTTGGACGTTATCGAAAACTGGTGGGGATTTAAGAGCGTTGAGGACTATCTTCAAAAGATTGAGCTCGGCATTTATTGCTAACCGGTGCTGCGACGCGATATCGAGCGAAATCTCGTATTCTGCCGGACGGGTCCACTCCACCAGGCAAACTGGTTGCCCCGCAACAGCTTATCCTCGCTGCCGGTGTACCTAAGGCTGATTCGGAGGTGCGAGAGGCGAGGTGGTGCGAAGCGTTTCAAGTGTTTTTTCTATCCACTTGATTTCCTTTTCGCCAATCAGTGTTGCTGCGTAACAGATAAAGTCGATAGTTGCTGTTCTATTTCTCTCACCTGCTACAACGTACTCGATCACTGCTTGGCAGGGCGTCGTTGTAGAGCGAGTGAGGAGGTTATCATTCTTATCAGGCTCTATGTGCTGAACAGTACTACTCAGCTCAGAATCTTCGGAAGTGAGTATCTCCGACTTTCCCCGTTCAACCAATAGTCCATTGCGGTTGATTTTTACATCGCTTTTGACATCTGTTCCAGATGTCAAATGAACGCGTTTGATCACCAGGTCAACGCCACCATTGAATCGCCCCTGGTTTCCTAGACACTCTCCAAGCTCAGGAAATAGCGTTTCTCATACTCTACAGGAGACAGCTGCATAGCACTGCTGTGTCGACGCTTGGGGTTATAGAACATCTCGATGTAATCGAAAATATCACTTCGGGCTTCGTCACGCGTTGCGTAGATCTTTCGTCGGATTCGCTCCCGCTTCAAAAGCCGGAAAAAACTCTCGGCTACGGCATGTCGTGGCAGTTTCCCCGTCGGCTCATGCTGCTGATCACATTGTTGGCCTTCAGGAAGCTTTGCCAATCTGAGCTACTGAACTGACTGCCTTGGTCTGAGTGAATCATCACTTGCTGCTGTGGCTTGCGTCGCCACACGGCCATCAGCATGGCGTCAGCCTGCTGATCATTGTCATGCTGACGCTGCTCTTGGGGCTTGCTGTAAACCTTGATCCAGGCGTAAAGGCTGTGCACGGACATACCCAGGCGCTGGGCGACCTCGGCGACAGGTTTGCCTTTTTCGGTCACTTGCTTGACCGAGGCGGCTTTGACATGCCTGGCGATCGTTCCTCCAACAAAGTAATGGCAAGGGGCTAGCAGTATACAGACAAGTCTGTATACTTCCGCGATCACGCCAATCACAAGAATGAGAAACATGGAAATGGACTTCTTACTCGATCTGTCCGAGGGACAGACTGTTGCTCCCTGTGCACATCAATCTTTCGTCACCCTGTTACGCCAGCGTGCCGAAGAGACGCCTACTCGGCTTGCTATGACCTTTGGTGATGGCCAAACCCTGTCGGCCAGCCTCACGTACCAAGATCTTGATCGCGCAGCCCGTGCCCTTGCCAGCCGGCTTCAGGCCATGGGGGTAGTGGGTAAGCGAGCGATAATCTTGATGCAGCCCAGTGCGCAATATGTGATGGCGATTCTCGGTTGCTGGTACGCACGACTGACTGCGGTGCCGGTTTATTCACCGAAGATAAATGCGTCCTACGAGCGCGTCCGGCTGGTTCTCGAAGACGCGGGGGCCGAAGTGATTCTGTCGACTCAGTCTGTCATCGATGGGTTGCAGCAAGGGGAGTGGCCGGCTCTGCAAAATGGCTCACTGCGGGTGCTGGCGGTCGATGGTGTTGACCTGCAGTCCCCTGGGTCGTGGGCAATGCCCTACATCGAGCCACAGACATTGGCCGTGCTGCAGTACACCTCAGGCTCCACCGGTAAGCCCAAAGGAGTGCGCCTGCAACACCGGCATCTGCTGAAGAACTCTGAGATGATCCAGCGCGCGATGGCTAGCAGCGAGCATGATATTGGGGTGGCCTGGCTCCCGCCGTACCATGACATGGGCCTGATTGGCAGCTTGTTGCAGCCGCTGTATTGCGGCTTTCCGGTGCATCTGATCGCGCCGGCGACATTCCTCCAGCGCCCGCATCGCTGGCTGGAGATGATCTCCCGGCTCAAGGCCACGGTCAGTGCGGCTCCCAACTTCGCCTACGATCTGTGTGTACGGCGTCTGCGGCCTGAGCAATTGGCCGCGCTTGATCTATCCAGCTGGCGGCTGGCCGCCAATGGGGCGGAACCGATCCGCGCCGCAACCCTCGACGCTTTCGCCGAAGCCTTCGCGCCAGCCGGCTTCTCTCCGGCGGCTTTCCAGCCGTGCTATGGCATGGCTGAAACGACGCTGCTGGTATCCGCCAGTGACCCTCACAGCACGCGCCGGGAGCTGCTGGCTAATCCGCAGGCCCTTAAACTGGGCCTGTTACAAGTCACCGAGGGTGATGGAGTGCGCCTGGTGAGCAGCGGTCGTCCTGATCGCGACGCGCAGGTGAGGATTGTCGACCCCCAGCGCCATATGCCCTTAGCCGAGGGACAAGTCGGTGAAATTTGGATTGCCGGCCCGATGGTCGCCGATGGTTATTGGAACAACGCCGAGGCGACGCGAGAGACCTTCCTCGCCGGACTCCCTGACAGCCAGGAGATGTGGCTGCGAACCGGTGACCTGGGGGCGATGTGCGACGGAGAGTTATACGTGACCGGTCGGATCAAGGACCTGATCATTATCCGTGGGCATAACCACTACCCTACTGATATTGAATCAAGCGTCATGCTGGCACACCCAGCTATCAAAGCCCATGGCGTGGCGGCTTATGCCTACGAGGAAGAAGATGGCGAGGAAGCGCTGGGCCTAGTGGTGGAGGTCGAACGCGGTGCCAAGGGCTTGGATCTGACGCATCTGCGTGAGGAAATTCTGCACTGTGTTTCCCAGGCGCATCAGCTCAAGGTTTCAGCGCTGTTGCTGACTGCCCCTAATAGGATTGCTCGGACCTCCAGCGGCAAGATCCAGCGCGGCGAGACACGTGACAGGGTGCTTTCCGGGGAGATTGCCGCCTTGGAGCAGGGGGGCTGCCTATGATCTTGCCCCAGTACCTCAAAGCATTGGAAATGGAACAGCGCCTGGGCGACCCGGAGCGCGCCGACAATCTGCTTTCCTTTGCCAGGGCCTTGCAGTTGGACGAGGAGGATGCCTTCCCTGAGGCACAGGTCAGCGCCTTGAATGCGATGGGCATGCCAAGTTGCTATGTGCCGCGGGCGTTGGGGGGGGAGTTCACTGATTGTGAAGGTTTCGTCGCCCTCGGGCGCGTGCTGGCGCGGCGTAACATGTCGGTGGCCGTCGCCTATAGCACTATGCTCTGGAGCACACTGAGTTGGTTGGGCGGCAGCGATCGGCAGAAGCGCGACGTTGCCGGCTGGATCATGCACAACGCCAGCTTTCCTTGCCTAGCTTACTCGGAGTCCGATCATGGCGCCGACCTGGTCTCTAACCGTCTCACGGCAACACTGAACAGCGACGGTAGTTATACCCTCCGCGGCGAGAAATGGCCGATCAATCGAGCGATCCGCTCTGACTTCTTGGTATTGCTGGCGCGGACGGACGAGCGCAACAACCTACGAAATCATTCGTTATTCATCATCAAAAAGGATCAGCTCGACAGTCGCCGCTATTACTACCTGCCACGAGTCAAGACTCATGGACTAAAGGGCTGCGACATTAGTGGTATAGGTTTTCGTGACTGCGTGGTGCCCGCCAGCTGTTTGGTCGGGGATGTCGGTCATGGGCTCGAGCTGGCCCTCAAGGGATTCCAGATCACGCGTACCTTCTGTACATCGCTTAGCCTGGGGGTTGGTGACACCGCCCTTAGGTTGGTCGCCGACTACGCCAGCCGGCGTACGCTCTACGGCACGGCCATCAGCAACCTTCCTCACACCCGCGATGTGATGGCTAACAGTTACTTGTCGTTGTTGATGGCTGAGTGTGTGTCGATTGTTTCTGCACGAGGCCTACACATCTGCCCGCAGGTCTACTCATCGTGGTCGTCGATCGCCAAGGTGCAAGTCTGTCACCTGATCGATTATGCCAATGCCCAACTGGCCAGTGTCCTTGGCGCGCGTTTCTACATGCGCGACCAGCAGGGCGTAGGCGTGTTCCAGAAATTTTTCCGCGATGGGGCGGTAGTGTCGATCTTCGATGGCAGCAGTCATGTCTGCCTCGACAGCCTGGCGAGCCTGCTGGAAAGCTTGGTGCGTCCGGGTGAGCAAGCCGAGGCCAGTCGCTGCATGGAGCTGCTCTTTGATCTGCGGGCGCCATTGCCGGCGCTGGACCATGGACGGGTAACGCTGTTCTCCCGCGAAGGTGACCCACTGATCGGTCAGCTGCCGTACCTGCTGCAGCGTCTGGAGGCACTGCCGACTGATCAACAGACACCGCCGGCGATGTTGCAGCGGTTGCAGGTGGCAGGTCGGACATTCCTTTCGCAGGCCATGCAGCTCAAGGAGCAGATCACCAGCAAGAACGGACCGCGCGGAGCACGCAATAGCGCTCTCCGCTTCGCGTTGGCGGAGCGCTATTGCGCGGTCTACTCCGTCGCCGCGTGCCTGGGTGTCTGGCTCTACAGTCGCGATGTGCTTACTGAGGAGCATCGTAGCGGTCACTGGCTGCTGGCGGTGCTCGAGCGAGGCTTGCAATCGCACTTTCATGCCGGAGGCCTATGCGCCGAACGGGTCGATCAGCTTTACGAGGCCATGACCGCCCAACGTTGCGACAACCAGATGTTCTCGCTGCTGGCCTGGCCGCTGGCGGCGCACGGTCTGGCCGAAAGCGTGCATGAATCAATGGATAAAGAGGAAATGGACAATGCAAACAGCGCTGCGTGACCTTGCTTTCTATCGTGACAAACTCAAGTCGATGATCGAGCCCGAATTGCGCTTGCCTGCCGGTTCGCTGATCTGCGATCGCAACCTGTCGGAATACGGTCTGGACTCGATCGTTGCTTTAACGATTGCCGGTGACCTTGAGGATGAGTTGCGTATCCAGTTGCCACCGACACTGCTCTGGGACTATCCGACGGTCGATGACCTGGCTGGATATCTGTGTCGCACAGTTGAGCAGGTCGGGGCTCCGGCATGACTAAGTGTATCGATATCGCAGGTGGACAGTTGTCTTGGCCATTGGCCAACGAGCAGGCTGGGCTGTGGTTTATGCAGGAAAGCCAGCCGAGACTGGGAGCTTTCAACCTGTTGTTCAGCCTGAAAGTGTGCAATCGACAGGCGTCGTGGCCAGATTTCCAGTCCTTGCTGACAGACCTGGTGAGTGATTACCCGGTGCTGCGTTCGTGTTTCGAGCAGAGGTCGGATGGTATCACCCAGATGGTCCGGGACCAGATGAGTTTCGACATTCGCCACAGCGATGCATTCGGTCTCGATGATGCGGTGCTGCGGGAGCGTGCCCGCCAGGACGCTCGGTTGCCCTTCGATCTGCGAGAACCGCCGTTGTGGCGTCTGCATGTCTACCGTTGCGACGATGACAGTTGGCTGGTGATGTTTGTCGTACATCACATCCTGCTCGACTTTTGGTCGTTGGGGCTGCTGCTTAAGGAAGTCTTTGCGCGTCTGGGACAGCAGCAGCGTACCCTAGATGTGCAGGCCGGTATCGACTTTGCCGAGTATGCCCGACAGGTGCTCGAACCATTCCGCCTGAGCGCGCTGGAGGCCTATTGGGCACAGCGCTTCGCCACTGCGCCAGCTTTGCACGAGATTCCGCTGGATAAGCCGCGTCCATCACAGCGCATGTTCGCTGGTGCCAGCGAAACGTTCGTTTTCGATCGTGCCAGCAGCGCAGGTATCACCAGGCTCGCCCGCGAGCACCACGCTACACCGTTCATGGTGATGCTGGCGGCCTACAGTGCCTTCCTGGGGTACTGGTCAGGACAGGAGCAGGTGGTGATCAGCACACCTGTAGCCAACCGCATGGCACGGCGCTGGCGAGACACTCTCGGACAGTTCGTCAATACTCTGTGCCTACCCGTGGCGGTCGATCCCCATTGCAGTTTCCTCACGTTGCTGGCGCAGGTGCGCGAGCACGTAGTCGGTGCGCTGCGTCACCAGGACATGCCGCTGCACAAGCTGGTGGAGACGCTGGCTCCTACCAGGGACGGTAGTTATGCCGCCCTGGCCCAGCTGGGCTTTTCCTGGGAGCGCTTGCCAGTTCTGGCTGACTTCGAGCATTTCTACGCGTCCTCTCCGGCTACCAATGAAGGAATACAAGCGACGGATTCCCCATTGACGCAGTGGCAACTGACCGCCTTCCCGGTTCCCCAGCAGGAGGGGCAGCTTGACCTGCAGTTGGAAATGGGAGCACTGGTTGATGAATGTTTCGAGGCTGTCTTCAAGTACGACAGTCAGTTGTTCGAGGCGCAGAGCATCAGGCGCTTGCGTGACGGGCTGCGGGTCTTCGTGGCAAGACTGGTGGATGCTCCGGGGCTGACGATTACGCAGCTGTTGCAGCCACGGGCCGATCAGCTCGATAACTGGCGGGCTCTGGGCGTGGGCGTGACCGATGCATCGGTGCAACCTGGTCTGCTTGATTGCCTGTCCCGATGGGCTGAGCAACAACCAGGGAGTATGGCGGTTAGCGATGCATACACCCGTCTTAGCTATGCCGAGCTGTGGCAGCGCAGCGAGCATCTGGCCAGACATCTGCAGGCTCATGGCGTGGGCCCAGGGGATCGGGTCGGATTTCGCTTGAGCCGCGGGGCTCAACTGGTGCCGGTGATCTTGGCTATCTGGCGTCTGGGCGCAGCCTATGTGCCGCTTGATCCACAGTTCCCTGAAGACCGCCTGATTTATATGGCTGAGGACGCAGGTGTACGTCTGATTATCAGCGACCATGGCGTCGAGGCCCCAGGCGCCTGCCCGCCTTGGATCAGCCTCGATCGCTTCGAGGCGACTCCAGCGGAGGGCGACCTGCCTGCCCTCAAGGCTGCTTCGGGCAGTGCCTACATCCTCTACACTTCGGGCTCGACCGGCAAGCCAAAAGGCGTGCAGGTAGGCCATGTGGCTTTGCTCAACTTCCTTCTCGGCATGCATAACCTGTTCGCGCTGGAACCTGGCAACTGCCTGCTTGCGGTGACCACGCCGTCATTCGATATCTCCTTACTCGAACTGTTCTTACCGCTGCTTGTGGGCGCTTCGGTGCATGTTGCCAGCCAGGAACAGGTGCGTGACGGCGCCTTGTTGGCCAGCGCTATCGAGGAACATGCGATCACACATCTGCAAGCCACACCCGCGACCTGGCAGATGCTGCTGGGCCAGGCTGAAACCTCCAAACTAGAGGGGGTCACAGCACTGTGCGGCGGCGATGTGCTGCCCGAGTCCCTGGCCGATCGCCTGCTGGCAAGTTGCGCCGCGTGTTGGAACCTCTATGGGCCGACCGAGACCACGGTTTGGTCGTCTGCTGCGCGCCTGCGGGTAGGCCATCCACCGACCATTGGTAGGGCGATCCGCAACACCGAGCTGTTGGTGGTGGACGAACACGGTGTTCCGGTCCCACCAGGAATGGCCGGCGAGCTTTGGATCAGTGGCGCCGGATTGGCGGAAGGCTATTGGGGGCGCCCCGACCTGACGGCTGAGCGTTTCATCGAAGAGGGCCCCTTTGGCCAGCGTTGGTACCGTACCGGCGACCGGGTCCGCTGGAACCCTCATGGAGAGTTGGAACACCTCGGACGCCTGGATTTTCAGGTCAAGTTGCGTGGTTATCGCATCGAGCTTGGCGAGGTCGAGGCCGCTTTGTGTGCCTGCGCGGGGGTCGCACAGGCAGCGGTATGCCTGAAAGAAACCCCGCAGGGACCGGCACTCGTCGCATATCTGGTTGCTCAGCTAGGCCACGAACCGCGGGTGGAGGATCTCAAACAATCACTCAAGCGTATGCTTGCCGCCTACATGGTGCCTGGCCACTATGTCTATCTCGAGCGACTGCCGATGACTGCCAACGGCAAGGTGGATCGCCAGCGTATGCCTGCGCCGGTCCTGGATCAGCAACTCACGCCTTTAATTGCTCCACGTGATGAGCTGGAGCGGCAGCTGGCGGCACTGTTCTGCCAGACGTTGCGTCACCACGCGATCAGCATCGATGACGATTTCTTCGCACTGGGCGGGCATTCATTGCTGGCGGTGGAGCTGATTAACCAGATTAACCGCAGCCAACAGGCTGAGCTGACCGTAGGCGATCTGCTGAGCTACCCGACGGTGGCCGAGATGGCCGCGCGCCTTCGTGAATACCGGCCGCTGCTGGAAAGCAACTTGGTCACCCTGCGCAAAGGTACGGGTCGGCCAGTCTGGTTGTTCCACCCGATCGGTGGCAACGTGGTCAGTTATCGGGAGTTGAGCCGCCACCTGCAGACTCCGCGGCCGGTTATTGCAGTGCAATCTCCGGGGCTGGGCGCTGATGGTGAGGCCGAGGTCACCATTGAGGCAATGGCTACCCGCTATATTGTCCAGCTACGCGGGGTTCAGCCGCAGGGCCCATATTTGCTGGGCGGTTGGTGCTTTGGTGGGGCGATCGCCTATGAGGTTTCCCGTCAGTTGCAGGCGGCCGGCGAAACCGTCGAGGGTGTTTTCCTGATTGATACCCGCGCGCCGGTCATCGCCAACATGCCCGCTGATGCCGACGATGCGACCCTCATGAGCTGGTTTGCCCGAGACCTAGCCGCGCCGCACGGCGTGCGCCTGTACATCGATCCTGCTGAGTTGCGGCTGCACCCGGCCGAAACAGCCTTCGCCTATCTGCTGGAGCGTGCCCGGCGTGCAGGAGCGCTGAGCCCTGAGGCCGATGCGCAACAACTAGCGCGCCTATTCGAAACCTATTTGGCCAACGGCATTGCCTTACAGTTATACCTGCCGCCTGCAACCCAAGGACGTTTCCTGCTGCTGCTGGCCCAGGATGAGACCGAGGATTTCGGCCCGTGTCTGGGATGGGAGCCCTTGCTGGGCGATGGCCTGCACACGGAAGCATTGTCCGGCGACCACAACAGCATCATGTATGTCCCCCAGGTCCAGGCCGTGGCGGAGCGTGTTAGCCAGTATTTCAACCTTTCCCTCTGCGTGGAGCACACAGCATGATCCGTGCCGAATATTCTTGCCTGCTTCCTGTGGACCAGCACCAGCTGTTCGCCTATATCAGCGACCCTTCCAACGACGTGCACTGGCAAGGGTCTTGCGTCGAGGCTCAGTTGGCAAGCAGTCCGGCTCGCTTGGGGACCGAGTACACCATTGTGTTTAGTTTCCTGGGGCGCCGGATGAACTTTCGCTGCCGTATCACTACCTTTGAACCGCCGCATAACTTTGGCTTCAAGGTGCTTGAAGGCTCCTTCCTGTATGAGGGGCGCTACAGTTTCACTGCTCAAGGTGAGGGGACGCGCCTCGACTGGCAGTTTGATGTTGAGCCCGGACGGTTCTTCGGCATTCTACCTATCTCTCTGCTGCGCAAGGTACTGATCTCCCAGATCGAGAAGGACTTCATTCGCGCCGGTCAACTGGTCGCTATGCAATCGCCTAACAAGGAATGGGCACATGACTAATTATGCTGCGTTCGTCATCCGCTATCGTCGCTGGGTGATCACCCTTACCTTGTTGATCACCGCGGTACTTGGCGTCTTCGGCGCGGGTCTGAAGATTGTAATCGATCCAGCGACCCTGGCCCCTCAGGGCCATCCGCTAATAAAGGCCACCAACCATGTCGAGGAAGTCTTTGGCTCCAAATACCTGATGATCATCGGCATCACTCCTAAGCAGGGCGATCTCTACCAGCCAGCGGTGCTCGATGCGGTACGTGGCATCACCCGCCAGCTTGATGCCCAGCCTGGCGTGGTCCGCACCACATTGCTCAGCCTGGCGAGCCGACAAGCTAAGGGTATCAAGGGGACGGAAGAAGGCTTTGAGGCTCGTGCGTTGCTAGGTTCGACCGATACGCCCACCGAATTGGCGCAACTGCATGAGGCTTTGGCCAGCAACCCAGTGTATCAACAGACCGTGGTCTCAGCTGATGGTCGTACCGCAGCCATCTTGGTTGAGCTCAAGGAGCGTTCCGATGGCTTTACCGCGATGGTCGAACCGATCCGCAAGATAGCCGATGCTTATGCCTCCGACGCTCTGACCATTCGCTATGGCGGTAACCCGCCCTACCTGGAAAAGACCGAGGAATATGCCAACCGCATCAACATCTTGTTCCCGATAGCGATCATTGTAATCGGCTTGCTGCACTTCGAAGCGTTCCGCACCCGCCAGGGACTGATCCTGCCTCTGGTCACGGCGCTGATGGCGGTCATGTGGGGAACCGGTTTCATGGGTGTGCTTGGACAGCCGATGGACATCTTTAACTCACCGACGCCGATCCTGATCCTGGCTGTGGCCGCTGGGCATGCGGTGCAACTGCTTAAGCGCTACTACGAGGACTATTCACGGTTGAGGGCCGTGGGTGATTTGTCGCCCGAGGAAGCCAACCGGCAAGCTGTCATCAGCTCCATGGCTGGTGTTGGCCCGGTAATGCTAATGGCTGGTAGCATCGCTGCGATTGGCTTCTTCTCACTGTTGGTGTTCGACATCGCCACGATCCGTGCCTTCGGCATCTTCACCGGCATCGGTATCCTCAGTGCCATGTTGTTGGAAATGACCTTTATCCCGGCCATCCGCTCACTGCTCAAGCCCCCAGGCGACAAGGTTTTGGATAAGGAGCAGCGTGCGCGTATCTGGGACCGTATCCCGGCTGCGGCGGCCTCCTGGGTGATCCAACCGCGTAAACGGACAGCAATGTTCGCCGCTTACCTGCTTGCTGCCCTCGGCCTGACCTGGGCTATGCAGGGCGTGGTGATCGACAACTCAAGCAAGAATTTCTTTGATTCGGGCCTAGCCCTGCAGAAGGACGATGCCTTCCTCAACGATGCACTAGGTGGTACCAATAGTTTATACGTCATGGTGGAAGGTACTCAGGCGGACGCTATCAAGCAGCCCGAGGTGCTGGCCGCGATCGCCAGTCTCCAGCGTTATGCCGAAGCCCAGCCTGAGGTCGGCAAAACCTTGTCAATCGTCGACTTCATTTCACGTATGAATGCAGCGATGAATGCCGATGCCCCGGCCTTTGACCGCGTGCCCGTCGAGCGCAATCTGATTTCCCAGTACCTGTTGCTGTACTCAATGTCGGGCGAACCGGGCGACTTCGATTCCTATGTCGATTACAACTACCAGCGTGCCAAGGTCACTTTGCTGCTCAAGACTGGCAATAATGCCCAGGTTAAAACGCTGCTGGGCAAGCTCAAGGCCGAAGCCGAACGTACCTTCCCAGCGACGGTCACTGTGTCCTTTGGTGGCGATGTGGCACAGACGGTAGCGCTCACCGAAACCCTGGTTAACGGCAAGCTACGCAACATCGTGCAGATTGCCCTGGCGATCTTCGTAATCTCGGCGCTGGTATTCCGATCTGTCTTTGCCGGCTTCATAGTGCTAACTCCACTGGCTTTGTCGGTAATTGCGGTGTTTGGTGTGATGGGCCTATTCGGTATCCCACTGAATATTCCCAATTCGCTAATCTCCGCAATGGCGGTAGGCATTGGCGCCGACTATGCGATCTACATGCTCTATCGCCTGCGCGAGCAGTACCGACTGAGCCAGAGCCCACCGCAAGCGGTGCGCGAGACCCTGGCCACCGCAGGCAAGGCGTCGCTGTTCGTAGCCACCGCAGTAGCTGGCGGCTACGGCGTGCTAGCACTGTCCTTCGGCTACAACGTCCACCTCTGGCTATCGATGTTCATTGTCATCGCCATGCTGGTGAGTGTAACGGCTTCGCTGACATTGGTGCCGGCGTTGGCAATGTTGTTCCGTCCAGCCTTCATTTTTGGCAGAGGCCATGGCAATTTGGCCTCGCAACTCAACCTTGGTTTGGCTATTGTGGTCACATTAGGACTGGCAGCGTATGGCGACCCTGCTTTGGCGGAAGAGATTCCGAGTGCCGAGCAAATCATGCAGCGTAGCTATCAGGCCGGCAAAGTGCTCGATTCCAGCAGTAATGCAACTTTTACTCTAATCAACGCCAATGGGGAGCGCCGCGAACGTAAGACGATAGGGATGACAAAGCTGCAGTCTGGTCCTGCCCAGGACAATATGCGCTACGTGAAATTCGTCGCGCCGCAAGACATCAAGGGCACTGCGACCTTGCTGGTGGAGCAGAGTGCCGCCGACGACGACATGTGGATCTATCTGCCCGCCTTGGGCAAGGTCCGACGGCTATCGGCGTCGAACAAGCGCGACAGTTTCGTCGGTACTGATTTCAGTTACGGCGATATCGTTGGCCACAATCCGGCCAACTGGCGGCATCGGCTGCTGGCCCAGGAAACCCTGGACGACGGCACTTCGGTGTTTAAGATCGAGTCTGTGCCATCCGACGATAAGGAAGCTACCGACTCAGGATACTCGAAGATGCTTAACTGGGTGCGCGCTGATAATTTCATGGCTGTGCGCACGGAGTTCAGTGATCAAGCCGGCCAGCCGCTCAAACGCATCGAATCTTCGCAGATTGAGGCTGTAGGGCAACATGGCAAGTGGCAGGCCATGCGCTCTGTCGCATACAACCTGCAGACTGGTCATCGTACGGAGATCGTCTTCGATGCATTCCAAGCTGAACAAGGAGTAGATGAGCGCTACTTCAAGTCCCAGGGGTTGGGAAGATGAGGCGACTGGGCCTGCTGTTGCTGGCCCTGTCTGGCACAGCCCAAGCCACATTGCAATTGGACAGTTCAGTCTCTTTGCGCGGAGGCTTGTGGAGTGGCGACCGGGCATTGACCGACGAGACGGATGTCAAAGTTGCTTCGCTCTGGGTGCGCGAGCGTCTTAGCTCCAGCGATCAGGGTCAGTTGGTATTTGACGGCTGGGCGCAGCAGCGCAGTATTGGCGGACAGCGTCACGGTCGTGTGCGAGAAGCTTACTGGCATCACGAGTTCGGCGATTATGACTTGCGTATCGGGCGGCAGATCGTGGTGTGGGGGCGCGCCGATGGAGTCAACCCTACCGACAACCTGGCGCCTCGGGACTTCACCCTGTTGGTTACGGAGGATGGCGATCAGCGTTATGGGGCCGATATGCTCAACCTGATCCGCTACGTTGGTGATGGTAGTGTCGCGCTGATGTGGTATCCCGAAGCGCCCAGCCATACCATCCCGCTGGTACCTCTGGCAAATGTCGACTATCACATTCGCCAATCCGGCCGCTCTCAGTGGGCGGCCAAGTGGGAGTGGTCAGCATCTAACATGGACGGCTCTCTGTCCTACTTGGATGGTGTCGATCCATTGCCAGTACTGACTCCTGGCTTGTTGACCAGCCAGGGCGCCACAGTGCAGGTGCAAGCCCAGCGTAGCCGCATCTTAGGGATGGACTTTAGCATGGCCCAAGGCGCAATGGTCTGGCGAGCGGAGGGGGCCTATTCCAGGCCAGACAGCAACGGTCGGGAGGACTTCTTGCACAAGAAACCGCAGTTGTTCATGGTGATGGGTGGTGAGTGGACGTTCCGCAATAATGCAACCCTAGGTCTGCAGGCCACTTACACTCACGTCTATGATTTCAGTCGGCCGCAGCGGTTGGAGTGGTTTGCTCAGGAAGTAGCGCTGCGGCAGATTGCGACTAGTGGCCAGACGGCAAGCGATCAGTACGGGTTCACCTGGCGCTTGGCCAAGCGCTGGCTGAATGACAACCTGTCGATTGAAGCCAGTGGTGTGGCCAACCTGCAAAACGACAGTGGCATTGCACGTTTGAAAGCTTCTTATATGCTGTCGGATCATGTGCGCCTTCTGGGCGGCGTCGATGGTTACTATGGTCGGGAAGATACTTTTTTTGGCCAACTGCGCGACAACCACACAGTGTATGTCCAGACCGAATACGGCTTCTGATCACTCCAACTATTGTTGTTGCAACTGCAGCAGCATGAGCACGACCTGCATGGTGCTCGCCAGGGGATCGCCCTTGACGCCTATGGTGGTGAGGTTGCGGGTGCCTTCAAGCAGAGTCAGGCACTGTAGGGCCAGGGTCGCACTGCGTTCGCCGTAGCCCGCGCTGAACAGTAGCGCGGAGAACAGGTCGACCAGGGTCTGCTTGTGTTTGAGGCAGACTTGGTGAATCGGATGGTCGCAGTTGGCATAGACCGTCGCGGCGATGCCGAATAGGCAGCCGCGCACCTTACTATCGATGAACTTGCTGCGATACCACACCAGCAGCGCTGCCATTTGCTGCGGCAGCTGTGGCGGGACATTGACCAGGCATGACTGGATTTCGCCGATGATGACGTGGTGATAATGCTCCAGCACCTGGGCGATTAATATCTCCTTAGAAGGGAAGTACTTGTACAGCGTCATTTTGCTCACGTTGGACTCTTTGATTACCCGGTCGATACCTACCGACTGCAAGCCTTCATGCAGGAACAGCTCCAGTGCGGTGGTGATCAATGCCTCTCGAGCTTTGGACATGAGGTCCTCTCCTGTAAACGAATACGGCATCAGACTCATGCTGCGGCACGAAGGCTCGGGTGCATGAGAAGGCTCCAATGGTAAGTCACTTTGGACCTTCGTTCTGGGGCATCTGGTGAGTCCGGGGGCATCAGCTCCCTACCGAGCCGGTCAAGGCTAGCTTAGAACGTGGTGCCGGCAGGTCGAGTTCGTTGCGTAGCGGGCAAGCCAGGGTGAGGTGATGCAGTAGTGCAGTGCGCAGTTGTTGTAGCTCGTCGAGGCGCTGCTCGACCAGCGTCAGTTTGTCGCGTAACAGCGCCTCCACGGCTTGGTCGGGATCTGAGGAATGCCACAAGTGCTCGACGTTGTTGCCGATCTCATTGAGGCTGAAACCTAGGCGCTGAGCATTGCGAATGAAATGCACCAATTGAGCAATTTCGTCTGGATAGTCGCGGTAGCCGTTGGCTAGGCGGCGGGCCTGAATGAGGCCGCGTTCTTCATAGAACCGCAGAGTATCGCGGCTTACGCCACAGATCTGGGCGAGTTCACCAATGCGCATGAGAATTTCCTTATTCGGGCTTGACCTTGGAGCTTACCCCAGGCTTTAGCCTGATGCCTTCGTTGATTCGAAGGAGTAAGGGTAATGTGGACCACCGCTCAATATCGCAAGTTGGTACGTGCCAGCGGTATATACGATCTGCTCATCACCATTGGTTTTGTGACACCTTGGAGTTTCGCTTTATTGCATCAGTGGTTAAGTTCGTTGCACGACATACTTAATTTGAGTGGTCAGGTTCCATTGTTTGATCCGATGCATGTGATGATGGCCAACCTGATGGGATCGATTGTATGTGTTTGGTCCTGGCTGAGGATTCGCGATCCGCAGCAACGGTTTGGCCATTACGACGCCGTCGGACGGATCTTATTCGCTTCCTGGCAGTTGTATGCCTTAGCTCATGGGGCGTCCGCTTTGCTCTGGGTGATCCTGATGCTTGAGGTACTATGGGCGATTGTGCAACTGGCCCCGGTCAGGTCGCAGCATGCACTGGCATCTCGTTGGGCCTGATGCAGGTCATGGCGTACTGCTTGGTGCCACTACTGAAATCTACTGTGTCGAGCCATTGCTTTCGGGTCATGATAGTGACCGGTCCAATGACGAACGGCTCGACGCACTCCATCTCGGCTGTGCGCGCCGGGAACGAGTGGGTGAAATTGGTTGTTGTCTGCTTGAGGATCTGCTGGACGTGCTCATCGATTGCTCGCAAATTCTGCGTAGCATCCTCGACCAATTTCCCTTCGGCATGAAGGTCGGCCACCGTTTGACGCAGCAGCGCCACCAACTCGTTGGTTTCTACCTTTATCGCCAGTCGAGGGACCTCTTTCTGCCAAGCTTGGGCCAGTGCCAACAGGGCCCGGTTGGTAGCAGTTTTAAAGTGCCTTTGGCGCCCATTCTGAGCAGTTACGAAGTCGAAAGGCCCAGCCTTTTCAGGCTTGGTTTTGGCCTCTGGAGGGCGTGGCAGGTGAAGCCGGTCCAATTCCTCGATCAGCTTCGCCAGGGCGTTTTTTCTGTTCAATTCATTCATAGTTTTGGCTACTTAAGAGTGATGCGAAAAAGCTGCCTAGGGTGTAGCTGGGCTGGTGGTCAAATGGGGGCGCTCACCAAACCGTGACCAAAGTCGCTGGCATCAAACTCAGGACTGAAGCAGTCCCTACGAGCACTAGCAACCAAGTTGGAGGCAACGGCTTGGGATAACTGAGGTGAGCGCAGATCCCGCAGATGCTCCCACCACAGTGCAGCAACCCCCGCCACGTGAGGGCAAGCCATGCTCGTCCCGCCCATTGACTTGAGGCTGCCGCCCGGCCATGCCGACAGCACATTGACACCAGGAGCCGTCAAGTGAGGCAGGCTATTGGAGAAATCTGCAATGGCGTGCAAGGGGTTGGGATGTGCTGCGGCAGCGACTGACAGTACACCTTCAGCGGCTGCAGGAAGCGAAGTCGAGATCCGGTAATCGTTGTTGATAGCGCGCCGGCTCTCGTTGCCGGCGGCGGCGATGACGAGGGGTGTGGCATTGAAAACTGAGTGGCTTTTGAACACACCCATCAACGAATCGAACAGCCGCAGGTTTCCGCAAAACACATCAAGTGCTTCGGAGGTGGCGAGGTCAGCTGGCCAGCCTTTATTGATTTTCTCCTCAACCTCTCCTGGAAAATCAAAGCCGAGGGACATTGAAATGATATTGGCTCGCTGGGCCAGCGCCCAATGCATTCCTTGGAAGAGGATGTCAGAATCCGCACTGTGCTTTCCAATCACTTTCGCGATGAAAGCCTTCTTCACCCCTCGCGCAATGCCAATGCGACGGCCATCGATATCCCGGCCGAAGATAGTTCCTGCGCAATGAGTGCCATGCCCGTTCCAGTCGCCGTCTCCCTCGCCGGTAAAATCTTGCTCCTGCAGCTCAATACCGTCGAACGCTGGATGGGTACGATCAATGCCAGTGTCGAGCACCGCCACTCTGACGCCAGCGCCGGTGTAGGGGGAAAGATGGGCGTTAACCGCTGCTACGCCCCATGCATCACCCGCGTGTTCAGGTTCTACAGCCGGATTCAGCGGCCTGATAAGCTTGGTTTTCATCGGTCTAGAGATCGCGAGAATTCCAGGATCTCTACCCAATTCCGCGGCTTCGTGACGCTGCAAACGCTCGATGATGAGCGATGGTCTCTCGCTACCGGCCTCTGCCACGCTTCGTTTCATCGAGCTAGCTGAAGAGAGCGGTTTTTTCAGGATGATGTACTTATCCATTTGCTTTCCTTGCAAACCACATTGGGCACTTTAAGCGTCGGTGGAGCATGAAGCTCCCGAGATGAGAGCTTATACCCTGATAGGGAGCGCAACCTGTGGCTGTATTTCAACCAGGGCCGAGTAGGCCTCTAGAATTTCAGTGAACAGGTTGGGGTGCTTGGGTGCTTCCAAGGTGATGATCATGGCGTACCTGATCTTCTCCGCCTTATCTGCCGTACCGCCTTTGTGCCGTGCGTTGTAATGGATGTCGAAGGTTGCATCCTTCAGGCTTGAGCCATACATTGACTTGGAGTCGTGAAGTACGGTCTCCCATTTCCCAGCATCCGAGCGCAGTTCTTCCTCCGTCGCAAACGTCCTTTTCTGAAAGAACGACTTAGACTTGGCATTGGCTGCACCTTCTTCGATCTTGTCCTTGTGGGGGCGGAAGGTCACTTCAAGCCCTGCTCGCGTATACGAGGCGGAGTCTTGAGGGTCCGTTGTCGAGGCGAATGAGAAGGTGGCTTTGACTTTCACTTTTCCTGTGAGCGCTTCCGGAGGAAGGGGGATGGGTGCCCGGATGTATTTACCAGGCTTCAGCTCTCCTTGATACACGATGCGGGCTACACCTGATGGGCAAGTGATCACCTGCATGAGGTCTTCGGGGATTTTTCCCCAGCCAACATCGATCGTATCGTGGCCATTGCGATCAGCTGCATGGATCAGCAATGCCTTGATCGCGAGCGGCGACAAGTCTGGCCCCAAAATAGCCCGTACACCCACCGCTGCGCGAAGTACGTAAGGCGCTGCGAAGCTGGTGCCTAGCAGCGGGACCAGGGTCGGTTTAATGCCTGGAACAAGCGTGTGGAAGTATTGTTTCCCGCCCCCGAAAGCCATGAGGTCTGGCTTGATGACGCCGGGGCTACGCCCCGGACCGCGTGCGCTGTAGGAAGCTCGTGCCCAAGCATCGCTGGTGCAGTTCGCGGCGCCTACAGTGACCGCGTTAACGCAGTCTGAGGGTACCAGCACCCTATCCAATTGGACTATTGAGTCGCGAGTGCCGTTGTTCCCTGCGGCAATGGTCATGAACGTGTTGCCATCGCTTAGCAGGTGGTCAATCACCGAGGTCCATGCGTGAACATCATCGTCTTCGATGGCGACATCGGGGCCAATGCTCAGATTGATGAACTCGTACTGTCGAGATAGTAGGACTTCCTCGACATGACCCAGCGTGCGATACAGCTCCAATGGATTTTCGAGGCTGGCTCCCTCATCTAGGACGCGCAGATGGTCCACGAATGAGTAGGGCCGATTTGCGCTACCTTCGGGCTCGATTGGACCAAAGAGAAACGCGAGGTGGCCGCTAGGCCATGTTCCGGTCCTTCTGGATCGTCACCCGCCTTTTCATCAAGGACTCGATAGCTTTTCAGCCACCTGCCGATGGAGTGTTCCTGCGGAAGCCCCGCATCGAGAATCGCAACCCGTGGATCAGAAGACAAAGGTGCTTGTGTTGGAAGCGTGCACCCAACAGCCGGCCCGCTACGTTTTGTGGTCGGTAACAATCCCCGCATCTTGGGAACCGGCCTAATCACTCGCAGGAAGACGAACTCCGCCAGCAACAGTGTGCTTGCTTGCTCCCCTTGTACTGGAACGAACCACAGATTCCCGACTTCGAATCCCAGATCGCTATGAACGGTTACACCTCGCTCAGTAGCAAACGCTACGAATGCCTGCTGAATGAAGGTGCTGTCTTGGTCGGGCAGCATGTGGAGGCCGCATTCGAAATACGTGTCTTGGACTGAGCCAGGGTTCACGATCCGACCTTCAGGCTCAAATGCGAGGATGCTTTCGATCCTAGTCAGTTCGAGGGCTTCATCTGACTCGCGCTCGACGGTTTCCATCCACTGACTGAAGGCCCTAAAGGCCCTGCGCTTACCAGCGACAAAAATCTCGGTGGTCGTCGTTTCTTTTGGTGCTGTCTTCCTCGTCCAGCTTTCAGGAGTGACCTTGACCTTCCGGCTTCCGATCGACTCAAGGCCCACCGCCCGCAACATGTTGGCCGGGTAAAGGGACTTGGCGATATAGCTCGGGTTCAGGACTAGCCTAGCAACACCAAAATCCTGAGGGCATGCGGCCGGAGAAAGATTGTCGAGCGATGCTGCTGCTTCGTTCGCTTGCTCAGAAAGTCGTTCCTTAGCTCGCTGGAAGGTGTACGCATCGGCCTTATCAATTTTCCTACCAACACCCTTAATGCTTTGTGTCAGGAGCTCACCCCGACCAATGAGGAAGTTCGTTTGGCTCATGCAGTGGTACTCGTCCGTGATGATCGTTTAACAGGAGTTGAAGCAACAGAGCGGTGCTTGCGAATCGTGTCCCGGCTCACGCCAGTTATGTCGTGGATAGCGCGTTGCGAGAGAGATGTTTCGTTATCAAGTAGTACGGCGAACTCAATCTGTTCTGCGCGTTCCAGATATGGCGTCTTCAGGCGTACGATATCCTCAACCAGCTTCTCGGCATTACTGCTGCCTAGCGCCAGGGACCGACGAAAGCGCTGCATATCACGCTCAATATCACTGAAAGAATGTTTCTGGAAGGCATACGAAAGTACCCCTATCCATTTTTCAAAACGCGGAAGGTCCGTCCCTAGGAAGCGCTTGATCGCCACAGCTACCGCCTCCGCATCAGGCGTTTTGAACTCAATCACCAGGTCAAATCGGCGCCATAGGGCGGGGTCAATGAGCTCAGGGTGATTCGTCGCTGCAAGCAGCAGGCTCGATGAAGGCCAGTCATCAACTTCTTGAAGGATGACGGTGACCAGGCGCTTCAATTCGCCGATGTCGCTGTCGTCGCTGCGCCGTTTCGCAATCGCATCAATTTCATCGAGGAACAAAACCGATGGCGTTCGCTTGGCGTAATCAAGGGCGGCTCTGAGGTTCGCACCGCTTTTGCCAAGGAGGCTGCTCATGACCGCAGTCAGATCAAGCACGAATAGCGGCACGCCAAGTTGGGCTGCTATCCACCGCGCCGTGATGGTTTTTCCTACTCCTGGAGCGCCAACAAACACCGATGATCTAGTGGGCTGCAGGCCAAGAGAAAGCAGTTTATTGGTCTGCTTTCTCTCTTTAATCAGCTGCGCGAGGCTGGTTTGCACAACCTTGTCCAGCATGGGTGCCGGAAACTCGGGTCCATCATTGAAGACCTTGAGGAGCGATAGCTTCGACTCATCGTCTACAGGCAACACGCCCCCTTCGATTTTCGATGGGGCTTCTCGGCGCATAAGGTGTCCATTACCGCTGGGCGCGATGGTGCGAAGGAAGGTTTCCAGCTGCTCAGCCAGCTCTGGCTCCATTCCGCGGTACTGTCTGACAAGACGTGCAACAAAGAGCCGTACATCCTCGCTTTTTTCGCTGAGGGCCAGTCTGGCTACCTGGACTAAATCCGATTTTACTTTGGTCAACTCGTCCGTTTTCATCTGAATGATCTGATTTTAGGGCCTTTCGGCCACACATTGAGTGGACTAGATAGTAGCAGGTTGCGCGGTATTCGTCCTGTTGGCAATAGCTGGTTAAGCCCCCTGAATTATAGGGGGCCGACGACCGGCAGGGGCCTGGCCATTGAGTTGGCGAAAGGCGGCAAGATCAGCCAGTCGCATCTATTTCGATTTTTTCGCATTTAATTCGATAACCTACAGCCTCCGCCGACCAGCGCGGGCCCGGACGCTGAGTGGTGCGGATGGCGAAACGGCCGTTGCGGCCAGCTATCAAGGGGTTTGTGCCCGCTTACCGACTGGATGGCTGCCACTTCCAGCGCTTCATGTTCATCCAGCGGCGGCAGCAGGCCGGGCAGGCGGCTGGCGAGCAGTGTCTTGCCTGTGCCGGGCGGGCCGGTGAACAGCAGGTTATGAGCACCTGAGGCCGCCAGCAGTAACGCACGCTTGGCGGCTACTTGGCCCTGCACCTCGCTGAGGTCGGGGTAAGGGCGGCTGTGCAGCAATAGACCGTTAGCGGCAAAGGGAGGCAGAGGTACCTGGCCGTTGAGGTGCGCCACCAGTTCCAGCAGGTGCCCCACCGCGTACACCACCAGCCCACCCGCCAGGCTCGCCTCTTCGGCGTTTTCCCGCGGCACTACCAATGCCCGGCCAGCCTCGCGCGCCGCCAGTGCCGCAGGCAGCACGCCCTGAACCGGGCGCAGCTTGCCAGACAGCGCCAGTTCGCCCAGGCATTCGATATCGGTCAATGTGGCCACCGGCACCTGACCGTCAGCGGCAAGGATGCCCAGGGCGATGGCCAGGTCGTAGCGCCCGCCATCCTTAGGTAGGTCTGCCGGTGCCAGGTTCTGGGTGATGCGCCTTTGCGGGTAGTTCAGCCCGGAGTTGACGATGGCGCTGCGCACCCGGTCCTTGCTTTCCTTGACCGTGGTTTCGGGCAGGCCGACCAGCGTGAGATTGGGCAGCCCGTTGGCCAGGTGAGTTTCGACGCTGACCGCCGGTGCCTGCACGCCAACCTGGGCGCGGCTGTGGACGAGGGCAAGGGACATGGACGCTCCGTTGTCGCGAAGAGGGGGCCGCTTCCTGCGGCATTGCCAAGCATAGCGAGGCTCAGGAGGCCAGGAGCAAGAAGAGTGCATCCTCGTTTTTCACGTCAGCACAAAAATGGATCCAATAACTTTGCGCCCGGCAAATCTATGGCTTAGTGTTTAAACGTTACTTTCCTGCCATCGGATGGCAATGCATCGCCTGCAAATGGACTTGAGGTACTGCCCGTGCAATCACTCACTCGCACCCGCCAGCAGATCCTGGAACGGGTCAAGGCCAATGAGTTCACTGAACTCAACCGTTTCTTCGATACCCTTCAGGCGCAGTGGCGGCAAGCGCGCCCTGGGGAGTGCCCGGCCTACCTTGAGGCCGTTCAGGGGCACATGCTGGTCGACTGGGATGTCGAAGGCAGCAAGGCCCTGACCCAGCGCCTCAGAGCCTGGATCGAAACCTGCCCCAAGGCCTATCACCCCCAGGTGGCCATGGGCTTTCACTGCTTCAATCGTGCTTGCCATATTCGCGGTACGGCTCCCGCCCATGAGGTGTCTGCAGCGCGCTGGCTGGCCGCCGAGCAAGCCTGCGAAATGGCAGCGGCGCACTTTCTGAGGGCCATCGAGCGATGCGCGCAGCCCGTAGCGGCGGCGATCGGTATGTTGCAAATCAGTGCGCACTTTCGTGAGCCAGGCTGGCTGGTGGAGCTGTTTCATGGCCGGCCGGCGCGCTTTCGGCCCAGTGCCCATGCCGATGTCGAAGTGCAGGAGGCCGCTGCACCGTTGCTGGTCAAATATGGACTGGCACCGCTGGTCGAGCTGCCGCACGTGTTGCCTTCGAGCTTGAGTCTGCGCCCGCTCGCCGAGCAGGGGTCTGCGCGGGACTACTGGCTGCGGCATGCCTTGAACGGGTTCCCTGGCTGTTTCGAGGCGGTCGAGGCCTATGCCAGCTACCTGACACCCCGTTGGGGCGGTAGCTATGAGGCCATCGATGCCGTGGCCAGCGGCCCTTTGTGTCGGGACTGGCCTGAAACCCTGCGTAATGCGATCCGCTGGCTGGCGCTTGAGGATCAGTTCCGGCTGCCGCCTGCCGATCAGGCGCAGCAGGTCGCGGCTTGGCAGCGCGTCTTCGAGCGGTGGATGCAACGCGAGCTCAGGCCAAAGGAACGCGCCACGCTCATGGCGTGGCGAGGGGCCTTTCGCCGCTATTCGCTGCAAGATTACCCCGGTGCGATGTGCGACTTCGTCGCCTCTGTCGCGCTATACCCCGACCAGGGCTTCGTACCGGCCATTGGCGAGCCGTTCTACAGCGTTGTCTGCCTGGTAGTGACCCATGGTGTGCCTGACGATGCGCAGAGCCTGCGTATCGCCATCGAGCGGTTAAGCGAAAACCGCAGGCAAGCGGCGGCCTGTGCGTTGCGCTCGGTTGGGCACCAGTTCGGCGTGTGGGGTTTCAGGCAGTGCGTCGAGCAGGCGCGTATCTGGCTGCACGCTGCGGTGAAACGCCAGTGCGGGCGCGAGGGGCTGGGCTTTGATGTACTCGAGGTGGCGCGCCTGCTTTGGGCCGCCAAGTACCACGAGGCCGCGTATTTTCTATACAGGCAGTGTGCCGAGTGCAAGCTGCCCGATGCCGCCGCCGCGCTTTATGCGCTGCATTGCGGTCGGCTCGAGAATACGCCGGAACACTACATCGATACTGGGATTGCTGCGCATTGGCTGCTGTGTGCCGCGCAGTCAGGCAGCCAGGTAGCCAAGTACGAACTGGCCTGCCAGCGCATGCGTGATGAACAGAGTTTGAGCGAGCGTAGCGTGATGCTGGCGGTCAGGCGCTTGTTGCTCGATTGCCTGGGCAACGAAGCGCTCGATGCCCATGCCCGCTTGCAAGTGGCCATTTTGCAGCGCCAGTTCGGCGACCCCCGGGAACGTGCGGAGGCGGTCGCCTATTTGCTGGATCTGGTGCACTACCCCGATTGCGCGATAGCCGGGCGAGCCAGCGCGGAGCTTGGCCTGGCCTGGATGCACGGGCATGGTACGCGCAAGCCGAGCCGCTTTGCGGCCATCGAGTGGGCCAACCGTGCTGTCGCGCTGCAGCCGGGGGATGCGACCATCGAGGGCATTCAGGCGCAGATTCGCAACGCGCACAACCTGTTCAGGACGCTGTTCACGGTGTGCGGCGCAACGCTGTTTCGCGGGGACCTGCACGCCAGCGAGCTGCCGCCCAAGCCAAGCAGCCAGGCGCCCGGCCGGGTGCGGGCTCCCGCGTGAGGGCAGGGCGCGGGGCTTACTCCTGTGACGCAGGTGCCATGCGCGCTTCCAGCTCGGCGACCTGTTTCTCCAGGGCCTCCAGGCGCGCACGGGTGCGGGCCAATACGACCATCTGGCTGTCGAATTCTTCGCGGCTGACCAGGTCCAGCTTGCTGAAGGCACCTTGCATCAGCACCTTGAACTGGCTTTCCAGTTCAGCGCGGGGCTGGGCGGTGTCGCCGCTGAACAGGCGCGAGGCCTGGTCGCTGAGGGCATCGAGAAGGGCTTTGGGCGCGAGCATGATCGGCTGTCCACTGCAGATGGGTAATGGCCGGCAGTGTAACACGGGGCCGGTTTGGCGTTCCGTTGCACATTTTTCGAGCAGCCCCTTGCACTGCCGTGCACCAAGGTTGTGCATCTTTTCAATGCTGGCGACTGGCCAATCCTCAATCTTTCACTCAACTGCCTGTTTTTCAGCGCTTTAACAGAACTGGCAAGGTTTCTGCAAAGACCTGTACGAGCCATGCACTGATGCAGTTCCTTGTGACCAGGCAGTGCGCACGCGGAGCCGGATGCCGACGACGCGTTACAAAGCCAACCGCTGCGCTTAGACTTGAGACGGGTTTGTTTTCCTGGGGCAAGTCCACCAAATCGGGAGAGAGTTTCATGAAGCTAGTCACAGCCATCATCAAGCCGTTCAAGCTGGACGACGTGCGCGAGTCACTGTCGGAAATCGGCGTGCAGGGCATCACCGTCACCGAAGTCAAAGGCTTCGGTCGGCAGAAGGGTCACACCGAGCTGTATCGCGGTGCGGAATACGTGGTCGACTTCCTGCCCAAGGTGAAGATCGACGTCGCCATCGACGACAAGGACCTCGATCGAGTGATCGAAGCCATCACCAAGGCTGCCAACACCGGCAAGATCGGTGACGGCAAGATCTTCGTGGTGAATCTGGAGCAGGCAATCCGCATCCGTACCGGCGAAACCGATACCGACGCGATCTAAGCGCCCAAAAAAAGCCTCACCAAACCCAACGCCCCAGGAGAAAACAACATGACTCTGCGTAAGATCGCAGGGCTAGGAGCCCTATTGTCCCTCGTAATGCCGGGCATCGCCCTGGCAGAGGAGGCTGCCGCCCCTGTACTGAACTCCGGTGACACCGCCTGGATGCTGACTGCCACGGCGCTGGTGCTGTTCATGACCATCCCGGGCCTGGCCCTGTTCTACGGCGGCATGGTGCGTTCGAAGAACGTACTCTCGGTGATGATGCAATGCTTTGCCATCACCGGCCTGATGAGCATCCTCTGGGTCGTTTACGGTTACAGCATGGCCTTCGATACCACGGGTATGGAAAAGGGCGTGCTCAACTTCAATTCCTTCGTCGGCGGCTTCTCCAAGGCGTTCCTCAGCGGCGTAACGCCGGACGGGCTGACGTCGGCTGCGGCACTGTTCCCTGAAGCGGTCTTCATTACCTTCCAGATGACCTTCGCCATCATCACCCCGGCGCTGATCGTGGGTGCCTTCGCCGAACGCATGAAGTTCTCGGCGATGCTGGTGTTCATGGGCATCTGGTTCACCCTGGTCTATGCACCGATCGCGCACATGGTCTGGAGCGGTGATGGCGCGCTGATGTGGGACTGGGGCGTGCTCGACTTCGCTGGCGGCACCGTGGTGCACATCAACGCAGGTATCGCTGGCCTGGTCTGCTGCCTGGTACTGGGCAAGCGCAAAGGCTACCCGACCACCCCGATGGCCCCGCACAACCTGGGCTACACCCTGATGGGCGCAGCCATGCTGTGGATCGGTTGGTTCGGCTTCAACGCCGGCTCCGCCGCGGCCGCCAACGGTACTGCCGGCATGGCCATGCTGGTGACCCAGATCGCTACCGCTGCTGCAGCGCTGGGCTGGATGTTCGCCGAGTGGATCGGCCACGGCAAACCGAGCGCCCTGGGCATCGCCTCTGGTGTGGTCGCCGGCCTGGTTGCCATCACCCCGGCTGCCGGCACCGTGGGCCCGATGGGCGCCCTGGTGATTGGCCTGGTGTCTGGCGTGCTCTGCTACTTCTGCGCTACCAGCCTCAAGCGTAAGCTGGGGTATGACGACTCCCTGGATGCCTTCGGCGTGCATGGCATCGGCGGCATCATCGGCGCCATCCTCACCGGTGTGTTCGCGGCACCGGCCCTGGGCGGCTTCGGCGCGGTCACCGACATCGGTGCGCAGGTCTGGATCCAGGCCAAGGGCGTGATTTTCACCGTGGTCTACACCGCCATCGTCACCTACGTGATCCTCAAGGTGCTGGACGTGGTGATGGGCCTGCGGGTCAACGAAGAAGAAGAGTCGGTCGGCCTCGACCTGGCTCAACACAACGAACGTGGTTACAACCTGTAACTGCGACGCTGGAAAAACTTGCCCGGCTTGCCGGGCATTTTTTTGCCTGTTTTTCGCCATTTTCCGCAGAGCAAACGGTTTATCAGTCACGTTCGCGACGTAGGCAAAAAACTTACAACTCGCAGGGCGTTCATGGAGCTTTGCTTTTTCCACGGGCGCGCTAGAATGCGCGCCGAGAGGTGTTGCACGAGTTGTCCGCACGCTTCGTCAGCCTTTGCTAGGCTTGCCAATAGCGTGTGGCCAGCAAGGGCTGCAAGGTTTTGTCGGGTCCTGCCAGGAGCAGGGCCTGCTGGGCGGGGCGTCCCATCAGGAGTGCCGTCTCAAGGGCAGTGGCCAACCCACGGCCAGTTGAATTTTCACTGGTGGCTGCCGGTCTACGGCTGCACTGGTCTATAACTAACCTGCTTTTCGCAAGTCATGAGGTAGAACATGAGCGACGACGATCTGGAAAATGATGACCTCGAAGTAGGCGACGAAGACGAGGCTGATGATGGCCTCGAAGCTGCGGCTGACGATGTTGCCGAGGACGCTGGCGATGACGACAGCAGCCCGGCACCGGTCGCCAAGGGTAAATCCAAGGCAGCTGTTTCGGTAGACGAGATGCCGAGCATGGAAGCCAAGCAAAAGGAGCGTGATGCCCTGGCCAAGGCGATGGAAGAATTCCTTTCGCGCGGTGGCAAGGTGCAGGAAGTCGAGGCCAACGTAGTCGCCGACCCGCCCAAGAAGCCGGACAACAAGTACGGCAGCCGCCCTATCTGAGTGGCTGAATACAAAAGAGCCCGCCGTCGCTGCGGGCTTTTTTGTGCCTGACGAAAATTGCAGTTATTTCTTACACAAAAAGTAGGTGTTTTCAGCTAGGCCATTTTGTCGCTTCCAGGCAAGCATTGCTCACTGATTCTGGAGGTGTTTATGGACAAACTGGTTCGTCGTTGCAAGCTACGCAAGGAAGACTTTTCTAGAGTAGAGGACCCTTTTTTTGCTAAGGGAAACGTAGAGCGTGCTCTTAAAGGGAACAGTCGCCTTGACGGTAAGGATGAGTTTCTCAGGAGTTGCGGCATCACCCTTCAGCGAGACCTTTCCGCCAAAGATATCGAGGTAGCAGTCGAAGAAATCAGAAGCGGCAGGTGGCTATTTTTGACCAACGAACCATTCAAGCCCATGAGGATAGATGGTTACCAAGGTGCAACTCAGTGCTTTCCTCTGCCAGGGCCGTTCAAGCAGCAGGCCGATGATGAGAGAGGGCCTGGTAAGTGGCGCACGATCGACATCGATTATGACGGGTTGAAAAATACATTCGCGATGCTGCAAAACCGCCTAGGCTCGCTGGGTGACGAGGGTCGTCTCTTCGGCTCGGAAGGCAAGGATTATGACAACACCACCCGTGTCGTAACCCAGCAATGGGTTCCCCTCGATGGTAATGATGATCATCTGGCATCACGATCTGTTATTCGTCGCTATGGGGAATTGCGAGCTATAACGCAGCGGTATTCTGAAGGAGATGATAAGTGGCAGGTCAGTGGAAAATCTTGGCACTGGCAGCCAGTTCTTCCTTTTGAAACCTACGAACACCGAGAAAAAAATGATGCCCGGAGGACGAAAAGAAGAGCGTTGGGTATTGCAATTGTGGGGCATTCTGGATGCCCTTTCTTTGCTGCTCTACATCGTAGCCAGCGTGCGGCGTAGCCATCTACCTTTCTTTACTGACTTGCAGAGCATGTTGAGCTTATGGCGAGAGCAAGGTCTGCTAACCGTTATGCTCATTTTGATGAATCTGGTTCTGCACGTTTCGATCATTCTCAGCACTGTGCTTCTCCTCAGTGGCAGAAAGTCTGGTGTGTATTTAGGGCTCGCGCAGATACCCTTTAGGCTGCTTTTCGCTGCACCTTCGCTCTCGATATTGTTGATCTGGGCTAGCTTCGTACCCGATTACGATCCGTGGCTGATGCTTGGTTTCATAGGGCTTTCAGAGCTGATCAAGGGCGGCACCTCCTGGTGGTGGCTGCATCGCCAACGATCGCATCACCGGTTAGCCAGCAATTGAACAGTCTTTGTTGTGCCTGTGAGATTTGTATGGCCTGTGCCGGCCTCTTTGCGGCGGTTCGGCGCCCCGACACGCCCGCTCCCACAGGAACCGCACAATGCCTAAGGGCGGTGGTATTACTGTGGGAGCGGGCTTGCCCCGCGAATGGGGCGCGAAGCGGCCCCTGTCAGCGCCAGCGCGCGAGCACGTCGGGCAGCTGGGACAAGCGCTGGATCTCGGCATCCGGCGCCCGCTCGCCCGCCCAGGCCTTACCCTGCGGGTTGAACCAGACGGCGCGCAAACCGGCACGCTGGGCCCCGGCGATGTCGTCGCCTGGGTGATCACCAATATGCACCGCCGCACTGGCTTCAGCCTCGCCACGCTTGAGTGCTTCCATGAACGGCGCCGGGTCTGGCTTGCCGATGCCCAGGTCCTCTGCACACAGGGCAAAGCGGAAGTAATCCGCCAGCCCCAGACGGCTTACATCGGCGTTGCCGTTGGTGACCACGCCCAAGGTGTAGTGATGGCGCAGAATCTCCAGCACCGGCTGCACTTCAGGGAATACTTCGACCTGATGGCGTGCATGCAGGAACACTTCAAAGCCCTCGTTGGCCAGTTCTTGTGCCTGCTTCTCGCTGTAGCCGACTTCTTCCAGGGCGTGGAACAGCACACGCCGGCGCAAGGCGCTGATTCGGTGCTTGAGGCCTGGCTCGGCCTGCACCAACCGCTCGCGGATGGCGAACAGGTGCTCCACGGGCACGCCGCCAAGTATCGGGGCGTTGGCCTGCAGCCAGTCGCGCAGCACGACTTCCGCGCTGGCAATCACTGGCGCGGTATCCCACAGGGTGTCGTCAAGGTCGAACGTGATCAGCTTGATGCTCATGAGTCTGTGCCTTTGCTGCGTTTGGCCCGTGGGTGGGCGCTGTCGTACACCGCGGCCAGGTGCTGGAAGTCCAGGTGGGTGTAGATCTGTGTGGTGCTGATGTCGGCATGGCCGAGCATTTCCTGCACCGCCCGCAGGTCCTGGGACGATTCCAGCACATGGCTGGCGAATGAATGGCGAAGCATGTGCGGGTGCAGGTGCTGGCCCAGTTCGCGCTCACCGGCTGCCTTGACCCGCATCTGGATAGCCCGTGGCCCAAGGCGGTTGCCTTGGCGGCTGATGAACACGGCGCCGTCACGCGGGCTGCCGATACCGCGCAGTCGCAACCATTGCTGCATGGCCTCGCGCGCCTTGCGGCCCACAGGCAGCACGCGCGCCTTGCCACCTTTGCCGAGCACTTGCACCAGGCCGGCGGCAAGGTCCAGGTGTTCGAGGTCGAGGTTGGTCAGCTCGGACAGGCGCAGGCCAGAGGAGTAGAACAGTTCGAGGATCGCCTGGTCGCGGCGGGCGATGAAGTCGTCGTCCACGCCGCCGTCGAGCAGTTGCAGGGCGCGGTCGGTGTCCAGCACCTTGGGCAGCCGGCGCTCGCCTTTGGGCGCGCTCAGGCCGCTGGCAGGGTCGTGCTGGCAAAGGCCTTCACGGTTCAGGTAGCGATACAGCCCGCGTACCGCCGACAGCAGCCGCGCCAGGCTGCGCGAGGACTGCCCATGATGATGCTGACGGGCGATCAGTTGGCGCAGTTGCTGGATCTGTAATGCGCCCCAGCCAGCGATGCCTTGGGTGTTGCAGTATTCGATGACCTTCTGGAGGTCGCGACGGTAGGCCAGCAGCGTGTGCTCGGACACTTGGCGCTCGTTGCGCAGGTGAGCGCAATAAGCCTCCAGCTGGCGTTCCATCAGCGCACCGGGCGCAGGGGCTGGGTCACGCGCGGGACCACGCGGGCGAGCACTTCGGCGATGTAGCCAAGGAACAGGGTGCCGACGCTGCTTTTGTAGTGTTGCGGGTCGCGGCTGCCGATCGCCAGCACGCCGTGCAACCCTTGGTACTCCAGGGCAGCAACGGCGCTGGAGCCCACTTCCTGATGCTGCTGCTCACCGAACAGGAACACCAGTTCGTGCTCACGCAGGTTGCCACTGACTGTCTTGCCACCGCCCAGCAGGCCGCCGATGGCCTGTTGGGCCTCGGCATTGCTGGCCCAACGGCCGACCGGCGCTGCATGGTCACCGAACAGGATCAGGCTGACGAACGGTACCTGGAACTCCTGGCGCAGGCTGTCTTCGACCGCCATGACCACTTCTTCCAGGCTGCCGGCATCGAGCAGGTCCAGGATCAGCCGGCGCGTCTTGTCGAACAGCCGGTCGTTGTCCCGGGCCACGTCCATCAGTTGCGACAGGCGATGGCGCATCTCGATGTTGCGATCGCGCAGCAGTTTGAGCTGGCGCTCCACCAGCGACACGCTGTCGCCACGCTGGTGAGGGATACGCTGCTCGACCAGCAGTTCATCATGTTCGGCAAAGAAGGTCGGGTGGGCGCGCAGGTAGGCGACCACCGCTTCGGCGTCGAGCTCACTGGACAGCTGGGGTACAACCTTGGGCTGATCGGTCATGGCAGTTACTCGCTTAGAGACGAACCTGTCCTTCGTAGACACGTACGGCTGGGCCAGTCATCAACACGGACGTGCCGGGGCCGGCCCACTCGATGTGCAGGCGCCCACCAGGCAGGTCCAGGGTCACCGGAGAGTCCATCCAGCCCTGGCTGATGGCTGCCACGGCAGCTGCACAAGCACCGGTGCCGCAGGCCTGGGTCTCGCCGGCACCACGTTCCCATACCCGCAGGTTGGCGCGGTGGCGGTCAATGACCTGAAGGAAACCGGCGTTCACCCGCTGCGCAAAGCGTGGGTGGTTTTCGATTTTCGGGCCTAGGTCATGGACCGGCGCAGTATGTACGTCATCGACGCGCAGCACGGCATGCGGGTTACCCATGGACAAGGCAGCGATAGCGTGCACTTCGCCGTCCACCTCCAGCGGGTAACTGAGCGCCTGCTCATCAGCGTCGAATGGGATTTCGGCGGGATTGAAGCGCGGCGGCCCCATGTCGACACACACCTGGCCATCGTTCTGCACGTCCAGTTCGATGATGCCGCCCTTGGTTTCCACACGGATGCGCTTTTTCGCGGTCAAGCGTTTGTCCAGCACGAAGCGTGCGAAGCAGCGTGCGCCGTTGCCGCATTGCTCCACTTCCGAACCGTCGGCATTGAAGATCCGGTAGCGGAAATCCACTTCCGGATTGTTCGGAGCCTCGACGATCAGCAGCTGGTCGAAGCCGATCCCGGTGTGGCGGTCGCCCCATTGCTTGGCGTGCTTGGGCTGGATGTGTGCGTGTTGGCTGACCAGGTCCAGGACCATGAAGTCATTGCCCAGCCCATGCATCTTGGTAAAACGCAGAAGCATGGGGTCACTCCGGCAGCAGGCTTTCGCCAGCGTACAGTTCGGCAATGGTCTCGCGACGGCGGACTTCGAAAGCCTGATCGCCGTCGACCAGGATTTCCGCACAACGGCCACGGGTGTTGTAGTTCGAGCTCATGACGAAACCATAGGCGCCCGCGGACTGCACAGCCAGCAGGTCACCTTCGGCCAGGTTCAGCTGGCGGTCCTTGGCGAGGAAATCGCCGGTTTCGCAGATTGGCCCGACCAGGTCGTAGGCACGGCCTTCGCCTTCGCGTGGGATGACCGCGCTGACGCCCATCCAGGCCTGGTAGAGGGCCGGACGGATCAGGTCGTTCATCGCCGCATCGATGATGGCGAAGTCTTTGTGTTCGGTGTGCTTGAGGTATTCAACGCGGGTCAGCAGGGCACCGGCGTTGGCCACGATGTAGCGGCCAGGCTCGAACACCAGGGCCAGGTCACGATCACCGACGCGCTCGCGGATGGCCTTGATGTAATCGGCTACCAGCGGCGGCTCTTCGTCGCGATAGCGCACGCCAACACCGCCGCCCAGGTCCAGGTGGCGCAGGTGGATGCCGCAGTCGGCCAGGCGGTCGACCAGGTCCAGCAGGCGGTCGAGGGCGTCGAGGAATGGGTCTACGCTGGTCAGCTGCGAGCCGATGTGGCAGTCGACACCGACCACTTCCAGGTTTGGCAGCTGCGCGGCACGCACATAGATGGCTTCGGCGTCGGCGATGGCGATGCCGAACTTGTTCTCTTTGAGGCCGGTGGAGATGTACGGGTGGGTACCGGCATCGACGTCCGGGTTGACCCGCAGCGAGACCGGGGCCACCTTGCCCATCTCGGCGGCTACCACCTGCAGGCGCTCCAGTTCGTCGGTGGATTCGACGTTGAAGCAATGCACGCCGACCTCCAGGGCCCGGCGCATGTCTTCGCGGGTCTTGCCGACGCCGGAGAACACCACGCGGTCAGCCCGCCCACCGGCGGCCAGTACCCGCTCCAGCTCACCGCCGGAAACGATGTCGAAGCCTGCGCCCATGCGGGCCAGCACGTTCAGCACGCCAAGGTTGGAGTTAGCCTTGACCGCGAAGCACACCAGGTGCTCGACACCTTGCAGGGCATCGGTATAGCTGCGGTACTGGGCCTCGATGTGGGCGCGCGAGTACACGTAGGTGGGGGTGCCGAACCGTTCGGCGATGGCCGACAGGGCCACGCCCTCCGCGAACAGTTCACCGTCGCGGTAATTGAAAGCGTTCATCTGATTTCCTTACTGCTCTGGCGTTTGCTCGGGCTCGATTGGCTGTTCATCCTGTGGCTGGACAGGCTGAGCGTGCTGGTGCTGATGCGACTTCTGGCTGCCCTTGCCGTCCTTGCCGTCTTCTGGCAGGTAGAGGGGGCCTTTCTGACCGCAGGCCGAAACGAGGCAGGCAACCGCGACCAGCGCCGCGAGCGAGGAAATCAGGCGCTTCATGGGTGAAATCCTTTGAAATATGCAGTATTGCGCCCGAGTATACCGAGCGACTGCCGGATTGCCTATGCAAGAGCCGGTCCGCCGGGCGGGCAGAAATTGGCCCCGAGCGGCGAGCGGCAAGCGGCAAGAAAAAACGTTCAGGTGTAGGCTGAGCTTTTTCCTGCCGCTTGAAGCTCCCCGCTTGCGGCTGGCGCCAAGCGCCCGTATCGTGCCCGACCTGCCTGTAACGCAGCCAATTTCGAGGTTCCTGCAATGAGTTTGAGCGAAGCGCGTTTCCATGATCTGGTCGACGCCACCCAACAGGCCCTGGAAGACCTGTTCGACGAGAGCGGCCTTGACCTGGACATGGAGAATTCCGCCGGCGTCCTCACCATCAAGTTCGACAATGGCAGCCAGCTGATCTTCAGCCGCCAGGAGCCGCTGCGTCAGCTTTGGCTGGCCGACCGCTCCGGAGGCTTCCACTTCGACTACGACGAAGAGAGCGGCAAGTGGGTCTGCGAGAAGAGCGAAGAGCTGCTGGGCGAGATGCTCGAGCGGATTGTCTGGGAGCGGGCCGGCGAAAAGCTGGACTTCGACGAGATCTGAAATGAGCGCCCAGGCGCGGCCGGCCAAGCCGCTTTACAGTAACGTCAGCCCAGCAGTGCCGTCGCCGTGCATCAGCGTGTGCCGGCTGAATGAACAGCGCGTTTGCACCGGCTGCCATCGCCATGTCGAGCACATTCGCGAGTGGCGCTCGGCTGATGACGAACGGCGCCGGCAGATTTGCCGCGAAGCCGAGGCCTTGCGCACGCAGGGTTGAGTATTTGCCCGGCTGTGGTAGTGTCGGGTTATGCGTCGGTGACGCCAAAGCACTCATCAAACCCCGCCCTCTGGGCGGGGTTTTGCTTTATCTGCCCTTAGAAAACCACCTGTTCAATGGAGTCTGACTGGATCATGAGCACCAAGCCCTCCCTCATCCTTACCCGATTGGACGTGCAGCGTCTCGAGCGCCTGATCGACAGCCTCGACGAAAGCACCCCAGGTGTGCTCGCCCTGCAGGAGGAGCTGGACCGCGCCGAGCAGGTGGTCGGTCACGAGGACGTGCCGGCCGGCGTGGTGACCATGAACTCGCGCGTGCACTGCCGTGAAGAGGCCAGTGGCAAGGACTACCACCTGACCCTGGTGTACCCGAAGGATGCCGGTGGCGAAGGCAAGGTCTCGGTCCTGGCGCCGATCGGATGCGCGCTGCTGGGCTTGTCGGTGGGTGAACAGATCGATTGGCCGGCGCCGGGCGGCAAGACCCTTAAGCTCAAGCTGCTGGAGGTGGAATACCAGCCGGAAGCGGCAGGCGATTTCGACCTCTGATCCCCCATGGCTTTCAGGGCGTGTTCCGCGCCCTGATAGCGCAGGCATCGATGCAGTTGTCGACGATCCTGCTGCGCAGCGACCAGTCCGTGTTGATGATGTGGAAGTTCTGGATGTAACTGTCGATACCTGTTGATTCGAACCATTCATCGACCTTGTCGCTGAAGTCGTCCGGCGAAAACCACCCTTTGTTGTATTTGGCGCACTGGATGGAACGCAGGGTGTAATCAGGTTTATAGCGTTGCGCCCGCTTGTCCATGAAGGCTTTCAGCTCTTCGGTGGACGGTGTGTTCTCACCCATCCAGCCATGTTCCACGCCTGGCCAGTGCTGCCCGCGGGCGGAGTTGTTGTACGCAATCACCACGGTCTTGCCTGGGTGTTCAATCCAGAGTTGATCCAGCGTCAGGGTGTGCAACGCCCAGGGGATGATGCGCTGGCCCAGGTGCTTCTCCAGCATCTCCTGCAACCAGGCATGTTCCTGGTCGCTGAAGTTGTCGAACCCATGGAAGTCGAGAATGATGATTTCACGAACGTTTGCCGGGTCTTCGTAAAAGCGGTTCAGTTCCAGGGCGATGTCGCCCTGTACGGTGCGCCCCGATGTACTCAGGTGGAACAGCTTGTAGCGATAAGGCGAATCGGGCGTGTACTCGCGGTTGGCGCGCACCCGCAGATCAAGCACGCGGATGCCGCCGCGAACCTGTTCGATGCAGGAAACGTCCTGGGTCACTTCCTGGGGCGGGACGATGTTGTCCGCCTGCTTGTCCATCCCAGAGTCATGGCTGCCGGGGAGAATCAGCTGATCGATACGCAGGCGGCCTAATTCGGGCAGGGCGCCCATCCAGTTCTGCTTGTCCATGACGCACTCCAGTCATTGATTGAGTGCCCAAGGATGTTGCCGCCGTGTGCGGCCGTGCAGAGGGAAAGCGCACCGGGGTCAAGGTGCGAGCGACGCCTGCAACTGCTCCAACCCGTCGTTCAGGGCTTTTTCCAGCTCCCGCTTGTAGCGCAGGTAGAGGAGGGTCGAACCCTGTTCGTCATCGAGCAGTTCGGACAGGTCCAGGTCAGTGATGTAGCAACGATAATGCCCGGCATCGCGGCGCTGGCTCAGAATCTGCCTGGCTACCACGGTGTACAGTTCATCGCCGTGGTCCAGTTCGGAGAATTCCAGTTGGTCGCAGTAGAGCGTGACGTGCACGTCATCGCCGGTGCCGGCCTGGAGGATGGCCTGAACTTCATAGTAGGGCTGATCGTTGACGATGTCTGGCGTCGGTCGGGGCTCGATGCTGCGTGCCTTGCCCGTGCCCGAGGGCAGTAGCTGAGCATAATCGATGTACAAAGATGCCTGGTGCAGGTTATCGAGCGGCACGCGGGCGTCGTGGCGCATTACCACCGAGCGCAGAAAGCGCTGCAGGGGCAATAGCAGGTGATTCTCGTCGTGCAATGGCAGGCGTTGCTGCCATAACGCGTTGTACTCATCCAGCACATACAGGTCGGCCCAGCCCTCGAGCAGGCGGTAGAACACCTGAATGCAGCCGGGGCGGCCTTGTTCCAGCAGCAGCGAAAGGTCGTGGTCCTGCAGTGCGTTGGCATCCAGATAAAGTGGGCTGTAGGCGCTGCGTTCTTCGCTTAGGTAATCGAGCACGGCATCGTGATCGGTCAGGGTGGCGAGGCTGACCTGGCCGGGCACCAGTTCCAGTGCGTGGGTGTACTGCGCCACCTGCAGCAGGTAGCGGTGGTTGCGGCCCTGGTCGAGCAGTAATTGCACCGTGTCGAAAATCTCCTCGACCCGCTGGCTGATGGCTTGCGCGCGGTTGTGGCAGAAGCAACGCACCCGCACGCGCGGCCGGTGGCTGCGCTGGCCGAGGCTGTTGAGGAAGTCCCGCATGCAGCGCAGCAGGGCGTGCTCGCCGTCGTAGCGCTGCACCAGCACCTCGTTCCAGCTGTTGAGGGTGACCTGATCGAGGGTCAGCACCAGGTTTTCGCGCACGCCTGCATAGCTCAGCGAGTCGGTGCGCTCGGTGGTCATCAGGATGTTCAGGTCGCGGTGGTGGCGCAGCGGGTCGACGCCAACGTTGACCAGCAGCAGGATCTCTTCGGCCACGCTGGGCTGCAGCAATCGCACTTCGCTGACGGCCTCAAGCGGCAAGGGAATGCTTTGCTGCAGGCTGCCAAGCAGGTTGAACAGCTCGAATTCGCTCAAGTCGCTGACGCCGGGGTGCAGCGCAAAGCGCGTAGTGCTGTCGATAACGCCGTTGCGGTGGGCCCAGGTCAGCAGTTCGAGCAGCTCCCGGCAACGCTTGATCGGGCTGAAATGCTCCCACTCGTGGACGCCCAGGTTGCCGTTGTACAGGCCCCAGTGGTGGCTGCCGGGTTCCTTGCGGTTGGGTGACTGAACCAGTGTCAGGGTGTCCTCGGCGAGGTCCGGTGCGATGCCTGGGTTGATCACCTCTATCTTGCCGGCGCGCCGCTCGAAGGCTGCGTACAGGCGCCGGCCCAGTACGTTGAGGTCGCGTTGGTCGGCGCGGCTGTTGGCGTTCTGGTTTTGCGCGAACTGGCTGAGAAAGCGGTAGCTGTGGTTGAGCTCGGCGACCAGCTCGCGGCGCTCGACCGCCACCTGGCGTACCTTCCACTGGCTACGGCTGTCGAGTAAGGCCAGCTGGCGCTCGTCCCAGCCCCACTCATCGGCCAGGCGCTTGAGCAACCGACGCTGCCAGCCGTTGCTGCGTGCGCGGTCCAGGCCGCTGAGCTTCTTGTTGACCTTCAGGTAAAGGCTGCGCCTTGCCAGCTCCAGCCGCCTGGTTTCACCGCGCGCTAGCAAGTAGCGTTCGATGCGCCGGTAAACCATGACATAGGGGTCAAGCGCGTCGAGGTCGAGGTGGTTGGCGAAGACCGCCTGTTTGTAGTCCAGGCTCAGGCAGCGCACGGCTGGGTGTTCGCTGGCGTAGACCTCGGTTAGCAACAGCTTGAGCAGTGACTTGTAAGGTGAGTCGATACCTTTGAACAGCTGCCACAGGCCAGCACCGACGAACTCGCCGGCCGGGATGTGGGCCAGGTTGCCCAGGTCGAGGGCATCGGTGCTGCGGATGAAACGCTTGGACAGCAAGGTTTCGGTATAGCTGCTGTAATTGCGCTCTTCATACACCGGCACCAGCCACCAGAGCGGTGTGCGCCCGGCCAGCCAGATGGCCGTGCGGTAGAACTCGTCGAGCAGCAGGTAGTGCTGGGTGGTACCACAGTCGTCGGAGCTGAGCTGGCTGTCGCGCTGGCCTCGGGCGAAGCTTTGCGGGTCGATCAGGAAGCAATGTGCTTCGGCGCCGAGGCTGGCAGCCCAGGCTTCGAGCAACTGGCATTTGCGCCGCAGCTCTTCGAGCTGGCTGTCACCCAGGCCGGGGGCATGACAGACCCACAGGTCGATGTCGCTTTGCTCGGCCTGGGCCAGCGTGCCAAGGCTGCCCATCAGGTACAGGCCGTGTATCGGGCGGTTGGGGTTGCCCAGGCGTGTCTTGTAAGTGAATGACCGCGCCAGCCGTTGGCCCTCGGCGACCAGGTTGGCATCGGGCTCGAAGCCCGACACGCCGGCCGGTGTGCTACCCGAAACATACCCAGGCAACAGGGGATGGTTGACGTGAAACAGCAGCGGTAGCAGGGTCAAAACCTGTTGCTGGCGGGTCGAAAGCCCATCCATGGCGCGCTGTAGCCGGCCCATGTTCAGCTGCAGGAACCGCGCACGCAATTTCGCCAGCACCTTGCGGTCGATGCCGTCTTCGATATCAGGGCGAATCTCGTGGGGATGGGTCATTGCGAACTCAGGGCAGGCCGGGGGAACTTTGGCGAGTTTAGCCTGAGTAATGCACTCGGATAAGCGGCAGTTGGAGTTTTGACGCCATTTTTCTCGCGCCTTTGTGTGCCCCATCCCCGGCTTGCCGGCGATGGGGCCGGGCAGGTTACGCCGGCTGGGGCGACTTGAGGATGTTCAGCAGCAGTTGCACGCTTTCGACCGCGTCATGCCCAAGGCTGGTGAGGTAACCGCCATCAGGCTGATCGGTCAATTGCTTTTCATGCAGGCGTCGAGCCGCTGCGACCAGCGCGGGTGAGGCATTGGCGTGAATCTTGATGCCTTCCTGGCTGCTGTCCAGATTGAACAGGGCAAGGACTTCCAGTTCAGCAATCAGTTCGGGGGTGAAGGACATGGCGACTCCTGACTTCCAGACGAGGATGGCGGCACCGCCAACGGTGCCTGACCCTGGAGTGTAGTCGGGTTATTCGTCCGCGCCTTGATCTGCCTCAGGGGGTAGCTCGGGCAACGCGCGCAGGGCGGTTTCGTACCATTGGGTGTTGAACGGGCGGTCCTCGTCGAGCATGTTGTCGATCTCGATGGCCAGCACGTGGGCCATGAGGTTGAGGATGTCTTCGCGCTCGTAGCCGACGAGGCTCAGCTTGTTGAACGTCGCCTTGGCGGCCGGCGGTTCGCCGCTTTCTATCTGGTTTTCGATGGCCTGGGTCAGCGTCGCCTCGGCGAAGGCTTCGTCGTCATTGTCGATGTCGGTGGGCTCGCTCATGGCGCTACTCCTGTGATTGGGCACACAGTGTGCCACGCCCGAGTCGGCAATGCCCGGTCATCGACCGGGTGCATGACGCTGGTCAGGCGCAGGCGTAACGAGCTATAAAAGCCCGGCCAACCCCTTACGGCCTGGAGGCTGTTACCCCATGCTCAAGCTTCACGGATTCTCGGTCAGCAACTACTACAACATGGTCAAGCTGGCCCTGCTGGAAAAAGGCTTGCCGTTCGAAGAGGTCACCTTTTATGGCGGCCAGGCACCGCAAGCGCTGGAAGTCAGCCCGCGCGGCAAGGTGCCAGTGCTGGAAACCGAACACGGCTTCATCAGCGAGACCAGCGTGATTCTCGACTATATCGAGCAGACGCAGGGCGGCAAGGCGCTGTTGCCGGCCGATCCATTCGAACAGGCGAAAGTGCGTGAGCTGCTCAAGGAGATCGAGCTGTATATCGAACTGCCGGCGCGTACCTGCTATGCCGAGTCGTTCTTTGGGATGGAGGTCGATTCAGTGATCAAGGAGCGGGCGCGTGCGGATCTGCTGGCGGGCTTCGCCACCTTGAAGCGCAATGGCCGTTTTGCGCCCTATGTGGCCGGTGAGCAACTGACCATTGCCGACCTGATGTTCTGCTTCTCGGTCGATCTGGCGTGTGCGGTAGGCAAGAAGGTGCTGGGCATCGACTTCCTCGCAGACTTCCCGCAGGCGAAGGCGTTGCTGGAGAAAATGCGCGAGAACCCGCACATGGTGAAGATTCTGGCGGACAAGGAGGCGGCAATGCCGGCCTTCATGGAGATGATCCGCAGCGGCAAGCGCTGATCTGAAGAGGGGCTGCTGTGCAGCCCAATCGCCGGCAAGCCGGCTCCTACAGGGATTGCGCACCGCTTGAGAGCGGCGCGGTCATTGTGGGAGCCGGCTTGCCGGCGAACGAGGGCGAAGCCCTCGCAATGGCGCTTAGCGCGAAGCCAGCAATGCCTTGCCGCGCACAACGGCAGCGCGCACCTGGGCAGGCGCAGTACCACCAATGTGGTTACGGGCATTCACCGAGCCTTCCAGCGTCAACACGGCGAATACGTCCTGCTCGATCTGGTCGCTGAACTGGCGCAGTTCATCCAGGCTCATCTCGGCCAGGTCCTTGCCGGTGTCAACGCCATACTTCACCGCATGGCCGACGATCTCGTGGCAATCACGGAACGGCAGGCCGCGACGCACCAGGTAGTCGGCCAGGTCGGTGGCGGTGGAGAAGCCGCGCAGGGCCGCTTCGCGCATGATCGCGTGCTTGGGCTTGATGGCCGGGATCATGTCGGCAAAGGCACGCAGCGAATCGCGCAGCGTATCAGCGGCGTCGAACAGTGGCTCCTTGTCTTCCTGATTGTCCTTGTTGTAGGCCAGCGGCTGGCCTTTCATCAAGGTCAGCAGGCCGGTCAGGGCGCCGAACACGCGGCCGCTCTTGCCGCGCACCAGCTCAGGTACGTCGGGGTTCTTCTTCTGCGGCATGATCGAGCTGCCAGTGCAGAAACGGTCGGGCAGGTCGACGAACTGGAACTGGGCGCTGGTCCACAGCACCAGCTCTTCAGAGAAGCGCGACAGGTGCATCATCGCCACGCTGGCGGCAGCGCAGAATTCGATGGCGAAATCACGGTCCGACACGCCATCCAGCGAGTTGCCGGCCACGGCTTCGAAACCGAGCAGCTTGCAGGTCAGCTCGCGGTCGATCGGGTAGGTGGTACCGGCCAGCGCAGCGCTGCCCAGGGGCATGCGGTTGGTGCGTTTGCGGCAGTCCACCAAGCGCTCGTAGTCGCGGCTGAGCATTTCGAACCAGGCCAGCAGGTGGTGGCCGAAAGTGACCGGCTGGGCGGTCTGCAGGTGGGTGAAGCCCGGCATGATGGTTTCGGCTTCGCGCTCGGCCTGTTCCAGCAGGCCCTGCTGCAGGCGGGTGATTTCGGCCAGAATCAGGTCGATCTCGTCGCGCAGCCACAGGCGGATGTCGGTGGCGACCTGGTCGTTGCGGCTACGGCCGGTGTGCAGCTTCTTGCCGGTGATGCCGATGCGGTCGGTCAGGCGTGCTTCGATGTTCATGTGCACGTCTTCGAGGTCGACGCGCCAGTCGAAATTGCCGGCCTCGATTTCAGCCTGGATGGTGTTCAGGCCGTCGATGATGGTGTCGCGCTCGGCATCGCTGAGTACACCGACCTGCGCCAGCATGGTGGCGTGGGCGATCGAACCCATGATGTCGTGGCGGTACAGGCGCTTGTCGAAATCGACCGAGGCGGTGAAGCGGGCGACGAAGGCGTCGACGGGTTCACTGAAGCGGCCGCCCCAGGACTGATTGGTCTTGTCGGTGCTCATGGATTCACTCGTTGAAGGCGTGAACGAAAAAGTGGCGGCGATAATAGCAGGGTTGGGCGTGTGGCCGAAGGACGCCGGTCGACAGAAATCGGCATAAAACCCCGCTCGATTGAGGTAAAGACGATATTCAACGATTGAACGGCAGTGTTCCACGGACCGTCTACAGTTGGACAAAGGACTGGCAGCGAATCTGCCAGCGCAGTGAATCTTTGGCCATCGTATTGGTCTAGAGCGTGACCGCAGTGTCGCTCGACCTGCAACTGTCTACGCTATACCTGTGCGAGACTCACTCAGGAATCCAGAGCAATTATGAATGTCCTGATCGTTGATGACGAATCCCTACCCCGTGAACGCTTGGCGCGGCTATTCGGGGAGCTGGAGGGGTACACCGTGCTGGAGCCCAGCGCCACCAGCGGCGAGGAGGCCCTGGCCCTGATTGAAAGCCTCAAGCCTGATGTGGTCCTGCTGGATATTCGCATGCCGGGCCTTGACGGCCTGCAGGTCGCGGCCCGCTTGTGCGAGCGCGAATCACCGCCATCGGTCGTGTTCTGCAGCGACGCCGATGACGATGAATACGGCGCAGAGGCTTTCACCGACAGCACCCTCAGCCATGTATCCAAACCGATCCATCCCCATGCTCTGCGTGATGCTTTGCGCAAAGCTGAGAAACCCAGTCGCACGCAGTTGGCGGCGCTGACCCGGCCAGGAAGTGAAGGGGGTGGCCCGCGCAGCCATATCAGCGCGCGTACGCGCAAGGGCATCGAGCTGATCCCTTTGCTCCAGGTGATCTATTTCATCGCCGACCACAAATACGTCACGCTGCGCCACGAAGCGGGCGAAGTGTTGCTCGATGAGCCACTCAAGGCCTTGGAAGATGAGTTCGGCGACCGCTTCGTGCGTATCCACCGCAACGCCCTGGTAGCCCGCGATCGCATCGAACGCCTGCAGCGCACGCCGCTTGGGCATTTTCAACTGTTCCTCAAAGGCCTCAATGGTGATGCCTTGACTGTCAGCCGCCGGCATGTGGCTGGCGTACGCAAGATGATGCAGACGCTCTGAGCGCTGCCAGTGCCCCATCGCCGGCGACCTGGCGATGAGGGCGCGCATGGCCAGCCTGGTTAATGACCCACATCTGCTAGCGATACCGACGGAGCTGTTATCATCGGCGGCATTCCTAAGCATCGGGGCGTTCCATGTCCACTCGCGAAATCCGCATTGCCACCCGTAAAAGTGCCTTGGCCCTGTGGCAGGCCGAATATGTCAAAGCCCGCCTCGAACAGGCGCACCCTGGCCTTCTGGTGACGCTGGTGCCCATGGTCAGCCGCGGCGACAAACTGCTCGACGCGCCGCTGGCGAAGATTGGCGGCAAAGGCCTGTTCGTCAAGGAGCTGGAAACAGCCCTGCTGGACAATGAGGCCGACATCGCCGTGCATTCGATGAAGGATGTACCCATGGACTTCCCCGAAGGCCTGGGCCTGTACTGCATCTGCGAGCGTGAAGACCCCCGCGATGCCTTCGTTTCCAACCGTTTTCCCAGCCTCGAAGCGCTGCCGGCCGGCAGCATCGTCGGCACCTCCAGCCTGCGCCGTCAGGCCCAGTTGCTGGCCCGCCGCCCTGACCTGCAAATCCGCTTCCTGCGTGGCAACGTCAACACTCGCCTGGCCAAGCTCGATGCCGGTGAGTACGACGCCATCATCCTTGCCGCGGCGGGCCTGATCCGTCTGGGCTTCGAAGACCGCATCACCGCCAGCATCAGTGTCGACGACAGCCTGCCGGCCGGTGGCCAGGGCGCGGTGGGTATCGAGTGCCGTAGCGCAGACAGCGAGATCCATGCGCTGTTGGCGCCTTTGCACCACATCGATACCGCTGACCGTGTGGTGGCCGAACGCGCGTTGAACAAGCACTTGAACGGTGGCTGCCAGGTACCGATTGCCTGCTATGCCGTGCTCGAAGGCGAGCAGCTATGGCTGCGCGGCCTGGTCGGCCAGCCCAGCGGTGGGACCCTGCTGATGGCTGAGGCGCGTGCACCGCGGGCATCCGCTGAAACCTTGGGGGTGCAGGTGGCCGAAGACCTCCTGGGCCAAGGTGCCGCCGCCATTCTCAAGGAAGTCTATGGTGAGGCCGGGCATCCGTGAGTTCGTGGCGCCTGTTGCTGACCCGTCCTGAAGAGGACTGCGCGGCGCTGGCCCAGACGCTGGCCGCGGCCGGCATTGCCAGCGAGTGCCTGCCGTTGCTGGCGATCGAGCCGGTGCAGATGGATGCTCTGCAGCGTCAGCAGCTTGCCGGCCTAGGGCAGTACCAGGCGATGATCGTGGTCAGTAAGCCGGCAGCCAGGTTGCTGCTTGCGCAGCTTGCTCAAGCAGGGCTGCAGCCGCCCCCAGCTGGTTGGTTCACCGTAGGTCAAGCCACGGCCGCGGTGTTGCAGTCTGCGGGGCTGTCGGTGGCTTTCCCTGCACAGGGTGACGACAGCGAAGCCTTGCTCATGCTCCCGGCGTTGGACCAGGCTATCAAGGGTCCCGCACCCCGTGTCCTGATCGCCCGTGGGATAGGAGGTCGCGAACTGCTGGCCGAGCGTCTTGCAGAGCAAGGTGCTAGTGTCGATTATCTGGAACTGTATCGTCGTTGCCTGCCGGTATACCCGGCGGGCACGCTGGTGGCTCGCATCGAAGCGGAACGCCTGAACGGCGTGGTGGTCAGCAGTGGGCAGGGTCTTGAACACCTGCAACAGTTGGCCGCTGCCGATTGGCCGCGTGTGGCTCGCTTGCCCTTGTTCGTGCCGAGCCCCAGGGTCGCCGAGCAGGCCAGGGCCGCAGGGGCACAACAGATTGTGGATTGTCGTGGCGCGAGTGCCACGGCCTTGCTGGCAGCCGTGCAGCGCAGCGCTGCACCTGCCTCTTAAGGCGCTAAGCTCAGAGCGACGCGCCCCCATGCAAAGGATGGATACGTGAGCGAAACTGTCTTGTCCCACAACGATCAGCCGTCGGCGCAGGAGCCGACGCAACCCGTCACCCCGCCACCTGCCAAACGTTCCGGCACAGGCCTGGCCTTGCTGGCATTGTTAGTGGGTGCCGCCGGGGTCGCAGTGGGCGGGTGGGGTGTTTGGCAGGTGCGGCATCTGCAAGGCAATGAGCTGAGCCAACGTCAGCACCTTGAGACGCTGAGCCAGCGTGCCGCTGCTCTGCAGCAGCGCGAGCAACAGATCAGTGCCCAGTTGGCCAGCCTGCCGGCAGCCAGCGAACTGGAAGACCGCCGCCGCCTGGTGGCGCAGTTGCAGGGTGACCAGCAGCGCCTGAGCCAGCGCCTGGAAACCGTGCTTGGCGAAAGCCGCAAGGAATGGCGCCTGGCCGAGGCCGAGCACCTGTTGCGCCTGGCTACTTTGCGGCTTTCGGCCCTGCAGGACATCACCAGCGCCAAGGCCCTGGTCGAAGGCGCAGACGAAATTCTGCGCGAGCAAAGCGACCCTGGTTCCTTTGCCGCCCGCGAACAGTTGGCGCGTAGTCTGGCAACGCTCAACAGCACCCAGCAACCGGACCGTACCGGGTTGTATCTGAAACTGGCGGCCCAGCGAGAGTTGGTGCAGCACCTCAACGCCCAGTCGCCGGAGTTCGACAGCGATGCCGATGCCCTCGGTGCCTTGACCGCCGATGGCGATGGCGCCAGCCGCCTGGCGCAGTGGTGGGCGGAGATTTCCAAGTACTTCCAGATCGATTTAAACGCCGACGACAATGTACGTCCGTTGCTGGCCGGGCAGTCGCTCAACCAGTTGCGCCTGGCCCTGAGCCTGACCATCGAGCAAGCCCAGTGGGCTGCGCTCAATGGCGACGCCAAGGTCTACACCCAGGCGCTGGATGACGCGCGCAGTGTGCTGGTGGCCAATTTCGACGCTGACAACCCGCAGAGCAAGGCCATGCTCGAAAGTCTAAATGCGCTGGCCGAGCAACCGGTGTCGGTGGTTACCCCGGACCTCAGTGAAAGCCTGGCGGCGGTGCAGGCGTATATCCAGCGCCGCCACCTGCCTGCCGAGGGTGAGGGGGGCAAGCCATGAAGCGTGTGTACCTGCTGGCCGTGCTGGCGATTGTGATCGCCGCGGCACTGGGCATCGCGGTGGCCAAACACAGCGGCTACGTGCTGGTCTCCTACGGTGGCTTCCGTTACCAGTCCGGGCTGTGGGCGGCGCTCGCGGCCCTGGTTGCCGTATTTGTACTGTTGTGGCTGCTGCGCTACCTGGTCGGGCTGGTGCTGACGTCCAGTGGCGTGGTCAACCCGTGGTCGCGACGTAACCGCAGCCGTCGCATTCGCATCGCGATCGAGCAGGGCCAACTGGACCTCGCAGAGGGCCGTTGGGCCAGCGCCCAGCGCCACTTGCACCGCGCAGCCGAGGCCGAACGCCAGCCATTGCTGTATTACCTCGGTGCTGCACGGGCGGCCAATGAACAGGGGCGTACCGAAGACAGGGACAACCTGCTCGAGCGTGCACTGGAGCGTCAGCCCCAGGCGGAATTGGCGGTCGCCCTGGCCCATGCGCAATTGCAGATGGACCGCGGCGAGAGCGACGGCGCCTTGGACGCCCTGTTGGCCATGCAGGAGCGGCACCCGCACAACAACCAGGTCTTGCGCCTGTTGCAGCGCCTGTATCTGGAGCGCGGCGACTGGTCGGCGCTGATTCGCCTGTTGCCTGATTTGCGCAAGGGCAAAGTGCTGCCGGCCGAGGAGCTCGCTGCACTGGAGCAGCGTGCCTGGGGTCAGAACCTGGGGCTTGCGGCGACCCGTGGCGACGATGAGCAAAGCGCCCGTCAGTCGTTGGAGCGGGCCTGGCAACAGCTGACTGCGGCCCAGCGTCAAGAGCCCCGGTTGGTGCTGGCTTATGCCGAACAACTGCGCCAGGTTGGCGCTCAAGGCGAGGCCGAGCAGGTATTACGTGCCGCGCTCAAGCGTGATTACGAAAGTCACCTGGCGCGGCTCTATGGCCTGGTGCGCGGCGATGATCCGGCGCGCCAACTGCAAACAGCCGAGGGCTGGCTCAAGGCGCACCCACAGGACCCGAGCCTGTTGCTGACGCTTGGGCGTCTGAGCTTGCAAAACCGCCTTTGGGGCAAGGCGCGCGATTACCTGGAAAGCAGCTTGCGCATGGAGCGCAACCCAGAGACCTGCGCTGAACTGGCCCGGCTGCTTGCTAGCCTGGGGGAGACCGAGCGCAGCAACCAACTGTTCCAGGAAGGCCTGGGCCTGCTCGATGAGCGTTTGTTGGCCCTGCCATTGCCGCAAGGCGTGCGCGCCTGAGAGATCCCATGAGCCCGCGCTGAGGGCGGGCTCATGGGGTGTTTGAGGCGTCTCGCGATCCCTGCCTTATTCTGTAATACCCTTCGCAAGATTTTTCCCACATTGCGATTGGAAATTTCTGCTGCCCCTCAGTGACTTATCTCCCCTGTAGTGCCTTGAAACAAAGCACCTCTTTCCTCTACCGTTCCAAGCCACTCAATTTGCCCCGGGACCACCACCTTTCATGTTGCCGGCCCGCTTGCGCACGTTTTTTCTACCGGCCTGCCTTGCCTCGTTGGCGGTGCTGATCGCGTCCTTTTACCTGGAGATCACCCTCGGTCTGGTGCCTTGCCCGCTGTGCTTCAGCCAGCGGTTCCTGCTGGGCGTGTATGCCATGATCTGCCTGTGTGCGGCCGTGCATGCGTCGGGCGTTGCCGCTATGCGCCAGTACGCGCGTGCTGCCCTGGGCTGTTCCGCGGCCGGGGCTCTGCTGGCGGCCAGGCATGTCTGGATACAAGGGGAGATCGCTACGAGCCAGGAGTGCCCGGTGCCTTTCTGGCATGTACTGGAACGCTCCTGGGGTGAAGCGGCCCGTCAACTCTTGCTTGGCGGCCCCGATTGCAGCTCGCTGACCTGGAGCTTTCTGGACCTGACCTTGCCCGAATGGAGCCTGTTGTCCTTCTTGCTGCTGGCAGTGCTGCCCTTGACTCGCCTGATGGCGTATCGTTTCCGCACGCTGGCCAACGCTTGATTGGGTGCGGCTGCGCTAGCCGGCACGACCAGTGGTGCTGCCCCAGGGTATTAAACACTTGTATGAACTTTGTCTGCTGCGTACCTTGAAGGGCAGCACGCACGGGAATAATCTCCCTGCACGCCTATCAAAAAACACAACTGCTCGATGCCGTCCTGCTGATGTCACCTTTGTGCCGCACGATCGGGGTGCGAGGTGCAGCGGCATCTACCCAGAAGGGATGAGATCGCCATGCTCGATAGTTGTCAGAACGCCCAGGAACGCTGGGGTGGGGTTCACAAGCTGATCGACCGCTGGCTCAAGGAGCGAGAGGAGCTGGTTCAGGCTTTTCGTGCCTTGCGCGATGCCAAGCCGGCATTTGCGGACAAGGAAAAAAACCGAGATTTCTGCGCGGTGCTGGTCGATTATGTGTCGGCTTGGCATTTTGAAGTCAGCGAGCAATTGGTCAGTGAAGCCAAAGCTTTCGGTGACACGCGTGGCCTGGAGCTGGCCAAGCAAATCACTCCGCGTATCGATGCCATCACCGAAATCGCGTCGGCCTTCAATGACCATTGCGAAAAGGGCGATTGCAAGGACCCGGACCGTTTCGCCAAGAAGCTCGGCGAGCTTGGTAGTCTGCTGCATGAACGCTTCGAGCTCGAAGACTGTCTGATCGAAGTGCTGCATACCGCGCACAAGGAAGAGGGCGCGGTCGAGGCTTGAGGGTCGGCGTCAGTCGCCGACCGCCAGCAGTTCTATCTCGAACACCAGTGGCGTATAGGGCGCGATCAGGTCACCCGCGCCCTCGGCACCGTAGGCTTGTGCCGATGGGATCACCAGGCGCCATTTCGCCCCCGTTTTCATGTGTGGCAACGCCACTTGCCAGCCTTCGATCACCGAGTCCAGGCTGAACCACTGTGGCTGTTGGTTCTGATCGAATACCGTGCCGTCAGGCAACTTGCCTACATAGCGTACCTGCACCTTGCTCTTGGGGTTGGGCTGCGCGCCGTTACCACTTTTCAGTTCACTGTAGAGCACGCCCTCAGGCAGCTCATGCACGCCGGCTCGTGCGCGCTCGTTGGCCATGAAGCGCGCCTCGATGCCTTGCAGTTTTTCCACTTCGGCTTGAACGGCGGTATTGTTCGCCTGTTCTTCATGCTGCTGAAGAATGGCTTGCATGCGTGCCTTGTCGAGTTTCAGCGGCTGGTTCTGGTAGGACTGGCGAAGCCCTTCAACCAAAGCCTCCAGTTGCAACCCAGGCACTTCCTCGCGCAGCCGCTCCCCCAGGCTGGCGCCCAGGCTGTAGGCCACATCGTGATCACTGGGGGGCGCCGTTTCAGGGGCGGCGAGTGCGATGGGAGCCGCCAGGCATAGGCCGATAAAAAGATAACGAGGCATGGTCAACTCCGAGCTCAAGAGCCGAGAAGTATGCCAGCCTTGTTGCATCGATTTGCGTAAATCTCGGCAACCATTTGTTGAGCAACTACACTTTCACGCAGCTGCAAGACAACAACTTTGCCCAGGCATGCAACGCGGCGCCAACGATACTGTCCACATGCCCTAGCGGCGGTAGCAGCACAAGCATAGTATTAGCCGCAATCTCGTCAGCCAGGAGGTAAACCATGTCGGCCAAGAAGAAGCCAGTAAGTACGCCGTTACACCTGCTCCAGCAACTTTCGGGCAGCTTGCTCGAACACTTGGAAGATGCTTGCTCGCAAGCGCTGGCCGATGCGGAAAAACTGCTGGCGAAGTTGGAGAAGCAGCGTGGCAAGGCTCAGGAAAAACTGCACAACGGTCGCCTGAAATTACAGGACGCGGCCAAGGCAGGTAAAACCAAGGCCCAAGGCAAAGCCCAGAAAGCCATTGGTGAACTCGAGTCGTTGCTCGACTCGCTCAAAGAGCGCCAGACGCAAACCCGTTCTTATATCCAGCAACTCAAACGCGATGCCCAGGAAAGCCTGAAGCTGGCCCAGGGTGTAGGTAAGGTGCGTGAGGCTGCTGCCAAGGCCCTGGACCAACGGGCAGTTGCAGCCAAGTCGGCTAAACCAGCCGCTGCCAAAGCGCCTGCCAAAGCTGCGGCCAAACCTGCAGCAAGGTCTTCCACCAGCGCTGCGGCAAAAGCGCCTGCCAAGGCCGCTGCTGCCAAGGCACCGTCGCGCGCTGCTGCCGCCAAGCCTGCTGCCGTAAAAACCCCGGCCAAGGCTGCGGCTAAACCTGCGGCTAAAGCTGCAGCCAGGCCAGTCACTGCCAAAGCGGCTGCAGCCAAGGCGCCATCGCGCACTGCTGCGGCCAAGCCTGCTGCCACCAAGGCCCCCGCCAAAGCCGCTGCTGACAAGCCTGCCGCCAAACCCGCCACGTCCAGAGGCACTGCTGCCAAACCGGCCGCGGCCAAGGCGCCGGCTAAAACCACTGCAGCCAAGCCTGCTGCGAAAACTGCTGCCGCCAAGCCTGCCGCTAAGGCCACAGCCAAGCCAGCTGCCAAGGCCCCGGCCAAGCCCGCAGCCAAACCAGCTGCCAAGAGTGCGGCCAAGCCCGCCGCTGCAAAACCGGCCACCAGCAAACCAGCTGAAACCAAGCCAGCGGCGCCTGCGGTGACCAACTCGGCAGGCCCTGCCGCCCCGGCGACGTCCTCCGCCGCACCGGCAAGCACCTCGCCTCAGGCGCCGTCTTCGGCCTCCTGAAGCCCGGTGGCCGCGACACGCAGCTGAGTCAGCGAGTCGTGGCCATGGACCTGGTCGGGCGCCAGCCTGGCCAGCCAATCGTCCACGGGTTCAGGCGAGCCCGTGGGCCATTGCCTTGCACATGCCTCCAGGCGTTGCAGCAAGTGCTTCTCTGCCTGTAATTCCAAGCCCTTTACCTGCTCACGCAACGCCTGCAGGTGCGGGTCATGCTGCGCGGCCGCCCGCCATTGCTGGCGCAAATGGCGTAGCGGCGTTACCACTTCAGTTTGCCAAGGCTCGGCAATTGCGCGCAAAGCGTCAATTCGCCCGGCTTCTACGGCGACACCTCGGGTTTGCAGCCAGCTCGCGCACAACAGAAGGCACACATCGCCCCCCTCGGCCTGCACGCTCAGGCAAGCCGCTTCGACGCCCGGCCGGCCATACAGGGCCAGGGCGTAATTCCACAGGTCGGTGTACATGATTCCACTTACGCTCCGGGTCGAGGAAGCTGGTAGACTCCGCGACCATCATGATCAGACTATCCAACCTCACTTTACAGCGTGGTCCGCAGCGCTTGCTAGAAGGCGCCGAGATGACCCTGCACGCCGGTCACAAGGCCGGCCTGATCGGCGCCAACGGCGCCGGAAAATCCAGCCTGTTCGCCTTGCTGCGCGGTGAGCTGTCGCCTGATGCCGGCGACTGCCAACTGCCGGGTGACTGGCGCATCGCCCACATGCGTCAGGAGGTCGATACCCTCGATCGGCTGGCCGTGGACTATGTGCTCGACGGCGACGCGCGCCTGCGCAAGGTCCAGGCCGAGCTCGCTGTAGCCGAAACCGCCCACGACGGCACTGCCCTGGCACGCCTGCACAGTGAGCTGGAAAGCGCCGACGGCTATACCGCCGATGCCCGTGCGCGCAAATTGCTGGCCGGTCTTGGTTTTACCAACGAGCAGATGGACCGCCGCGTCGGCGACTTCTCCGGTGGCTGGCGGATGCGCCTGAACCTGGCCCAGGCCCTGATGTGCCCATCCGACCTGCTGCTGCTCGACGAACCGACCAACCACCTGGACCTCGATGCGATCCTGTGGCTCGAAGACTGGCTCAAGGGCTACCCGGGCACGCTGTTGCTGATTTCCCACGACCGCGACTTCCTCGACGCCGTGGTCGACCATGTGTTGCATGTCGAGCAGCGCAAGCTGAACCTGTACAAGGGTGGCTATACCGCCTTCGAGCGCACCCGTGCCGAGCGCCTGGCGCAGCAGCAACAAGCCTACGAGAAGCAACAGGCCCAGCGTGCGCACATGGAAAAGTACATTGCCCGCTTCAAGGCCCAAGCCACCAAGGCCCGTCAGGCGCAGAGCCGGATCAAGGCCCTGGAGCGCATGGAGGAGCTGTCGGCGGCGCACGTGGATTCGCCGTTCGACTTCGTTTTCCGTGAATCGCACAAGATTTCCAGCCCGCTGCTGAGCCTTTCCGAAGGCCGTCTGGGCTACGGCGACAAGGCGATCCTCGACAAGGTCAAGCTGCAGCTGGTGCCCGGTGCGCGCATCGGCCTGCTGGGCCCCAACGGCGCTGGCAAGTCGACCCTGATCAAGAACCTTGCCGGCGAACTGTCGCCGCTGTCGGGCCGCCTGGTGCTGGGGGAGAACCTGGCCGTCGGTTACTTCGCCCAGCATCAGTTGGACTCGCTGGACGACAAGGCCAGCCCGCTGTTGCACTTGCAGCGTATTGCGCCGGCCGAGCGCGAGCAGACCCTGCGTGATTTCCTTGGCGGTTTCGACTTCCATGGCGACCGCGTGGACGAGCCGGTGGTGAATTTCTCCGGGGGCGAAAAAGCCCGCCTGGCGCTTGCCCTGATCGCCTGGGAGCGGCCTAACCTGCTGCTGCTCGACGAGCCGACCAACCACCTGGACCTGGAAATGCGCCTGGCACTGACCATGGCGTTGCAGGAGTTCGCGGGTGCTGTGGTAGTCGTTTCCCACGACCGTCACTTGCTCAAGAGCACCACCGACGATTTCCTGCTGGTGGCCGATGGCAAGGTCGATACCTTCGATGGCGACCTGGACGACTACAGCCGCTGGCTGGTCGAGTACCGGCAGCGCAGCGCACCGGCGAGCAACGCGCCGGTCAACCCGGACAAGACCGACAAGAAGGCCCAGCGCCAGGCCGCCGCTGCCTTGCGCCAGCAGCTGGCACCGCACAAGAAGGCTGCCGACAAGCTGGAGGCCGAACTGAACCAGGTGCATGCGCAGCTGGCCGAGGTCGAAACCGCCTTGGGCGACAGCGGCCTCTATGAGGGGGCGCGCAAGGACGAGCTGCGCGACCTGCTGGCCCGCCAGAGCAAGCTGAAGCAGCGTGAAGGCGAACTCGAGGAAGACTGGATGCAGGCCCTGGAAACGTTGGAAAGCATGCAGGCCGAGCTTGAGGCGCTGTCCTGACAGCGAGGTTGAGCTAGACCGACGCAGGGTGTGCGGCTGTCAGGCTGAGCGTTTGCAACGAGCGCATGATCGAGCGACGCCCGCGCGGGCGGCGCTCGATGTACAACACATCCGACAAACCACGCTTTCCCTTCGCGCCCTACAAAATTTGCTGGTTATTTTTTCGCCAACATCTTAGCTTAACGTTTTGCAACATATGTTCGAACGAGGTGTGTGATGTCGATGGAAGTGTGGTTGGGCTTCTTTGCCGCTTGTTGGGTGATCAGCCTTTCTCCCGGGGCCGGGGCGATCGCCTCGATGTCCAGCGGCCTGCAATATGGTTTCTGGCGCGGTTACTGGAACGCCCTGGGCCTGCAGATTGGCCTGGTCGTGCAGATCGCCATCATCGCAGCGGGTGTCGGCGCCATTCTTGCGGCCTCCGCCACGGCCTTCACCCTCATCAAGTGGTTTGGCGTCGCTTACCTGGTCTACCTGGCCTACAAGCAATGGCGCGCCCTGCCGATGGACATGACTGATGAATCCACCGTGCGTCCGATCGGCAAGCCTTTGAGCCTGGTGTTCCGTGGTTTCCTGGTCAACGTCAGCAACCCCAAGGCCCTGGTGTTCATGCTTGCTGTGCTGCCACAGTTCATCAACCCGCATGCACCGCTGTTGCCGCAATACGTGGCGATCACGGTGACCATGGTCACCGTCGATATGCTGGTGATGGCGGGTTATACCGGGTTGGCTTCACGGGTGCTGCGCCTGTTGCGCACCCCCAAGCAACAGAAACGTCTGAACCGGACGTTCGCCGGCCTGTTCATCGGGGCTGCCACGTTCCTCGCGACCCTGCGCCGCGCGCCTGTCTGACCGTTTCGCGGGGGCCTCGTGCAGGCCCCTCATTTCCCCCGGTCCATCATCCCCTTGAGCAAGTCCAAGGGCATTGGGAAGACGATGGTCGAGCTCTTGTCCCCGGCAATCGACCCCAGCGTCTGCATGTAGCGCAACTGCATGGCGCCCGGCTCCTTGCTGAGCATCTGCGCGGCCTGCATCAATTTTTCCGACGCTTGCAGTTCCCCTTCGGCGTGGATGACCTTGGCCCGCCGCTCACGCTCGGCCTCGGCCTGACGGGCGATGGCGCGCACCATCGATTCGTTGAGGTCGACGTGCTTGATCTCGACGTTGGCCACCTTGATGCCCCAGGCGTCGGTTTGCGCGTCCAGCACCTGGCGGATGTCCAGGTTCAACTGTTCCCGCTCGGCCAGCAGCTCGTCGAGTTCGTGCTTACCCAATACCGCGCGAAGGGTTGTCTGTGCCAGCTGGCTTGTGGCGACCAGGAAGTCTTCGACCTGGATGATCGCCTTCTGAGGGTCGAGCACACGGAAGTACAGCACCGCATTGACCTTCACTGACACGTTGTCGCGGGTTATCACATCCTGCGGTGGTATATCCAGCACCACGGTGCGCAAGTCCACCCGCACCATCTGCTGGATCACGGGGATGAGCAGAATCAGCCCCGGCCCCTTGACCTGCCAGAAGCGCCCCAATTGAAACACCACCCCACGCTCGTATTCGCGCAAGATGCGAAACGCCGACAGCAACAGCACGCCCAGCAGCATCAGCAGGGCCCCGAAACCCAATTGCATGAACATCGTCATTCTCCTTGCGCTGGAGGAGCAGCAGCGCTCACTTCGAGCATCACGCCATGACGCGCGGTGACCCGCACCTGCTGGCCGAGCTGCAAGGGCGTAGTGCACTGGACCTGCCATTGTTCGCCCTGGGCCTGTACTGCGCCACAGAACGGGTTGTCTGCCACCACCTGAGTGACGCTCACCAAGCTGCCCACCAAGCCGGCGTCACCGCTGACCAAGGCCCGCTTGCGAGCTTTGAGGGCCATGCCCAGCACACCCCCTATCAGCAATGCCGAGAGCACCGCCAGGCTCGCGATCAACGCCAGCGGAATGCCGAACCCGGGGGCGTCGGTGTCTATCAGGATGACCGCGCCCACCACGAACGCCACGATGCCGCCAAAACCGACCACACCGAAGCTGGGCAGGAACGCCTCGGCGATCATGAAGGCGATACCGAGCATGACCAGCGCGACACCGGCAAAGCTCACCGGTAGCAACTGCAGGGCATACAGCGCCAGCAACAGGCAGATGCCACCGACCACGCCGCCCACGCCGGAGCCTGGGTTGATGAACTCGAACAGCAGGCCATACACGCCGATCATGATCAGAATCAGTGCCACGCTAGGGTTGGTGATCACGGCCAGCAGGCGTGTGCGCCAGTCCGGCAGATGCTCGACCAGGTTGGCGTCACGGGTCTGCAACGGGTGCGGCTGGTCAGCGGCGATGAGGGTCTTGCCGTGGAGCTGGCGCAGCAGGTCAGGCAGGTCGTTGGCCACGTAGTCGACCACTTTTTGTTTGAGCGCTTCGCTGGCCGACAGGCTCACTGCTTCGCGTACAGCCTGTTCTGCCCAGTCGGCGTTGCGTCCGCGCAGCTGCGCCAGGCCGCGGATATAGGCGGCGGCATCGTTCACCTGCTTGCGCGCAAGGGCTTGTTCATTGCTGTCGGGGTTGGCCTTGTCATCCCTTGGTGCACCCGGTGGGCCGCCAATCTGCACGGGTGTGGCGGCGCCGAGGTTGGTCCCGGGCGCCATGGCCGCTACGTGGCTGGCATAAAGGATGTAGGTGCCAGCGCTGGCAGCACGGGCACCGCTTGGGGCAACGAAGGTCGCAACCGGCACGGGACTGGCGAGGATGACCTTGATGATCTGACGCATGGCGCTGTCCAGGCCGCCGGGGGTATCCATGCGGATCACCACCAACTGCGCGCCCTGTTCCCTGGCCTGGTCCAGGCCGCGTAGCACATAGTCGGCAGTGGCCGGCCCAATGGCATCATCGATGCTCAGCACCCAGATTGCTCCGGGCGCGGCCTGGCTGCCTGGGGCGAGGCCAAGCATCAGCACCAATAACCACCAGCGCCAGCAGCGAGCGATCACCTGTCGTCACCTTGTTCGCTTCCGTTCTCCAAGTTTAGCCCTGCCCGCCCCGGCAGGGCCTAAAATTGGAGATGGGGGCGAAACCGGAGGTGCATCATGCGAATGGCCAAGACCCTGCAGCAGCGCCTGGACCAGGCCAACTGCGACTACGACATCATTCCCCATCCCCACTCGGCGACCAGCCTGGAATCGGCGCGTACGGCTGGCGTGCCGGCCAAGCGGGTCGCCAAGTCGGTCATGCTCGACGATCGCCATGGCAACTACATCATGGCGGTGCTGCCTGCCAACCGGCACCTGGACATGAGCAAGGTGCGCATGTCTGGCGCCTGGCAACTGACCCGCGAAAGCGGCCTGCCGAGCCTGTTCGGTGACTGCGAGCGTGGCGCCATCCCGGCAATGGGTGACGCTTATCAGATAAAGATGCTGCTCGATTCGAGTCTTACCCGCCAAGGCGATGTCTACCTGGAGGCGGGTGACCACGATCACCTGATCCACATGAGCATGGAGCAGTACCTGAAACTTGTGCCGCAAGCGGAAGTACGCGAGCTGTGCTGATGTTCTCAAACCAATGCCGGGCTGGCGTCGTGGACGGCCCGCCCGGTACCCAGGAGGAAACATGGAAGCGCCTACCCATCACTTTTCCGAGCTGTTCAAGCAGTTGGGCTTGCCCGATGATCCTCAGAGCATCGATCAGTTCATCTCCAGCCATTCGCCGCTGAAAAACGAGATCAAGCTGGTGGACGCGCCGTTCTGGACCGACTCCCAGCGCGCTTTTCTCAAAGAAAGCATCATTGAGGATTCTGATTGGGCAGTGCCCTTCGATCAACTCAACGAAGCGTTGCGCCGCCCCCGAAAATAAAGCGCCGAGCGGCACCTGACGAGTGATCGGCCGTTGCTATGCTCAGGAAAACAATAAGGGGATATGCGCGATGAAAGATCCCTACGCACCAGGTTTCTGGTGCACCGTGACCATCCTAGGCACCCTGACGGCCGGTTACTTCTACGGTATCCGCCACACACACCACATGAGCCAGGCTGTGCAGTTTCTGTACGCTGCTGCGGCAGTCGCTGCAGCGGTCGCGCTGCTGGGCCTGACGTGGATCGCGTGGCAGCAACTGCACCTGAACAAGCGCGAGGTGATCCAAGGGCGAACGTTGCTTACCATCTGGAACACCAAGGTGGCGCTACGCCGGGTAGAGACGGTATTCGACCGGTATTTCTGGGGCAGCTATTGGCATTCGGGGCGCACCTTCGAGGAAGTGATGGGCGAGCTCAGAGGTACACCCCTGGAACAAAGCCTGGACGCGCTCAAGCGTCAGTGCCGAGCCCTGGACCGCGAGGTCCACGATCATCACCATCACTGGTTGGCCAACGCCCGGGATCTGTCCAGCGTCGCCACAGCCATGGCACGCGAACGTTATCAACTCGACCTGCTCGAGCCCTCGAGCAGTGGCCATGGCAATACCGCAGTGCTCAATCGTGACCTTGAAGTGCTGGTCTACACATGGTCGGCGCGCCTGCGCAGCTTCGACCATCAGTTGGACGAACTGGAGCGCGCCTACCACTGAAGTGGGTCATTCACCGCGGATGTACTGCTCCAGCTGCACGATCAGGCTGGCCTGCTCGGCGATGGTTTCCTTGACCAGGTCGCCGATCGACAGCAGCCCGAGCAACTCGCCGTTGCTGACCACCGGCAGGTGGCGCAGGTGGCGGTTGGTCATGAGGTTCATGCAGTACTCCAGATTCTGCTTGGGCTCCACCGTGACCACGGGTGCACTCATGATTTCCCGCACCGGCGTAGCCGCCGAAGACCGGCCCTTGAGCACCAGCTTACGGGCATAGTCACGCTCGCTGACGATTCCGATCACCTGGTTGTTCTCCACGACCGGCAGCGCACCGACGTTTTTCTCCGCCAGCATTTTCAGGGCTTCGAGCACCGAGTCGTCAGGGCCGATGGTGTAGACGGTCTGGTGCTGGGACTTGGTCCTGAGGATTTGTTCGACGTTCTTCATACAGGCCTCTGCGGATGGAAAAAACGGGCTCTTGGAGTAACTAAAGCATCCGGCACGCTGGGCTGCACGGCAATGCAGGAAGCGGCATCGAGTCGATTGAAAAACGTCATGGATGCGTCCTGCTCGATACACTGACGAAGGTGCTGCTCCGCAGTCCATAGCTGGCAAGCCAACTCCCAGATAGATGTCGAGGGTACCGCTCAGGTTGGAGGCTCTAGCCGTTCACTGGCCTTTAGCTTGCCGAGGAATCGGTGCCGTCGAAGGCCCTGACGATCGCGGTGGACTGCTGCTGCATAAGGTTGGCCTGGGCGGGTAGGGTGAACAGGCTGATGCTGGCCAGCAGCAGGGTAGTGGCAGTGAGCTTTATCAAATGAATGGGTGTAAGCATTCCTTCGCAGATCAGCGTCATTGGGGTGCCCGTCTACAAACGGGAAGATGCCCACGCTAACATCAGTCACCCATGGCACAGGAGTGCCAGAAACGTGAAGCACTGCACCAACGAAAAAGCCCCGGGCGCAGGCCCAGGGCTTTTTGATATGGCGCACTCGGCGGGATTCGAACCCACGACCCCTGCCTTCGGAGGGCAGTACTCTATCCAGCTGAGCTACGAGTGCAACGCGCACGCATGATACCCATCTGATTCGGTCGCGTCCATCGCCTTGATCTTCGTCCATTTTTCCTGATCCAGGCGCACTTGCGCGACGCATACCAGATTGCGCAATTTTTGCGCAATCACCTCCGCCCGATGCCAGCTCAGCCCGCCGATACCTACTTCGATGTCCAGCAAATCATCTTGCTGGCTGACCTGCACGCTGTGCGGCGTCAGAAACTGCAGGGCGAACAGGTTGAGTACCCGGCACAGGGTGTCCGGCTCGGCTTCGGCTTGCAGGCGATAGCACACGTTGCTGTGGCTACTGCTGGCGGCCCAGACATCGGTTCGGGGCAGGGCGCGTTCGAATGGGTTCATGCTGGTCTCCGCAAAGGTGGGAGAAATTCTGGCAGGTTGATGCGGGTATTTTTTCGCTATTATTTGATGAATGGGCCAGTGCGGCGAATTGATCAATTTGAAGAATACGAGATCAGGGAATTTTTAATGCAAAGCGAACTGGATGCGTATGACCGGCGGATTCTCGAGCTTCTTCAGGAGGATGCGTCACTGTCCAGCGCGCAGATTGCCGAGCGCGTAGGGCTGTCGCAGTCACCGTGCTGGCGCCGTATTCAGCGGCTCAAGGACGAGGGGGTGATTCGTGGGCAGGTCACCTTGCTCGATCGCAAGAAGGTCGGGCTGAACACGCAGATCTTTGCCGAGGTGAAACTGAACGCCCATGGTCGCTCCAACTTCACCGAGTTCACCGAGGCGATCCGGGGCTTTCCCGAGGTGCTGGAGTGTTATGTGCTGATGGGGTCAGTGGACTTCATGTTGCGTATCGTCACGCAGGATATCGAGGCTTATGAGCGGTTCTTCTTCGAAAAGCTCTCGAACGTACCGGGGATTCAGGAGGTGAACTCCATCGTGGCGCTTTCGGAGATCAAGTCCACCACCTGCCTGCCGCTGACCCGCTGACGCTGTCGCCTGCAAGCCGGCCCCTAAACGTCAACCGCGGCCTGCGAGGCCGTGGTGACAGGGGAGCCGGCTTACCGGCGATGATGCACAAGCGGATGTCAGGCCTTGAGCAGGTGCTTCCAGCCGCGGCTCTGATCAATCGCGCGGGCCTGCTCCACGCGGGCTTCCAGCAGCTCGTCAGGCGCTTCGGCCAATGGCAGTTCCGCCAGCTCATGCAGCTTTTTCAGGTCGCCATACAGGCGGTCCATCTGCGGCGCCTCGAGCACCTGGCGCGCATGGTGCAGCCAGGCCAGCAACTGCTCGATACGCGGCAGTTGTTCAGCCAGGTCTTCCGGGCGTTGGGTGTAAAGCGGTAGCTTCAGTGCACGGCCTTCCTCGCCCAGCAGGTGTGCCAGCCAGCTGGCCAGGTGCGCCTTGCCCTGGCGTTCGCCACGGCCCTTGCGCTCTGCGGTCCAGGCACGGGCCAGCAGCCAGCGTGATGTTTCCAGAGAGAATTGGCCCCAGCGAACGTCCTCGAGTTCTTCGAGGAACTGCTCTGGCGCGGCGCGACGGATGTCCTCGTCGTCATTGCCGGCCTGAACCAGCGGGCGCCAGTCTTCCAGCAGCGCGTCCAGGCTGGCGCGCAGGTCACGGGTGCTGGCACGCGGGGCGGCCTGGCCAAGGCTGGCGACCAGTGCACGCAGTTCTGCCAGGCACTGCACCCAGTCCTGCAGCAGGCGCCAGTGGCCATTGTGGCGGTATTGCTCTGCCAGGCGCTGGCTGCTGCCCAGCAGTTGCCAGGCGAGGGCCGCGAAGGCATCGTCGACCGGCATTTCAGCGTCCAGTTCGCTGCTTGGCAAACCCAGCTCGTAGCTGTCGGGCTCCAGCAGGCGGTAACCGCGCTCTGCCTTGCTGATGTCGCACGGCATCAGGGGCAGGCTGGCGGCCAGCTCAGCGGCCAGTTCCAGCAGCGCCTCGGGGGCACCTTCGCGCAGTTCCAGCTCCAGCTCGCAGATCGCTTCCTTGCGTTTGCCGGCGATCACGAAGCCCTGGTCCAGCGCTGCCTCGATCACCACTTTGCTCTTGCCGCGGCCCCAGGCGATCTCGGCGAATTCGCGGGTGAAGTCGGTGGTGAACAGCGGTTTGATGGATTTTTTGTCAAGCTCGGCCAGTTGCTCAGGCCAGCAGGTGGCGTCGAGCTTTTTCAGGTCGAGTTTGACTTTGTCCAGGTGCCACTCGTATTCGTTGCGTTCGGACAGGCCGGCGACGCTTTGGCCACGGCACTTCAAGGTCTGGATGATCACCTCGCCGTCGCGGCGCAGGCGCAGCGCGACTCGGGCAGCAGAAAGTTCGCGCTCAGGGGTGTCGAAGTACTGGTTGAGCAGCTCGCGGGTCTGCCAGCCGGACTTGTTGCGCTTTTTCAGCAGAGGGTGCTCGCGCAGTGCGGCCAGTGTGTCGCGGCTGGCGCGGAGCTTGAGTTCGGTTTCTTTGTGCATCGCAGGCTCGAAGAGGGGCGTGATTGCCGTGCAGTCTACAGCAGTGTGCCGGCAACGGTTTATTCCTTACGGCGGATGGCCCTATGATGGGCAATGCTTCCGAGGAGTTCGCGCATGCCGTTGCCAACGCTGAAAGACCAGTTTGCCGCTTTGATCGCCGCGCCCTCGGTCAGCTGCACCCAGCCTGCCCTGGACCAGTCGAACCGCCAGGTCATCGACCTGCTGGCCGGCTGGTTGGGTGACCTGGGGTTCAGCTGCGACATCCAGCAGGTCGGCCCAGGCAAGTTCAACCTGTTGGCCAGCCGTGGCAGTGGCCCGGGTGGGCTTGTGCTGGCAGGCCACAGCGACACCGTGCCGTATGACGAGCAGTTGTGGAGCAGCGACCCGCTCAAGCTGACCGAGGTCGATGGCCGCTGGGTGGGCCTGGGCAGCTGCGACATGAAAGGGTTCTTCGCCCTGATCATCGAAGCGGTGATTCCATTGCTGGAGCACGACTTCAAGCAGCCGCTGCTGATCCTCGCCACCTGCGACGAAGAAAGCTCGATGTCCGGTGCCCGAGCCTTGGCTGAGGCGGGTCAGCCACTCGGCCGTGCGGCGGTCATCGGTGAGCCGACCGGTCTGCGCCCGATTCGCATGCACAAAGGTATCCTCATGGACCGCATCGACATCCTCGGGCGCAGCGGCCATTCCTCGGACCCAAGCCTTGGCCACAGCGCGCTGGAGGCCATGCACGCGGTGATGGGTGAGCTGATGGGCTTGCGCCGGCAATGGCAGGAGACCTACCGCAACCCGCAATTCACCGTGCCCACGCCGACCATGAACTTTGGCTGCATTCACGGTGGCGACAACCCCAATCGGATCTGCGGGCAGTGCGCCCTGGAGTTCGACCTGCGCCCACTGCCAGGCATGGATGTAGAGCAGCTTCGTGCGGCCATCCGTGAAAAGCTCCGGCCGGTGGCCGAGCGCCATGAGGTGCGCATCGACTACGCGCCGCTGTTCCCCGAGGTGCCGCCGTTCGAGCAGGCGGCCGATGCCGAACTGGTGCAGGTGGCCGAGCGCTTGACCGGCCATCGCGCCGAAGCGGTGGCGTTCGGTACCGAAGCGCCTTATCTTCAGCAGCTGGGGTGCCAGACGATCGTGCTGGGCCCTGGCGACATTGCCTGCGCCCACCAGCCGGGCGAATACCTGGAAATGTCACGAATCGAGCCTACCGTGCGTCTATTGCGTGACCTGATCCGGCACTATTGCCTGAATTAAACGTCCACCCTGCTGATTCGTCTTTGCCTAGAGGAGACCGCGCGTGACCGCAAGCCTGTTCCGACGATGATCCTGAACGCCGTGTGATCCAACGTTCTCCGTCCACTTTATCCACAGGCCCTGTCATGCCCGATTACGTCAACTGGCTGCGTCATGCCTCCCCGTACATCAATGCCCATCGCGACTGCACCTTTGTCGTCATGCTTCCCGGCGATGGGGTAGATCACCCCAATTTCGGCAATATCGTCCATGACCTGGTGTTGCTGCACAGCCTGGGCGTGCGCCTGGTGCTGGTGCATGGTTCGCGCCCGCAGATCGAAAGCCGCCTGGCAGCCCGTGGCCTGACCCCGCACTACCACCACGGCCTGCGCATCACCGATGCCGCAACCCTGGACTGCGTGATCGACGCCGTGGGTGCCTTGCGCCTGGCCATCGAAGCGCGCCTTTCGATGGACATCGCCGCCTCGCCGATGCAGGGCTCGCGCCTGCGCGTGGCTTGCGGCAACCTGGTGACGGCCCGGCCTATCGGCGTGCTCGAAGGGGTGGACTACCACCACACCGGTGAAGTACGGCGCATCGACCGCAAAGGCATCAGCCGCCTGCTCGACGAGCGCTCGATTGTGCTGCTGTCGCCGCTGGGCTATTCGCCGACGGGTGAAATCTTCAACCTGGCTTGCGAAGACGTGGCCACCCGCGCCGCCATCGAATTGGGTGCCGACAAGCTGTTGCTGTTCGGCGCCGAGCCCGGGCTGCTGGATGAGAGCGGCAAGTTGGTGCGTGAGTTGCGCCCGCAGCAGGTCGCACCGCACCTGGCGCGGCTGGGCAGTGATTATCAGGGCGAGTTGCTCGATGCCGCCGCCGAGGCCTGCAAGGGCGGCGTGGCACGTAGCCACATCGTCAGCTATGCCGAGGACGGCGCACTGCTCACCGAGCTGTTCACCCGCGGCGGTGGCGGCACGCTGGTGTCGCAGGAGCAGTTCGAAGTGGTGCGCGAGGCGACCATCGAGGATGTGGGTGGGTTGCTGGAGTTGATCAGCCCGTTGGAGGAGCAGGGCATTCTGGTGCGACGCTCGCGTGAAGTGCTGGAGCGTGAGATCGAGCAGTTCAGCGTGGTCGAGCGCGAGGGCATGATCATCGCCTGCGCGGCGTTGTATCCGATTGCCGATTCCCAAGCCGGTGAGCTGGCGTGCCTGGCGGTGAACCCGGAGTACCGCCACGGCGGGCGCGGTGACGAGCTGCTGGAGCGGATCGAGAGCCGGGCGCGGGCGTTGAGGTTGAACACCTTGTTCGTGCTTACCACCCGGACCGCGCACTGGTTCCGCGAGCGTGGCTTTGCCCCTAGCGGGGTAGAGCGGCTGCCTTCGGCACGAGCATCGCTGTACAACTACCAGCGCAATTCGAAGATTTTCGAAAAGTCTCTGTAAACCAGGCGATCGATGGCCCTGCCAACCCCTGCAAAACGCCGCCCCAGAGGGCGGCGTTTTCATTTACACGGTATGCAGATACCAGTTGTACTCGAGGTCGGAGATCGAATGCTCGAACTCCTCCAGCTCGCTCTCCTTGCACGCGACGAAGATGTCGATGTACTTCGGATCGATGTACTTGTTCAGGATCTCGCTGTCGTCCAGCTCGCGCAGGGCATCGCGCAGGTTGTTCGGCAGGCTCTGCTCCAGCTGTTCGTACGAGTTGCCTTCGATCGGCTCACCTGGCTCGACCTTGTTGGTCAGGCCATGGTGCACACCAGCCAGCACGGCGGCCATCATCAGGTACGGGTTGGCGTCGGCGCCGGCCACGCGGTGCTCAAGGCGTACGGCGTCGGGCGAGCCGGTCGGTACGCGCAGGGCCACGGTGCGGTTGTCCAGGCCCCAGCTCGGCGCGTTCGGCACGTAAAACTGAGCGCCAAAACGACGATACGAGTTGACGTTCGGGCAAAGGAACGCCATCGACGCAGGCAGGGTCTCGAGCACACCGCCGACAGCGTGACGTAGCGCGGCGTTCTGCTCGGGATCCTCGCTGGTGAAGATGTTGTTGCCATCCTTGTCCAGCACGGAAATGTGTACATGCAGGCCGTTGCCTGCCTGGCCCGGGTAGGGCTTGGCCATGAATGTGGTGTCCATTTCATGGTCGTAGGCGATGTTCTTGATCAGGCGCTTGAGCAGCACTGCATAGTCACAGGCCTTGAGCGGGTCAGGGACGTGGTGCAGGTTGACTTCGAACTGTGCCGGGGCGCTTTCCTTGACGATGGCGTCGGCCGGAATGCCTTGTTCCTTGGCGCCTTCGAGGATGTCCTGCAGGCAATCGGCGTATTCGTCCAGGTCGTCGATCAGGTACACCTGGGTCGACTGCGGGCGCTTGCCCGAGATCGGCGAGCGCGGTGGCTGCGGGCGGCCGTTCACGTTCTCCTGGTCGATCAGGTAGAACTCCAGTTCGAACGCGGCGCAGATGGTCAGGCCCATGTCGTCGAACTTGCTCACTACCTGACGCAGCACTTCACGAGGGTCGGCGAAGAAGGGCTCGCCTTCAAGCTCGTGCATGGTCATCAGCAGCTGTGCGGTGGGGCGTTTCTGCCAAGGCTCGTTACTGAGCGTACCCGGGATCGGATAGCAGATGCGGTCAGCATCGCCGATGTCCAGGCCAAGCCCGGTGCTTTCGACGGTGGAACCGTTGATATCGAGGGCGAAGAGGGAGGCCGGCAGGTTGATGCCTTTCTCGTAAACCTTGTGGAGGCTGGTGCGCTCTATGCGCTTGCCGCGCACCACACCATTCATATCTGCAATCAGAAGGTCAACGTAGAGAACCTCAGGATGTTCCTTAAGGAACGCGTTCGCTTCGTTAAGCTGAACGGCACGCGGGGGTACCGACATGATGCAACACCTTTGTTGTTAAAAATATCAATCAAGGGGGGCTTGCAGGACCAGTCAATCGAAAAGCCATACTGATGTCAAGCCAACCCCATGATGCCCTGAAATGGCACATCGACGGCAGATTTGCTGCATATCGGGGCGTGCCATTATCCGCTATTTCCCTGCCAATGGGCTATCTCCGACATGCCGTGTTTTATTTTTTACGGAGGTGTTGTGTAAAAAAATGAACAAGGCTAAGCTCGGTCTCAACCCAAAACACAATAATACGAGGGTCACATGGTCCGCTTGTCGCGACCTGAAAGCGCTGCCTGTGCAGTGCGCTCGGGTATCCCTGCCGTTTCGGCACGCATCGATCGCGCTGTGGCCGCACTGGCCGCAATAATTGACGCTTTGCGTTTCTGGACTACCCCTCGTAGCGCCGTTTCGCTTCCTTTCTTGTATTCCTGCCCTTCGAACTCATTACGGACACGCTTGTTTCCAGTGTATCCACTGTGGTCCTGCGTGGGGGTTTTTGCTTTAGCAACCCACTCCATCCAGAATCAATGCGCGGACCACATTACCTCCTGAGGTATCTATGAGTAACAACCTCGACCAGCTCACCGATTGGTTGAAAGAGCACAAGATCACCGAAGTCGAATGCCTGATCAGTGACCTGACCGGCATCACCCGCGGCAAGATCTCGCCGACCAACAAGTTCATCGCCGAAAAAGGCATGCGTCTGCCCGAGAGCGTGTTGCTGCAGACGGTGACCGGCGATTACGTCGATGACGACATCTATTACGAACTGCTCGACCCGGCCGACATCGACATGATCTGCCGGCCCGACGAAAACGCTGTGTTCCTCGTGCCGTGGGCCATCGAGCCTACCGCCCAGGTCATCCACGACACCTACGACAAGAAGGGCAACCCGGTCGAGCTGTCGCCGCGCAACGTACTGAAGAAAGTCCTGCAGCTTTACGCCGACAAGGGCTGGCAACCGATCGTCGCGCCAGAGATGGAGTTCTACCTGACCAAGCGCAGCGAGGACCCTGACTTCCCGCTGCAGCCGCCGGTAGGTCGTTCCGGCCGCCCCGAAACCGGCCGCCAGTCGTTCTCCATCGAAGCTGCCAACGAATTCGACCCGCTGTTCGAGGACGTCTACGACTGGTGCGAGCTGCAGCAGCTGGACCTCGATACCCTGATTCACGAAGACGGCACGGCGCAGATGGAGATCAACTTCCGTCACGGCAACGCCCTGCACCTGGCCGACCAGATCCTGGTGTTCAAGCGCACCATGCGCGAAGCGGCGCTCAAGCACAATGTGGCCGCCACTTTCATGGCCAAGCCCATGACCGGCGAGCCGGGCAGTGCCATGCACCTGCACCAGAGCGTGGTCGATTCGGTCACTGGCAAGAACATCTTCAGCAATGAAGACGGCAGCATGAGCGAGCTGTTCCTGCACCACATCGGTGGCCTGCAGAAGTTCATCCCCGAGGCGCTGCCGCTGTTCGCCCCGAACGTCAACTCGTTCCGCCGCTTCCTGCCCGACACGTCGGCCCCGGTCAACGTCGAGTGGGGTGAGGAAAACCGCACCGTCGGCCTGCGCGTACCGGATGCCGGCCCGCAGAACCGTCGGGTCGAGAACCGCCTGCCGGGCGCCGATGCCAACCCTTACCTGGCCATCGCAGCCAGCCTGCTGTGCGGCTACATCGGCATGGTCGAAGGCATTGCCGCCAGCGCCCCGGTGCAGGGGCGCGGTTATGAGCGGCGCAACCTGCGCTTGCCGCTGACCATCGAGGACGCCTTGGAACGCATGGAAGTCAGCCGCGCGCTGACCCAGTACCTGGGCAAGAAATTCATCACCGGTTACGTCGCCACCAAACGCGCCGAGCATGAGAACTTCAAGCGTGTCATCAGCTCCTGGGAGCGTGAGTTCCTGCTGTTTGCTGTGTGATCAACCCCTGAGGCCGCCCGCCGGCGGCCTGTGGACCCTGGAGAAGCACATGAGCGTCAAAAACCCGCAAACCCGTGACTGGCAAACCCTGAGCGGCGAGCACCACCTTGCACCTTTCAGTGACTACAAGCAGCTGAAGGAAAAGGGGCCGCGCATCATTACCAAGGCGCAGGGTGTGCATTTGTGGGACAGCGAGGGGCACAAGATCCTCGACGGCATGGCCGGCTTGTGGTGCGTCGCGGTGGGTTATGGCCGTGAAGAGCTGGTCCAGGCTGCCGAAAAGCAGATGCGCGAACTGCCGTACTACAACCTGTTCTTCCAGACGGCGCACCCGCCTGCGCTGGAGCTGGCCAAGGCCATTACCGACCTGGCGCCCGAGGGCATGACCCATGTGTTCTTCACAGGCTCTGGCTCCGAAGGCAATGACACGGTGCTGCGCATGGTCCGCCACTACTGGGCGCTCAAGGGCAAGCCGCAGAAGCAGACCATCATCGGCCGTATCAACGGCTACCACGGCTCGACGGTCGCCGGTGCAAGCCTGGGCGGCATGAGCGGCATGCACGAACAGGGCGGCCTGCCGATCCCGGGCATCGTGCATATCCCGCAACCGTACTGGTTCGGTGAAGGCGGCGACATGAGCCCGGACGAGTTCGGGGTGTGGGCGGCCGAGCAATTGGAGAAGAAGATTCTCGAAGTCGGCGAGGACAACGTGGCGGCCTTCATTGCCGAGCCTATCCAGGGCGCCGGCGGCGTGATCATCCCGCCAGACACCTACTGGCCCAAGGTCAAACAGATCCTCGCCAAGTACGACATCCTGTTCGTCGCTGACGAAGTGATCTGCGGTTTTGGCCGCACCGGCGAGTGGTTCGGCTCTGACTACTACGGCCTCAAGCCCGACCTGATGACCATCGCCAAAGGCCTTACTTCCGGTTACATCCCCATGGGCGGTGTGATCGTGCGTGACAAGGTGGCCAGGGTGCTCAGCGAAGGCGGCGACTTCAACCACGGGTTCACCTATTCCGGGCACCCGGTGGCCGCTGCGGTTGGCCTGGAAAACCTGCGCATCCTGCGCGACGAGAAGATCGTCGAGAAGGTCCGTACGGAAGTGGCACCCTACTTGCAAAAACGTCTGCGTGAGCTGCAGGACCACCCGCTGGTGGGCGAGGTACGCGGCCTGGGCCTGCTCGGCGCGATCGAGCTGGTCAAGGACAAGGCCTCCCGCAGCCGTTACGAAGGCAAGGGGGTGGGCATGATCTGCCGCAACTTCTGCTTCGACAACGGCCTGATCATGCGCGCGGTGGGTGACACCATGATCATCGCACCACCGCTGGTGATCAGCCATGCAGAGGTAGACGAGTTGGTGGAAAAGGCACGCAAGTGCCTGGACCTGACCCTCGAAGCGATCCGTTGAGCGCCTGCTAGGCTAGCGATGTGACATTAAGTCGTTACAAGGGGCTGGTTTCCTTGAAACAGCGCCTTGTAACTTGCCAGACTAGTGGCTGTTTCAGTCGCCCGGCGCTCTGCACGGTAGGTTCTGGCTGCTGAACAGATGGCTAAATAAAAATTCTGGAGCATGACGCATGAAGAAAATGGGCAAGACGTTGTTGGCCGCCGCCCTGATGGGAGCCATGGCCACCGCTGTACAGGCTGAAGACAAGGTGCTGAACGTCTACAACTGGTCGGACTACATTGCTCCGGACACCATCGCGAAGTTCGAGAAACAGACTGGCATCAAGGTCAAGTACGACGTCTTCGACAGCAACGAAACCCTGGAAGCCAAGCTGCTGGCGGGCAAGTCCGGCTATGACGTGGTCGTACCGTCCAACAACTTCCTGGCCAAGCAGATCAAGGCAGGGGTCTACGAAGAGCTCGACCGCTCGAAGCTGCCAAACTGGAAGAACCTCGACGAAGACCTGCTCAAGGCCGTGGGTGACGCCAGCGACAAAGGCAACGAGCACGCGTTCCCATACATGTGGGGCTCGATCGGTATCGGCTACAACCCGGAGAAGGTCAAGGCTGCTTTGGGCGTCGACAAGATCGATTCGTGGGACGCCGTATTCAAGCCGGAGAACATCGCCAAGCTCAAGAGCTGCGGCGTGAGCTTCCTCGACGCACCGACCGAGATGCTGCCGGCCGCGCTGCACTACCTGGGGCTGCCTAGCGACAGCACCAAGAAAGAAGACCTGAAGAAGGCCGAGGACCTGTTCCTGAAGATCCGTCCTTCGATCACCTACTTCCACTCGTCCAAATACATCGGCGACATGGCCAACGGCAACATCTGCGTGGCCGTCGGTTACTCGGGTGACCTGGAGCAATCCAAGGCGCGCGCCCATGAAGCCGGCGACAAGGTCAAGGTCGACTACATCATTCCGAAAGAAGGCGCCGGTACCTTCTACGACATGGTCGCTATGCCCAAGGATGCCGAGCACAAGGAAGCCGCCTACAAGTTCATGGACTTCCTGATGCAACCGGAAATCATGGCCGAGATCACCAACGCCGTACGCTTCCCGAACGGCAACGCTGCTGCGACCCCGTTGGTGGACAAGGACATCACCAGCGACCCGAGCATCTATCCGCCTGCCGACGTGAAAAAGCACCTGTACGCGATCGCCGCGCCAGAAGCTGCTGCCCAGCGCCTGATCACTCGCAGCTGGACCAAGATCAAGTCGGGCAAATAAGCCTGACTGCAACAGCTCTGGGCCGGGGTTTTCCGGCCCAGAGCCGGTGAATGGCAATTGATGATTGCGGCATCGTGGCTGCGAAGGTAAGTTGCGCGCCGGTTTTGCGTGCGTGGCAGCGCTGCGCCGTTACCAAGGCACTGATTGTGAGGACCACCCACTTGTCTATTTCTGTATTACGCAAAGCCTTGATGGCTGGAGCGGGCCTGACGCTGGCATGCAGCGTCCAAGCGGCGCCTACGGTGCACTTCTACAACTGGTCCGACTACATCGGCCCGACCACGCTCGAAGACTTCGAGAAAACCACGGGTATCAAACCTGTACAGGACGTGTTCGACTCCAACGAAACCCTGGAAGGCAAGCTACTGGCCGGCAACACCGGTTATGACGTGGTAGTGCCGTCCAACCATTTCCTCGGCAAGCAGATCAAGGCGGGCGCGTTCCAGAAGCTCGACAAGAAACTGCTGCCCAATTATTCCAACCTGGACCCGGCGTTGATGAAGCGTCTGGAAAAGAACGACCCAGGTAACCAGTACGCCGTGCCTTACCTGTGGGGTACCAATGGCATCGGCTACAACGTCGACAAGGTCAAGGCGGCCCTGGGCGTGGACACCATCGATTCCTGGGCCGTGCTGTTCGAGCCCGAGAACATGAAGAAGCTGTCCAAGTGCGGCGTGGCGTTCCTCGACTCGGCGGATGAAATGCTGCCAGCGGTGCTCAACTACATGGGGCTGGACCCCAACAGCACCAACCCCAAGGACTACGCCAAGGCCGAGCAGAAGCTGCTGGCCGTACGCCCGTACGTGACCTACTTCCACTCCTCCAAGTACATCACGGACCTCGCCAACGGCAACATCTGCGTCGCAGCAGGTTTCTCCGGTGATGTGTTCCAGGCCAAGGCCCGCGCTGAAGAAGCGAAGAAGGGCGTGAACCTGGCCTACTCGATTCCCAAGGAAGGCGGCAACCTCTGGTTCGATGTGCTGGCGATCCCCAAGGACGCCAGGAACGTCAAAGAGGCCCACGCCTTCATCAACTATTTGCTGAAACCTGAGGTTATCGCCCAGGTCAGTGATTACGTCGGTTACGCCAACCCGAACCCCAAGGCTGGCGCCCTGATGGACCAGGCCGTGAGGACTGACGCCGCGGTTTACCCACCGCAGGAAGTGCTGGACAAGATGTTCGTCAACAGTGAGTTGCCACCCAAGGTGCAACGTTTGATGACCCGCAGCTGGACCAAGGTCAAGTCGGGCAAGTAAAAATCCAGGCCCGCCGCCAAAGCAGGGGCGGGCACACAAATCTTGTTGGGAGTTTCACTCATGGCAGTTGCCTCCGGTGCCTATAAGAAAGCCCTCGAGGGTGGCCAGCAACCCAAGCAGGTGTTGGTCAAGATCGACCGGGTCACAAAAAAATTCGACGAAACGGTAGCGGTGGACGATGTGTCGCTGGAGATCCGCAAAGGCGAAATCTTCGCCCTGCTCGGTGGCTCCGGTTCGGGCAAGTCGACCTTGCTGCGCATGCTGGCCGGTTTCGAGCGGCCGACTGACGGGCGCATTTTCCTCGATGGCGTAGACATCACCGACATGCCGCCCTACGAGCGGCCGATCAACATGATGTTCCAGTCCTACGCGCTGTTCCCGCACATGACCGTGGCGCAGAACATCGCCTTCGGCTTGCAGCAGGACCGGATGCCCAAGGCCGAGATCGACGCCCGCGTGGCCGAGATGCTCAAGCTGGTGCACATGACCCAGTACGCCAAGCGCAAGCCGCACCAGCTCTCCGGTGGTCAGCGTCAGCGTGTGGCCTTGGCCCGCTCGCTGGCCAAGCGCCCCAAGCTGTTGCTGCTCGATGAGCCCATGGGTGCGCTGGACAAGAAACTGCGCTCGCAGATGCAGCTGGAACTGGTCGAGATCATCGAGCGCGTGGGCGTGACCTGCGTGATGGTGACCCACGATCAGGAAGAGGCCATGACCATGGCCCAGCGCATCGCCATCATGCACCTGGGCTGGATTGCCCAGATCGGTTCGCCTGTGGATATCTATGAAACGCCCACCAGCCGCCTGGTGTGCGAGTTCATCGGTAACGTCAACCTGTTCGAGGCCGAAGTGATCGACGATGCCGAAGGCCATGCGCTGATCGCCTCGCCGGAACTCGAGCGCAAGATCTACGTTGGCCACGGTGTGTCCACTTCGGTCGAAGACAAGCACATTACCTACGCCCTGCGCCCGGAAAAAATGCTGGTCACAACCGAACAGCCGGACTTCGAGCACAACTGGTCGCGCGGCAAGGTCCATGACATCGCCTACCTGGGCGGCCACTCGGTGTTCTACGTCGAGCTGCCCAGCGGCAAGGTGGTCCAGTCTTTCGTCGCCAACGCCGAGCGCCAGGGCACCCGCCCGACCTGGGGCGATGAAGTGTACGTGTGGTGGGAAGACGACAGCGGCGTGGTACTGCGGTCATGAAACTGCGCAAGCTCAAGCGAGCCTTCCAGCGCCTTATCCCCGAGGGGCGGCACCTGGTGATCGGCGTGCCGTTCATCTGGCTGTTCCTGTTCTTCATGCTGCCGTTCTTCATCGTGCTGAAGATCAGCTTTGCCGAAGCCGACGTGGCGATCCCGCCGTATACCGAGATCTATAGCTACGTCGAAGACAAGGTGCAGCTGGTAATCAACCTGGCCAACTATGGCCTGTTGACCGACGATGAGCTGTACATCTCGGCTTATCTGGGCTCGTTGAAGATGGCCTTCATCAGCACCGTGCTGTGCCTGCTGATCGGCTATCCGATGGCCTACGCGATCGCCAACGCACGCAAGGAAACCCAGACCGTGCTGTTGCTGCTGATCATGATGCCGACCTGGACCGCGATCCTGATCCGCGTATATGCCTGGATGGGCATCCTCAGCAACAACGGCCTGCTCAACGGGTTCTTGATGTGGACCGGGCTGATCGACCAGCCGCTGCAGATCCTCAACACCAACCTGGCGGTGTATATCGGCGTGGTCTATTCGTACCTGCCGTTCATGATCCTGCCGCTGTTCGCCAACCTGGTAAAGCACGATCAGAGCCTGCTCGAAGCCGCATCGGACCTGGGTTCGAGCACCTTCAACAGCTTCTGGAAGATCACCGTGCCGCTGTCGAAAAACGGCATTATCGCCGGCTGCATGCTGGTGTTCATCCCGGTGGTGGGCGAGTTCGTCATTCCCGAACTGCTGGGCGGCCCGGAAACCCTGATGATCGGTAAGGTGCTGTGGCAAGAGTTCTTCAACAACCGTGACTGGCCGGTGGCATCTGCCCTGGCGGTGGTGATGCTGTTGATCCTGATCGTACCGATCCTGCTGTTCAACCGCAGCCAGGCCAAAGAGATGGAGGGCAGGGCATGAAGCGCTTCAGTTTCTCCAAGCTGATGCTGGTGCTCGGCTTGTTGTTCATCTACCTGCCGATGCTGATCCTGGTGATCTATTCGTTCAACGCCTCCAAGCTGGTAACGGTGTGGGGCGGCTGGTCGGTCAAGTGGTACGTCGGCCTGCTCGACAACACCCAGCTCATGGGCTCGGTGATGCGCTCACTGGAGATCGCCTGCTACACGGCGGTGGCGGCGGTGGCTTTGGGGACCCTGGCAGCCTTCGTGCTGACCCGGGTCACCCGCTTCAAGGGCCGCACGCTGTTCGGTGGCCTGGTCACTGCACCGCTGGTGATGCCTGAAGTGATCACAGGCCTGTCGCTGTTGCTGCTGTTCGTGGCCATGGCGCAGACGATCGGCTGGCCGCAGGAGCGTGGCGTGGTCACCATCTGGATCGCCCACACCACGTTCTGCGCGGCCTATGTGGCAGTGGTGGTGTCGGCGCGCCTGCGAGAGCTGGACCTGTCGATCGAAGAAGCGGCCATGGACCTGGGCGCCAAGCCGTGGAAGGTGTTCTTCCTGATCACCATCCCGATGATTGCGCCGTCGCTGGCGGCGGGTGGCATGATGTCGTTCGCCCTGTCGCTGGATGACCTGGTGCTGGCGAGCTTCGTTTCCGGGCCTGGTTCGACCACCTTGCCGATGGAAGTATTCTCCGCTGTGCGCCTGGGCGTGAAGCCGGAGATCAACGCCGTGGCCAGCCTGATCCTGCTGTCGGTGTCGTTGGTGACCTTCATGGTCTGGTACTTCAGCCGCCGCGCCGAAGAGCACCGCCGCAAGGCGATTCAGCAGGCGATCGAAGAGGGGGCTGCTGCCAACGTTTCGCAGCCGCAGATCAAGCGCCCGACGGCCACCGCTGCGTCGGCCTGAGTGCGCTAGCTCCGGCCGGGCCCGCTTCCAAAGGACCGTTGCACGCCGCAAGGGCTGCATCAGTCCAGTGGGAGCGGGCTTGCTTCAGGGCCCGCCTCCCCGCCATGGCCGCCCAACTGACCCTGGTCAGTGTTTTTTCTGAACCCTGATCTACGCTAACAGTCGCATCCCACGAATCATTTGCGCGCAAGCTAGGAGCCTGCATGAGGGTGACGCGTTCACTGTTGGTTGTAGGCTTGGGGCTGCTTGGCCTGCTGACAGGTTGCAGCAAGGAAGAGGCTCCCGAGGTTTTGCCACGGGTGGGGGTACTGCAGGTCCAACCCACTGACTTCGCCGCCAGGGTCACCTTGACGGGCGATGTGCAGGCGCGTGTGCAGACCGATCTTTCGTTTCGCGTGGGTGGCAAGATCATCTCGCGCAGCGTTGACGTGGGCGATCACGTGAAGGCCAACCAGGTGCTGGCCCGGCTGGACCCCAAAGACCTGCAGAACAATGTCGATTCGGCCAAGGCCGAGGTGTTCGCCGCTCAGGCGCGCGTCACCCAGACCAGCGCGGCCTTCGTCCGCCAGCAAAAGCTCTTGCCCAAGGGCTACACCAGCCAGAGCGAATACGACGCCGCCGAAGCATCGCTGCGCAGCAACCAGAGCGCGCTCAAGGCGGCCCAGGCGCAACTGGCCAATGCCCAGGAGCAACTGAGCTATACCGCCTTGGTGTCAGAGGCCGATGGGGTGATCACCGAGCGCCAGGCCGAGGTCGGTCAGGTGGTCCAGGCGACCATGCCGATATTCAGCCTTGCGCGTGATGGCGACCGCGATGCTGTCTTCAATGTCTACGAGTCCCTGCTGGTGGCGCCGCCGAGCGATGCCGGTGTAATGGTCAGCCTGCTCGACGACCCCAAGGTCCAGGCACAAGGCTTTGTCCGGGAAATTACCCCGACCGTATCGGCGCAGAGCGGCACGGTCCAGGTCAAGGTGGGCCTGCGTGATGTGCCTGCGGCGATGCTCCTGGGTTCACCGGTTACCGCCACGGCCAACACGCAAGGGCGGCCGAGCATCGAATTGCCCTGGTCGGCACTGACCAAGGCGTTGCATGAGCCTGCGGTGTGGGTGGTTGGCGAAGGCGACAAGGTTGAGCTGCGCAAAGTCCAGGTAGCCCGCTACCTCACCGGCAAGGTTGTCATCGCCCAAGGCATACAAGGCGGGGAGACGGTAGTCGTCAGCGGTGGCCAGTTGCTGCATCCCGGTATGCAGGTCGAGAAAATCGATGCTAAGGACGGAGGCGCCGCGCCATGAACAAAGTACTGTTGCTGTGTGCGGCAGGCTTGCTGTTGACGGCCTGTGGCAGTGAGGAAGAACAACCTGAAGCCGTGCGCCCTGTGCTGTCGACCGTGGTCGAGGCCCAGGCGCAGTCGCAGCTTGGCCGCTTCGCCGGCACCATCCAGGCACGCTATGAAAGCACCCTGGGCTTCCGGGTGGCCGGGCGCATTGCCCGGCGCTGGCTGGATGTGGGGGCCCAGGTAAAGCCGGGCGACACGCTTGCCACCCTTGACCCCACCGACCAGCAGAACCAGCTGCGCGCTGCCGAGGGCGACCTGGCCAGGGTCCAGGCGCAATGGATCAACGCCCAGGCCAATGCCCGCCGGCAACAGCAGCTGTATGACCGCGGCGTCGGCGCCCAAGCCCAGTTGGACATTGCCCAGACCGACCTGAAAACCACCGGCGCGAGCCTGGAGCAAGCGCGCTCGGCGGTCAGCCAGGCGCGTGACCAGCTCGATTACAGCACCCTGCGCAGCGACCATTCGGCGGTGATCACGGCGTGGCAGGCAGAGGCCGGGCAGACGGTCACCGCCGGTCAGGCGGTGGTCACGCTGGCGCGACCAGACATCAAGGAAGCGGTGATCGACCTGCCCATCGGCATTGCCGAGCAGCTGACCAAGGACCTGACGTTCACGGTTGCCTCGCAACTGGACAACAGCATCAATACCACCGCCACGCTGCGTGAACTGGAACCCCAGGCCGATGCCGCGACGCGCACCCGGCGTGCCCGTCTGACCCTTGCCAGCACTCCCGATGCCTTCCACCTGGGCACCGCGATCAGTGTCACCTTGACCTCGGCGATCACCCCGCGCAGCGAACTGCCGCTGAGCGCGCTGCTCGAGCGTGATGGCAAGACCCAGGTATGGGTCATCGACCCGCAGCAAAAAACCGTCGCTACCCGTGACGTCGCCCTGCTGGAGCGCTCCGCCGACAGTATCGTGTTGGCCTCTGGAGTGCAGCCTGGTGAGCGGGTGGTCACTGCCGGTGTCAACAGCCTCAAGCCTGGCCAGAAGGTCACCTTCGACGAGGAAGCGCAATGAAAGGAAGCTTCAACCTGTCCGACTGGGCGTTGCGCCATCAATCTTTCGTCTGGTACCTGATGTTCGTCGGCCTGCTGATGGGGATTTTTTCCTACTTCAACCTTGGCCGCGAAGAAGACCCGTCGTTCACCATCAAAACCATGGTGATCCAGACCCGCTGGCCGGGCGCGACCCAGGATGAAACCCTGTACCAGGTCACCGACCGCATCGAGAAAAAGCTCGAGGAGCTGGACTCCCTCGACTACACCAAGAGCTATACCCGCCCGGGTGAGTCGACCGTCTACGTCTACCTGCGAGACACCACCAAAGCCGCCGACATCCCGCAAATCTGGTACCAGGTGCGCAAGAAGATCCAGGACATTCGCGGCGAATTCCCCCAAGGTATCCAGGGCCCAGGGTTCAACGACGAGTTCGGCGATGTCTTCGGCTCGATCTACGCGTTCACCGCAGATGGCTTGACCTTGCGCCAGTTGCGCGATTACGTGGAGCAGGCCCGTGCCGAGGTGCGCGAGGTCCCCAATATCGGCAAGATCGAGCTGGTCGGCACCCAGGATGAGGTGCTCTACCTGAACTTTTCCACGCGCAAACTGGCCGCTCTGGGCATCGACCAGCGCCAGGTCATGCAGGCCCTGCAGCAACAGAACGCGGTAACGCCGGCCGGGGTGATCGAAGCAGGCCCAGAGCGGATCTCGGTGCGCACCACTGGGCAATTCGCCTCAGAGAAAGACCTGCAAACGGTCAACCTGCGCATCAATGACCGCTTCTTCCGCCTGGCCGATATCGCCGATATCGAGCGCGGCTATGTCGACCCGCCGTCACCGATGTTCCGTTACAACGGCCAGACCGCGATTGGCCTGGCCATCGGCATGAAGGCCGGCGGCAACATCCAGGTATTCGGCGCCGCACTCAAGAAGAAGATGGACAGCATCGTCAACGACCTGCCCGTTGGCGTAGGCGTTCATACCGTGTCCGACCAGGCGGTGGTGGTGAAAGAGGCCGTTGGGGGCTTCACCAGCGCACTGTTCGAGGCCGTGGTAATTGTACTGGCAGTGAGTTTCGTCAGCCTTGGCGTGCGAGCAGGGCTGGTGGTGGCCTGCTCGATCCCGCTGGTGCTGGCCATGGTCTTCGTGTTCATGGAGTACAGCGGCATCACCATGCAGCGGATCTCGCTCGGCGCGCTGATCATCGCGCTGGGCCTGCTGGTGGATGATGCGATGATCACCGTCGAGGTCATGGTCACACGCCTTGAGATGGGCGAGAGCAAGGAACAGGCTGCGACCTTCGCCTATACCTCGACCGCGTTCCCGATGCTCACCGGTACCCTTGTGACCGTCGCTGGCTTCGTGCCGATCGGCCTCAATGCCAGTTCTGCAGGCGAGTACACCTATACCCTGTTCGCGGTGATTGCCGTGGCGCTTATCGTGTCCTGGGTGGTGGCGGTGTTCTTCGCGCCCGTGCTTGGCGTGCATATTCTCAAGAGCGACAAGCTCAAGGGCCATGAGGCGGAACCCGGCCGCGTCGGGCGAGCGTTCGAAGGTGGGTTGCTGTGGTGCATGCGTCACCGCTGGCTGACCATCGTCGGCACCATCCTGTTGTTCGCCCTGGCCCTGTTCAGCATGCGCTTTGTGCAGAACCAGTTCTTCCCGTCCTCGGACCGTCCGGAAATCCTCGTCGACCTCAACCTGCCGCAGAATGCCTCGATAGAGGAGACGCGCAAGGTGGTCGATCGCCTGGAGGCAAAGATCAAGGATGACCCTGACATGGTGAGCTGGAGCACCTACATCGGCCAGGGCGCCATCCGTTTCTATTTGCCGCTGGATCAGCAACTGCAGAACCCGTACTACGCCCAGCTGGTCATCGTCAGCAAAGGCTTGGAGGAGCGTGCGGGCATGATGGCGCGCCTGCAGAAGCTGTTGCACGAAGAGTTCGTCGGCATCGGCACCAACGTGCAGTCGCTGGAAATGGGCCCGCCGGTAGGGCGGCCGATCCAGTATCGGGTCAGCGGCAAGGACATCGACCAGGTGCGCAAGCATGCGATCGACCTCGCCACCCTGCTCAATACCAATGAGCACATCGGCGAGATGATCTACGACTGGAACGAGCCGGGTAAGGTGCTGCGCATAGAAATCGCCCAGGACAAGGCGCGCCAGCTCGGGCTGTCGTCCGAGGACGTGGCCAATGTGATGAACAGCATCGTCAGCGGCGCGCCGGTCACCGAGGTCAACGACAACATCTACCTGGTGGACGTGATCGCCCGTGCGGTGGACAGCGAGAGGGGCTCACCAGACACCCTGCAGAACCTGCAGATCGTCACGCCCAGCGGCACGTCGATACCCTTGCTGGCATTCGCCACGGTGCGCTACGAGCTGGAGCAGCCGCTGGTATGGCGCCGCGACCGCAAACCTACCATCACCATCAAGGCATCGGTCAACGGCGACATCCAGCCTACCGACCTGGTCGCGCAGCTCAAGCCGAAGATCGACGAGTTCGCCAGCCAGTTGCCTGTCGGTTACGAGGTGGCGACAGGTGGTACGGTGGAGGAGAGCAGCAAGGCACAAGGGCCGATTGCCAAGGTCATCCCGCTGATGCTGTTCCTCATGGCGACGTTCCTGATGATCCAGCTGCACAGTGTGCAGAAGCTGTTCCTGGTGGTCAGCGTGGCGCCGCTGGGGTTGATCGGTGTGGTCGTGGCATTGGTGCCGACGGGCACGCCCATGGGCTTCGTGGCGATTCTCGGGATACTCGCGCTGGCGGGGATCATCATTCGTAACTCGGTCATTCTGGTGACCCAGATCGATGAGTTCGAAGCGCAGGGCTACTCACCCTGGGATGCGGTGCTCGAAGCCACCAACCACCGTCGCAGGCCGATCTTGCTGACTGCTGCAGCGGCCAGCCTGGGCATGATCCCGATCGCTCGTGAGGTGTTCTGGGGGCCGATGGCCTACGCCATGATTGGCGGCATCATCAGCGCAACGCTGCTGACCCTGCTGTTCCTGCCGGCGCTTTACGTGGCCTGGTACAAGATCCGCGAGCCACAGCACAGCGAAGAACCTGCGGCGTGACTTTTGTGGGGGTTGGGTACGACAGCCCCCATGAACGCTTCGAACTGCTAATCAAAAATGGTTATATAAAAATTCTTAAAGAGTATTTTTAAGAATAACTACGCCTGTCTACTATCGCTCCCAAGCCAGGCGCAAATCCCCTTCAAACATGTCTGCCCGGCACCTCACTCACAGGAGAGCGAGCATGAGTGCATCAGTGCGCAGCATCGACGGTCAGGACGAAGCCACCATTTTGCGTGAGATCCAGAGCGCCTTGCGCGATCTGCGTTTCGGTGCAGTGGAAATCACCGTGCACAACGCCCAGGTCGTGCAGATCGAGCGTAAGGAGAAGTTCCGCCTGCAACAGCCCGGCAACAAACCCAGCTGATCACGCACCACACACAAAATTAGAAAAATGCCAATCGGGAGCTTCACCATGTCCATCCGCCGTTATGCACTCGCCGCTTTGGCCAGTGCTGTTATTGCCGGTTCCGCCATCGCCAAGGACTACGAACTGCTGAACGTGTCCTACGACCCGACCCGTGAGCTGTATCAGCAATACAATGCTGAATTCATCAGGCATTGGCAGCAGTCGCACCCGGATGACAAAGTGAAGATCCAGCAGTCCCATGGCGGCTCGGGCAAACAGGCCCGCGCGGTAATCGACGGCCTGCGCGCCGACGTGGTGACCCTGGCCCTGGCGGGTGACATCGACGAGATCGCCAAGCTGGGCAAGGCCTTGCCGGAGGACTGGCAGAAGCGCCTGCCGGACGCCAGCACCCCGTACACCTCGACCATCGTGTTCCTGGTGCGCAAGGGCAACCCGAAAGGCATCAAGGACTGGGGTGACCTGATCAAGAAGGACGTTACGGTCATTACCCCCAACCCTAAAACCTCCGGTGGCGCTCGCTGGAACTTCCTCGCTGCCTGGGCCTACGGCCTGAAGCAAGGTGGCAGCGAAGCCAAAGCCAAGGAGTACGTGCAGGAGCTGTTCAAGCACGTGCCGATTCTGGATACCGGCGCCCGTGGCTCGACCATCACGTTCGTCAACAACGGCCAGGGTGATGTGCTGCTGGCCTGGGAAAACGAAGCCTTCCTGGCGCTGAAGGAGGACGGCGGGGCCGACAAGTTCGAAATCGTCGTGCCTTCGCTGTCGATCCTGGCAGAACCCCCTGTGGCGGTGGTCGACAAGAACGCTCAGAAGAAGGGTAATGAACAGATCGCCGAGGCGTACCTCAAGCACCTGTACAGCCTGGCTGGCCAGAAAATCGCTGCCGAAAACTTCTACCGCCCACGTGACGCGAAGGTCGCAGCCGAATTCGGCAAGCAATTCCCTAAACTGGATCTGGTAACCATCGACAAGGACTTCGGTGGCTGGAAGACGGCACAGCCCAAATTCTTCAATGATGGCGGTGTGTTCGACCAGATCTATCAGGCGCAATAAACGGCCATGGAACAGCGGGGCCGCCTTGCGGCCCAGGATTCACAAGCCTGCACCCGCCTGGCATGACTGCCGGGCTTGGTGCGTTCAACCAGGGATCTTTATGTCACGTCGCATTTCCCCTGTCATACCCGGCTTCGGGCTGACACTGGGCTACACCTTGGTGTATCTCAGCCTGATTGTGCTGATACCGCTGGCCGCCATGTTCGTGCATGCCGCGCAGCTTACCTGGGAGCAGTTCTGGAACATCATCAGTGCGCCGCGCGTGATCGCCGCGCTCAAGCTGAGTTTCGGCACCGCCCTGTTCGCGGCCATCATCAATGGTGTCATCGGTACCCTGCTGGCTTGGGTGCTGGTGCGCTACACCTTCCCTGGGCGCAAGATCATCGATGCGATGATCGACCTGCCGTTCGCTCTGCCCACGGCCGTTGCGGGGATCGCCCTGACCGCGCTTTATGCCCCGGCAGGCTGGGTCGGTCAGTTCGCCACCGACCTGGGCTTCAAGATCGCCTACACCCCTCTGGGCATCACCCTGGCGCTGACCTTCGTCACCCTGCCGTTCGTGGTGCGTACCGTGCAACCGGTGCTGGCGGACATCCCGCGGGAAGTCGAAGAGGCTGCTGCCTGCCTGGGCGCCAAACCACTGCAGGTGTTCCGCCACGTACTGGCACCGGCCCTGCTGCCGGCCTGGCTCACCGGGTTTGCCCTGGCCTTTGCCCGTGGTGTGGGCGAGTACGGTTCGGTGATCTTCATTGCCGGCAACATGCCGATGAAGACCGAGATTCTGCCGCTGCTGATCATGGTCAAGCTCGACCAATACGACTACACCGGCGCGACTGCCATCGGCGTGCTGATGCTGGTGGTTTCCTTCATCCTGCTGCTGCTGATCAATCTGCTGCAGCGCCGCATTGAAACCCCTTGAAGGAGGCCGGCATGTCCAGTTCATCCCTGACTACCGCCGACGCCAATGCCGCACGGCGTGGCAGCGCCACCTCGCGGCGCATCCTGATCGGCCTCGGCTGGCTGGTGTTCGCACTGTTTCTGCTGCTGCCACTGGTGATCGTGGTGTCGCAGGCGCTGAAGAACGGTTTCGGCACCTTCTTCGAGGCGATCTTCGAGCCTGATGCCTTGTCGGCGCTGAAGCTGACGCTGCTCGCGGTCGTCATCTCGGTGCCGCTGAACCTGGTATTCGGCGTCAGCGCCGCCTGGTGCGTGAGCAAGTACACCTTCCGTGGCAAGAGCATCCTGGTCACCCTGATCGACCTGCCGTTCTCGGTATCGCCGGTCATCGCCGGCCTGGTCTACGTGTTGATGTTCGGCGCCCAAGGCTTGTTCGGGCCTTGGCTGCAGGATCACGACATTCAGATCGTCTTCGCTTTGCCGGGCATCGTGTTGGCGACCATCTTCGTCACCGTGCCCTTCGTTGCCCGTGAGCTGATCCCGCTGATGCAGGAGCAAGGCACCCAGGAAGAGGAGGCTGCGCGCCTGCTCGGCGCCAACGGCTGGCAGATGTTCTGGCACGTGACCCTGCCGAACATCAAGTGGGGCCTGATCTACGGTGTGGTGCTTTGTACCGCGCGGGCCATGGGCGAATTCGGTGCGGTATCTGTGGTCTCGGGCCATATCCGTGGCGTCACCAATACCTTGCCGCTGCACGTGGAGATCCTCTACAACGAGTACAACCACGTCGCGGCCTTCAGTGTGGCCAGCCTGTTGCTGATCCTGGCGCTCTTCATCCTGCTGCTCAAGCAGTGGAGCGAGAACCGTATTAACCGCCTGCACCATAGCGCAGCGGAGGAATAAGTCATGTCGATCGAAGTTCGTAACGTCAGCAAGCGCTTCAACAGCTTCCAGGCCCTGGACAACATCAACCTGGATATCCACAGCGGTGAGCTGGTGGCCCTGCTTGGCCCCTCAGGCTGTGGCAAGACCACCCTGCTGCGCATCATCGCCGGCCTGGAAACGCCGGACGACGGCAATATCGTGTTCCATGGCGAAGACGTATCCGGCCACGATGTACGCGATCGCAACGTCGGTTTCGTGTTCCAGCACTACGCGCTGTTCCGCCACATGAGCGTGTTCGACAACGTTGCCTTCGGCCTGCGCATGAAGCCCAAGGGCGAGCGCCCGAGCGAGAGCAAGATTGCCGAGAAGGTGCATGAACTGCTGAACATGGTGCAGCTGGACTGGCTGGCGGACCGCTACCCCGAACAGCTGTCCGGTGGCCAGCGCCAGCGTATCGCCCTGGCCCGCGCTTTGGCGGTGGAGCCCAAGGTGCTGCTGCTCGATGAGCCGTTCGGAGCCCTCGATGCCAAGGTGCGCAAGGAATTGCGCCGCTGGCTGGCGCGTTTGCACGAGGACATCAATCTGACTTCGGTATTCGTGACCCACGACCAGGAAGAGGCCATGGAAGTGGCCGATCGCATCGTGGTGATGAACAAGGGGGTGATCGAGCAGATCGGCTCCCCAGGGGAAGTGTATGAAAAGCCGGCCAACGACTTTGTCTACCACTTCCTCGGCGACTCCAACCGCCTGGCGTTGAGCGAGGGTCATCATGTGCTGTTCCGGCCACACGAGGTGTCGCTGTCGCGCCATGAAACAGAAGGGCACCACGCCGCCGAGGTGCGTGATATCCGGCCATTGGGCGCGACTACCCGGGTGACCTTGAAGGTGGAAGGGCAAAGCGAGCTGATCGAGGCCGAGGTGGTCAAGGATCACGACAGCCTGACCGGCCTGGCGCGAGGTGAAACACTGTTCTTCAGGCCGAAGGTCTGGCAGAAGGTGGCGGATATCTGAGCCGCGTAAACGATTTGGGGCCGCAGAGCGGCCCCAATAACGCTGAAAGGTTGGCATTCTCGTATTGATTTTTGGTTATTAGCAAATGCCTACTTATTCCTTTACCAATATAAGCGCCTCCCTATACTTTGCCTCTCAGCACACAAATTCACAGGAGGCGCCCCCATGCGCAATGAGTCCATTCGCTACCTGATTGTGCCGGGTTGGCAAGGCTCGCCAGACAATCATTGGCAGAGTCACTGGCAACGCACCTTGCCCAACAGCGCGCGGGTCGATCAGCAGGACTGGCTCACCCCACAGCGCCAGGACTGGGTGCAGGCGTTGGAGCAGGCAATCGCTGCTGAACCCTCGCCAGTGATACTCGTTGCCCATAGCCTGGGCTGCATCACTGTCGTCCATTGGGCTGCCCAGGCCAAGCCGGCCTTGCTGCGGCGCGTGCGCGGCGCGCTGTTGGTTGCCCCGGCGGATGTCGAGCGGCCGACCTGCTCGCCCGCCCTGCGCAACTTCGCGCCAATGCCGCTGCAGGCCCTGCCGTTTCCAAGCCAGGTGATCAGCTCGGACAACGACCCGGCCGTGAGCGTGCCGCGCGCCCTGTACCTGGCGCAGGCTTGGGGCGCCGAAGCGGGGTTGCTGACCAATGCCGGGCATATCAACGTCAAATCCGGGCATGAGCGCTGGGAGCAGGGTTTTGCCTACCTGTATCGCTTGCAAAGCCGTGTGGAACAGCGCGCGCTGCGCCGCGCCTGACCGGCACCCCTGTCTATCGTTTGCCTGACGCCCAGCCCGCAGAGGCCTGGGCGGGAGTTAGTCATGACTTTTCAAAACCCGTTTGGCCAGCCGCTGCTGACTTTTCCTGAACTGGACAAGAGCCCGCTCAGCATTCGTGCCAAGGCGCTGGTGTTCATCGACCCACGCTCGCAGCAGGTGCGTCAGGCGCTGGAGTACCTGGCACCGCAAGCCCTGCCGGTGCTGATCCGCGGTGAGACGGGGACCGGCAAGGAGTTGCTGGCACGGCAAATTCACCGGGCCAGTGATCGTGCCGGGCTCTTCGTCTCGGTAAACTGCGCGGCCATCAGCCCTACCTACGCCGATGCCGAGCTGTTCGGCTACAGTGCCGGCACCCAGGGTGGCACCGCCAGCAGCCGGGCGGGCTGGTTCGGCTCGGCCAACGGCGGCACGCTGTACCTGGACGAAATCGCCGACTTGCCGTTGGCGATCCAAGGCAAGCTGCTGGCCGCTCTGGAAAACCGCGAGGTCACCCGCGTCGGCGCGCATCAGCCGCAGCCGGTGGACGTGCGTCTGGTGGCTGCGACCAGCATTGACCTGGCGCGGGTTGTAAAAGCGGGCAGATTCAACGAACGCTTGTACCAGTACTTGCGCGAGGGCGCGCTGGAGCTTCCTCCGTTGCGTGAGCGCTGCGGCGATATCCTGCCGTTGGCTGAGTATTTCGTGGGCATCTACTGTGCACGCCTGCAGCGCCCGGTGCCGTTGATCAGCGAAGCGGCCCAGCAGGTGCTCGAAGCCCACGCATGGCCCGGCAATACCCGCGAACTGGAGAACATCATCCACTTCGCCCTGCTGGTCAATGACAGTGAACAGATCCAGCCAGAGGACCTCGACCTGCCGAACACCGCACGCTAGACGTCGCTCATAAGCAAAGTGGGTAATGGCATTCTGCTTTTGGAATAAGCAGCTAATTAAAAGGTATTGTTGCGGAATAAAAATTCTCGGTATCTTGCGCTCCACGCCCGCTGATGAAACGGTTGGGCACCTGACTTCGCCATCACCGATGGCCCAGAAACAAAACAAGGACCACCATGAAGAAGACCCTGCTGACCACCGCCCTGGCCGCTGCCCTGTCGTTCTCCGGCCTGGCTGCCGCCGCCGAAAAACTGGTGGTTGCCGCTACCCCTGTGCCCCACGCCGAAATTCTGGAGCTGATCAAGCCGACCTTGGCCAAGGAAGGCGTGGACCTGCAGATCAAGGTCTTCACTGACTACGTACAACCCAACGTACAGGTAGATCAGAAGCGTCTGGACGCTAACTACTTCCAGACCCTGCCTTACCTGAAGAGCTTCAACGAGGGTAAAGGTACCCATCTGGAAACCGTGATCGGCGTGCACGTCGAGCCGTTCGGTGGCTACTCGAAGAAGATCAAGAACCTGTCCGAACTCAAGGATGGCGCTACCGTTGCCATTCCTAACGAAGGCAGCAACAGTGGCCGCGCCCTGATCCTGCTGCAGAAGGCTGGCCTGATCACCCTGAAAGATCCTAAAAACGCCCTGGCCACTCCGAAAGACATTGCCGAGAACCCGAAGAACCTGAAGTTCAAGGAACTTGAGTCGGCCATGCTGGCGCGTGTGCTGGACCAGGTGGACCTGGACATGATCAACACCAACTACGCCCTGGAAGCTGGCCTGAACCCGGCCAAAGATGCGTTGGTGATCGAGGGTAGCGATTCGCCGTACGTGAACTTCCTGGTGGCCCGCCCGGACAACAAGAACAGCGAGGCGATGCAGAAGCTGGCCAAGGCCCTGACCAGCCCCGAGGTCAAGGCATTCATCGCCAAGAAGTACAGCGGTGCGGTGCTGCCGGCGTTCTGATACGCCTGCTTACCCCTTGTACGAAAAACGCCGACGCATTTGCGTCGGCGTTTTTTTTTGCGGTGGCCCAACGCTCAGCGTTGGCTACCCAGTGCCCGGCTCAATGCCAGCAGCCACAGCAGTTGTTCGTTGGCGTCAGTCGGGCAGGGGCTTTTCATCGTTATCGTCCTTGTAGTGTGATGGCCATGCGGATCGCAATCTGAAGCGCTTGGAGAAGCCGACCCGAAGAAAAGTTTCCATCACTCTGTCGGCACCAGACGCAAGGTAGTGTGAGCCGGTATCACCCCCATCTGGGCGCGCTGATATTGCCCCTCGATATAGCCTTCAGCCTGGTCCGAATAGTGGCGGTCAAACGGCACGCCACTTTGCCCGACCGGGTTGCTGGTCAAGGCCTGGCCAACGTCGGCGAAGTCGATCAGCCGCCGGGTCGAAGGCCCATACGTCACCGGCCACGGCGCAGGTCCGATTTTCGCTGACAGGTTGTTGGGTACCTCATGGGTCCCCGGTGCAGCAAACGGGCCGACGTTGAACAGCAGGTTCAACGGTTTTTTAATACCCAGTGGATGGTTGTGCGTCAGGGTATGCGCCTTGCCCCATTGCCAGCTGGCTGGGTCTTTGCCAAAGGTTTCACGCAGGTGCGCGAGGGTTTGCTGCCAAGCGATGCGCACGATGGTAGTGCGGTCGGTACGCTGGTCGGCACCGCGCGTGTCCCACCACGGTGATTGCGCGTCCGCTGCCAAGCGTGGCAGGGCAGAGTCGATGGTCCGGGTACTGATGAGCACCGGGAACCAGGTGTCGCCCAGCTCGTCATGCAGCGCGGCATGGGCCAACTGGTAGAGAAACTGGTTGAACAGCGTGGCGCTGGTCGAGTCCAGCGGGTGATCTCCGCGCCAAGCGGCCAGTTGCTCGACCAGCTCCTTTTCCTCCTCGCCCTGGGCGATGTCGCGCAGGGTCGCGAGCAGGGGCGCCAGGGTGCGTGGGCCGTAGTCGTTGGCGGTGTCCAGCTGCAGCGCCTGGCTGTTCTGGGTATCCCACTTCACCTGCGGGTTGGCCAGGTGGCGCTCCAGCTGACGGCCCCGGTCTGGCAAGTTGTAATAGCCCGGTATCGGTACCGCCGCTGGCGGCTGGTAATTGGCTGAAACGATGTAACCGCTGGCCGGGTTTTCCTGCTGTGGGTTGACGCTGAATGGATAGAAACCCAGCTTGTCGGCCTGGACGCTCGCGCCATCGAGGATGAACGACGGGTTGACGCCATCCGGGCGGATCGGCAGTTGCGCCGCCGCCCACCAACCAATGTCGCCACCTGCACTGGCCCAGACGAAGTTGAGCCCAGGCGCCTGAACCATGGCCGCCGCCTCGCGCATCTTGGCAAGGGAGTCGGCACGGTTGAGCTGATAGAAGCCTTCGAGAATCGGATTGTCGGTTTCCAGAAAGGCCCACCACATGGCGATTGGCGTCGTGCCGGCGGTCGCGCCCAGCACGTCGTTGACGATCGGCCCGTGGGGTGAGCGGCGCAGGCTGATGACGACCGGCTGCTCGCCTTTGACGGCGATTTTCTCCTCAGTCTTTTCCAGTGTTCGCCATTGGCCGTTGACCATGACCTGATCGCTGTTTGCCGGGTTGGTCTTTTCCGCAATCAGGTCGACGTCGTCGTTCTGGAACATGGTCAGGCTCCAGCCGAAGTCGCGATTGTGACCGAGCAGCGCGAACGGGTTCAGCGCCTGGAAGTAGCCGTACAGGTTGAACCCTGGCGCCGACAGCTCGGCCTCGTACCAGACGGCCGGCACCGCGAAGCTGATGTGCGGATCGCCGGCCAGCAGCGGCTTGCCGCTGCGGGTACGGCGGCCGGCCACTGCCCAGGCATTGCTGCCTTCGAATTGGGGAATGCCGGCATCGCCAAGGGCTTCGTGGCTGAGACGGGCGAGGGCTTCAAGGCCCTGCCAATCGGCCGTCGCCAGCGGGGTGCCCAACGCGCCGTCAGGTTGCCAGTCGAGGTCGAACATCTTCAGGTACTGCGGCCCGAGCTGGTCGCGGATATAGGTCAAGGCAGGCTCGGTGCGGAACGCGGCGGCAAAACTGTAGGCCAGGTAGCCGGCGATGCTCAGGGTATCCTCAGCGGTGAACGGCCTGGGCGTGATGCCGATCAGGTCGAACTCCATGGGCTTGGGGTGGCTCGCTTGCCAGGCGTTGATGCCATCGAGGTAGGCTTGCAGGGCCTTGTACGCGGGGGACTGGCGGTCCAGCCGCTGCACCATCAGCGCCGCTTGATCACGGATGCGCAGGCTGCGGAACAGGGTATCGGTGGGCAGCAGCTTTTCGCCCAACACCTCGGCCAGCTCTCCGCGGGCCAGGCGGCGCATGATTTCCATCTGGAACAATCGGTCCTGGGCATGCACGTAGCCAAGGGCGCGGTACAGGTCTGCTTCGTTCTGCGCCTGCAGGTGCGGCACGCCGCGGGTGTCATAGCGCACACTGACCGGGGCCTGCAGGCCGGCGATCGCTACCTCGCCGTCACGCTGCGGCAGTTTGCCGTGCACGTACCAGTAACCGGCACCGGTGGCCATGGCCACTACCACGGCTAACAGGGTCAGGCTGCGCTTCATCGAGGCTCCTTGTGCATTCGAGCGGAAATTGTGGTCCGATCTTCGGCAGATTTGCGCAAAGAGCATAGCCCTCTCCAAGGAGTTTCCATGTTTCTCAGCGAAAAACAGAAAATGCTTAGTGGTCAGCTCTACCATGCCGGCTGCCCCGAACTGCAGGCCGAGCAAATCGCCACCAAGCACTGGATGCAGCGCTACAACACCAGCGTCGAACTGCTTAACGAAGCCCGCAATGGCTTGCTTGCCGAGCACTTCGGCCATGTGGGCGAAGGCACGGTCATTCGCCCACCGTTCTATTGCGACTACGGCTACAACATCAGCGTCGGCCGCAATACCTTCATGAATTTCAACTGCGTGATCCTGGACGTGCTGCCGGTACGTATCGGCGATGATTGCCAGATCGGCCCGGCGGTGCAGATCTACACCGCCGATCACCCGCTAGACCCTGAAATTCGGCGTACCGGGCTGGAGAGCGGAAGGCCGGTGACCATCGGCAACAACGTGTGGATTGGTGGCGCGGCAATCATCCTGCCTGGGGTGAGCATTGGGGATAACGCAGTGGTTGGTGCGGGCAGTGTGGTAACCCGCGATGTGCCGGCAGGCGCAGTAGTGATGGGTAACCCGGCGCGCGCGCGTCAGCCAGCCCAAGGGCAATAGCAGCCGACGGCCAGCGTGTTCGATGCCTTGACTTGGCGGCCATCGAGCAAGGCCTTGAGGATTGGCTCGATGAAGCTGTTGCTGGCGTTGCATACCGCGCCTTCGCTGTAGGGGCCGAAGTAGGCGAGGTCGCCTTGACGGTCCCAGATCGCTACGGCTGGAGAGGCGGGCAGGTTTTCACTGCCCGGAAGTTGGGTTATGGGCTGCAGGCGGGTGAGGTTGGCCGGCAGCTGGCCATGGCTGCCGGGCTTTTGCACGACGTGGAAGGTCACGCCCTTGTCGGCGAACTGGCCGAGCAGGTCACTCAGGTGCTGCTGGTTGCCGACGTTGCATGGGCAGGTCGGGTCCAGGAAGTGCACTACGCGAACAGGGCCGGGGCCGGCGAGCTCGGCGGGCAGGCGCAGTTGGGTGCCGTCGAACAGCGTGGTCTGGCTTTCGAACGGGCGCAGGTAGCGGGACTGGAAACTCTCGTATGCCCACCAGAGCACGGCGGCGCATGACAGCAATGCAATGGCTGAAAGTATCGGCTTGATTGTTGGTGTTTTCATGGCCCATCCGCAACCCTGAAGGAGCGGTATCGTTGATTCAAAGTTGGCAAGCTTGCCACGGCGCAGCCAAGAGCTGAATATCCCGGATCAATACTCGCTTCGCTCTGGATGTACCCGATGCCCGCTGCTATTCACCCTGACCGCCTGCGCGCCAGCCTCGCGCCCCTTGGCAAACGCCAACCTTTATCCGTGCAGGCGCAGGATTATCAGCGCTTCTATGGCCTGAACCTGTCGACGCAGAGCTGGCTGGGCGGTTTTCAGGCTGCGGGTTTCGAGCTGGTGGGGCAAGTCTGGCTGCCGGCTCAGCCTGTGGCGACAGTGTTTCTGCTGCATGGCTACTACGATCACATGGGCCTCTATCGCCATGTGATCGAATGGGCAGTCAAGCAGGGTTATGCCGTTATCAGCTGCGACCTGCCTGGCCATGGCCTGTCCAGTGGCGAGCGCGCCAGCATCACTGATTTCGCCCTCTACCAACAGGTGCTCGATGCCCTGTTCGAGCAGGCGCGCGGCCTTGATTTGCCGCACCCGTGGCACCTGTGCGGGCAGAGCACGGGCGGCGCCATCGCCGTCGATCACCTGTTGCATCAGGGGCTACAGAGCCCGGTTGATGGCCAGGTTATCCTGCTTGCGCCGCTCGTGCGCCCACGCGCGTGGCTGTGGTCGAAACTCAGTTATCGAGTGTTGCGCCACTTCGTCAATGGCATTGAGCGGCGCTTCAGCGAGAACAGCAATGACCCGACGTTCCTGCCGTTCCTGGAGGCCGACCCGCTTCAGCCTCGGCGCCTGCCGACAGCCTGGGTCGGCGCGTTGATGGCCTGGGTCAAGCGGATCGAGGCTGCACCCTGCAGTGCGCGGCGACCATTGATCGTGCAGGGGCAGGCTGACGGCACAGTGGACTGGCCCTACAACCTCGAAGTGCTCAAGGCCAAGTTCGCCGAGCCCCAGATACTGCTGCTGCCCGAAGCCCGTCACCACCTGGCCAACGAACTGCCGGCCATCCGCCAGCGCTATTTCGACTTCATCGACCAGCGCTTGGGCTGATCACTTGAGGTTCGCGCCGCTCTGGCCGACTGCCAGGCCGGCGCGCACAGCTGCCACGGCGGCTTGGTAGTACGCTTTGCCTTCGGGTGACTCGGCGAAGGTGGCGAACTCTTCCAGCTCGGCGTCGGACAGGTCGCGGTACACGTATAGCAACGTGTTGTTGAGGTCTTCGCCAATCTGGTTCATCAGCCGCTGGCGCTGGCCTTCGAGCAGGCCTTGGGCCTGGCCACCGCCGAACAGGCCGGGGATCATCGAACTGAGGCTGTCGGCCGCTACGCCGGCGATCGCCAGGCTAACCTCGGCACCGGCTTCGCGGGCCGGGAGCGCCTGAGCCAGGTGCCCGATGATCAGCAGACGGTCATCACTGGCCTGGATTTTCGGCAAGCCCTTGGCGTGCTTGGCCAGTTGGTCCTTGCGCGTGGCCAGCAGTTCGGCAGCTACGATCTTGCGCCCCAGCGGTGACTGGAAAAAGGCCAGTGCCGGCGCGGGGTCGGGCAGCGCGCTGCGCAATTGTGCCTGGGCACGGCGGTCCATGGCCTCAGCCTGGAAGCGCTGATTGCTGTTGCTGACCAGCGCCTGGTAAACCGCAGGCGGCAGGCTGTTGCGGTAGCGCTGCTGGGCGGCGCTCACGGCATCATTGAAATGGGCGCGCTGGTCGGGCCAGCCGGCGGCCTTGTAGAGCTGATCGAGGCTGTCTGCCCAGACAGGCACGGTGCAGATCATCAGCAAAATCAGGGAAAACAGACGGCGCATTCAGGACTCCTGTCGGCAGATGGCTATTGTCCTTGGCTCGGCGCCGGTTTGTCGAGATAGGGGCGTGTTTCTCGGCCAAGTGGCGCTGTGCGAGGGCATGGCTAATGGATATGATGCGCGCCATGCATATCTCCCCTGAAAACCCGATGCTTGCAGCCGTCGTTGACGATCTGGCCACCCGTGGCTGGTCGCAGCAGGCCCTTTTCCTGCCCGCTGAGCTGGTCGGCGCGCTTGCGGCCGAGTGTCGTCGGCGTAATGCCGAAGGCCAGCTCAACCCCGCTGGGGTGGGGCGCGGTGTGGCCCAGGAGGTGCGCGAGGCGATCCGCGGGGACCAGATCCAGTGGATCGACCCGGGTCAGGCCCAGGCCTGCGATCAGTACCTTGAAGCGATGGACCAGCTGCGTCTGGCCATCAACCAGGGCCTGTTCCTGGGCCTTGAAGACTTCGAGTGTCACTTCGCCCTGTACCCGGCAGGTGCGTTCTATCGTCGCCACCTTGACCGTTTCCGCGACGACGACCGGCGCATGGTCTCGGCCGTGCTTTACCTCAATGAAAACTGGCAGCCGCAGGATGGTGGCCAGTTGCGCATGTTCCTGGCTGACGCTGTCGAGCATGATGTGCTGCCCGTGGCCGGTTGCCTGGTGGTGTTTCTATCGGGTGAAGTGCCTCATGAAGTCTTGCCTGCGGGGCGTGAGCGGCTTTCGTTGACGGGGTGGTTCCGGCGCCGTGGTAATGACCCGTTCTGACCCGCCCAAGGTGCTGGTCAGCGCCTGCCTGCTGGGGCAACCGGTGCGCTATGACGGGCGCGCCAGCGGCCATCCTGATCTGTTGCAGCGCTGGCAGGCTGAAGGGCGTGTGGTGCCGTTGTGCCCGGAGGTGGCGGGTGGCCTGCCCACACCGCGCCCGCCCGCGGAGATACCGGGCGGGCAGGGCGGCGAGGTGCTCGATGGCGCCACGCAGGTGCTGACGATCGATGGCGAGGACGTAAGCGCGGCCTTTCTTGCCGGTGCCCGGCAGGCGCTGGCGCTGGTGCGTCGGCATGGCATCCGGGTGGCGGTGCTCAAGGCGGGCAGCCCTTCGTGTGGCAACCGCTTGACCTACGATGGCACGTTCGCTGGGGTGAAAGTGCCAGGGCAGGGGGTGACCACCGCACTGCTGCGGCGGGAGGGCGTGCTGGTGTTCAGTGAACTGGAGTTGGAAGAGGCCCAGCGAGCGCTGGCTGGGCTGTCAGCGTAGTTGGGTGCTGGCCCGTTCGCGAGGGTTACCCGCGAATGGCTGTGCAGGCAATAACGGACTTACTCTCCGGTAGCCGTCTGCTGCACACCCTTGAACCACTTCTGCTCAAGCTCCGCTGTTCGGCCGCTGTCCTTGAGGCGCTGCAGCGCGTTGTTCACCGCGCTCTCGAACGCCGGGTTGTCTTTCTGGAACGGGATGACCAGTTTCCTCTCGCCAAAAGGCTGGCTCAGGTCAAACGGTGTGTCGGCCTTGGGGGCATTTTCCGCTGGGGTCAGGGTGATGTCGTATTTGCCCGTTTCAACACCGGGGAGTATCTCGGCCTCAGGTGTTTCAATGAACTCGACACGCAGGTCCAGTTGTTTGGCCAGCTCTTGGCCGAACTCGATCTCAAAGCCGGTCAGGTGCTCGTTTTCCTTGAAGGCATACGGCGAGTTGTCGGCCTGTACGGCAATGCGCAGTTCGCCCCGATCGGCGATTTCGTCTATCAGCTCGGCTTGAGCCAATGGCGTGATCAGTACTGCCAGCAGTACACCCAGCGTCGAACGCATCTAATGCCCCTTTTCTTTGGCAAATGAATAACTTTCGCCACGACTTTCTTCCTCGTCGTGGTCGAGCGCAGCCTATGACCTTGAAGCCTTGGCGATGTTTAACCCTAACTGAAATTTTTCTCTTTGTGGGCTATGGTGGACTTCCGCCGCCGTTCGTTTGCAGGTGGCGGTCAATGAGTGAATCACAGGAGAAGTGAATGAACAGCCTATTTTCGCGTGCTGCCGTAGCCGGTCTGCTGATGGGGGCCTCGGTACTGGCCAGCGCTGCGGATGCGCTGAAGAGCCAGGAGCCGCCCAAGGATGCCAAGGTCTTCATCGTTTCCCCCGCTGATGGTGCAACGGTCGACAAGACCTTCACCGTCAAGTTTGGCATCGAAGGCATGGGGCTCAAACCTGCGGGTGACCAGACCCCGCACACCGGCCACCACCACCTGCTGGTGGATGTGGACAAGGAGCCTGCAGCCGATCAGCCACTGCCGACCAGTTTGATGCCTGAAGGCGGGGCAGCGCTGCCAGCCGGCCCACAGGTGCTGCACTTCGGCAAGGCCCAGACCGAGACCACCCTTACCCTGACGCCGGGCAAGCACACCCTGCAGTTGGTACTGGGTGACCGGTATCACGTACCGTTCAAGCCAAGCGTTGAGTCGAAGAAGATCACGGTCGAAGTGAAGTAAGCCGACGCCGCTGGCATCGCTAAGGGGGGCGGGCTTGTTGGCCGAACTATAAAGGTGGCCATCAAGTTCGAGGCCCCTCGGCTAAGCGGTTGGGGCCGCTTTGCGGCCCATCGCCGGCAAGCCGGCCCACAGAATGGGCTACCCCAGGACTTTGGATGGGTGTCCAGCTTGCTTGGGGCAGTTCAGAGACCGCGCAGCGCTTGAGGCCTGCGCGCAGCCCGTGGGAGCCGGCTTGCCGGCGATGGGCTGCGTAGCAGCCCTGATAACGGTAACTGACTGGCAGCCGCTACCAGGGCTTGGCAATCAAGCTCAGAACAGTACGCGCGAGCGGATGGTGCCCTTGACGTGCTGCAGCTTCTCTTGCGCCAGGTCGGAGTACTCGGCGTCAACGTCGATGACCACGTAACCCACTTTCTCGTTGGTCTGCAGGAACTGACCGGAGATGTTGATACCGTTCTCGGCGAAGACTTTGTTGATCTCGCTGAGCACGCCCGGGATGTTTTCGTGGATGTGCAGCAGGCGGTGCTTGCCCGGGTGCGCCGGCAGGGCGACTTCCGGGAAGTTGACCGACGATACAGAGGTACCGTTGTCGCTGTACTTGACCAGTTTCTCGGCCACTTCCAGGCCGATGTTGGCCTGGGCCTCGGCGGTGGAGCCACCGATGTGCGGGGTCAGGATCACGTTGTCCAGGCCGCGCAGCGGGCTTTCGAACTCTTCATCGTTGGAGCGCGGCTCGACCGGGAATACGTCGATGGCGGCGCCGATCAGGTGCTTGTCTTTGATGGCCGCGGCCAGGTGGTCCAGCTCTACCACGGTGCCACGGGCGGCGTTGATCAGGATCGAGCCCTTCTTCATCGCGCGGATTTCTTTCTCACCGATCATCCACTGGGTGGATGGCAGCTCAGGCACATGCAGCGAGACGATGTCGGCCAGGCCCAGCAGTTCGTGCAGGCTGGTGACCTGCACGGCGTTGCCCAGCGGCAGCTTGGTCAGCGGGTCGTAGAAGTAGACCTGCATGCCCAGGCTCTCGGCCAGTACCGACAGTTGGGTACCGATCGAGCCGTAGCCGACGATGCCCAGCTTCTTGCCGCGGATTTCGAACGAGTTGGCAGCGCTCTTGATCCAGCCGCCACGGTGGCAGGAGGCGTTTTTCTCGGGGATGCCGCGCAGCAGCAGGATGGCTTCGGCCAGCACCAGCTCGGCCACCGAGCGGGTGTTGGAGTATGGCGCGTTGAACACGGCAATGCCGCGCTCGCGGGCAGCGTCCAGATCGACCTGGTTGGTGCCGATGCAGAAGCAACCGACGGCGACCAGTTTCTTGGCGCAGTCGAAGATCTCTTCGGTCAGCTGGGTACGCGAACGGATGCCGATGAAGTGGGCATCGGCGATCTTTTCCTTGAGTTCCGCTTCCGGCAGCGAGCCAGTGAGGTACTCGATGTTGGTGTACCCGGCGGCCTTGAGGGTATCCACCGCGTTCTGGTGCACACCTTCAAGGAGAAGGAACCTGATCTTGCTCTTGTCGAGAGAAGTCTTGCTCATCTGCGTAAACCTGTATCCCGGAGAAAAAATGGCGAGAAGTGATGCTAGGCGCGGCGTCGGCCTTAGCATGAACAGCGGGAGCGCTATGCTAGCATACGCGACACAATCTGAGCTTATCCCGACAGGTGAAGAGTACTCAGGGTGACTATGAATAAGTCGAGAGTTCCGGCGATGACGCAGCCCGCGGTAATTGATGAACTGATGACCTTGGTAGACCCTGGCAAGGTCCTGACCGATGCCGTTTCCCTGGAAACGTACGGCAAGGACTGGACCAAGCATTTCCCGCCCGCGCCGACTGCCATCGTGTTCCCCAAAAGCGTGGAACAGGTTCAGGCGATCGTTGGCTGGGCCAATCGCCATCAGGTTGCCCTGGTGCCTTCCGGCGGTCGGACCGGGCTCTCCGCCGGTGCCGTGGCAGCCAATGGTGAAGTGGTGGTCGCCTTCGACTACATGAACCAGATTCTCGATTTCAATGCCTTCGATCGCACGGTGGTCTGCCAGCCTGGGGTCATCACCCGCCAGCTGCAGGCATTCGCCGAAGAACAGGGGCTTTATTACCCGGTGGATTTCGCCTCGAGCGGCTCCAGCCAGATTGGCGGTAACATCGGCACAAACGCGGGTGGTATCAAGGTCATTCGCTATGGCATGACCCGTAACTGGGTCGCTGGCCTCAAAGTTGTCACGGGCAAGGGCGAACTGCTCGAGCTGAACAAGGACCTCATCAAGAACGCCACGGGCTATGACCTGCGCCAGTTGTTCATCGGCGCCGAAGGCACCCTGGGGTTCGTGGTCGAGGCGACCATGCGCCTGGACCGCGCCCCACGCAACCTCACTGCCATGGTGCTGGGCACGCCGGACTTCGATTCGATCATGCCGGTGTTGCATGCCTTCCAGGGCAAGCTTGACCTCACGGCATTCGAGTTCTTTTCCGACAAGGGCCTGGCCAAGATCATGGCCCGTGGCGACGTTCCTGCGCCGTTCGCCACCGACTGCCCGTTCTATGCCTTGCTGGAGTTCGAGGCCAGTACCGAGGAGGTGGCCAACGAAGCGCTGGCCACTTTCGAGCACTGCGTCGAGCAAGGCTGGGTACTGGACGGGGTGATGAGCCAGAGCGAAGCCCAGTTGCGAAACCTCTGGAAACTGCGCGAGTACCTGTCCGAAACCATCTCCCACTGGACGCCGTACAAGAACGACATTTCGGTCACGGTTTCCAAGGTGCCGGCCTTCCTGCGCGACATCGATGCCATCGTCAGCGAGCACTATCCCGACTATGAGGTGGTCTGGTACGGGCACATCGGTGACGGCAACCTGCACCTGAACATCCTCAAGCCCGAGCCCATGAGCAAAGACGATTTCTTCGCTTCATGCGCCAAGGTCAACAAGTGGGTGTTCGACATCGTCCAGCGCTATAACGGCTCGATCTCCGCTGAGCACGGTGTGGGCATGACAAAGCGCGATTACCTTGGCTACAGCCGCTCACCGCAGGAAATCGCCTGCATGAAGGCGATAAAGGCCGTCTTCGACCCTAACGGCATCATGAATCCGGGTAAGATCTTCGCTCCTGAATAAAAGCAGTAATCAAAGGAGTCGGCCATGAGTTACCAGCACCAGTACGTAGACGGCACCCGTATCCACTTCCCGTTGGGCAAGGTTGTTTGCGTTGGCCGCAACTATGCCGAGCACGCCAAGGAATTGGGCAACCCCATTCCGAGCGAGCCGTTGCTGTTCATCAAGCCGGGCAGTTGCGTGGTACCGCTGGAGGGTGGCTTCAAGATTCCTACCGACCGTGGGTCGGTGCACTACGAAGCCGAAATCGCGGTGTTGCTGGGCAAGCCGCTGTCGGCGCACCCGTCCGAAGAAGAAGTGCTGGATGCCATCTCAGGCTTTGCCCCAGCGCTGGACCTGACCCTGCGCGACGTGCAAGCCAAGCTCAAAGAGAAGGGCATGCCGTGGGAGACCGCCAAGAGTTTCGACGGTGCCTGTGTACTGCCGCCTTTCGTTGCTGCCGGCACCTTCGACGACCTGGCCGACATTCCCGTGCGCCTGACCATCAATGGTGAGGTTCGCCAGGACGGCAACAGCGCGATGATGCTCAACCCGATCGTGCCGATCATCCAGCACATGGCCTCGCACTTTTCGCTGTTGCCGGGGGATGTGATCCTGACCGGGACCCCGGCAGGCGTCGGGCCCTTCGAGGTGGGTGATGAACTGGTGCTGGAGTTGCCGGGCGTGAGCCGCTTCGAAAGCCGGGTGCTCTGAGCCGAGACTGCGCCGCCCGCGAAGCGGGCGACGCGATTTACCGTTTTTTTCACAACCCATCTGGATAATGCGCGAATCTCCGCCTATTTACCCAGGAACACTCTGTATGGCCCCGTCTTCCAGCGCTTCCGTATCCCCCAAGCGTCGCTTCTACCTGCGCTGGCCATTCGGCCTGGCCGTGGCTGCGGTGATTGGCTATGGCGTGGCCGTGGCAATGCACTGGGATGACCGGGGCCGGCTGTGGTTGCAGGAAGGCTTCGAGAGCAGCGCAGAGCGCGGCGAAAGCGTCTGGTTGCCGGACTACCAGGTCGATATCGATGCCAAGCCCCTGCCGGGCATGGACGACGATGAAGCGTCGGACGTGGCGTTCAATCCGCATACGCGTACGTTATTTGTGGTCATGGGCAAGAACCCGTTCCTGGTCGAGTTGAGCCTCGAGGGTGATGTGCTGAGGCAGATCCCATTGCAGGGGTGGAACAACCCTGAAGGGGTTGCCGTGCTGGAGGATGGCCGCTTGGCCATTACCGATGAGCGTCTGCACGACCTGACCGTGGTCAAGGTGGATGCGCAAACCAAGTCGCTGAACCATGCAGATTTTCAGAGCCACGACTTGGGCGAGTCGGTGCAAAGCAACAAGGGCTTCGAAGCCGTGGCATGGGACCCGATGCGCCAGCGCCTGGTGATCGGCGAGGAGCGGCCGCCAAAGCTGTATACCTGGAGCACCGATGGGCGTAGCCCGCTGCAGGGTGACAAGCAGCCGCTGGCCAGCGACGAACTCGACCTGCGCAACCTCTCCGCCCTGGGCGTCGACCCGCGTACGGGCCACCTTCTGGTGCTGTCGTCGGACTCCAACATGCTGCTGGAGCTCGACGAGCAAGGTCAGCAGGTCAGCTTCATGACCTTGCTGGGCGGGTTCAACGGCCTCAAGGACACCATTCCGCGTGCTGAAGGGGTGGCAATGGATGACCAAGGCAACCTGTACATGGTCAGTGAACCGGCGCTGTTCTATCGATTCAAGAAAACTGACTGAAAAATCAGATATTTCGGATGCTGGCATTAAGCTTTACTTCAGTTGGTCGTGGTTAGATTCGTCGTCCTCAAACCGAGTCTGCCCTATGCGTCGTTATGTTCGTCTGCCCTTGATCCTGGCCGTCACTGGTCTGCTCGCTGTGCTCTTGCTGGGCGTGGCGCAGCAGCAGTTCCGTTTGCTCGAGCGTGGCTGGTTCAACGTCAAGTCCTGGTGGCAGCCCGCTGAACGAAGCATGGGCCTGGATCGCTATCAGGTGGTGATCCAGGCGCAGTCCATCGACGGGCTGGACGATGATGTTTCGGCGCTGACGTACGACCCCGACCGCAAGACGCTGTTCACCGTGACCAACAAGCGGTCCGAACTGATCGAATTGTCCCTCGACGGCCGTATCCTGCGGCGGGTGCCATTGACCGGTTTCGGCGACCCCGAGGCGGTGGAATACGTTGGGCCCAACAGTTACGTGATCACCGATGAGCGCCAGCAACGGCTGATTCGCGTGCGCCTGGAGGATGACACGCTGTTCCTGGATGCCAACGATGCCGAGCAATTGAGCCTGGGTATCGGCCTGAACGGTAACAAGGGCTTCGAGGGCCTGGCCTATGACACGGCGGGCAAACGCCTGTTCGTGGCCAAGGAGCGGGACCCGATGGTGATCTATGAAATTCACGGGTTCCCCCATGAAAATCCGGAGCAGCCCTATGCAGTGCATGTGGCGCAGGACCGCAAGCGCGATGAGGGGCTGTTCGTGAGGGATCTGTCGAGCCTGCAATTCGACGAGCGCAGCGGGCATCTGCTGGCGTTGTCGGATGAATCACGGCTGGTGCTGGAGCTGGACGTGAAGGGAAAACCGTTGAGCACACTGTCGCTGCGCAAGGGTTACCAGGGGCTGAAGCAGACGGTGCCGCAGGCGGAAGGGATTGCGATGGATGAGGCGGGGACCATTTATCTGGTCAGTGAGCCCAACCTGTTCTACGTGTTCAAGCAGCCGGTCGATTGAGTGTGTTGTTGCCCCAACCGCCGGCTTGCCGCCGAGGCGTTACTCGGCAGTGAGGCGCTTGACGCCTTCAGCGGTGCCCAGCAGCAGCAGGTCGGCCGGGCGCGCGGCGAACAGGCCGTTGGTGACCACGCCGACGATCGCATTGATCTGCGCTTCCAGCTCCACCGGGTTGGTGATCTGCAGGTTGTGAACGTCCAGGATGACGTTGCCGTTATCGGTGACCACCCCCTCACGGTACACCGGATCGCCCCCCAGCTTGACCAGTTGACGCGCCACGTGGCTGCGGGCCATCGGGATGACCTCGACCGGCAGCGGGAAGGCGCCCAGCACCGGCACCAGCTTGCTGCCATCGGCGATGCAAATGAAGGTCTTGGCCACGGCCGCGACGATTTTTTCGCGCGTCAGTGCCGCGCCACCCCCTTTGATCAGGTTCAGGTGTGCGTCGCTTTCGTCGGCGCCGTCGACGTAGAACTCTAGATCGCTGACGCTGTTGAGCTCATACACCGGGATGCCGTGGCCCTTCAGGCGCTGTGCCGTGGCTTCGGAGCTGGCGACCGCGCCGTCGAACGCGGTCTTGTGCTGGGCCAGGGCGTCAATGAAGAAATTGGCAGTCGAACCGGTGCCGACGCCGATGACGCTCTTTTCATCCAGCTTGGGCAGAATGAAGTCGACAGCGGCCTGGGCGACGGCCTGTTTGAGTTGGTCCTGGGTCATGCGGGCTCCGGAAAGGGGCAGGGCGGTAATGAAAGGAGGCTAGTATAACGGCTCGGACGGCTTTGCTGTGGTCGCCCGACGTGGCGCTGGGGTAGACTCGCAGCCCTTGTCCCGCGGCCAGTGATGCTTTCCCGATGCTTGAACAGTACGTCAAGAAGATCCTCACCTCGCGCGTCTACGACGTCGCTGTCGAAACCCCGCTGCACAGCGCCGGGCAACTGAGCAAGCGCCTGGGCAACCAGATCTGGCTCAAGCGTGAAGACCTGCAGCCGGTGTTCTCCTTCAAGATCCGTGGGGCGTACAACAAGCTGGCGCAACTGAGCCCGGAAGAACTGGCACGCGGCGTGGTTACCGCGTCGGCCGGCAACCATGCTCAGGGCCTGGCGTTGGCCGCGCGTGAGATGGGCATCAAGGCCACCATCGTGATGCCCAAGACCACGCCGGAGATCAAGGTCGAAGGCGTGCGTTCGCGGGGCGGCAAGGTTGTCTTGCATGGCGACTCGTTCCCAGAGGCGCTGGCCTACTCGCTGAAGCTGGTCGATGAGAAGGGCTTGGTCTATGTCCACCCTTACGACGACCCGCACACCATCGCCGGCCAAGGCACCGTGGCCATGGAGATCCTGCGCCAGCACCCGGGGCAGTTGGACGCGATCTTCGTGCCGGTGGGTGGTGGCGGCCTGATCGCCGGTATCGCGGCCTACGTGAAATACCTGCGCCCGGAAATCAAGGTCATCGGCGTCGAACCTGACGACTCCAACTGCCTGCAGGCCGCCATGGCCGCTGGCGAGCGCGTGGTCCTGCCGCAGGTAGGGCTGTTTGCCGATGGTGTGGCGGTGGCGCAGATTGGCCAGCATACCTTCGATATCTGCCGGCTGTACGTGGATGACGTGATTACCGTCAGCACTGACGAGATCTGTGCGGCGATCAAGGATATCTACGACGATACCCGCTCGATCACCGAACCTGCTGGCGCGTTGGGCGTTGCCGGTATCAAGAAGTACGTGGAGCTCACCGGTGTGAGCGGCCAGACCCTGGTCGCTATCGATTCCGGCGCCAACGTCAACTTCGACCGCCTGCGCCATGTCGCCGAGCGCGCCGAGCTGGGCGAGAAGCGCGAAGCGATCATCGCGGTGACCATCCCCGAGCGCCCCGGTAGCTTCAAGGCCTTCTGCGAGGCCATCGGCAAGCGCCAGATCACCGAATTCAACTACCGCAAGCATACCTCCGACGAGGCCCATATCTTCGTTGGTGTGCAGACCCACCCAGAGAACGACCCGCGCGCCGCGCTGGTGCAACAGCTGACCGACCAGGGCTTCCCGGTCACCGACCTGACCGACAACGAACTCGCCAAGCTGCACATCCGCCATATGGTCGGCGGCCATTCGGCCGGTGCCAGTGACGAGATCGTGCTGCGCTTCGAATTCCCTGAGCGGCCGGGGGCGTTGTTCAACTTCCTCAACAAGCTGGGCGGGCGCTGGAACATCTCGATGTTCCACTACCGCAACCATGGCGCGGCTGACGGCCGTGTCGTCGCTGGGCTGCAGGTGCCGGAGGACGAGCGCCACCTGGTGCCGGCAGCGCTGGCCAAGATCGGTTACCCGTACTGGGATGAAACCGAAAACCCGGCCTACCGGCTATTCCTGGGTTGAGCGGCTAAGCTTGGCTAACCACCCAAGGACGTGACGACATGGAACACCTGACCACCCTCAAGGCCCTGCACATCGTCGCCACCGCGTTGCTGCTTCTGGGGGCGCTGGGCTTGGCGATCTGGACTGTACGCGCCAGGCGCCAGGGCGATGCCGATGCCTACGGCAAGTTGCTGCGACGGCCGCTGGTGTTCGTCTGGGTGTTGATGGGCGTGTGCCTGTTGAGCTTGCCATTCACCGGCTGGTGGCTGGTGCACCTGGTGGGCTGGCCGTTGGGGCAGACCTGGGTGCTGGCTTCCAGCGTCCTCTATACGGAAGGCGCGTTTTCCGCATGGTGGCTGCTGGTGCGCCTGAATCGGCTGCGCAAGGCTGAGGTGGTGGGGTTGCGGTTTACCCTGGCCCTGGCGGTGTTCAGCGGGGTCTGCTTATTGTCCATTGCCGGCCTGATGGGCGCCAAACCGGTCTGAGCCGATGGGGCTGCGCGGCAGCCCCAACCCTTTCAATCCCGCAGGGAAATCACCGGCCAGCCGCGTCGTTCTGCCTCGGCCTGCAGGTTAGGGTCCGGGTCCACCGCCACCGCGTGCGTTACCCGCTCCAGCAAAGGCAGGTCATTCATCGAGTCGCTGTAGAAATAGCTGTCTTCCAGGTCGAAGCCGTTCTCCAGCATCCAGCGCTCCAGCCGCGTCACCTTGCCTTCACGGAAACACGGTATATCGGTACTGCGCCCTGTGTAGCGGCCCTCCTGCATCTCACATTCGGTCGCCAGCAGCACCCGCACGCCCAGGCGGCGGGCAATCGGTGCGGTGACGAAGCGGTTGGTGGCCGTGATGATCACCAGCTGGTCGCCGGCATCGCGGTGCTGCTGCAGCAAGGCCAGTGCCTTGGGCAGGATGATCGGCTCGATGCAGTCGCGCATGAAGTCGCGGTGCCATTGGTCAAGCTGCGCCGGCTCGGTCGCCGCGAGGATTTCCATGGAGAAGGCCAGGTAGGCCTGCAGGTCCAGGGTGCCGTTCAGGTAATCCTGGTAGAAGGCGTCGTTGCGGCGTTTATAGGCGATGGGGTCCAGAATGCCCCGTTCGCACAAATAATCACCCCAGGCGTGGTCACTGTCGCCACCAAGGAGGGTATTGTCCAGGTCGAATAAAGCCAGGCGCATTGCGGTTACTCGCGTCAGCCATAGGGAAGGCCCGCAGAATACGGAGTTTTCACCTCGCTGCACATAAGCGTGGCGGGCGCGTTGCTGCCCTCGCAAGCTTTGTGGAACAATGCGGTGACATGCGTTTGCGAGGTTGCTGCCGTGATCGACCCGGATGGTTTTCGCCCAAATGTCGGGATCATTCTCACGAATGATGCCGGGCAGGTGCTATGGGCTCGGCGGATCAACCAGGATGCCTGGCAATTCCCTCAGGGTGGTATCAACCCTGACGAGACGCCGGAAGATGCCCTGTACCGCGAGCTGAACGAAGAAGTTGGCCTTGAACGCGATGATGTGGAAATTCTTGCCTGCACCCGCGGCTGGTTGCGTTATCGTTTACCCCAGCGTCTGGTACGTACCCACAGCCAACCGCTGTGTATCGGCCAGAAGCAGAAATGGTTTTTACTGCGCCTGCTGAGCAATGAGCAACGGGTGCGGATGGACCTGACCGGCAAGCCCGAATTCGATGGCTGGCGCTGGGTCAGCTATTGGTACCCGCTGGGCCAGGTGGTGACCTTCAAGCGTGAAGTGTATCGCCGCGCCCTGAAAGAGCTAGCACCGCGTCTTTTGACGCGCGACTGACGACGGAGTTCGACCCCGAGCCATGCTCAATACGCTGCGCAAGATCGTCCAGGAAGTGAACTCCGCCAAAGATCTCAAGACGGCGTTGGGTATCATTGTCTTGCGCGTCAAGGAGGCCATGGGCAGCCAGGTCTGCTCGGTCTACCTGCTCGACCCGGAAACCAACCGCTTCGTGCTGATGGCCAGCGAAGGCCTCAACAAGCGTTCCATCGGCAAGGTCAGCATGGCCCCCAACGAAGGCCTGGTTGGTCTGGTCGGTACCCGGGAAGAGCCGCTGAACCTGGAAAACGCTGCCGATCACCCACGTTACCGCTACTTCGCTGAAACGGGCGAGGAGCGTTTCGCATCCTTCCTCGGTGCACCGATCATCCACCACCGTCGTGTGGTCGGCGTACTGGTCATTCAGCAGAAAGAACGCCGCCAGTTCGATGAGGGTGAAGAAGCGTTCCTGGTCACCATGAGTGCCCAGCTCGCCGGGGTCATCGCCCACGCCGAGGCCACCGGCTCGATTCGCGGCTTGGGCCGCCAGGGCAAGGGCATCCAGGAAGCGCGCTTCGTCGGCGTGCCAGGCTCGCCGGGTGCTGCCGTCGGGCGTGCCGTGGTCATGTTGCCGCCGGCCGACCTTGAGGTGGTGCCGGACAAGACTGTCGAAGACATCGACGCTGAACTCAAGCTGTTCAACAACGCCCTCGAAGGCGTGCGTGCCGATATGCGCAAGCTGTCGGCGAAGCTGGCCACCCAGCTGCGCCCTGAAGAACGCGCGCTGTTCGACGTGTACCTGATGATGCTGGAGGATGCAGCCCTTGGCGGTGAGGTGACGGACGTCATCAAGACCGGCCAGTGGGCCCAGGGCGCCTTGCGCCAGGTGGTAGGCGAGCACGTCAACCGCTTCGAACTGATGGACGACGACTACCTGCGCGAGCGCGCCTCGGACGTCAAAGACCTCGGCCGCCGTCTGCTGGCCTACCTCCAGCAAGCCCGTTCGCAATCGCTGGTGTATGCCGACAACACCATCCTGGTCAGCGAGGAACTGACCCCGGCGATGCTGGGCGAGGTGCCCGAAGGCAAGCTGGTGGGCCTGGTCTCGGTGCTGGGCTCGGGCAACTCCCACGTCGCCATCCTGGCCCGTGCCATGGGTATCCCGACGGTGATGGGCCTGGTCGACCTGCCGTATTCCAAGGTCGACGGTATCGAGCTGATCGTCGATGGCTATAAGGGCGAGGTGTTCACCAACCCCAGCGATGTGCTGCGCAAGCAATACAGCGAGGTGGTCGAAGAAGAGCGTCAGCTGGCCCAGGGCCTGGATGCGCTGCGCGAACTGCCTTGCGTCACCCCGGACGGTCATCGCATGCCGCTGTGGGTCAACACCGGCCTGCTTGCCGACGTGGCCCGTGCCCAGCAGCGGGGCGCCGAAGGGGTGGGGCTGTACCGCACAGAAGTGCCGTTCATGATCAACCAGCGCTTCCCCAGCGAAAAAGAGCAGCTGGCCATCTATCGCGAACAGTTGGCGGCGTTTCACCCGCTGCCGGTGACCATGCGTACCCTCGACATCGGCGGGGACAAGGCGCTGTCGTACTTCCCGATCAAGGAAGAAAACCCGTTCCTGGGTTGGCGCGGCATACGCGTGACGCTCGACCATCCGGAAATCTTCCTGGTCCAGACCCGCGCCATGCTCAAGGCCAGCGAAGGCCTGAACAACCTGCGCATTCTGCTGCCGATGATTTCCGGCATTCACGAACTCGAAGAAGCGCTGCACTTGATTCACCGCGCCTGGGGCGAGGTTCGTGACGAAGGCACGGACGTGCCCATGCCACCCGTTGGCGTGATGGTCGAGATCCCGGCTGCGGTTTACCAGACCAAGGAGCTGGCGCGTCAGGTGGATTTCCTTTCGGTAGGCTCCAACGACCTGACCCAGTACCTGCTGGCGGTGGACCGCAACAACCCGCGGGTTGCCGACCTGTACGATTACTTGCACCCGGCAGTGCTGCAAGCCTTGAACACCGTGGTGCGTGATGCTCACGGCGAGGGCAAGCCCGTCAGTATCTGCGGCGAGATGGCCGGTGATCCGGCAGCTGCGGTGTTGTTGATGGCCATGGGCTTCGACAGCTTGTCGATGAACGCTACCAACCTGCCCAAGGTCAAGTGGATGCTGCGTCAGATCAACATGAGCAAGGCCAAGGAGCTGCTGGCCGATGCCCTGAGCCATGACAACCCGCAGGTTATCCACAGCTCGTTGCAATTGGCCCTGAAAAACCTGGGGCTGGCGCGGATGATCGGGCCAGAGGCCAACAAGACCCTCTGAATTCCAGGGCCGCTGTGCGGCCCCAGGGTCTCAGACCGAGAGCTCAACCTCCCCAAGGTGCCCACCAAACGGGCCGAAGCTGCGTTCTATCAGCCTTCTATTACCCTGATCGTCCACGATCAGCACCGTACTGGCGCGTGTCCCGTAGTTTTGGCTGGCAATGAACACACTCGACAGCAGCTTCTCGGTCGCCACGCCCACGCCAGTTTCCGGCAGGTCTGCTTCAGGCGCCGTCTCACCATCGGCCAGCAACGCCATCAAACCCTGCGGGGCCGCTGAATCCAGTACCCGTGCCAGCCCCTCGCGCGCCTTGATCAGCTTAGGCCATGGCGTGTCCAGCCCGGCATTGGAAAGCCCATAGACCCCAGCCGCCAGCAAGCGCGGCGCCGGGTCTCGGGCGTGCAGAAACCCCAGGCGCGCCCCATCGCCTACCAGCAGGTTGAACCCCGAGTACTGTTGGCTGCGGCTGGCGACCTGGTCCAGGTATGCCTCGACCCCAAGTTCACCTTGCAGGTAGGCCGCCACCAGCTCGCCGCGCGAGCGGGGGCCCAATGGCTGCCCGGGGTCGCGAATATTGGTCAGCGCAGCGAACCGCCCCTGCGGCCCCACGCCCAGCCAGGTACCACCGGCCTCCAGGTCACGCCCGGCATATACGCCGGGCGCATCTTCCCAGGGTGCCAGCGCCTGAGTGGGCCGGGCATAGAACTCGTCGCGGTTGGCCGCCACGATCAGCGGCAAGGCATGCCCTGGCCGCCAGGCGAATACGATCAGGCACATAGGTTGGGCCTCTGTGTTTTTTGCCACTGTACCCACAGCGGCGGCGCCGATCCATCCTGTCACAGAGTTCACTAGAGCCCCGAGCCCGGCTTCCGTTACCATGCCGGATTGTTTTGTCGGGGACGACGAATGGAGTTCGCACTCTATCTGCTTCTGGGCGCCTGTGCCGGTGTGCTGGCCGGGTTGTTCGGCGTGGGCGGTGGCATCATCATCGTGCCGGTGCTCGTGTTCAGCTTCACCTTGCAGGGTTTCGACGCTTCGGTGCTCACTCACCTGGCAGTCGGTACCTCGCTGGCCACCATCGTCTTCACTTCGATCAACGCCGTGCTCGAGCACCATCGCCGGGGCGCGGTGCAGTGGCCGGTCTTCGCCTGGATGACCGTGGGTATCTTGCTGGGCGCCGGGGTGGGCGCCAAGACGGCTTCGCTTATCCAGGGCCCGCTGTTGCAGAAGATCATCGGCGTATTCGCCCTGATCATTGCCGCGCAGATGGCACTGGAGCTCAAGCCCAAGGCCAGCCGCGGCATTCCCGGCAAGCCCGCACTCATCGGCGCCGGTGGCGTGATCGGTTGGGCCTCGGCAATCTTCGGGATCGGCGGTGGTTCGTTGACCGTGCCATTCCTGACCTGGCGCAGCCTGCCGATGCAGCAGGCGGTCGCCACGTCTTCGGCCTGTGGCCTGCCGATTGCCGTGGCCAGCGCCCTGAGTTTCATGTGGCTGGGTTGGCACGATGAGCATCTGCCCGCCCATAGCGTGGGCTTCGTGTACTTGCCAGCGCTGGTCGGCATTGCCGTGACCAGCATGTTTTTCGCCCGCTTCGGCGCGCGGCTGGCGCACAAGTTGTCGCCCCGTCTGCTCAAGCGTTTGTTCGCCGCGCTGCTGTTTTGCGTAGGTCTGAGCTTTTTGATTTGAAACCAGAGGAATATCCATGCTGCCTTACCCGCAGATAGACCCCGTGGCCGTTGCGCTCGGGCCGCTGAAAATCCATTGGTACGGCCTGATGTACCTGATCGGCATTGGTGGCGCCTGGCTGCTCGCCTCGCGCCGGCTCAACCGTTTCGACCCCACCTGGTCGCGTGAAAAGCTCTCGGACCTGGTGTTCTGGTTGTCGATGGGGGTCATCGTCGGCGGGCGCTTGGGTTATGTGCTGTTCTACGACCTGCACGCCTACCTGGCCAACCCGACGTTGATCTTCGAGGTATGGAAGGGTGGCATGTCGTTCCACGGCGGCTTCATCGGTGTGATGCTGGCCGCCTTGTGGTTCGGCAAGCGCAACAACAAGTCGTTCTTCGAGCTGATGGACTTCGTCGCACCACTGGTGCCGATCGGTCTGGGAGCAGGGCGTATCGGCAACTTCATCAACGCCGAACTGTGGGGCAAACCGACCGATGTGCCGTGGGCGATGATCTTCCCGCCGTTCAGCGACCCGGCCCAGCTGCCGCGCCACCCATCGCAGCTGTACCAGTTCGCCCTGGAAGGCGTGGCGTTGTTCGCCATCCTCTGGCTGTTCTCACGCAAGCCACGCCCAACCATGGCGGTGTCTGGGATGTTCGCGCTGTTCTACGGCATCTTCCGCTTCGTCGTCGAATTCGTCCGCGTGCCGGATGCCCAACTGGGCTACATTGCCTGGGGCTGGCTGACCATGGGTCAGATACTCTGCATCCCGATGATTCTGGCCGGCCTCGGATTGATCTGGTGGGCTTATAATCGCAAACCCACGGCGAAACCCGCCATCTGATTCCCAACGGCAGGGGCGATCCCCCTGCCGTTATTGTTACAGGTAAGCCATGAAACAGTATCTGGACCTGGTCCGTGACGTCATCGAAAACGGCACCCTTCAGGAAAACCGCACGGGCATCCGTACCATCAGCCTACCGGGCGCCATGCTGCGCTTCGATCTGCAAAAGGGCTTTCCTGCCATCACCACGCGCAAGCTGGCATTCAAGTCCGCCATCGGCGAGATGGTCGGTTTCCTGCGTGGCGTGAAGAACGCGGGTGAATTCCGTGAGCTGGGCTGCAAGGTGTGGGATCAGAACGCCAACGAGAACGCCCAGTGGCTGGCCAACCCGTTCCGCCAGGGCCATGACGACCTCGGCGAGATCTACGGTGTGCAGTGGCGCCAGTGGCCGGGTTACAAGCGCATCCCGCTGAGCAATCCGGCTGCGATCGAAATGGCCGAACAAGCCGGCTTTCGCAGGATTGCCCAGGACGAAGAAGATGGCCAGGCGTTCGTCGTCCTGTACAAGGCCATCGACCAGGTGCGTCAGTGCCTGGACACCATCGCCAACGACCCGGGCAGCCGCCGCATCCTGTTCCACGGCTGGAACTGCGCGCAGCTGGACGAAATGGCGCTGCCGCCCTGCCATCTGCTGTACCAGTTCCACCCGAACGTGCAGACCAGGGAAATCTCACTGACGCTGTACATCCGCTCCAACGACTTGGGCCTGGGCACGCCGTTCAACCTCACCGAAGGTGCGGCGCTGCTGTCGCTGTTCGGCCGCCTGACCGGCTACACGCCGCGCTGGTTCACGTACTTCATTGGCGATGCCCATGTGTACGAAAACCATCTGGACATGCTCAATGAGCAACTCAAGCGTGAACCGCTGCAAGCGCCGAAGCTGGTGATCAGCGATCGCGTACCTGCCTTTGCCGAGACGGGCAAGTATGAGCCTGAGTGGCTGGAGAAGATCGAACCGAGCGATTTCAGCCTGGAAGGCTATGAGCACCACGCACCGCTGACGGCGCCGATGGCGGTCTGATTCACGCGAAGGCCGAGGGCTGCACAGCAGCCCCACGGCGTCAATGCCCGTGGCTACGCCCCACGTGCGAATGCTCAGAATCTGGCACGGATACACCCCCGTTCACTTCCAAACGCTGCAAGATCGCGCATTCCTCTCCCTGCTCACTGCACCGCCTGCGTAATTCCACCAGTTGCTCCTGCAATGCCACCAGTCCATCGATCCGCGCCTGCACGTGTTCGATATGTTCATCGATCAACGCATTCACGCTGCCACATGAACCCGTCGGGCTGTCACGCAGGCGCAAAAGGCTGCGGATCTCGTCCAGGGTCATGTCCAAGGTGCGGCAGTTGCGGATGAAGGTCAGCCGCTCGACATGGGCTTGGGTATACAACCGGTAATTACCGTCGGTACGTGCAGGCTCCGGCAGCAGCTGTTCACGCTCGTAATAACGGATGGTCTCCACTGCACAGTCGGTGGCTTTGGCCAGTTCTCCGATTTTCATGGCGAATCTCCAACAGGTGGCTTGACCCTATAGTGGCTACAGGGTGTTCACTTGGCAACAGGTGCTCACTAAGGATGACCCCATGAACCAGCCTGTCAGCCACGAACACGTGCATGACCATGACCACGTCAACGCCAGTAAACGCCATTGCCACGACGCCCATGCACACAGTTGCTGCGGGCCCCGTGCGGCACCTGCGTTCGTGCAACTGAGCGAAAAGGCCAGTGGTCAGGCCCGCCTCAGCCGTTTTCGCATACAAGCCATGGACTGCCCGACAGAACAGACCCTGATCCAGGACAAGCTCGGCAAGCTGGCCGGCATCGAGCAGCTGGAGTTCAACCTGATCAACCGCGTACTGGGCGTGCGCCATACCCTGGAGGGCACTACTAAGATCGAGCGGGCCATCGAAAGCCTGGGTATGAAGGCAGAACCGCTGGCTGCAGAGGATGAGGGTGGCGCCTTTGCGCCAGCCAAGACTCGCTGGTGGCCATTGGCATTGTCCGGCGTCGCGGCGATCGCCGCCGAAATAATCCATTTCAGCGCCTTGGCGCCTGAGTGGGTGGTAGCCGCGCTGGCGCTGGCCGCGATCCTTGGCTGTGGCCTGGGCACCTACAAGAAGGGCTGGATTGCCCTGAAGAACCGCAACCTGAACATCAACGCGCTGATGAGCATTGCCGTGACCGGTGCCGTGCTGATCGGCCAATGGCCTGAGGCGGCCATGGTCATGGTGCTGTTCACCCTCGCCGAACTGATCGAGGCGCGTTCACTTGACCGTGCGCGCCATGCCATCAGTGGCCTGATGCAGCTTACGCCGGACATGGCCACGGTGCAGCAGGCTGACGGCCAATGGCGTGAGGCGCAGGTGCGCGATGTGGCGATCGGTGCCCTCGTGCGAGTACGCCCCGGTGAGCGTATCGGCCTGGACGGGGAGGTGGTCAGTGGGCAATCCAGCGTCGATCAGGCGCCGATCACCGGCGAGAGCCTGCCTGTGGAAAAGGCCCCTGGCGACAAGTTGTTCGCCGGTACCATCAATCAGGCCGGCGCGCTCGAGTACCGGGTAACGGCCGTGGCGGGGCATTCCACATTGGCCCGTATCGTCAAGGCCGTGGAGGAGGCGCAGGGCGCCCGCGCGCCTACTCAACGTTTCGTCGATACCTTCTCGCGCATCTACACACCTGTGGTTTTCGCCCTGGCTTTGGCCGTAGCGCTCCTCCCGCCGCTGCTGATGGCCGGCGCCTGGTTCGACTGGGTCTACCGCGCTTTGGTGCTGCTGGTGGTGGCCTGCCCCTGTGCCTTGGTGATTTCCACGCCGGTGACCATAGTAAGTGGCCTGGCGGCTGCGGCGCGCAAGGGGATCCTGATCAAAGGTGGCGTGTACCTGGAGGGGGGGCGCAAGCTGGATTTCCTGGCCCTGGACAAAACCGGCACCCTTACCCACGGCAAACCGGTGCAGACCGATACCAAGGTGCTCGACCCCTTGTTCGAAGGCCGCGCCCAGGCACTGGCGGCAAGCCTGGCCGAGCGCTCAGACCACCCGGTATCGGCTGCCATCGCCCAGTTCGCCAGGGCGCAGGGGCTTGAACTGAGGGAGGTCAGCGGGTTCGCTACGTTGGCCGGGCGGGGTGTGCGCGGTGTTATCGATGGCGAAACCTATCACCTGGGTAACCATCGTTTGGTCGAAGAGCTGGGCCTCTGCTCACCGCAGCTCGAAGCGCAGCTGGACCAACTCGAGCGTCAAGGCAAGACGGTGGTGCTGTTGCTTGACCGCTCTGGCCCGTTGGCGCTGTTCGCCGTTGCCGACACGGTCAAGGACAGCAGCCGCGAGGCCATCGCCGACTTGCATGCGCTTGGCATCAAGACAGTCATGCTGACCGGCGACAATCCTCACACTGCCCAGGCCATCGCTGCCCAGGTCGGTATCGACCGCGCCGAAGGCAACCTGCTCCCTGCCGACAAACTGAGCACGATCGAGCAGCTCTACGCCCAGGGGCACCGGGTTGGCATGGTCGGTGATGGCATCAACGATGCGCCGGCGCTGGCCCGCGCCGAGATCGGTTTTGCCATGGCGGCTGCCGGTACCGACACCGCCATCGAGACCGCCGATGTGGCACTGATGGATGACGACTTGCGCAAAATCCCGGCCTTCGTCAGGCTGTCGCGGCAAAGTGCGGCGATACTGAAACAGAACATCGTTCTGGCGTTAGGTATCAAGGCCATCTTCCTGGCGTTCACCTTTGCCGGCATGGCCACGTTGTGGATGGCAGTGTTCGCCGACATGGGCGTAAGCCTGCTGGTGGTGTTCAACGGTCTGCGCCTGTTGCGCAAGTAGCAGCGGCAAGCGGCAAGCGGCGAGCTGCAAGCGGCAAGCTGATCGAGGTGGAATCGAGATCTATGAAACTACACAGTACTGCCTTAGCTTGCAGCTTGCAGCTTGGCGCTTGCAGCTGCGGAGCCCGCCGCTGCGGAGCCCCGCAATGCTGAGTGCCGAGCTCAAAGCCTTCTACATGGTGGCCCGCCTGGGCAGCATCACCCTGGCGGCGAAGAAGCTTGGCCTGAGCCAGCCGACGGTGACCACCCAGATCCGCAACCTCGAAAGCCAGTACGCGGTGGAGCTGTTCTACCGCGGCGGGCGGCGCCTGGTGCTGAGCGAAGAGGGCGTGCGCCTGCTGCCGATGGTCAAGGCGCTGCTGCAACAGGAAGCCGACATCGAGTTCGAACTGCGCAACAGCGGCCATGCCCAAGGCAACCTGCGTATCGCTGCCACCGCGCCGTATTACATCCTCGATCTGGTGAAGATTTTCCGTGAGCGCTTGCCACAGGTGGGCGTGGCCGTGGAGATCGGCAATTCGCAGCAAGTGCTGGAGATGCTGGAAGACTACCGCGTCGATCTCGCCGCCTCCTCACAGTTGCTGGAAGATGCGCGCCTGGTCAGGCGGGTGCTGGGTACGGATCCGCTGGTAGTGGCGGTGCACCGCAATCACCCGCTGGCGCACCGTCAGGTGGTCTCGATCGAGGTGGTGGCAGGGCAATGCCTGCTGATGCGCGAAAAAGGCTCGACCACGCGCAAGCTCACCGAAGAAATGATGCAAGGCGCTGGGGTGAAGGCTGAAGCGATGCTGGAAATCGGCAGCCGCGAGTCGATCCGTGAGGCGGTGCTGCGTAATATCGGCATCAGCGTGATCGCCCGGCACGAGGTGCCGCACAATCCGGAGCTGCGGGTGCTGACCCTGGAAGACGCGCCGGTGATGCACGAGTACCTGTATTGCCTGAAAGAAAGACGCCAGGCCCGCTTGCCGGCAGCCTTCCTCGGGGTAGCCCAGGAAGTGGTGGGGTCGCAGTTCTAGCCAGCAACGCCACTACAAAATCTGCCTATACCACTATCGCCCGCTTTTGCCTCACCGCCACAGAACCTTCGCACAGCCTTCCTAGCATGGCCACATCTGCTCGATGAGGCTTTGCCATGAACCACGCCACCCCAGGCGCACACATGAAAGTGCGCGGTATTCACAAGCGCTTCGGCGCCTTCACGGCGCTGAACGATGTCTCCCTGGACGTCGCTGCGGGCGAACTGGTCTGCCTGCTCGGCCCCTCGGGCTGTGGCAAGACCACGCTGCTGCGCTGCATCGCCGGCCTCGAGCGCCAGGACCGTGGTGAGCTGTTCATTGGCGAGCGTGACATCTCTGAACTGCCGCCACAGGCGCGTGATTACGGCATCCTGTTCCAGTCCTACGCGCTGTTCCCCAACCTCACCGTCGAAGCCAACATCGCCTACGGGCTGACCGGCAGCGGCCGGGATGCAAGTCGCCAGCGTGTGGGCCAGATGCTCGAACTGGTCGGCCTGACCGGCAGCGAAAAGAAATACCCCGGCCAGCTATCCGGCGGCCAGCAGCAGCGCGTGGCCCTGGCCCGTGCGTTGGCGCCGTCGCCTTCGCTGTTGTTGCTCGATGAGCCGATGTCGGCTCTGGATGCGCGAGTGCGTGAGCACCTGTGCACCGAATTGCGCCAGCTGCAGCGCCAATTGGGCATCACCACCCTGATGGTCACCCACAACCAGGACGAAGCCATGCTCATGGCCGACCGCATTGCGGTGATGAACAACGGCCAGGTCGAGCAGTACGCCACGCCGCAGGAAATCTACGATCAGCCCGCCACACCGTTTGTCGCCGAATTCGTCGGCCAGGGCAACTGGCTGCCGTTCCAACGCACGGGCGACAGCTCCGCCCAGGTCGGCGGCATCAGCATGCGTCTGGCATCGGGGGCGCCGCGAGCCAGCAGTGGCCGGTTGTTCTGCCGCCCGGAGGCGATCACCGTCAACCCGGTGGTGCATGAGGAAAACCTGTTCCCGGCCAAGGTCCGCGAGATCACCTTCCTCGGCAACCGCTGCCGCATGAGCTTCGAGCTCCAGGCCCTGCCGGGCCACGCCCTGCTCGCCGAGCTGGCGCCAGAAGCCATGCCGCGTCTGGGCTCGCAGGACATCTGGGTGGCGCTGCCGCCGCAGAGCCTGCAGGTGTTTGCCTGAGATGGGCGCGTCAATGTCGCTGCCGCTCACCCAGGCCAGGCGCGGTGATGTCGCCTTGGGGGACCGCCTGTTCGTCGTCGGTGGCAAAAGCCTGCTGCTGTTCATGCTGCTGCTTGCGGTGCTGATGCCATTGCTGGCGATCTTCTGGCGTGGCTTCAGTGGCGATGCCGGCCAGGGCGGTGGCCTGCACGCGGCCCGTGAGCTGTTCGCCAGCGCGAATTTCCACTGGCTGCTCGGTAACAGCCTGTCGGTGGCCCTGACCGTTGCCGCGATCGTGATCCCGCTGGCCTACCTGTTCGCTTACGCCCTGCAACGCACGCTGATCCCGGCCAAGGGCCTGTGGCGGGGGATTTCGCTGTTGCCGTTACTGGCGCCTTCCATGCTGCCAGCCATTGCCCTGGTGTATCTTTTCGGCAACCAGGGCCTGCTGCGTGGGCTGCTCAGCGACAATATCTATGGCTTCTGGGGCATCGTCCTGGGTGAGGCCATCTACACCTTCCCGCATGCGCTGATGATTCTGCTTTCGGCCTTGTCGCTGGCCGATGCGCGGCTGTTCGACGCTGCTTCCAGCATGGGCGCCGGGTCATGGCGGGCGTTTTGCAGCATCACCTGGCCGGCCACGCGCCAGGCCGTGTTCGCGGCCTTCTGCCTGGTGTTCACCCTGACCATCACCGATTTCGGTGTGCCGGTGGTTGTCGGTGGCGACTACCAGGTGCTGGCACTGGAGGCTTACAAAGCGGTCGTAGGCCAGCAGCAATTTGGCCGTGGTGCATTGATCGGCATGGTGCTGCTGGTGCCGGCGTTGCTCAGCTTCGCGGTGGACGCCTGGCTGCGTCGTCGCCAGGGCGAGTCCATGAACGGCCGCGCCCAGGTGTTCGAGCCCAAGCCGTCGCGCGGCCGCGATGCCTGCTACCTGACCATCGTCGTGCTGGTGTGTGTGGCGCTGGTGGGGGTGATCGGCATGGCGGTGTACTCGTCGCTGGTGACCTTCTGGCCCTACAACATGACCCTGTCGTTCAAGCATTACATGTTCGAGGACACCGCAGGGGGCGGCTGGCTGGCGTATCGCAACAGCGTGACCATGGCCCTCGGCACCGCCCTGATCGGCAGCATCGTGATCTTCGCCGGTGCCTACCTGATGGAGAAAACCCCGGGGCAGCGCCTGCTCAATCAGGCACTGCGCCTGCTCAGCTTCATCCCCATGGCGGTGCCGGGGCTGGTGCTGGGCCTGGGTTACGTCTTCTTCTTCAACCTCAATGGCAACCCACTGCATGTGTTCTACGGCGGCATGGGGCTGCTGGTGGTATGCACCATCGCCCATTACCTGACCACCGCGCAGATGACCGCAACTACGGCGCTACGCCAGCTCGATGGCGAGTTCGAGGCCGCCGCGCTGTCGCTCAAGGCGCCGCTGTACAAGCACTTCGTGCGGGTCACCGTGCCGATCTGCCTGCCTGCGCTGCTGGACATCATCCGCTACCTGTTCGTCTCGGCGATGACCACCGTTTCGGCGGCGATTTTCCTGTATAGCCCGGACACCATCCTCGCCGCCGTCGCCGTGCTGAACATGGACGATGCCGGCAACGTGGGTGGCGCTGCCGCCATGTCGACCTTGATCCTGCTGACCAGCGCCGCTGCATCCCTGCTGCTGGCCGGTGCTTCCCGCGGCCTGCTGCGCCGCTCCCAGGCCTGGCGCCAGCGCGCGCCTGGCCATTGACCGACTGCCCACTCTGATAGGAACCGCATCATGTTCAAGCCCCTTGCACTTGCCGCTGCCGTATCCGCTGTATTCAGCCTGCAGGCCTCGGCCGCCAGCACGCAGCTGACCGTCTACACCGCCCTGGAAGCCGAGCAGCTCAGGAGCTACAAGCAGGCCTTCGAAAAGGCCAACCCGGACATCGAGATCAAGTGGGTGCGTGACTCCACCGGCATCATCACCGCCAAGCTGCTGGCCGAGAAAGACCGCCCGCAGGCCGATGCGGTGTGGGGGCTGGCGGCTTCCAGCCTGGCCATCCTCGACCAGAACGGCATGCTCGAAGCCTATGCACCGAAAGATCTGGGCACGATCTCCGCGAACTACCGTGACGCGGCCAACCCGCCAGCCTGGGTCGGCATGGACGTCTGGGCCGCGACGATCTGCTTCAACACCATCGAGGCTCAGAAGCAGGGCCTGAGCAAGCCGGTGAGCTGGCAGGACCTGACCAAGCCGGAGTACAAGGGCAAGATCGTGATGCCGAACCCGGCGTCGTCCGGTACCGGCTTCCTGGATGTGAGCGCGTGGCTGCAGACCTTTGGCGAGCCGCAAGGCTGGGCTTACATGGACGCGCTGCACCAGAACATCGGCCAGTACGTCCATTCCGGCTCCAAGCCGTGCAAGCTGGCAGCGGCGGGCGAGTTCCCGATCGGTATATCGTTCGAATACCCGGCCGTGCAGCTCAAGCGCCAGGGCGCACCTCTGGACATCGTCCTGCCGAAAGAAGGGCTAGGCTGGGAAATCGAGGCGACCGCGCTGATCAAGGGCTCGCCAAAGGTTGAAGCCGCCAAGCGTCTGGCCGACTTCTCGGCAAGCCCGGCGGCGATGGAGCTGTACAAGGAGAACTTCGCCGTGCTCGCTGCACCAGGCATTGCCAAACCGCAGACCGAACTCCCGGCCGACTATGAACAGCGCCTGATCAAGAACGACTTTGCCTGGGCCTCGAAGAACCGTGACCAGATCCTGGCCGAGTGGCGCAAGCGCTATGATGGCAAGTCGGAGAAAGTAGCGCAGCAGTAACCCGAGGAAGCCATTGGATGACCACGCCAGTCCAGATTATCGACAACACGTTTGCCCTGTATGACCGCCACGGCAGCGACGACTACATCGGCGAAGCCATCACCCAGCTGGAGCACATGTCCCAGGCTGCGCAATTGGCCATGGCCGAAGGCTTCGACGACGACGTGGTGCTGGCCGCGTTCTTCCACGATATTGGCCACCTGTGTGGCGGTGAAGGCGACATGGGCGGTTATGGCGTGGTCAGCCACGAGCGTATCGGCGCTGAGTACCTGCGCCGTTGCGGTTTTGGCGAGCGCATGGCGCGGCTGGTGGAGTATCACGTCGAGGCCAAACGGTATCTGACGCTGCGCAAGCCGGGTTATTACACACTGCTGAGCGAGGCCAGTCGGCGGACGCTTGAGTATCAGGGGGGCGTGATGACTGAAGCGCAGGCGGATGCCTTTGAGCGGGATCCGCTGTTCAGCGTGAGTTTGCGCATGCGGGAGTGGGATGAGCGGGCCAAGGAGGTTGGCGTGCCAGTGGTTGATCTGGCGGCATTGAAACGCAAGGCGTTGGCGTTGCTTCAAAAGGATGCTGCCTGAGCGGGCCTCTCTACGGGGCAAGCCTGCGAATAGGGCCTGCCAGGCACCCTCAAATCTGCAAAACCAGCGCCTCCAGCTGCTCCTGCCGCTCAGGCTGATTCACCCGCGCCCCAGGGTTGAGCGTGGACCACTGCGGATGTGCCCTGGCCTTGCTCAAGGCCTCGGGCAGCTTGCCTTCGCGCCAGGCCTTTTCATCCAGCTCACCGAGGCGAATGCTGTTCTGCGCCGCATGCCCGCGGCTGTCCAGCGCAACCATCAGCTGCTGCTGACGCAACGCCAGCAAGCGCAGCACGGTATCGTCCACGGTCAGTTCGCGCTGGCCCTTCAACTTCCCCAGCAATCTAGCGCCATAATTGCGCGCAGTCTGCAGCGCGCCCCCGGCAATGGCGCCGGCCAGTGCTGCAGCACCTAGCGTGATACCACCGACCAGCAAATCAACGCCTGCACCGGCCGCGGCGCCCGCCGCCACGCCGCTGCCCAGGCGCACGCCGAGTAACTTCAGCGTTTCGGGGTTGAACAAGTCATCGCCCCAGCGCCCATCCAGCAACGGCAGGTCCCCGGCATTGGCATCCTCGCGGCGGAACGCATAGAGCTTGAGCAACGCCTCTACGCAACGCTGCTCACGTTGGCGTACGTCCTGGCGCAGCGCTTCGATAGCCTTGGCCTCGGCTGCCGGTTCGGCTGCAACGCTGCGCCGGCAAGCAGCGCAGTCCAGCAGCAACTCCGCGATCAGCCGCTTGCCGCTTTGCTGGCGAGCGAGGCGCTGCGCCTGTTGGTCGTCGATCAACCGCTGCAGCGCCGGGCGGGCGTCCTCCAGCAGCAAGGCCAGGCTTTCGTAAAGGCGACGTTCGCCGTCTTCCGGGGGCGCCACGCTGTCGAACCGCACCAGCGCATGCAGGCCCAGGCGGGCCAGGGCATCACGCCATTCGGGTTCACGATGCTGGCTGCTGGCGACGAAGTTGAGCACCGGCAACAGCGGTTTGCCGCAACTGGCCAGTACTTCCAGTTCATCGCGGTATTTGGCCAGCACCGGCTCGCGGGCGTCGATCACATACAGGCCGGCGTTGCTGGCCAGCAACTGGCGCAGCACCTTGGCCTCCTGCTCGAAGCGCTGGCGCGCCTCGCTGCCTTGCAGAAAGCGCTCCAGGCGTGCCGGGCCGTCGAGGCGCTCGCCCGGGCGCTCCAGGCGCTCCAGGTAATCGAGCAGGGCGATGGCATCTTCCAGGCCCGGGGTGTCGTAGAGTTCGAGCAGCGCTTGGCCGTCCACCGACAGGCGTGCGCCTTCGACGTGGCGGGTAGTGCTTGGGCGATGGGACACCTCGCCGAAGCCTACATCGCGGGTAAGCGTGCGCAGCAACGAGGTCTTGCCGACATTGGTGTGGCCGACCACGGCCAGTTTCAGCGGCTCAGTCATGGCCATGCTCCAGCCAGGTCAGCGGTGAGGTGTCAGCGTGAGGCAGGCCGAGGCGCTCCAGTGCTTCGTGCCAGTCGCCCAGGCGCTCGGCGTCCAGGGCCTGGCCGGGTGCCGCCTGCAGCAACCAGATGCGCGTGGCGCCGGCATTGCGTGCCAGTTCGGCCAGCAGCGCGAGGCTGCCACGGTCCGGCGAACGGCGCGGGTCGCAGGCGATCGCCAGGCGCGCCGGGGGGAAGCGGCTGAGCTGTTCGAGCAGGCGGTTGCGCGACTCGCGGCTGTCGAGCACACCCGCGTCGGTCACGCCCTTGCTCAGGGCGGGGGGCCACGGGCGCTGGTCGTCCAGTTCCAGCCCGACCAACAGGGCGCCGCTGCTGCCGGAATCCAATTGGCCAGCCTGGAATTGGGGCAGGGAGTGGGGCGCCGTATCTTGCACGCCGATACGTTCGCTGCGCGGCATCAACGCTTCACGCAGTTGCGCATAGCCTGGCAGGCTGAGGTCCAGGGCCAGGCGTTGGCGGCCCTGGCGCCAGCGCCACAGGCACAGCCCGGCCAACAGCACACGGGGCAGCAGGCCATACACCAGCACCACGCCGAGCAGCCAGCTGGCCCACGCCTGGCGGGCGATGTCGAGGGCGGGCAGGGTGTCGCCGCTGAGGCGGATCATGCTCTCGTCCGGCACGGCGAAGCCGAGCAGCGAGGGCAGGGCGCCGAGGGCCTGGGTCAGGTTGACGAAGGGGTCGGCAGCGAGCAGCGTGGTCTCCCAGACGAAGCCATAGCGCCGGGTGGCGAGCAGTGCCAGCAACAGCGCCAGCGCGCTGAGCATGGCCAGCGCCCACAAGCTGTGGACCAGCAGGCCAAGCAGCCAGCGGTTCAGGCGCTGGCGTTGCAGCAGCACCAGCAGCGCCGGGGCCAGGTGCGCGGCCTTGGCATCGCGGGCGAAGCGTTCGCTCAGCCACAACCACAGCCGCCCGAGGTTGGCGCCGTGTTCGCCGCTCAGCACCAGGCCTGCAGCCCATCCCAGCAGCATCAGCAGGTTCAGCCCGAGCAGACTGCCCAGGGCCCAGAAGACGTTGACCGGGCGTTGCCCGTCGCCCAAGGCGGCAAAGGCCATGCCGGCGCCACTGACGACGGCCAGCAGCGTCAACGCCAGCAGCGCCAGGCGTGCGCCTTGCTTCCAGCGCTGCAAGGCGGTGCTGATGCCATCGCGTTCCGCCAGGAACATTGCGCGTGCTTCGATGCGCGCGGCCAGGTCGCCCCCGTGCTGGCGGGCGTGGCGGTTGGCTTCCTGGTCTTCCAGGGGGCCGGCGTGTTCCTCGCGCAGGCGTATCGCTTCGGTGAGCCAGCGCTTGTCCAGTGGAGTCGGTCCAGTCACAAGGTCTTCCATTGCACGGTTCAGGGCGCAAGCATAACCCACTGCGGGTTTGCTATCCTCGCCGGCATGACTACCTCACTCCCTCTCAGCCTGATTGCGGCGCTCGCCGAGAACCGCGTGATCGGCATCGACAACTCCATGCCCTGGCACTTGCCGGGGGACTTCAAGTACTTCAAGGCCACCACCTTGGGCAAGCCGATCATCATGGGCCGCAAGACCTGGGATTCGCTCGGCCGGCCGTTGCCAGGGCGCCTGAACCTGGTGGTCAGCCGCCAGCCGGGCCTGGTGCTGGCCGGCGCCGAAGTGTTCGCCTCGCTGGAAGATGCGCTGCTGCGCGCCGAACAATGGGCGCGTGAGCAAGGCGTCGATGAGCTGATGCTGATCGGCGGCGCGCAGTTGTATACCCAGGCGTTGGACAAAGGCCTGGTCAGCCGCATGTACCTGACCCGGGTGGAACTGGAGCCGCAAGGCGATGCCTGGTTCCCTGAGTTCGACAAGGGGCAATGGCGGCTGGCTTCGAGTGAGCCGCAGGCCGAACCGGACAAGCCTGCTTATCACTTCGAGGTGTGGCACAAGCGTGGTTGAAAGGGGGGCTGCAGCAGCGGCCCCCCTTCATTTCAGGAGTGGCTCAGCTCGGCGTGCTCATCGCCGGCCAGCACATCCTTGTCGGTTTCTTTGAGCAGTTGGCTGGTCACCACGCCCGCCGTCATCGACCCGTTCACGTTCAGCGCCGTGCGGCCCATGTCGATCAGCGGCTCGACTGAAATCAGCAGCGCCACCAGTTCCACTGGCAGGCCCATGGCCGGCAGTACGATCAGCGCCGCGAAGGTCGCACCACCGCCCACACCCGCAACGCCCGCCGAGCTCAGGGTGACGATCGCCACCAGGGTCGCGACCCACAGCGGGTCGAACGTATCGATGCCTACGGCCGGGGCTACCATTACCGCCAACATGGCCGGGTACAGGCCGGCGCAGCCGTTCTGGCCGATGGTGGTGCCGAACGATGCGCTGAAGCTGGCGATCGACTGCGGCACGCCCAGGCGGCGGGTTTGCGCTTCGATGTTCAGCGGGATGCTGGCGGCGCTGGAGCGGCTGGTGAAGGCGAAGGTCAGCACTGGCCAGACCTTGCGGAAGAAGCGCAGCGGGCTGACGCCGGTGGCGGCGAGGATGATGCCGTGCACCACGAACATCAGGCCCAGGCCGATGTACGACACCACCACGAAGCTGCCCAGTTTGAGGATGTCATCCAGGTTGGAGCTGGCCACGACCTTGGTCATCAGCGCCAGCACGCCATAGGGGGTGAGCTTCATCACCACGCGCACCAGGCGCATCACCCAGGCTTGCAGGGTGTCGATGGCCGACAAGGCCCGCTGGCCCTTTTCGGCATCGTCCTTGATCAGCTGCAACGCGGCCAGCCCGACGAACACGGCGAAGATCACCACGCTGATGATCGAGGTCGGTTTGGCCCGCGCCAGGTCGCCTACCGGGTTGCTGGGGATGAACGACAGCAGCAATTGCGGGATGTTGAGGTCGGCGACCTTGCCCGCGTAATCGCTGTGGATAACGTGCATGCGTGCACTTTCCTGGGCACCGGCGACCAGGCCTTCGGCGCTCAGGCCGAACAGGTTGGTCAGGACGATGCCGATCAGCGCAGCGATGGCGGTGGTCAGCAGCAGGGTGCCGATGCTCAGCACGCTGATGCGGCCCAGTGAAGAGGCATTGTGCAGGCGGGCCACGGCGCTGAGGATCGAGGCGAAGATCAGCGGCATGACGATCATCTGCAGCAAGCCGACGTAGCCGTTGCCGACCAGGTCGAGCCAGCCGATGGTGGCTTTGAGGACCGGGTGGCCTGCACCGTAGATCGTGTGCAGCACCAAGCCGAAACCTACGCCCAGTGCCAGGCCCAGCAGGACTTTCTTGGCCAGGCTCCAGTCAGTGTGGCGAGTTTGCGCCAGGCCCAGCAGCAAGGCCAGGAACACCAGCAGGTTGAGAGACAGCGGCAGGTTCATTGAAGCTCCAGGAAAAAGCAGAAGAGGCATCGCCTCTGTGAGCGATTGCGAACGGAAATGCTAACAGCCTGAAAACAAACGAATTTATACCCAAAAGTAATTGGATTAGTCGTTTATGGAATAACAGGCTGTCGCTAATAGCAATGAACACGACGTTTACCATTGTGTGAACGTCGTAGTGAAAGGGGGCACGGGTGGATTGTTGGTCTAGTTTTTCCCGGTCACTTCAGGAGATTGATATATGAAGTTTGCTCCGAAAGCCTTGGCCATCGGTTTGTCCCTGCTGTTCAGTATCGAAAGCGGAGCCACCGAGCTCAAGCATTGGCCAGCCGAGGCGGCCAAGCAGCTCGACGCGATGATCGCCGCCAATGCCAACCAGGGTAACTACGCGGTGTTCGACATGGACAACACCAGCTACCGCTACGACCTTGAAGAAGCCTTGCTGCCATTCATGGAGAACAAGGGCCTGCTGAGCCGTGAAAAGCTCGACCCTTCACTCAAGCTGATCCCGTTCAAAGACACCGCACAGCACAAGGAAAGCCTGTTCAGTTATTACTACCGCCTGTGCGAAATCGACGACATGGTCTGCTACCCGTGGGTGGCTCAGGTGTTCTCGGGCTTTACACTGAAAGAGCTGAAAGTGCAGGTCGATGAGCTGATGGCGTCTGCCAAATCTATCCCCAGCACCTACTTTGACGGGGACCAGGTAAAAGCCATCGAGGTGCAACCACCCAAGGTCTTCACCGGCCAGGCCGAGCTTTACAACAAACTGATGGAAAATGGCATCGAGGTGTATGTCATTTCGGCCGCCTCCGAAGAGCTGGTACGCATGGTGGCGTCCGACCCCAAGTATGGCTACAACGTGAAACCGCAGAACGTCATAGGCGTCAGCCTGCTGCTCAAGGACCGTACCAACGGCCACTTGACCACCGCACGCAAGCAGATCAGTGAAGGCAAGTACGATGCGACGGCCAACGCTGGCCTGGAACTGATCCCCTACCTATGGACGCCGGCGACATGGATGGCGGGCAAGCAAGCGGCGATCCTCACCTACATCGATGAGTGGAAGAAGCCGGTGCTGGTGGGGGGTGATACCCCGACCAGTGATGGCTACATGCAGTTTCATGGCGTGGACGTTGGCAAGGGCGGCATCCACCTGTGGATAAACCGCAAGGCCAAGTACATGGACCAGTTGAACGGGATGATCGCCAAAAACGCGGCGGCCCAGGCCAAGGCGGGGTTGCCGGTGACAGCAGACAAGAACTGGGTGGTGGTCACCCCGGAGCAGATTCAGTAGGCCATTGGGGCTGTGCAACGCCTCGCTGGCAGGCCAGCGCCCCATACCTGTGGGCGCTGGCTTGCCAGCGATGGGCCGCAGAGCGGCCCCAAATCGCTTGACTGACTCGTATCAGCGCTCAGGGCCTCACAGCCCTTCCAGCATCGCCTTGTTGCGCACCGCACCCTTGTCGGCACTGGTCGCCAGCAGGGCGTAGGCCTTCAGCGCGGTGGTCACCTTGCGTGGGCGCACTTCGGCCGGTTTCCAGCCTTTCTTGTCCTGCTCCACGCGGCGCGCAGCCAGCTCTTCATCGCTGACCTGCAGGTTGATCGAACGGTTGGGGATGTCGATCAAAACCTTGTCGCCGTCACGCACCAGGCCGATCGCGCCGCCAGCAGCAGCCTCGGGCGAGGCGTGGCCGATCGACAGGCCCGAGGTACCACCCGAGAACCGGCCATCGGTGAGCAACGCACAGGCTTTACCCAGGCCTTTGGATTTCAGGTACGAAGTCGGGTAGAGCATTTCTTGCATGCCCGGGCCGCCTTTCGGGCCTTCATAGCGGATGATGACGATGTCACCGGCCTTCACTTCGTCGGCGAGGATGCCGCGCACGGCGCTGTCCTGGCTTTCGAAGATCTTGGCGTTGCCTTCGAACACATGGATCGACTCATCGACACCTGCGGTTTTCACCACGCAGCCGTCCAGGGCGATGTTGCCGTACAGCACGGCCAGGCCGCCTTCCTGTGAGTAAGCGTGTTCGAAGCTGCGAATGCAGCCGTTTTCACGGTCGTCGTCCAGGGTTTCCCAACGGGTCGACTGGCTGAAGGCCGTCTGGGTCGGGATACCCGCCGGGCCGGCTTTGAAGAAGGTGTGCACCGCTTCATCGTCGGTTTGGGTGATATCCCACTTGGCGATGGCTTCTTCCATGCTGCGGCTGTGAACCGTCGGCAGGTCAGTGTGCAGCAGGCCGCCACGGGCCAGCGAACCGAGGATGCTGAAGATGCCGCCGGCGCGGTGCACGTCTTCCATGTGGTACTTCTGGATGTTCGGCGCCACTTTGCACAGCTGCGGCACTTTGCGCGACAGGCGGTCGATGTCGCGCAGGTCGAACGCCACTTCACCTTCCTGGGCTGCGGCCAGCAGGTGCAGGATGGTGTTGGTCGAGCCGCCCATGGCGATGTCGAGCATCATGGCGTTTTCGAACGCCTTGAAGTTGGCGATGCTGCGCGGCAGGACCGACTCGTCGTTCTCGCCGTAGTAGCGCTTGCACAGCTCGACGATGGTGCGCCCGGCAGTGAGGAACAACTGCTCACGGTCGGCGTGGGTGGCCAGGGTCGAGCCGTTGCCCGGCAGGGCCAGGCCCAGGGCCTCGGTCAGGCAGTTCATCGAGTTGGCGGTGAACATGCCGGAGCACGAACCGCATGTCGGGCAGGCGCTGCGCTCGTATTCGGCGACTTTTTCGTCGGACGCCGTGGAGTCCGCGGCGATGACCATGGCGTCGACCAGGTCCAGGCCGTGGCTGGCCAGTTTGGTCTTGCCGGCTTCCATCGGGCCACCGGAAACGAAGATCACCGGGATGTTCAGGCGCAGGGCCGCCATCAGCATGCCGGGGGTGATCTTGTCGCAGTTGGAGATGCACACGATGGCGTCGGCGCAGTGGGCGTTGACCATGTATTCCACGGCGTCGGCAATGATCTCGCGGCTTGGCAGCGAGTACAGCATGCCGTCGTGGCCCATGGCGATGCCGTCATCGACCGCGATCGTGTTGAATTCCTTGGCCACGCCACCGGCGCGTTCGATTTCGCGGGCGACCAGCTGGCCCAGGTCCTTCAGGTGCACGTGGCCCGGGACGAACTGGGTGAACGAGTTGGCGATGGCGATGATCGGTTTCTTGAAGTCTTCGTCCTTCATCCCGGTGGCGCGCCACAGGGCACGGGCGCCGGCCATGTTGCGGCCTTGGGTGGAAGTCTTGGAACGATAATCAGGCATGAAGCACTCCTGGCGGCTTAATCAGGTCACAAAAAGGGGAGTGAGCTTCTCTTTTCCTATGCGCCTCAGGCCGGTTGCCACTGGCACGGATGGGGCCGAAGACACTACGGGATCGCCGCGTGCTCGACCAGAGCTCATAAACCCGCCGGGGATGACTGGCGATGAATAGCCCGATTCTACACCGCTGGCGCGGTGAGGGAATGGCGATGTGTCTGGGCGGTGGTTCGGGAAGTGTGACCGGCACTTTGTAGGACCCATCCGAAAAGCCCGATGCGCTGCTGACAGGTACGTCCTGGCTGCTTATGATCCGCCGCGCCGCATGTGCGGCTTCACGAGACACTACCTCAATGGACCTTCCCAGTTTCAGTTCTTACAGAACCTGCAAATTGGCGCTGAGCGCGCCGTCGTCAGGGCTTGCGAAGGCTTGAGTCGATCAGGCTGAGGTTCGCGGGTGCCTGTGTCGGCGCCTGGAGAATCTCATGCAACACCCGTCCGATTTCGTCGTTTCCCCGCTCGACCTGCGTCAGGCTGCCCAGGCGCGGCGTGATGGCCTGCTTCATCCTGAAGGCTACGCCGAAGGCACTGCCGGCTACCTGATGACCAGCGAGTATTCGTGCCTGGATGCCGGCCTCACTGCCAGCCAGGCGATCGACATGCTGCGCCGTGAGGCTGCAGATGCCGAAACCATCTATCAGTCCTATGTGCTCGACGAGAGCCGCAACCTGCTGGGTACGCTTTCCCTGCGCGAGCTGATCCTTGCCGCGCCTGAACAGCCGATCGAGCAGCTCATGGTGCGCAAGGTCATCTACGTATTCACCTCGACCCGTCAGGAGGAAGTGGCGCGGTTGATCCGCGAGCACGACCTGCTGGCGCTGCCGGTGCTGGATCAGGCCGGCCGGCTGGTGGGCCTGGTGACCTGCGATGACGCACTCGATGTGGTTGTCGAAGAGGCTACCGAAGACTTCCACAAGGGCGCATCCATCACCAACCACGTGGGCAACCTCAGGGACGCCACTGTCAGCCTGCTGTACCGCAAGCGGGTGCTGTGGCTGGTGCTGCTGGTGTTTGGCAATCTGTTTTCGGGGGCAGGGATCGCGGCATTCGAGGAAACCATCGCCGCGCATATCGTCCTGGTGTTCTTCCTGCCCCTGTTGGTGGACAGCGGTGGCAACGCGGGCGCGCAATCGGCGACATTGATGGTGCGTGGCCTGGCAACGGGCGAGGTGGTGATGCGCGACTGGTTGCGCATGCTGGCACGTGAATGCGCGGTGGCGCTGGCGCTGGGCGGCACCATGGCGGTGGCGGTGGCATCGCTGGGGGCGCTGCGCGGTGGGACGGAGGTCGCCTTGATCGTTGCCAGCAGCATGCTGGTGATCGTCCTGCTAGGCAGCCTGATTGGCATGAGCCTGCCCTTCATGTTCACCAGGCTCAAGCTTGACCCGGCCACTGCCAGCGGGCCGCTGGTGACTTCGATCGCCGATGCGGCAGGGGTACTGGTGTACTTCGGTATCGCTTCTTACGTGCTCGGCATCTGAGGCACCCAGGGGGCGGCAACGCGGCCCCCTGGGCGTGAATCAGCTGTTGGGCAGCAGCCGGCAGGTAATGCTCTTGATGTAGCGGGTTTCAGAGATGGCCGGGTGAACCGGGTGGTCCGGGCCTTGGCCGCCGCGCTCGAGCAGTTGCAGGTTGCGGTCCAAGTGGCGGGCGCTGGTCAGCAGGATGTTGTTCAGGTCGTCCTCGGGCAAGTGCATCGAGCACGAGGCGCTGACCAGGATGCCATCCTTGGTCAGCATGCGCATGGCCTGTTCGTTGAGGCGGCGGTAAGCGGCTTCGCCGTTTTTCAGGTCTTTCTTGCGCTTGATGAACGCGGGTGGGTCGGCAATGATCACGTCGAAGCGCTCTTCTGCGGCCTTCAGCTCGCGCAGTGCCTCGAATACATCGCCTTCGATGCAGGTCAGTTTTTCGCTGATGCCATTGAGCGCGGCATTACGTTCCACGCCATCCAGGGCAAAGCCTGAGGCATCCACACAGAACACTTCGCTGGCACCGAATGCGCCGGCCTGCACGCCCCAGCCACCGATGTAGCTGAACAGGTCGAGCACACGCTTGCCTTTGACGTAGGGCGCCAGGCGTGCGCGGTTCATGCGGTGGTCATAGAACCAGCCGGTCTTCTGGCCTTCGCGTACCGGCGCTTCGAACTTCACGCCGTTTTCTTCCAGCGGGACCCAGTCCGGCACTTCGCCGTAGACGGTTTCGACATAACGCTGCAAGCCTTCGGCGTCACGGGCGGCGGAGTCGTTCTTGAACAAAATGCCGCTGGGCTTGAGCACCTGGACCAGGGCGGCGATCACGTCGTCCTTGTGCAGCTCCATGGTGGCAGAGGCCAGCTGTACCACGAGAATGTCGAAGAAGCGGTCGACCACCAGGCCCGGCAGCAGGTCAGAATCGCCGTAGACCAGGCGGTAGCACGGCTGGTCGAACAGGCGCTGGCGCAGGGACAGGGCGACGTTGAGGCGGTGTACCAGCAGCGACTTGTCCAGCGGCAGCTTGGCATCGCGCGACAGCAGGCGGGCGCAGATCAGGTTGTTCGGGCTCAGCGCCACGATGCCCAGCGGCTTGCCGTTGGCAGCCTCGAGAATTGCCTGTTGGCCGGCCTGAAAGCCCTGCAGCGGCGTCGCGGTGACATCGACTTCGTTGCTGTAGACCCACAGGTGGCCGGCGCGCAGGCGGCGGTCGGCATTGGCTTTGAGGCGAAGGCTGGGCAGGGACATGACGTCGCTCCGGGAAAAAAGAGCGGGAGTATAACCGGTTGGCCCTTGGTTCGGTGCAGGGCACGACAAAGTGCCCTGCCTGTTCGCCAGCACAAGCGCTACAAGTCGAGCGAGCTACAGGGTTAGAATCGCTCGTCCTCAAAGAGTATGTACGTATGTCCCAAGAACTCAGCGCCGAACAGATCCAGCAAGCCTTGCAAGGCATTACCATCCCGCCGCAACCGCAGATCATGGTCGACCTGCAGTTCGAGCAGTACATGCCCGACCCGGACCTGGAAACCATCGCCAAGCTGATTTCCCAGGATCCGGGCCTGTCCGGTGCCTTGCTCAAGCTGGTCAACTCGCCGCACTTCGGGCTGTCCAACAAGATCGGTTCGATCCAGCGTGCGGTGAACCTGCTGGGTAGCCGTTCGATCATCAACCTGATCAACGCCCAGTCGATCAAAGGCGAGATGAGCGACGAGACCATCGTCACCCTCAACCGCTTCTGGGACACTGCCCAGGATGTGGCCATGACCTGCCTGACACTGGCCAAGCGCACCGGCATCCAGGCGGCGGACGAGGCCTACACCCTGGGGCTGTTCCATGATTGCGGCATCCCGCTGATGCTCAAGCGTTTCCCCAGCTACATGGATGTCCTGGAGGAGGCCTACGCCAAGGCTGACGCGCAAACCCGGGTGGTCGACACCGAGAACCGTGCATTCAATACCAACCATTCGGTGGTCGGCTATTTCACCGCCAAGTCCTGGCGGCTGCCGGAGCACATCAGCGCGGCCATCGCCAACCACCACAATGCCTTGGCCGTGTTCCGCGAGGAGTCGCTGCGCAACACCCAGAGCCAGCTGAAGAACCTGCTGGCGGTGCTCAAGATGGCCGAACACATCTGCGCGTCCTACCGTGTGTTGGGCAACCAGCCTGTCGACCACGAGTGGCATGCGGTCGGCCCGCTGGTACTGGACTATATCGGTTTGTCGGAGTACGACTTCGAGAACCTCAAACAGACCATTCGCGAGCTGGGCGGGCACTGATTCATGCCGGAATTACCCGAAGTCGAAACCACGCGGCGCGGTATCGCGCCGCATCTGGAAGGCCAGCGGGTCAGCCGCGTGGTGGTGCGAGACCGGCGTTTGCGCTGGCCAATCCCGGAGGACCTGGACGTGCGTTTGTCCGGGCAGCGTATTCTCAGCGTCGAGCGGCGCGCCAAATACCTGCTGATCAACGCCGAGGTGGGCACCTTGATCAGCCATCTGGGCATGTCGGGCAACCTGCGCCTGGTGCAGATGGGGCTACCGGCGGCCAAGCATGAGCACGTCGACATCGAGCTGGAGTCAGGGCTGGTGCTGCGCTACACCGATCCGCGTCGTTTCGGCGCCATGCTCTGGAGCCTCGACCCGCTCAATCATGAGTTGCTGCTGCGCCTGGGCCCAGAGCCGTTGACCGACCTGTTCGATGGCGAGCGCCTGTTCCAGCTGTCCCGCGGGCGGACGATGGCAGTCAAACCGTTCATCATGGATAACGCGGTGGTGGTGGGTGTGGGCAATATCTACGCGACCGAGGCGTTGTTCGCCGCCGGTATCGACCCGCGCCGTGAGGCGGGTGGGATATCCCGTAGCCGCTACCTGAAGCTGGCCATCGAGATCAAGCGCGTGCTGGCGGCTGCCATCGAGCAAGGGGGCACGACGTTGCGCGACTTCATTGGCGGCGACGGGCAGCCGGGTTACTTCCAGCAGGAACTGTTCGTCTACGGCCGAGGCGGGCTGCCGTGCAAGCTGTGCGGCACTACCTTGCGTGAGGCCAAGCTTGGGCAACGGGCCAGCGTTTACTGCCCACGTTGCCAGCGGTGAATGGTATGGCCCAATCGCCGGTTTAGCAGCGAGTGGGCCATACGCAGCAGCGCAGCGATCACGCCTTGCCGGTGATCCGGCGGTACTTGGCCATCAACTGCTCTTCGGTTTCCGGGTGCGCCTCATCCAGCGGGATGCAGTCGACCGGGCAGACCTGCTGGCACTGCGGCTCGTCATAATGACCCACGCACTGGGTGCACAGGTTCGGGTCGATCACGTAGATCTCTTCGCCTTGGGAGATGGCCTCGTTCGGGCACTCGGGTTCGCAGACGTCGCAGTTGATGCAATCGTCGGTGATAATCAGGGACATGGGGACTCCGGCCGGGGCTCACCGCCCGGGCATGTTCAACGCAATGGGCACAATTGTGCCGCATTCGCGCCCGCAGTGCACGCGGGCGCGATAATCAGCGCTCAGGCTTACTTCTTGAAGCGTTCAGTCAACGCTTCGGCCACCACTGGGTGCACGAATTTGGTGATGTCGCCTCCCAGCGCAGCGATTTCCCGGACCAAGGTCGAAGAAATGAACGAATAGCGCTCCGACGGCGTGAGGAACAGGCTTTCGACCTCAGGCGCGAGTTGCCGATTCATGTTCGCCAACTGGAACTCGTATTCGAAGTCGGACACCGCCCGCAGCCCCCGCAAGAAGACGTTGGCGCCCTGTTCCTTGGCAAAATGCGCAAGCAGGGTGGAGAAGCCGATGACTTCGACATTGGGCAAGTGCCTGGTGACCTCACGGGCCAGCGCTACACGTTGCTCCAGCGGGAACAGCGGGTTCTTCTTCGGGCTGGCTGCCACAGCGATGATCACGTGGTCGAACAGCCGCGAGGCGCGCTCGACCAGGTCGCCATGGCCCTTGGTAATAGGGTCGAAAGTACCCGGGTACAACACTCGGTTCATCGCGTCATCCTGGCTGGAGTGCGTTGGGGAGTCGGATGGTAGCGCAGCGATTGCGCCCGGCCAAGTCATGCGGCCGGCTGATGGCACTATAGACAGCAGGGGCATTTGTTGTCATGCACTGTGTGCCAGGCGGGTTATCAGGGCGTCGGTGAGCTTCGCGCTGATGGCGTAGACCGACAGTTGTGGGTTGGCACCGATGCTGGTCGGGAACAACGAGCCGTCGTGAATCGACAGGTTTTCCAGCTGATGGTGACGGCCCAGGCTGTCGCACACCGCATGCTGTGGATCTTCGCCCATTGCGCAGCCGCCCATCACGTGGGCGCTGCCCAACCGCGTATGGAACGGCTCCAGGCGCAATCCGTCGATCATGCGTTGGGCCTGCGCCAGGCGGGTAGCTGCGCGGGCATCGCTGTGCGCGGGTGTCACCTGCGTGGCGCCCGCGGCGAACTGGATCTGCGCCATGCTGTGAAAGGCACGGCGCAGGCCGTCTCGCAAGTAGTCGGTGACCGGGTAATCGAGCACCGGTGAGCCATCGCCACGCAGCTCCACCGTGCCGCCTGGGCTTTCGGGATGGAACCCGTCGCGCAACAGCGCAAGCATGACGTGGGTGTGCGGCAGCTCGGCCATGCGCTGGGCATTTTCGACACCCTCGCCACCGAGCAGGGTGCTGGCCAGCGCCGGGTGCAGGGGCGGCACTTCAAGTTTGTAGCCGACCGCGCCATCGACGCCGTCCTGCCATTGGAAGTGGTCACTGTAGATGGACTGCGGGGCGCCGTAATAGGGGTCGATGCGTGCGTCGAAGCGGGCCGCGCTGAAGTTGACCAGGTGCAGGAAGGTCCGTTTGCCCAGGCGCTCGTGGGGGTCAGGAGCCTTGGAGCGCAGTAGCAGGGCGGGGCTGTTGATGCCGCCGCCCGCGAGGATGTAGTGGCGGGCGCGCACCGTGATGCTGCGCCCGTTGGGGTGTAGGCCTTGCGCGTCCAGGCCTTGGCAGCGCAGCTGCGCAATGCGTTCGCCGTCATGCTCGAAGCGTTCGGCCCGGGCCAGGTACAGCAGCTCGCCGCCCTTGTCGAGCAGGGCTGGAATGCGCGTCACCAGCATCGATTGCTTGGCGTTGACCGGGCAACCCATGCCGCAATAGCCAAGATTCCAGCACCCCCTGACATTGCGTGGGATCACCGCCCATCGGTAGCCGAGCTGTTCACACCCACGGCGCAGTACCTCGTTGTTGGCGTTTGCCGGCATCGCCCAAGGGGTGATGCCGAGGTCTTGCTCGATGCGTTCGAACCAGGGACGCAGTGCGTCGTCGCCCAGCCCTTTGACGTTGTGGGCCGTCGCCCAGTGGGCCAAGGTCGGCGCGGGTGTGCGAAAGCTGGAGGTCCAGTTGACCAGCGTGGTGCCGCCCACCGCGCGGCCCTGCAGAATGGTGATGGCGCCGTCCTTGCTCATCCTGCCCAGGCCTTCCTGGTAGAGACTGGCGTAGGCCTCATTCTCTAGCAGGCGGAAGTCACTGCTGGTCTTGAGCGGGCCTTCCTCGATCAGCAGTACCTTGAAGCCTGCGGCGCTGAGCATCTGCGCGCTGGTGGCGCCGCCGGCGCCGCTGCCTATCACGGCGATGTCGGCTTGCACGCTGAGGTCCTGCCCCAGGCGCGAGGCGTCATGGGTGATCCAGCCGCGTTCGAGGCCTTGGCGAAACGGGTCGATGACAGGCATTGAAAGTGCTCTTGTTGTTGTTGTTGTTGTTGTTGTTGTTGTTGTTCAGATTTTCGGTGGCCCCGGGTAGCCACAGGCGGCCCAGCTTTCCGGGCATTCATACCAGGCCATCGTCAGCAGTTGCACGATCGACGCGTGCCCCATGCGCAGCAGGTTCAGGGAACTGCTCTGCCAGCGTTGCAGAAACGCCGCTATCTGCTGTTCACCCGCCAGGTCCCAGGCGCCCCAGACCCCAGTCAGTGGGCCGCGGGTCAGCGGCAGGCTGAGCACATCGAACAGTTGCCGGGTGAGCTTGAGCATTGGCGGGGACAGTGCCGCCAGTTTGTCGTCCAGCCTGGGCAGCACGAGTGTTGCGCTTGCCGACGTACCGGCAAGCACCACCGGGATCAGTGCCCGTAGCAATGGCAGGTCGTCATCGCGCAGTACCTGGTACCCGGTAGCACGCCCCTGCGGGCTGCAGCCGACCAGGCTGGCACTGGCCAGAAACACGCTGGCGCCCAGGCTGAAGCGCAGAAGGTCACGACGTTGCATGGCCCAGACCTCAGCGGATGAACAGTGTGTAGACCAGGCGCTGCAGCGCCTTGCCATATGGCGGGTAAATCAGGCGCGCGGCGTTCAGGCGCTGCTTGGCCAGCACCGCCTTGGCCTTGCTGAAGGTCAGGAAGCCGTCACGGCCGTGGTAGTGGCCCATGCCCGAAGGGCCGATGCCGCCGAACGGCAGGTCGTCCTGAGCGACATGCAGCAGTGTGTCGTTGATACAGACTCCACCGGAGTGGCTGCGCTGCAGCACATGCTCTTGCTCGGCATGGTCGTAGCCGAAGTAGTACAGCGCCAGTGGGCGTGGCCGTTCATTGATGTAGGCCAGTGCACCGTCGAGGCTGTCATAGGGCACTACCGGCAGCAGCGGGCCAAAGATTTCGTCCTGCATCACCTGCATGCTGTCATTCACCTCCAGCAGCACGTGCGGCGGCAGGCGCCTGCCCTGGCGAGGCTCGTCCGGGTACAGGTCGATGACCTGCGCGCCCTTGCTGCTGGCGTCGTCCACCAGCTGTTGCAGGCGCTGCAATTGCCTCGGATTGATGATGGCGCTGTAGTCGGGGTTGTCGGCGATGCGCGGGTACAGCCGGTGGACCGCCCTGCGGTAGGCCTCGCTGAAGGCGTTCAGGCGCTCGCGTGGCACCAGGACGTAGTCTGGGGCGACGCAGGTCTGGCCGGCATTGAGGGTCTTGCCGAATGCGATACGCTCGGCGGCGCTATCGAGCGGCACGCTGGACGAAATGATGGCCGGTGACTTGCCGCCGAGTTCCAGTGTGACCGGGGTCAGGTTCTGTGCAGCCGCCAGCATGACCTGGCGGCCGACGCTGGTGGCGCCGGTGAACAGCAGATGGTCGAAGGGCAGCCGGGCAAATGCCTGGCCGACTTCCACATCACCCAGCACCACGCTGACCAGGTCGTGGGGGAATACCTGCTCAAGCAAGGCTTTGAGCGCCAGGGCGCTGGCAGGGGTGGCCTCACTGAGCTTGAGCATCACGCGGTTGCCGGCGGCCAGGGCGCACGTCAGCGGGCCGATGGCGAGAAACAGCGGGTAGTTCCACGGCACGATAATGCCAACCACCCCCAGCGGCTGGTACAGCACGCGGGCGCTGGCGGGCTGGAAGGCCAGGCCGACGGTTCGCCTGGCGGGTCGCATCCAGCCCTTGAGGTGGCGTTCGGCATGGCGAATCCCCTGTACGGAGGGCAGTAGCTCGGCCAACAGGGTTTCGTCGGCGCTGCGCCCGGAAAAATCCGCATCGATCGCCTCTATCAGCCGTTGTCGATCCGCCAGCAATGCTTCGCGCAAGCTTTTCAGCCATTGCCGGCGTTGGGCCAGCGGCGGCATGGGGTTGCCGGCAAATGCCTTGCGCTGGGCAGTGAATGTGCTTGTCAATTCAGTGTCGAACTGCAGAGGGGGCAAGGCGATAGGAGAAGTCACGGCGGCTCCCATAGGGGCTGAGAATCTCTAGAGCCTATACTCTAATCGGTACGATGGTGCGATTTTTTTCGCGCCGGCGCACGGTGCATCCGGGCCCTGTTACACCGTAAGATGAACCCCTTACCGAAAGCCTGCAGACTGGGAGCTGAGCATGGCCCCGCGCATCAAGACCCGAGAGCGCATCGTGCAGAACAGCCTTGAACTGTTCAATCAACAAGGCGAGCGTAGCGTGAGTACCAACCATATTGCCGCGCACATGGAGATTTCGCCCGGCAACCTCTACTACCACTTCCCCAACAAGCAGGCGATCATCGCCCTGTTGTTCAGCCAGTATGAAGAATTGGTGGACAGCTTCCTGCGCCCCCCGCAGGGCCGCGCCGCTACCGTCGAAGACAAGCGCTTCTACCTCAAGGCATTGCTCGCAGCGATGTGGAACTACCGGTTCCTGCACCGTGATCTCGAGCACCTGCTCGACAGCGACCCTGAGCTGGCTGCCCGTTACCGACGCTTTTCCGAACGTTGCCTGCGCCAGGGCCAGGCGATCTACCGGGGCTTCGTCGAGGCCGGCATTCTGGTCATGGCCCCTGCCCAGATCGAATCGCTGACCATCAACGCCTGGATCGTACTGACCTCTTGGGTCCGCTTTCTCAGCACCACGCGGGAGCACTCCGCTCATCTGGGTGAAGAAGCCTTCAAGCGTGGCGTGTATCAGGTGCTGGTACTGGAACTCGGCTTCGTCACCGCCAACGCCCGCAGTGCCGTGGATGCCCTGTGCCATGAATTCCATGTTCCGTTCAACCAGGCCCTGGAGCGATAGCCCAGAGCCTTCGTGCCATCGATCAGGAGATTGTCATGCCTCTTGCGCAATTGATCACCCCGCAGCAACTGGCCGAGCGTCTGGGCTCGCCCAAGCTGGTGATCCTCGATTGTCGGTTTGCCTTGGAAGACGCGGATTATGGCCAACGCAGCTATGCCGAGGGGCATATAGCCGGGGCCCACTTCGCCGACCTGGAGCGCGACCTGAGTGGCCCGGTAATCAAGGGCCAGACCGGCCGCCATCCCTTGCCTGATCCGCAGCGGCTGGTCGAGCGGCTGCGTGAGTGGGGGCTGGACAATGACAGCGAGGTGGTGCTGTACGACGACGGGCCTGGTGCCTTTGCCGCCCGTGCCTGGTGGCTGCTGGCCTGGTTGGGCAAACGCACCGGTGTGGCCATTCTCGACGGAGGCCTCAAGGCCTGGCACGCCGCGGGCCAGCCATTGAGCCTGGACGCGCCAGCACGGTATGAGGGGACGTTCAGCGGCAAGCCGGATACCAAGCTGCTGATTGACGCCGAGCACGTGGTCACCGAGCTAGCAAGCCCCGAGCTGACGTTGATCGATGCGCGTGCCTTGCCGCGTTTTCGTGGGGATGTGGAGCCGATCGACCCAGTGGCCGGGCATATACCCGGCGCTCAGTGCGCAGCATTCACCGACAATCTGAACGAAGAGGGGCGCTTCCTGGCGCCAGAGCAGCTCAGGCAGCGCTTTGCCGAGAAGCTGGGGGGGCGTTCAGCGGAACGTTTGGTGGCCTATTGCGGCTCGGGCGTGACGGCTTGCCATAACCTGTTTGCCCTGGCGTTGGCGGGGTATCCGCTGGGCAGGCTGTATGCCGGATCGTGGAGTGAGTGGATCAATGATCCCGCGCATCAGGTTGCCACGGGCGACTGAGCCGCGGGTTCATCGCCCATCCACCAGCCACTGCGGAATCCGCCGCTCAAGGTAATACCCCGGGTTTCGCAGGCTGCCCTCGACAAAGCCCACATGCCCACCCCGCTCATGCAGCTCGAACTGAGTCTGCGGTGCCAGCTCGCTCGGCGTGGGCTGGCTGTGGCGGGACACGAACGGATCATCGTTTGCGTGGATGATCAGCGTCGGCGTGCGGTTCTCCCCGAGGTAGTAGCGGCTCGATGAGCGACGGTAGTAGTCGTGTACATCGTCAAAGCCGTTGAGTGGCGCGGTCACTTTGCCGTCAAAATCCCAGAAGGTCCGCAGTTTGCGCAACGATCCGAGGCGGTCGAGTGCGGCAAGCCCTTCATGATGGCCCTGAGCACGAAAATGCCGCTGCTTCACCTGCACATAGGCCATCATTTCGCGCATGAAATGTGCCTGATAGACCTTCGAAAAGCCTTGGCCGATGCGGTCGGCGCACTGATCCAGGCGAAACGGTACGGAAACCGCCACGGCCGCCTGCAATTGGCTGGCGCTGCCACTTTCACCCAAGTACTTGAGCAGTACATTGCCGCCCAGCGAATAGCCGACGGCATATAAAGGGGCCAGCGGGCGTTGGGCACGCAGATGGGCGACCACCTCGGCCAGGTCCCCGCTGGCCCCGGAATGGTAACTGCGTGGCAGCAGGTTCGGCTCGCCAGAGCAGCCGCGCCAGTTCACCGCAACGCTGGCCCAGCCGCGGGCATCGAGCGCCTGCTGCAGGCCTTTGACATAGGGCGAATGGGACGAGCCCGTCAGGCCGTGCAGCACCAGCACCAGCGGTGTATCTGGCTGGTGCGGCCCGTGCCAGTCGAGGTCGATGAAGTCACCATCGGCCAGCCACAGGCGCTCGCGTTTGCGCTCAAGCGCAGGCAGCTTGCGCCACAGCGGGCCCCAAAGGGTTTGCAGGTGAGGGTTGGATAACCCGGTGGCCGGGCGGAACGTGGCGGTAAGGCTGGGCATGCTGGGCGACTCGTGTTGTGCCGTCCTAGATTGCCATGAAATACCGCCGTTGTACCCGCGCTATTGGTCGGTCAGGTCGGTTCGGGCAAAGGTTGTTGCGCAGGGGCCGGGCCGACAGTGATGAATACTTCCTGCGCAGGGGGCAGCCATATCCGGGCGGCTTCGCGAATGTCCATGGGTGTCAGCGCTGCCAGGCGCTGGACATAGGTCGCAAAGTGATCGGCGGGTTGCCCCAGGTGGCTGGAGGTTGCCAGGCTCTTGGCCAGCTCTGCGTTGCTCACCAGGGTGCGATGCAACCTGCCTGCTATCTGGTTGCGCGCCATGTCGCACTCCGCCTGGCTTGGGCCATGCTCGCGCAGGCAGGCCAGCATCCCTGAAACCAGCTCACGTGAGGCATCTCGGTATTCGGGTGCGATGTCCCATTGAATCTGCAGCAGGCTCGCCGCATCGAAGGGGGTGAGCGATGAGTGGATGCTGTAGGTCAAGGCACGTCGGCTTCGCAGCTCTTGTGTAAGGCGCGACTCGTAGCCGCTGCCGAGGATTTCATCGAGCATGGTCAGCGCTGCATACCCCGGCTTGTCGGGGGATGTGGGCAACAGCAGCGCCAGCGTGGCCAGTGTGGTACTTGCGGTGTGTGGTTGATGCCGGGTAAGGGCCTCTGGCAACGGCGCCGGTGGTGGGGCCTGTCCCGCCCAGTGTTGCGGTAGCGCCTGAAGGAGTTCCGTGATGAGGGTTTGCGCCTCGTCACGCGACAGGTCGCCCACCAGGCCGATATCGAGGTTGTTGGCAGAGTAGGCGCGTCGGTGGAAAGCCCGCATTTGCTGCTCGTCGATCCGCTCGAGGCTTTCAGGCGTGCCAGCCCAATGGGTGGCGTAGGGATGGCCATCGAACACATGGCTCATGATCGCCGGGGACACCCCATAGACCGGGCTCGACGCCATTGCGCGAGCGTGATTGAGCAGTCGTTCGCGGATGCCTGCGACGGCTTCCTCGCGGAAGGCGGGGCGTGCCAGCATTTGGGTGAGCAGTTGCAGGGCGCTTGTGCGAAGCGCCGGCAGGCTCAGGCAGCGCAGCGTGATCACCGCCTCGTCCTGGTTCACCCGCCTTGCCATGATCGCACCGAGCCCCTCCATAGCCTGAGCGAACTGGGCGGCGTCCAGAAGCTCGCTACCCTGATCGAGGCTGTAAAGGACAAGGGCGGCGAGGCCCGGGCTGTCGCCATCGAGCGCACTGCCAGCGCGAAAGCGCAGCGCCATGTCGAATATCGGGCGGCCATGGGACGGGCTGAAGCTGACCCTGGCGCCTTCGTCGGTCTGCCATTGCTGTATCTGGGCCGGCAACTGCTGCAGCTGCTCCAGGTCAAGGCCTTGCGCGGACTCCAGCCTGGCCATTGCCGCCACAGCGGTATCGCTCACGGGGCCTTTGCAAATCAGAGGCATATTGCTGGTGGTAAGCGATGTGTTCATGCCGGTGCTCCTGCCTGCAGATGAGTGATGGTCAGCCTTTCGCGGCTCAGGTAGTCGAACGCTACCTGCTGTAATGTCGCGCTATCGAGGTGGCGGATACTGTCGGCTTCTTGATCGATCAGCGAGGGGGGCAGGCCAGCGGCCGCTGCTGCGCCGATGCGGTCAGCTTGCAGGCTGATGCTGTCGTGGCTGAACAGGCGACGGGTGAGCATGCGCAGTTTCGCGCGCTTGAGCTCCTGGGTGGAAAGCGGCGTATGGCGCAGGGTATCGATCGCGGTATAGATCGCCTCCTCGGCCTGCTCGTGCGTAGACCTTTGACTGTTGATATAGGTTGATAGGGTCAACAGCGTGTCACCACGCGCCATTGGCTCATATGCCAGGGTGAGGCCCTTGAGCAGCCGTCGGTCTCGCACCAACTCGCTGTAGAGCCTTGCGCTGAACCCTTTGCCAAGCACCTCGCAGAGCAGGCCCAGGGCAGGCACTGTCGTTGCGTCGGTGGCCGTGGCGTGGCTGGGTACATTGAAGGACATGAACAAACCATCACGGCCTGGCAGTGTCAGCTTCTGGCTTCGCGCCTGCAGGTGCGCGTCATGCCGGGGGACGGGTACTGCGTCAAGCGCAGCCCTGGCAATGCTGCCGAAATACCGGCTCACGTGCTGGCCAAGCGTGGCAAGATCGACGGCACCCACCACCACGAGGGTGGCGTTATTGGGCCGATACCACTTTTGATACCAGGCGCGCACGGTTTCCACGCTCAAGTTGCGCAAATCTGCCGGGTTGCCGAACGTCGCCGTTGCATACGGGCTGCTGCCGTGTGCAAGTGCATTGTGTCGTTCAGCTGCCTGCTGGGCAGGGACGTTGTCAACTTTGAGCCGGCGCTCGTCTTCGATGGCTTTGGCTGCCCGCTCCAGGGCTGCCTGGCCAAAGGTCGCGCCCTCCATGGCATCGGCCATTATTTCTAGGGCAACCGGTAGCCGTGCCGCAGGTAACAGCATTTCGTAGACCGTTGCATCATCGATGGTATTGGCATTGGCCTCCCCGCCGAGCCGTGCTATCACCTGGCTGTATCGGCCCGCCTCAAGTTTGCGGCTGCCTTCGAATATCAGGTGTTCCAGCAGGTGCGAGATGTTGGTATGGCCGGCTGACTCATGGCTGGTGCCCACGTGGTACCGGAGCTGAATCGCGGCGAGCGGGGTGCTGTGGTCTTCACGCAGGTAGACAGCCAGGCCGTTGTCCAGTGTGAAGTGCTGCAACGGGGGCTGGGCGGCATCGGCGATGGACTCGATGCCGGCTGACAGGGTTGTGTCGTCGAGGGTGAACGGTGGAGTCGATGGCATTGCTCAAGTGCTCCTGGTTGGGTGACCAGGAGCAGCTTCGGTGAGATTCTGCGCTTGCCTGCGTTACATAATTACGGCTTGCCGTCAGGCGCGCTGCCACAGCGCGTAATGCACCTGGCCGGTCTTTTTTTCGCGGTGCAGGCGCCAGTTGCCTGGCATTTGCAGGGTAGAGGGAGCCGCTTCGCTCTCGGTGTAGATCCACGCCTGCTCGCGCAGCCACTGGTTCTGCTCCAGCAGGTTGCAGGTGTTGGCCAGCAGGTCCTGATGGAACGGGGGGTCGAGAAACACGACGTCGAACTGTTGCTTGGCCGGTGCTTGCAAGTAGCGCTGGGCGTCGGTCTGGAGGATTTGCCCGCGCGGGCAGCGCAGGATCTCCAGGTTGTTCTTCAGGTTGCTGATAGCCGCTGGGTTGCTGTCCAGCGCAACGGCATCTGCAGCACCGCGGGACAACGCTTCGAGCACCAGGGCGCCACTGCCGGTGAAGGCATCCAGCACCCGGGCGCCTTCGATGTAGGGTGCCAGCCAGTTGAACAGGGTTTCCCGCACGCGGTCGGTGGTCGGCCGCAGTCCGTCGCCTTCAGGCACCGCCAGGCGGCGGCTGCGCCACTCGCCGGCGATGATGCGCAGGTGGCCCTGGCCCTTGCTTTGGCCCTGCTGAGAGCGGGCGGGAGGGGTGGATCTAGGCATTAGTGCTCCGGTACGCCGAGGGGCTGCTCGGCGGGTTTGTCAGTAGGGGCTGGCAGCGGTTTTTGCGGTACGCTCGGGCCGACGGTAACGATCACCAGTTTATCGGCGGCCAAGTGCTTGTTCATGGCTGCCTTGACCTGCTCGACGGTCAGTGCCTGGGACTGCTGCATGAAGTCTTCCAGCCAGGTCAAGGGCAGGTCGTAGAAGCCGATGGCGCCCAATTGGCCGACGATGCTCGCATTGCTGGCGTTCGACAGCGGGAAGCTACCGGCCAGTTCGCGCTTGGCGTCGTCCAGTTCCTGCTGGGTCGGGCCGCTCTTGAGGTAGTCGGCAAGAATGCCTTGCACCAGCTTGAGGGTGCCCTCGCTGAGTTCGGCACGGGTCTGCAGGTTGATCATGAAGGGGCCGCGCACCTGCATCGGGCTGAATACCGAGTATACGCCGTAGGTCAGGCCGCGTTTTTCCCGCACTTCGCTCATCAGGCGCGTACCGAAGGCGCCACCGCCGAGAATCTGGTTGCCCAGCGACAGGGCTGGCCAGTCCGGGTCTTGGCGGTCGATGCCCAGTTCGGCCAGCATCAGGTGGGTCTGCTTGGATGGGAAGTCTATGTGGGTCGCGCCAGCCTTGGGCTCGACGGGTTGCGCAGGCTTGGCCAGTGCCGGGCCTTTGGGCAGGGCGGCGGAGACCTGGGCGGCAATCGCCTCGGCCTCTTCACGGCTGAGGTCGCCGACCAGGGCGATTACCGCGTTGCCCGCTGCATAGGCTTTGGCGTGGAATGCGCGCAGCTGCTCCAGGGTGATGCCCGGGATGCTTTCAGCGGTGCCGTCGCTTGGATGGCCGTACGGGTGTTCGCCATAAAGGTTGCTCAACAACGCCTTGCCGGCGATCTTGCTGGGGTTCTGCTTCTCGTATTCGAAACCTGCCAGCAGCTGGTTCTTGATGCGCTTGAGTGCGTCCTCTGGGAAGGTCGGCTTGCCGGTCACTTCAGCGAACAGCTTCAGGGCCGGCTCGCGCTTGTCCTTGGCACTGAGGCTACGCAACGAGGCCACTGCCATGTCGCGGTAGGAGCCGTTGCCGAAGTCTGCGCCGAGCCCTTCGAAGCCTTCGGCGATGGCGGTCACATCCTTGCCGGCAATGCCCTCGTTGAGCATGGCGTTGGTCAGGGTGGCCAGGCCTGGCGTGTTGCCGTCCTGGCTGCTGCCGGCGGCGAAGGTCAGGCGCAGGTCGAACATCGGTAGCTCGCGGGCTTCGACGAACAGCACGCGTGCACCTTCGGCGGTGGTCCAGTTCTGGATGTTCAGCTGGCGCCGGCTGGGGGCTTTGCCGTCCAGTTCGGCCAGCGATTGCAGGGTATTGGCGGGGCGGGCTGCGGTGCTGTCGGCTTCGGAATGCGCGGGGCGCGCCAGCACGGCGGCAAGCGCCACCACCAGGGCGATGATGCCTGTGCCGATCAGGGTGTAGCGTGGTGCGCTGCGATCACTCATGAGCGGACTCCTCAGGCAGTACATGGGCAACGCTCAGGCGTTCGCGGGTGAAATAGGTGCGTGCGGCGGCCTGGATGTCCTCTGGGGTCACACGCTTGAGTTCGTCCAGTTCGCTGTCGATCAGTTTCCAGGACAGGCCGACCGTTTCCAGCTGGCCAATGGTGGTGGCCTGGCTGCTGATGGAGTCGCGGTCGTAGACCAGGCCAGCGATCACCTGGGCACGTACACGTTCCAGTTCCTCGGCGCTCGGTGGGGTCGTCTTGAGCTCATCGAGCAACTGCCAGACGCCTTTCTCGACATCGGCGAGGGTCTTTTGCTTCTGCACGTTAGGGGTAGCCGAGATCAGGAACAGGCTGTCGCCGCGGGTGAAGGCGTTGTAGCTGGACGAGGCGCCGGCCACCAGTTCCTGACCGCGCTCCAGGCGCGCCGGCAGGCGGGCGCTGTAGCCGCCGTCGAGCAGGGCCGAGATCAGCCGCAGGGCGTGCGCGGTGCGTGGGTCCTTGGCGGTCGCAAGGCCCGGTACGTTGAAGCCGTAGATCAGGCTGGGCAGTTGGGTGCGCACGTGCAGGGTCAGCTGACGCCGGCCTGGCTCGGTCAGCTCCAGCGGCAGCTTGGCCGGCGGAACAGCGCGCTTGGGGATACTGCCGAAGTATTTCTGCGCCAGGCCTTTGACCTCGGCGGCGGTAACATCGCCGACCACCACCAGGGTGGCGTTGTTCGGCGCGTACCAGGACTCGTACCAGTGGCGCAGCTCCTCGACTTTCATGCGTTCGAGGTCGGCCATCCAGCCGATGGTCGGGGTGTGGTAGCCGCTGGCCGGGTAGGCCATGGCGCGGAACAGTTCGAATGCTTTGGCGCTTGGCTGATCATCGGTACGCAAGCGGCGCTCTTCCTTGATCACCTCGATTTCGCGGCTGAACTCATCGGCCGGCAGGCGCAGGCTGGCCAGCCGGTCGGCTTCCAGCTCCAGCGCCACCGGCAGACGGTCGCGGGCCAGAACCTGGTAGTAGGCGGTGTAGTCGTCGCTGGTGAAGGCGTTCTCTTCCGCGCCCAGGTCGCGCAGGATGCGCGAAGCTTCGCCGGGGCCGACCTTGGCGCTGCCCTTGAACATCATGTGCTCCAGGGCGTGAGACAGCCCGGTCTGGCCGGGGGTCTCGTAGCTGGAGCCGACCTTGTACCAGATCTGCGAAACCACCACTGGCGCGCGGTGGTCCTCGCGCACGACCACTTTCAGGCCGTTGTCGAGGATGAATTCGTGGGTGGGTTGCACATCGGCGGCAAAGGCTGCGAGCGGCAGGCAGAGCGTGCCGAGCAACACGCCAGCGGCGCGGCGGGCTAGAGCATTCATAAGGTGTTTAACCTGTTCGGCGGCCTGCAGGGTTTAGCGTCGGCGGGCCAGGAGGTGCTAGGATACTGATCCGGTTGCCTGGCGACCATGCCTGTCGCCGTTCTGGCCTGCAGGTCCATTAAGACAAAACATTGCGCATGAACCAGCCGGCTACAAAATAGTCTGTTCTGCGTTTAGAGAATTCCAGATGAGCCGCTGCTGGCCCATCGCTACCCTGAGATAGCCGTCTTCCATGTTTGGTTCAAACGACGACAAAAAAGCGCCGGCCGAGGCTGGCGAGAAAAAAGGCCTGTTCAGCTGGTTTCGCAAGAAGCCGCAGCAACCTGTCGCCGAACAGCCACAAGCCCCTGATGCGCAGGCAGTAGAGCCGGTATCGCCGCAGCCTGCCGCCGAGCAGCCTGAGCCGGTTGCGGCCGAGCCGGTGGCTGGCGAAGCGCCCACGCCTGCCGTTGAGCCGGTAAGGCCCGCCGAGCCGGTGCTGGCCCCGCAGCCTGCGCCTGTCGTTGCCCCCGCTCCGGCCCAAGCGCTCGCGCCGGTGCCTGAGCCGGCCCCGGCTCCGGCTCCTGAAGTGGCCCCGCTCCCAGAGCCTGCTCCGCTCCCTGAGCCAGTGCCGGTTCCCGAGCCTGCTGCGGCCCCTGTGCGGGTGGACCTGCCGGCACGTTCCGAGCCTGCTGCCGCTCCGCTCGAAAGCCCTGCTCCAGTGGCCGCAGCCCCCGAAGCCCCGGTCAGCAACCTGGTCCTGCCGGTTGCCGAAGAGCCGGTCGCCCTGGTTCCAGACCTGGAGCCCAAGGCCCCGCCAGCGATTCCCGAGCGCCCGGCCCCCGAACAGGCCGTCGCGGCCATCACCCCAGCCGATGCCGAACCTGCCAAACCCGGCTTCTTCGCTCGCCTCAAGCAGGGCCTGTCGAAGACCAGTGCCAGCATTGGCGAAGGCATGGCCAGCCTGTTCCTGGGCAAGAAAGTCATCGATGACGACCTGTTGGACGAGATCGAAACACGCTTGCTGACCGCCGACGTCGGCGTCGAGGCGACGTCGATCATCGTTCAGAACCTGACCCAGAAGGTTGCGCGTAAACAGCTGGCCGATGCCGATGCCCTGTACAAGTCGCTGCAGGAAGAACTGGCCGCGCTGCTTCGCCCGGTCGAGCAGCCGCTGAAGATCCAGGCGCAGAACAAGCCCTATGTGATCCTTGTCGTCGGCGTCAACGGCGCCGGCAAGACCACCACGATCGGCAAGCTGGCCAAGAAGCTGCAGCTCGAGGGCAAGAAGGTCATGCTGGCGGCGGGTGACACATTCCGTGCTGCCGCAGTCGAGCAGTTGCAGGTCTGGGGCGAGCGCAACCAGATTCCGGTGATCGCTCAGCACACCGGTGCCGATTCCGCGTCGGTGATCTTCGATGCCGTGCAGGCCGCCAAGGCCCGTGGCGTCGATGTGCTGATCGCCGATACCGCCGGGCGGCTGCACACCAAAGACAACTTGATGGAAGAGCTGAAAAAGGTTCGCCGGGTCATTGGCAAGCTTGACGCCGAGGCGCCCCACGAGGTGCTGCTGGTGCTCGATGCCGGTACTGGCCAGAACGCCATCAGCCAGGCCAAGTACTTCAATCAGAGCGTCGAGCTGACCGGCCTGGCCCTGACCAAGCTGGATGGCACCGCCAAGGGCGGGGTGATCTTCGCCCTTGCCAAGCAGTTCAACATCCCGATCCGCTTCATCGGCGTGGGTGAAGGCATCGACGATCTGCGCACCTTCGAAGCCGAGCCGTTCGTCAAGGCTCTGTTTGCCGAGCGAGAGCACCCATGATCCGATTCGAACAGGTTGCCAAGCGCTACCCCAACGGCCATGTTGGCTTGCATGAGCTGAGTTTCCGGGCGCGCCGGGGCGAATTCCTGTTCGTCACCGGCCATTCCGGGGCCGGCAAGAGCACCTTGCTGCGCCTGTTGCTGGCCATGGAGCGCCCGACCAACGGCAAGTTGATGCTGGCCGGGCAGGACCTGGGCCAGATCAGCAATGCGCAGATCCCGTTCCTGCGTCGGCAGATCGGGGTGGTGTTCCAGAATCACCAGTTGCTGTTCGACCGCACCGTTTTCAACAACATCGCCCTGCCGCTGCAGATTCTCGGCCTGTCCAAGGCAGAGATCGCCAAGCGCGTGGATTCGGCGCTGGAGCGTGTGTCGCTGGTCGACAAGGGGGAGCTGTACCCGGCCGACCTGTCCACTGGCCAGCAGCAGCGGGTCGGTATCGCCCGTGCGATCGTCCACCAGCCCGCCTTGCTGCTGGCCGACGAACCCACCGGTAACCTTGACCCGCGCCTTGCCGCAGAGATCATGGGGGTGTTCGAGGACATCAACCGCCTGGGCACCACGGTGTTGATCGCCAGCCATGACCTGGCACTGATTGCGCGCATGCGCCACCGCATGCTGACCTTGCAGCGCGGCCGTCTGATCGGCGATGGGGAGGCCGGGCAATGAGCACTACACGTACACCCAAGGTTTCCGAGCGTGTCGCGCCCAAGGCGGCCGACGCGGATACCCGCAAAAAGCGCGGCGAGCATGATGATGACGGCCCGGACTTCCGCACGCTGTTGCATGCCTGGCTGGACAGCCACCGTGCCAGCCTGGCCGACAGCCTGCGCCGCCTGGGCAAGCAGCCAATCGGCAGCTTCTTCACCTGCCTGGTGATGGCCGTGGCGCTGAGCATGCCCATGGGCTTGTCGCTGCTGTTGAAGAACGTCGAGAAGCTGGGGGGCTCCTGGCAGCGCGCCGCGCAGATTTCCCTGTACCTGAAGCTCGACGCGGGCAGCAAGGAGGGCGAGGCCCTGCGCGAAGAGATCAAAGGCATGCCTGGGGTGGCCGATGCCTTGTACATCAGCCCAGGGCAGGCGCTGGAAGAGTTCCAGCAGCAGTCGGGGCTGGGCGAAGCCTTGCGTGAATTGCCCGACAACCCGCTGCCTGGTGTCGTGGTGGTAACCCCGACCGAAGTCGATAAGCCCGCCCTGGAAGCGCTGCGTCAGCGTCTGGCCGAGCTGCCTCGGGTTGAAAACGCACAACTTGACCTGGTGTGGGTGGAGCGCCTGGCGGCGATCCTGAAACTGGGCGACCGGTTCGTCTTCGGCCTGGCGGTGATGCTGATTTCTGCCTTGCTGTTAGTAATCGGTAACACAATTCGTCTACATATCGAAAACCGCCGTACCGAGATCGAAGTCATCAAGCTGGTAGGCGGCACCGACAGCTACGTGCGGCGGCCTTTCCTGTACATGGGCGCGTTGTATGGCCTGGGTGCGGGCCTGCTGGCCTGGGGTATCCTGGCCTTCGGCCTGAACTGGCTGAACGAGGCCGTGGTAGGGCTGTCCGGGCTCTACGGCAGCGACTTCTCCCTGGGCGGGGTGCCAGCATCCGATGGTCTGTCGCTCTTGATCGGAGCGGTGCTGTTGGGGTATATCGGTGCATGGATTGCGGTGGCTCGCCATTTGAACGAGCTGGCCCCGCGATAGTTTTTCTGAGCCAGCATTGACAATTTTTCATCTTTGGAACTTGCACCTTGGTTCCAGGTCTATGTTGGCAGTGCTCACAAGGCACGAGTCTGGTAAGTCGGAGGTTCTTGAATGACCACATCGTTGCAACCTGCCTATGCCCTGGTTCCCGGTGCAAACCTGGAAGCCTATGTGCACACGGTCAACAGCATCCCGCTGCTGACTGTCGAGCAGGAGCGTGATCTGGCCGAGCGTCTCTATTATGAGCAGGATCTTGAGGCCGCTCGGCAAATGGTGATGGCCCACCTGCGCTTCGTCGTACATATCGCCCGTAGCTATGCTGGCTACGGCTTGGCCCAGGCCGACCTGATTCAGGAAGGCAACGTCGGCCTGATGAAAGCGGTCAAGCGCTTCAACCCGGAAATGGGTGTGCGCCTGGTGTCGTTCGCCGTGCACTGGATCAAGGCTGAAATCCACGAGTTCATCCTGCGCAACTGGCGCATCGTCAAGGTGGCTACCACCAAGGCCCAGCGCAAGCTGTTCTTCAACCTGCGCAGCCAGAAGAAACGCCTGGCCTGGTTGAACAACGATGAAGTTCACCGCGTGGCCGAAAGCCTCGGCGTCGAGCCGCGTGAAGTGCGTGAGATGGAAAGCCGCCTGAGTGGCCAGGACATGGCCTTCGACCCGGCAGCAGAGGCGGATGACGACAGCGCCTTCCAGTCGCCTGCACATTACCTGGAAGACCATCGCTACGACCCGGCTGTGCAGCTCGAAGATGCTGACTGGAGCGACAACTCCACCAGCAACCTGCATGAAGCCTTGCAGGGCCTGGACGAGCGTAGCCGCGACATTCTCTACCAGCGTTGGTTGGCTGAAGAGAAAGCCACATTGCATGAGCTGGCGGACAAGTACAGCGTTTCGGCTGAGCGTATTCGCCAGTTGGAAAAGAATGCAATGAACAAGGTAAAAGCGTTGATCGCAGCCTGATTGGCGCCTGATGCCTGAAAAAGCCGCTGACCCGTAGCAGGGTGAGCGGCTTTTTTGTTCGTGCAGGCTTTACCGGCTTGTGGAAGGGGCAGTTAGAGCCCGCGTCTCCATTCAGGGCTTGCGCGAAGCATCCAGTTGCATCAGGTAGCTCGGCCCACCCAGCTGGCTCATCTGCCGGCGAATCCAGCCTGCTCGGCTTGCCACGTAGGCGCTCGGCCGGCTGGCGCTCCACTTGATGGGGCTGGGCAGCACGGCAGCCAATTGAGCCGCCTGCTGGCGGCTCAGCCGACTTGCATCGACACCAAAGTGGTAGCGCGCCGCAGCTTGCGCACCGAACACCCCTTTGCCCCATTCGGCACTGTTCAGGTAGACCTCAAGGATCCGCTCTTTCGACCAGAACAGCTCGATCAGCGCCGTGAACCAGGCTTCCAGGCCCTTGCGCAGCCAACTGCGGCCCGGCCACAGGAACAAGTTCTTGGCCACTTGCTGGGTCAATGTGCTGGCACCCCGGATGCTGCCGCCGCGCTCGTTATAGGCCAGTGCCGCCTGAATGGCAGGGATGTCGAACCCCCAATGGTTGGCGAACTTCTGGTCCTCACCGGCGATGACCGCGACTTTGAGGTCGTCGGAAATATTCTCCCACGGCTGCCAGTCACGCTGCAGGTCGATCGGCTCGCCACTGACCCACGACTGCACCTTGCGCTCGACCATCAATGCCGTGCCGGGAGGCGGCACCGAGCGGAACACCAGCACCAGTACGATGCTGCCGGCAGCGAACCAGAGCAGGGCGCGGGCGAGGCGGCGGAGTAGGGATGACAGCATGGCGATAGCTTGGCCGGACCGGTGGAACGGGCCATTATACAGACCCGATCCCAGGAGTCGTCCCATGCTTCGCACCTTCCTCATGCTCGCCGCCTTTTTTGGCTTTACCGGCGTCGGCCTGGGCGCATTCGCCGCCCACGGCCTGAAAAACCGTCTGAGCGCAGATTACCTGGCCATCTTCCAAACCGGGGTGACCTATCAACTGGTGCATGCCTTGGCAATCTTCGGTGTCGCGCTGCTCGCCGCGCACTTGCCGGGGCGTCTGGTTGGCTGGGCCGGTGGTCTGTTCGCCCTGGGCATCGTGCTGTTCTCCGGTAGCCTGTACCTGCTGACCCTGAGCGGGCTGGGCAAGCTTGGCATCATCACCCCTATCGGTGGCTTGTGCTTCCTGGCCGGCTGGCTCTGCCTGGGCATGGCGGCATGGCGCTTAGGCTGACCAAGCGGTCCACAATCACGACTAATGGCGTGCACTGCCCTTGGGTTAACGCGTTGATCGGCGCTAGAATGCTGGCCCCCAACGCACAATGGTGGCCGTGCGCATGCGCATTCAATTGAACGGTGAACCCTACGAATTGCCCGCTGGCGAAAGCGTCGCGGCGCTGCTGACCCGCCTGGACCTTACCGGGCGCCGGGTGGCAGTGGAATTGAACCTGGATATCGTGCCGCGCAGTCAGCACGACAGCACGCAGCTCAACGACGGCGACCAGGTCGAAGTGGTGCACGCCATTGGTGGCGGCTGATTCCGGCCTGGTGATTCACCTGCAAGCCCAGCAATCTATTCCAGAGGATCTCTGATGAGCAACGTTCGTAGCGACAAGCCCTTTACCCTGGCCGGGCGCACTTTCCAGTCGCGCCTGCTGGTTGGCACCGGCAAGTACCGTGACATGGAAGAAACCCGCCTGGCCATCGAGGCCTCGGGCGCTGAAATCGTCACTGTCGCCGTGCGCCGCACCAACCTCGGCCAGAACCCGGGCGAGCCGAACCTGCTCGACGTGTTGCCGCCGGACCGTTACACCATTTTGCCGAACACCGCCGGCTGCTATGACGCCGTCGAAGCGGTGCGCACCTGCCGTCTGGCCCGTGAATTGCTCGATGGCCATAACCTGGTCAAGCTGGAAGTCCTGGCAGACCAGAAGACCTTGTTCCCCAACGTGATCGAAACCCTCAAGGCCGCCGAAGTGCTGGTCAAGGACGGCTTCGACGTGATGGTCTACACCAGCGATGACCCGATCATCGCTCGTCAACTGGCCGAAGCAGGCTGCATCGCGGTGATGCCGCTGGCCGGCCTTATCGGCACTGGCCTGGGCATCTGCAACCCGTACAACCTGCAGATCATCCTGGAAGAATCCAAGGTGCCGGTGTTGGTCGATGCAGGCGTGGGTACTGCCTCCGATGCCACCATCGCCATGGAAATGGGCTGTGAAGCGGTGCTGATGAACTCGGCCATCGCCCACGCCCAGCAGCCAGTGCTGATGGCCGAGGCCATGAAACACGCAATCGTCGCCGGGCGCATGGCCTACCTGGCCGGGCGCATGCCGAAGAAACTCTATGCCAGCGCGTCTTCGCCGCTGGATGGTCTGATCAAGTAAGAGCTACTGATGACTGAATCGCAAGATACGCCGATCACCACCGACGGCGACGCGCGCCCACACCGCCGCATCAAGAGTTTCGTGATGCGCGCCGGGCGCATGACCGAAGGCCAGCAACGTGGCCTGGACCAGGGCGGCCCGCTTTATATCCTGCCGCTGGCCGACAGCCCAGTGGACTATGACCAGGTGTTTGGCCGCTCGGCGCCGCGCACCCTGGAGATCGGCTTCGGCATGGGCCATTCCCTGTTGGAAATGGCCGCCGCCGCACCTGAACAAGACTTCATCGGTGTTGAAGTGCACCGCCCAGGTGTGGGTGCACTGCTGAACGGCGTGCTGACCGAAGGCCTGAAGAACCTGCGGGTCTACGATTGCGACGCCATCGAAGTGCTCAACCGCTGCGTGGCCGATAACAGCCTCGACCGCTTGATGCTGTTCTTCCCCGACCCATGGCACAAGGCGCGCCACCACAAGCGCCGTATCGTGCAGCTGGAGTTCGCCGAGCTGGTGCGTCGCAAGCTCAAGCCGGGTGGCGTATTCCATATGGCCACCGACTGGGAACCGTATGCCGAATACATGCTGGAAGTGATGAGCGCGGCTCCGGGGTACCGCAACCTGGCAGCGGACGGGGCTTATGTACCGCGTCCCGAAGAACGTCCCATCACCAAGTTCGAGCGCCGTGGTGAGCGCTTGGGCCATGGGGTTTGGGATTTGAAGTTCGAGAAGGTGGATTGATTGGCCGTTTGAGCCTTTCGATTGTGCGCTGATCTGCCTGTGCAAGCCCTTCGGGGCTTGTTTGCATTCAAGGCCCGGGGTGATTTCATGCGGATCAGTTCGGCGCACCCTGTATGGGCAGCCCAGTGGTAGGGCTGCCCTGATGCTGGGGCAGCTTGCAGTGAGCTTTATCCCCGCCGATCAGCGACCACGCCAATCAACACCAGCACCACCAACAGCACCGGCGCCAACGCGTAGTTGTTGAACTGGCTCAGGCCCCTCACCACCCACGGCGTGGCATAGATCAACGCCGCGCCGCTGCCGATCATCACCAGCAGCGCCATGAACGGCACCCGCAGGGCTCCTGCCAGGCCGCCCAGCCGTTGTTCCACCCAGCCCTTGATGTCGGTACCAAACAGCACCAGCAGGCAGCCTACCAAGGCCAGCGAAATCTCAGACAGGTTGCTACGGCTCCAGCGGGAAACCGTTGCCAGCAGGTCAAGTACCAGGTCCATGGGTCATCCTTAGGTCAAGAAATACTGCAGCAGGTCATTGAGGAACAGCTGGCCGCGCGGCGTGGCCACCAACCGATCCGGTTCGACCTGCAAAAGGCCTTTTTGTTCGGCGGCGCGGCGGGCCTCAGCCAGCTGTGCCAGTGGCAGGCCGGTACGCTGGCTGAACAGCTCGGCTTCCACGCCATCGGTCAGGCGCAGGGCGTTCATCAGGAACTCGAACGGCAGTTCGTCCACCGGCAGCAGCTTCTCGCCGGCCTTGAACGGCTTGGCCAGGTTCAGGTAGTCCTTGGGCAGGCGGGTCTTCCAGGTGCGCAGGATGCGCCCATCGACAAAGGTCAGCTTGCCGTGGGCGCCGGCGCCGATGCCGATGAAATCGCCAAAGCGCCAGTAGTTGAGGTTGTGCTTGGCGGCACGCCCAGCCTGGGCATAGGCCGAAACCTCGTACTGCTTGTAGCCGTGGGCCGCCATCAGGGCCTGGCCAGCCTCCTGGATGTCCCAAAGGATGTCGTCCTCGGGCAGTTCCGGTGGCTGGTTCCAGAACACCGTGTTTGGCTCCACGGTCAGTTGGTACCAGGACAGGTGCGTCGGCCCCAGGTCGATGGCCTGGCGCAGGTCGCCCAGCGCATCGTCCAGCGACTGATCGGGCAGGCCGTGCATCAGGTCCATGTTGAAGTTGTCGAAGCCGGCTGCCCGGGCCATGCCCGCTGCGCGGATCGCTTCGTCGCCATTGTGGATGCGCCCGAGCGCTTGCAGTTTGGCCGGCTGGAAGCTCTGCACGCCAATCGACAGGCGATTGATGCCCGTTTGCCGGTACGCCTTGAACTTCTCCTGCTCGAACGTCCCTGGGTTGGCTTCCAGCGTGATTTCAATGTCCGGGGCGAAGGGGATGCGTTGCTCCACGCCGCGCAGCAGCCTGCCGAGGGCATGGGCGCTGAACAGGCTCGGAGTACCGCCGCCGAAGAAGATCGACGAAATCGGCCTCCCCTGAACCGCTGGCAGCTCTTGGTCGAGGTCGGTCAGCAGGGCATCGACATAGGCCTCTTCCGGAAGCTCAGGCCCGGCCGCGTGGGAGTTGAAGTCGCAGTAAGGGCATTTGCGTACGCACCACGGAATGTGGATGTACAGCGCCAAAGGCGGCAGCGTGGCGAAACCCGCCACGCCAGGCTGGCGCGGCTGGGTGGGCAGCACTTCGATCATGCCAGGCCCAGACGTTGGCGCAGCAGGACCATGGCCCGCGCGCGGTGGCTGAGCTGGTTCTTGTCGGCAGGCGCGAGATCGGCGCTCGAGCAGTTGCGCTCAGGCACCCAGAACAGCGGGTCATAGCCAAACCCTTGATCGCCGCTGGCTTCGAACATGATGCGCCCATGCCACAGGCCTTCGCAGAGGATGGGCAGTGGGTCGTCGGCATGGCGTACCAGCGCCAGCACACAGACGAACTGGGCGCCGCGCTGATCTTGCGGGACATCCTTGAGTGCTTCGAGCAGTTTGGCGTTGTTTGCTGCATCGCCCTTACCGTCGGCATACCGCGCCGAGTAGATGCCTGGCGCGCCGCCGAGAAAGTCGACCGCCAGCCCGGAGTCGTCAGCCAGCGCCGGCAACCCGGAAATGCGTGCGGCATTACGCGCCTTGAGGATGGCGTTTTCGACGAACGACAGGCCGGTTTCCTCCGGCTCTACCTGGCTGAACTCACCGATCGAGCGCAGTTGTACAGTCTGGCCGAGCATGGCCTGAAGTTCCTTGAGTTTGCCGGCATTGTGGCTGGCCAATACGAGTTGCTGGAGATTCATCATTCGCCTGGGAACACTTCCTGGTTGAAGCTGAGTTTATGACTGATCCCGCCGGTTTCGACATTCAGGTCGAAGGTCAGCGTCTCGGCCTGGTCGATCTTGAACTGGGCGATATAGTAGATCGCGCCGCGATCGGTGATTTGCTTGAACGATAACGGGTTGCTGCGCCCGGTGAGGTCTTTCACCGTGCCGCTGACCACCGCCATGGCGGGTTTGCTGGCCTTGAGCACGGCAATGTTGAGCACCCCCTGATTCTTGCTGCGTACAAGCCCTGTGGCGGCGGCAATGTCCGGCTGCAGCATGCTGGAGGTGAAGGCGCTGTAGTGCACCGTCACGTCGCCGAACACCTCCTTGCGCTCGGCTTTGGCGGCATCGGCCGCCAGTGCCGGCAGCGCCAGGCACAGGCTGATCAGGAACAGGGCTAGGCGGCGCATGGGGCGATTCCTCTGCTGGGCGTCAGACCGCGAGCGGGTGCTCCTGCAGGCCTGGGCTACTGACGCGGTAGATGCCGATTTCCCCTAACAGATTAGGCCAAAGCCGGCCGCCCCACCCGTTGCGGTGCAAGTGGTCGACGGCCAGGCGGTCCAGGACCTTGGCACGGCGCTCATGGCACAGCTGTTCGAAGTCGGCGAAGGTGCAGAAGTGGATGTTCGGCGTGTTGTACCAGGTGTACGGCATGAAGTCCGAAACCGGCATGCGGCCTTTGGTTGCCAAGTACCAGCGGCAACGCCAGTGGCCGAAGTTGGGGAAGGTGATGATGCACTGGCGGCCCACCCGAAGCATCTCGTCGAGAATGCGGTCGGGGTACTCCACGGCCTGCAGGGCCTGGGTCATGATCACAACGTCGAAGCTGTTGCTGGCGAAGTTGCCCAGGCCTTTGTCCAAGTCCTGTTCGATGACGTTGACGCCTTTGGCCACGCACGCGGCGATGTTGTCGGGGTCGATTTCCAGCCCATAGCCTGTAACCTGCTTGCGGTCACGCAGCGAAGCCAGCAGCTCGCCACTGCCGCAGCCCAGGTCGAGTACCCGGCTGCCGGCGGGAATCCAGTCGTGGATGATTTCCAGATCGGCTCTCATGCTGTCCTCAGATGGCGATGCGGTTCATGTAGTTCGCGAAACCCTGCATGTAGCGAGGCGTGGGGATCAGGAAGGCATCGTGCCCGTAAGGGGAATCGATCTCCAGGTAACAGACGTTCTTGCGTGCCGCCATCAGGGCATTGACGATCTCGCGCGAGCGAGCCGGCGAGAACCGCCAGTCGGTGGTGAACGACATGATGCAGTAGTCGGCCGTGACGTGGGCCAGGGTCGCGGCCAGGTCGCCGCCATTGGCCGCCGCCGGGTCGAAGTAGTCCAGCGCCTTGGTCATCAGCAGGTAGGTGTTGGCGTCGAAGCGCCCGGAGAACTCTTCGCCCTGATAGCGCAGGTAGCTCTCTACCTGGAATTCCACGCTGTGGAAGTCGTAATTGAGCTTGTCGCTCTTGAGCTCCCGGCCAAACTTTTCACCCATCGAGTCGTCGGACAGGTAGGTGATATGCCCGACCATGCGCGCCAGCATCAGACCACGCTTGGGGATCACGCCCTGGTCCTGGAACGAGCCGCCGTGGAATTCAGGGTCGGTGAGGATGGCCTGGCGCGCCACTTCGTTGAAGGCAATGTTCTGCGCCGACAACTTAGGTGCCGAGGCAATGTCGACGCAATGGCGCACGCGGTCGGGGTAGGTCATGGTCCACTGCAAAGCCTGCATGCCGCCGAGGCTTCCGCCGACAATGGCCGCCCACTGCTGGATGCCCAGGCGATCGGCCAGGCGTGCCTGGCTGTGTACCCAGTCTTCGACGGTCAATACCGGGAAATCGGCGCCATACGGCTTGCCGGTGGCGGGGTTGACGCTGCTGGGGCCAGTGCTGCCGTTGCAGCCACCGAGGTTGTTCAGGCTGACCACGAAGAAACGGTTGGTGTCGATCGGCTTGCCGGGGCCGATGCAGCTGTCCCACCAGCCGGGTTTGCGGTCGGTGGCAGCGTGGTAGCCGGCCGCATGATGGTGGCCAGACAGCGCATGGCAGATCAGCACAGCATTGCTGGCGTTGGTATTGAGGGTGCCATAGGTCTCGTAGACCAGCTCGTAGCTGGCCAGAGCGCGGCCACAGGCCAGGGCCAGCGGTTCATCGAACCGGGCTATTTGCGGTGTAACCAGACCGACGGAATCTTCGGGAAGGACAGTGGACATCGACCCTGCTCACGCTTGACGGAGGCGTAAGTCTAAAGAGCGCTACCCCCAGCGGCAAGCAAAGGCTTGCCGCTGAGAACAACAGGGGTCAGATCATCCGCCACAGTTCCTGTGGCATGCCGGCATAGGCTGCCAGCGGGGGCATGACGAACGATTGCAGCACCTGGATGGCGATGAAGGCGAAGATCGGCGAAATGTCCATGCCGCCCAGGTTGGGTACGATGCGGCGGAACGGCGCCAGCACGGGTTCGCTGATCTGGTAGGCCAGCTCGGCCGCTGGGTTGTGGCTGTTCGGCGCGACCCAGGACACGATCACCATGACGATCATCGCGACCCAGAAAATCTTCAGGAACAGCGAGGTGATGCCGATGATCGCCCACATCAGCAGGTGCAGCACATCACCGAAGGTGCCGTAGGTCACCATCAGCACGAAGCCCATCAGCAGAGCCTGGATCACCACTGCCAGCAGCAGCGACGAGGTATCCAGGCCGCCGACGCTCGGGATGATGCGACGGATCGGCTTGAGCAGCGGTTGCGTGGTACGCACCGCGAATTGGCACAGCGGGTTGTAGAAGTTGGCCTTCACCAGCTGCAGCACGAAACGCAGCAGGACGATCACCAGGTACAGGCTGACCAGGGTTTGCACCACGAAGATCGCGGCGCCGGACAATGCATTCATCTAAGACTCCTTATTTGCCCAATTGCTCGGCCAGCTCGGCAGAACGCTTCGCCGCGGCGGCCAGTGCCTGCTCGACGATGGCTTCGAAACCGTTGCTCTGGAACGACTTGATCGCGGCTTCTGTGGTGCCGGCTGGCGAAGTGACCCGGCGGCGCAGCTCGGCGGCGTCAACGTCGCTGGCCACCGCCATGTGCGCGGCACCCAGTGCGGTCTGCAGGGTCAGCTGGGTAGCGGTTTCGCGTGGCAGACCAAGCTTCTCGCCGGCGGCAGTCATGGCTTCGATCAGCAGGAAGAAATAGGCCGGACCGCTGCCCGAAACCGCTGTCACGGCATCGAGCTGGTGTTCGTGCTCAAGCCACAAGGCGGTGCCCACGGCCGATAGCAGCTGCTCGGCCTGCTGGTGCTGTGTGCTGGTGACTTCGGCGGTGGCATACAGCCCGCTGACGCCTTGGCGCAGCAGGGCCGGCGTGTTGGGCATGCAACGTACCACCGGGCGGGCGCCTAGCCAGGCCTGAAGGCTGGCGCAGGTGATGCCGGCGGCAATCGAAACGATCAGCTGGCCATCCTGCAGGTTCGGCTGCAGGGCCTCGCAGACGGTTCTCATCACCTGCGGTTTGACTGCCAGGACGATCACGTCGGCCCCGGCGATGGCTTGTGCGTTGTCTTCGAATACCTCGATACCGTGCTCGGCCTGGACCCGGGTGCGGGTTTCGGCGCCTGGATCGCTGGCGCGGATCTGCGTGGCGTCCAGGCCTTGGGCGCGCAGGCCGCCGATCAGGCTGGCAGCCATGTTGCCGGCGCCGATGAAAGCAATACGTGTCTTGCTCATGTCAGGTCCTTGAGGGAAAGAGAGAGTAAAGCATGGAATCAGACCGGGCCGTAGCTGCGCGCCCCGAACAGGGCGGTGCCGATACGCACCCAGGTCGCACCCTGCGCGATGGCGGCTTCCAAGTCATGGCTCATGCCCATGGACAGGGTATCAAGGCCAAGATTCAGGCCCTCCTGCAGCTGGCGCAGGCTGGCAAAGGCGGCTTCTTGCTCGGCGCGGTCTTCGCTGGGTTCGGGGATGGCCATCAGCCCGCGCAGGCGCAGGTTGGGCAGTGTGGCCACGGCATTGGCCAGGCCCTGCAAGTCCTCGGGCGCACAGCCCGATTTGCTGGCCTCGCCGCTGACATTCACCTGCAGGCAGATGTTCAGTGGCGGCAGGCTGGGTGGGCGCTGTTCAGACAGGCGTTGGGCGATCTTCAGGCGGTCCACGGAGTGTACCCAGTCGAAATGCTCGGCAATGGCTTTGGTCTTGTTCGACTGAATGGGGCCGATGAAGTGCCAGATCAAGGGCAAGTCCTGCAGGTCCTGCTGTTTGGCCAGGGCTTCCTGCAGGTAATTCTCACCGAAATCGCATACCCCTGCGGCATGCAGCTCGCGGATGGCACTGGCCGGTTTGGTCTTGCTGACTGCCAGCAACGTGAGGCTGGCCGGGTCGCGTCCAGCCGCCTTGGCTGCGCTATCGATACGGGCGGCAAGGGCGCGAAGGTTGTCTGCTATGGTGGACATGGATCGATGCCGTTGGCTCAGGAGTCAGCGGCATTCTACCTGCTTGATGGCCGTTGGGGAGTCTCATGGACGTGACTGACCTGTTGGCTCGGGCTGGCGATGCAGGGGCGAGCGACCTGCACCTGGCCGCGGGCGAGATACCGATGCTGCGCGTGGAGGGTGAACTGCGGCGCATGGCGCTACCGAGCATGACGCCTGTGGCGTTGACCGATGCCCTGGCGCCGCTGCTCGATGAGCGCCGGCGCCAGCAGTGGGCGCAAGGTGACGAGCAGGACCTGGCACTGGAACTGCCCCCGCTTGGGCGCTTTCGCCTGAACCTGTTTCGCCAGTTGAATGGCCCGGCGGCCACCTTTCGCTTGATCCCGAAGCGGATCGCGACACTCGACGAGCTCGACCTTGAAGATGTGTTTCGTTCTGTTGCGCAGTGGACTGACGGCCTGATTCTGCTCGGTGGGCCTACCGGCAGTGGTAAGTCCAGCACGTTGGCGGCACTGGTCGATCAGCTGAACCGGCAGCGGCCCTTGCACATCATCACCCTCGAAGACCCTGTTGAAGTTATCCACAGCAGCCAGCGAAGCCTGGTCAATCAGCGTGAGATAGGTCGACACTGCCGCGACTTTTCCCAAGGGTTGCGCAGCGCCTTGCGTCAGGACCCGGACGTGATCGTCATAGGCGAATTGCGCGACCTGGAGACGATTCGCCTGGCGTTGCGGGCTGCGGAGACCGGGCACCTGGTGCTGGCAACCGTACATACGCGCTCGGCTGCCGGTAGTGTCGACCGGCTGGTGGACGTGTTTGCCGCCGAGGAGAAACCGCTGGTGCGGGCGATGTTGGCGGAGTCATTGCGCATGGTCGTTGCGCAGGTGCTGGTCAAGCGTCCGGGGGGCGGGCGGGTGGCAGCCCGGGAAGTGCTGGTGGGTACGTCTGCGGTGCGCAACCTCATCCGCGAGGGGCGCATGGCGCAATTGAATTCGGTGATGCAGGCGGGTACTGCGCAGGGTATGCGCACGATGGAGGGGGCATTGCAGCGATTGAAGGCGCAGGGATTGATCGGGGCCGTGTAGCGGTGGCCCCAGCAATCGATGGGTTGCCTGGCAGGTCAGCGCTTGGCCAGAGCCAACTGCTGCGGCTGCTTCGGCAGCACCCGCTTGGCCACGACGTAATGCTTCTGCCAGTAAGGCTTGCTCAGGTTGTCGATGCTCACCCGCTTGCCGCGGCGCGGTGCGTGGATGAAGCGATCGTTGCCCAGGTAGATGGCGACGTGGTTGACGCGGCGGCTCTTGATGTTGAAAAAGATCAGGTCGCCAGGCTTCAGGTCGCTTTTGGCCACCTTCACGCCGTGGCCCTTGGCCATGGCATTGGAGGTGCGCGGCAGGTCGACGTCAGCCACCTCGTTGAAGGCATACTTGACCAGCCCGCTGCAATCGAACCCTTTTTTAGGGCTGCTGCCGCCCCAAACATAAGGGGTGCCGAGCACATTCACGGCGCGGCTGAGCACGTCGCTGCTCTGTTTCGGCGACATGGCGGCGACCGGCAGGTTGTGCACCTGGCCAGCGTTAGTGGCGCGTGCACGCATCGCGATGTGCTTGCTGGGTGCGCGTTTCACCGTGGCATTGGTGGTATAGCCGGTGAAACCATTTGGAAGACGTTGCTCACGGTTGGTGGCGTGGGCGGCCAGGGGCAATAATAGGCAGAGGGTCAGCCATGTCTTTAACAAAGGCGGCATAGATGAAGCTCTTGTGAAGTTTTAATAGTGGTTTTGGTGTTGGCGCGCAACTTTATAACAGCTTTTCGATCAATTTTTGATCCGTTGGTCGATTGTCATGTTGCCGTACGTCGGCCTGCCGCGAAAAAGTCACATTTTTTTTTAGAAAATTTTCGGCTAACCCATGGGGGCTATGAATGAACAGTTATGAACACGGGGCGCCGTTTCACGACACCCACAGCAAGGTCATTGGCTACCTGTTGTGGATTTTCGGCTTCACTGGCTCGCACCGCTTCTACTACGGCAAGCCGATCACCGGGACCCTCTGGTTCTTCACGCTGGGCTTGCTGGGCATAGGCTGGCTGATCGACCTGTTCCTGATCCCGTCGATGGATCGGGAGGCCGACTTGCGCTTCCAGTCTGGACGCATCGACTACAACATTGCCTGGGTACTGCTGACCTTCCTCGGTATTTTTGGCGTGCATCGCCTGTACCAGGGCAAGTGGATCACCGCGATCATCTACTTCTTTACCGGTGGCCTGTTCCTGGTGGGTGTGCTGTATGACTTCTGGACGCTGAACGGCCAGATTTCCCAGGCCAACGCCGAACGCCGTTGAGCACAAAAAAGGCCTTGTCACGCTGAGCGACAAGGCCTTTTCGTTACTGGCGGGTCTGCCGCTGCTGCAGTAGCAGGTTGCTGAACCCTGCGCCGGCCAGTTGCTTCTGCGCACCGGTCAACTGCTCGCGGTTGCTGTAGGGGCCGACCAGCACGCGGTACCAGGTTTCATCCTTGACCGTGCCTGATTCCACCTTCACCGTCTGGCCAAGCAGGATGATCTGCGCCCGCACCTTGTCGGCGTCAGCCTGCTTGCGGAACGAGCCCGCCTGAAGGAAGTACTGCGTGGTGGCTGCAGGTTTGATCACTGGCGGCGCCGGCGGTGGCGTCTGGCCCAGCAGTGCGGCCTGGGCGCGCGCAGTGTCGATTTTCGCCGCTTCGGCAGGTGTGACCGGGGTCACCGGCTGGGCTGGGACAGGCGGCGTCTTCTCAGGCACGGCTTCTGGCGGCACGATCACTTCCGACTCGGGCAGCAGGGTGTAGAAGTCATACTTGGGCTTTACCGGCTGCTGCGTCGTGGCCGTCGCGGTCTTGCCCGCCTCGGCCACTTTCGCCGGCTTCTGCTGCTCGGGCTTGGCGCGCTTGATGTCGCCGCCCCCAGGCTCGAGCTTCATCAGGAAGACGATGAAGGCGCCGACCGTCAGGCCGACCGCCAGCCATATCCAGCCGGGAATCGGCTGTTTGGCCGGTGCCTGGGTGCGGCTTGCGCCGCGCTTGGGAGCTGGTTTTTTCTTGGCAGCCAACTTACATGCGCTCCAGGGTTTCCAGGCCGAGCAGCTCCAGACCTTGCTTCAGGGTGCGCCCCGTCAGGGCCGCCAGGCGCAGACGGCTCTGCTGTTGCTCGGGGGTTTCGGCGGCGAGGATCGGGCAATTCTCGTAGAAGCTGGAGAACAGGCCGGCCAGGTCGTACAGGTAGGTGCACAACACGTGCGGGGTGCCTTTTTCGGCAACGTTGTTGAGGACTTCACCGAACTGCGCCAGGCGTGCAGCCAGGTCCTGCTCGTGGGCAGCCTGCAGCACGATGTGCCCATCCACCTCGTCAAAGCCCTTGCCCAGCTTGCGGAACACGCCGGCCACGCGGGTGTAGGCGTACAGCAGGTAAGGCGCGGTATTGCCTTCGAAGTTGAGCATCAACTCGAAGTTGAAGCTGTAGTCGCTGGTACGGTGCTTCGACAGGTCTGCGTATTTCACCGCGCCGATACCGACCACTTCACCGATGCGGCGCAGTTCGTCCTCGGCCAGGCTCGGGTTTTTCTCCTTGACCAGGGCGTAGGCACGGTCCTTGGCCTCGGTGAGCAGGTCGATCAGCTTCACGGTGCCGCCATCGCGGGTCTTGAATGGACGGCCATCGGCGCCGTTCATGGTGCCGAAGCCCATGTGTTCCATCTGCATCGGGTGGCCGACGAAACCGGCGCGGCGCGCCACTTCGAACACCTGGTTGAAATGCAGGGCCTGGCGTTGGTCGACGAAGTACAGCGCGCGGTCGGCCTTGAGCACATTGCTGCGGTAGCGCACGGCTGCCAGGTCGGTGGTGGCGTACAGGTAGCCGCCGTCGGCCTTCTGGACGATCACGGGCAAGGGCTCGCCTTCGCTGTTCTTGAACTCTTCGAGGAACACGCACTGGGCGCCTTGGTCCTCGACCAGCAGGCCTTTGGCCTTGAGGTCGGCCACCACGTTGGCGAGGTCGGCGTTGTAGGCGCTTTCGCCCATCACGTCGGCCATGGTCAGTTTGACGTTGAGCAGCTCGTAGGTTTTCTGGCAGTGCGACAGTGAAATGTCCTTGAAGCGCGTCCACAGCGCCATGCACTCGGGGTCGCCGGCCTGCAGCTTGACCACCAGGCCTCGGGCACGAGTGGCGAATTCCTCGGACTCGTCGAAGCGCTTCTTGGCAGCGCGGTAGAAGTTTTCCAGATCAGACAGCTCGTCGCTGGTGATCGGGTTTTCTTCCAGATAGGCCAGCAGCATGCCGAACTGAGTACCCCAGTCGCCCACGTGGTTCTGGCGGATGACCTCATCACCCAGGAACTCCAGGACGCGGGCGACGCTGTCGCCGATGATGGTCGAGCGCAGGTGGCCGACGTGCATCTCCTTGGCCAGGTTCGGCGCCGATAGGTCGATCACGACCTTCTGTGCAGGGCCAGCCTTGCGCGCACCCAGGTGTGCATCGGCCAGGGCGGCATCCAGGCGGTTGGCCAGGGCGTCGGTGTTCTGGAAGAAGTTGAGGAAACCTGGGCCGGCGATCTCGACCTTGCTGATGTCGGTGCTGGCCGGCAGGGCTGCAATCAGCTTTTCGGCCAGGTCGCGTGGTTTCATGCCGGCCGGCTTGGCCAGCATCATCGCGATGTTGCTGGCGAAGTCGCCGTGGGTCTTGTCCCGGGCGTTTTCCACCTGGATCGCCGGCGACAGCCCTTCAGGCAGCACACCGTCGGTGACGAGTTGGGTGAGGGCTTGCTGGATCAGCTGGCGAATGGTGTCTTTCATTGGGATCTCTTTTCGACCGCTAGCGCGGAGGAGCGCCTGGGTGCGCAGGTGGAAAAACTGGGCATTATCCGTTGCTGGGCTCGGGTTGCCAAGCTTCTAGCTTCAAGCTGCAAGCCGCAAGCCGCAAGCCTCAAGCTGCAAGAAAAGGCGCGATCGCCACCGGCCTGCTCTTGCTTGCCGCTTGTAGCTTGCCGCTTGCCGCTCAATAAAGGTCAACCGGGTCGACATCCAGCGACCAGCGTACTTGCCGGCCGCCTGGAAGCTGCTCCAGCACCAGCAGCCAGGCACTGATCAGACGATGCAGTGGTGCCCGGGTTTCGGCCTGTATCAATAGCTGCGCACGGAAGCGCCCGGCTTTGCGCTCCATCGGAGCAGGTACCGGGCCCAACAGTTCAATGCCAGGCAAGTGTTGCTCCGTCACCAGGCGCTGCGCTGCGCTGCAGGCCTCGTCTAGGAAACCTTCGGCCTGCCCTGGCTTGTGCGCTTCGGCGCGCAGCAGGGCAAGGTGGGAATACGGGGGCAGGCCGGCGGCGCGGCGTTCGTCCAGGGCCTGTTCGGCAAAGGCGAAATAGCCTTGCTCGGTCAACTGCACCAACAGCGGGTGGTCGGCCAGGTGCGTCTGGATGACCACCTTGCCGGGCTCTTCGGCACGCCCGGCGCGCCCGGCTACCTGCACGATCAGTTGTGCCATGCGCTCGGTGGCGCGGAAGTCACCAGAGAACAGCCCGCCATCGGCATCGAGAATCGCGACCAAGGTAACCCGGGGGAAGTGATGCCCCTTGGCCAGCATCTGCGTTCCGACCAGGATGCTCGGCTGGCCGCGCTGGATGGTGCTGAACAAATTGTGCATGGCGTCCTTGCGGGCCGTACTGTCGCGGTCGACCCGCAGGATCGGGTAATCGGGGAACAATACCTTCAGGCGTTCCTCGGCGCGCTCGGTGCCCGCACCTACCGGGCGCAAGTCGACATGGTTGCACTTGGGGCACTGGTGCGGCAGGCGTTCGTCGTAGCCGCAATGGTGGCAGCGCAGTACTCCGGCGCGCTGATGCACGGTCATGCGGGCATCGCAGCGCGGGCATTCGCTGAGCCAGCCGCAGTCGTGGCACAGCAGCGTCGGGGCGAAGCCGCGGCGGTTGAGGAAAACCAGCACCTGCTGGCCTGCTTCCAGTGTCTGGCGGATGGCCTGTTGCAGCGGGCCGCTGATGCCGCTGTCCAGCGGCAGGCTTTTCACATCCAGGCGTAGCATGCGTGGTGGGCGCGCGCCTCCTGCGCGCTGGTTCATGCGCAGCAGGCGGTAGCGGCCGGTCAGGGCATTGTGCAGGGTTTCCAGCGACGGGGTGGCCGAGCCGAGCAGGATCGGGATGTTTTCCTGGTGCGCGCGCACCATCGCCAGGTCGCGGGCGTGGTAGCGCAGGCCTTCCTGCTGTTTATAAGAGCCGTCATGCTCCTCATCGATGATGATCAGGCCCGGGTTCTTCATCGGCGTGAACAGCGCCGAACGCGTGCCGATGATGATATCGGCCTCGCCATCTCGCGCCGCCAGCCAGGCGTCGAGGCGTTCGCGGTCATTGACGGCCGAATGCACCAGGGCGATGCGTGCGTTGAAACGCTGTTCGAAACGCGCCAGGGTTTGCGGGCCGAGGTTGATTTCCGGGATCAGCACCAGCGCCTGCTTTCCAGCCTCCAGGGTTTCGCGGATCAGTTGCAGGTAGACCTCGGTCTTGCCGCTGCCGGTAACGCCAGCCAGAAGAAACGCATTGAAGCCGTCAAAGCCATCGCGCACGGCCTCGAAGGCCACTCGCTGCTCTTCGTTTAGCGGCAGTTCCGGCTGGGCCAGCCAGTGCTCATGGCGCTGTTCCGGCAGGTGGCGGCGTGTTTCGAGCTGAACCAGGTCCTTGGCCAGTAACAGGTCAAGGCTGTCCTTGTTGAGGTTGAGCTTGCTCAGCAGGCTGTGCGCGACGCCGTGCGGGTGCTGCGCCAGCGTTCTGAGAGCGTCCCGCTGGCGCGGTGCGCGGGCGATGCGCGGGTCTTCCAGGCGGGCCCCTGGGGCCACGTGCCAGAAGCGCTCCTGGCGCATCTCGGCCGGCTCGCCTTGGCGCAGCAAGGTCGGCAAGGCCCAGCTCAGGGTGTCGCCGAGGCTGTGCTGGTAGTATTGGGCTGTCCACAGGCACAGCTTGAACAGCGGTGCAGGGACCGGTGAAACCGGGTCGAGCAGGGCGCTGGCCGGCTTCAGCTTGTCGGCAGGGACCTCGCTGTGGTCGCAGACCTCCACCAGCACGCCGATCATCTCGCGGCGGCCGAACGGCACGCGGATGCGCATTCCGGGGGTCAGTGCCTGGCGCGCCATGCTCGCCGGCGCCCTGTAATCGAACAAGCGACGCAGGGGGGAAGGCAGGGCAAGGCGTAGAATGACGTCGGACACGCGTAAGGGCTCGCAGGGCGTTTCAAAGACTGGCGAGCCTAGCAGACGACAGTCGGTGCAAGCGACAACTTGCGTCGAGGCGGCGCTCTGGTATTATTCCCCGCCTAATTACGTGCGGTATTCAACAATTGGTGTTGGGTGGCGGCACGCAGCTCGAGGAAGTGACCATGAAAGCTGATATTCATCCGAACTACGAAGCAGTTGCTGTGACCTGCAGCTGCGGCAACAAATTCGAAACCCGTTCGACCCTGGGCAACACCCTGGCGATCGACGTTTGCAACCTGTGCCACCCGTTCTACACCGGTAAGCAGAAAGTGCTGGACACCGGTGGCCGCGTTCAGCGCTTCGCCGATCGCTTCGGTATGTTCGGTACCAAGAAGTAATCATGCGCATGGCGAACCCTTCGGGTTTCGCGTTGTTGCTGAAAAAGGCGCCCCTTGTGGGCGCCTTTTTTGTGGGCGCTCTCTGGCAAGGGTCGGCCCTGGCGTTTTGCCCATTGCCGGACGGGCCGCAGAGCGCGGCGGTGCGCCAGGTGGTCGATGGCGATACGCTGCGCCTTACCGACGGTCGCAGCGTGCGCATGATTGGCATCAACGCCCCGGAGATCGGGCGTAAGGGGCGCGCCAGCGAGCCTTTTGCAGTGACTGCCAAGCAGCGTTTGCAAGCGCTGGTCAAGGCCAGCGACGGCCGTGTCTGGTTGGTGCCCGGCGTCGAGCCCAAGGACAAGTATGGGCGGACCCTGGCGCACGTTTACGCCCGCAATGGCGACAATCTTGAAGCGCGGTTGCTTAGCGAGGGGCTTGGTTACCGCGTCGCGGTTGCGCCCAATGTGCGCCTGGTGGCCTGCCAACAGCTGGCCGAGCAATCCGCGCGCAAGGCAGGCGCTGGCCTTTGGCGCAGTTCCCCGGTACGGCGCGCCAGCCAGGTCCGCCAGTCGGGCTTTGCGGTGATCGGCGGCAGTATTCGCAATATTGCGCGCAATCGTGGGGGCATCTGGCTGGAGCTGGAAACTGACGTGGTGCTGCAGGTTCCCGCTCGTCTGCAACGCAACTTCCCCGCCGGCTTCTTCGATAACCTCAAAGGACGCCAGGTCGAGGCGCGTGGCTGGGTGCTGGATCGTTCCCGCAAGGGTGGGCTAAAGCCGGGGCAGCGACGCTGGGTGTTGCCAATCACCGATCCGAGCATGCTTGAACGTATTTCGAGCTGAAAAGATGTAGACATTTCGCTGTTAGATTGTACACACTGTGGTTCGAATGCCCCCGTGTGTTATAGCGTAAAGTCTTAGGCTAAAGGCCTTGACACAAGTGACCGGCCAGTCTTGTGGCTCCCCGGCTCTTTGCGTATCCTCGGCGGTCCGTCAGAACAGTAAATAGCGGAATGCCCACCATGTCAGACCTGAAAACCGCCGCTCTCGAATACCACGCTCAACCTCGTCCGGGGAAACTGAGCGTCGAGCTCTCCAAGCCCACTGCCACCGCCCGTGATCTCGCCCTGGCCTACAGCCCAGGCGTTGCAGAACCGGTGCGTGAAATCGGCCGTGATCCTGAGCTGGCCTACAAATACACTGGCAAGGGCAACCTTGTTGCAGTTATTTCCGATGGCACCGCCATCCTCGGTCTGGGTGACCTTGGCCCACTGGCTTCCAAGCCGGTCATGGAAGGCAAGGGCGTTCTGTTCAAGCGTTTCGCCGGTATCGACGTATTCGATATCGAAGTCGAGTCGGAAAGCCCGCAAGCGTTCATCGACACCGTTCGCCGCATCTCGATTACCTTCGGTGGCATCAACCTCGAAGATATCAAGGCGCCAGAGTGCTTCGAGATCGAGCGCACCCTGATCGAGCAGTGCGACATCCCTGTGTTCCACGATGACCAGCACGGCACCGCTATCGTTACTGCGGCCGGCATGATCAACGCCCTGGAAATCGCGGGCAAGAAGCTCGAAGACGCCAAGATCGTCTGCCTGGGGGCTGGCGCTGCGGCCATCTCTTGCATGAAGCTGCTGGTCAGCATGGGTGCCAAGGTCGAAAACATCTTCATGATCGACCGCAGCGGCGTCATCCACGCTGGCCGTGACGATCTGAACCAGTACAAGGCCCAGTTCGCTCACGCTACCGACAAGCGCACCCTGGCTGATGCACTGGACGGCGCCGATGTATTCGTTGGCCTGTCCGGCCCGAACCTGCTGAGCGCGGAAGGCCTGAAATCGATGGCTGCCAACCCGATCGTGTTCGCCTGCTCGAACCCGGACCCGGAGATCTCGCCAGAGCTGGCTCATGCCACCCGCAGCGACGTGATCATGGCGACCGGTCGTTCCGACTACCCGAACCAAGTCAACAACGTGCTGGGCTTCCCGTTCATCTTCCGTGGTGCCCTGGACGTTCGCGCCAAGCGTATCAACGAAGAAATGAAGATCGCCGCGGCCATCGCACTGAAGGACCTGGCCAAGCTGCCGGTGCCTAAGGAAGTTTGCGAAGCCTATGGCGTGGAAGGCTTGGAGTTCGGTCGCGAGTACATCATTCCGAAGCCACTGGACGCCCGCCTGATCACCGTCGTTTCCGATGCCGTAGCCAAGGCTGCCATCGAATCCGGCGTAGCTACCCTGCCATATCCGAAGCACTACCCGCTCAACAGCGTGGACGAAGTGTTCAACGGCTGAAGCAAGGCGCAAAAAAGAACCGGCTCAAATGAGCCGGTTTTTTTTTGCTTCGAGCTTCAAGCTTCAAGCTACAAGCTTCAAGCTTCAAGCTACAAGCTACAAGCCTGACCGCGTCAGCATTGACTGGCGCGGTGTGTCAGTCAGCCGAGAACAGCTTGCAGCTTGCAGCTTGCAGCTTGCCGCTCAAGCTACAAGCCTGACCGCGTCAGCATTGACTGGCGCGGTGGGTCAGTCAGCCGAGAACAGCTTGCCGCTTGCCGCTTGAGGCTTGCGGCTTGCGGCTTGCCGCTCAAAACAGATCCATGGGCGCCGCTTCGTCGGCTGGGAGGGGGCTGCCGGGGGCTGCGCCGTTGCCCAGTTCGTCTACCGAGGGGGGCGAATCTTCAGCTTTGAACAGCTCGAAATAGGCGTTAGGCGTGCTCGGGGAGGCGGCGCGGCCGCTCACCGGGTCGACCCGCAGGCTGAGGATGCCTTCCGGTTCTGCAGGCGGATGGTTGGGTTTGTCCTTGAGCGCCGCGCCCATGAAGCTCATCCAGATCGGCAGTGCAGCCGTCCCGCCATATTCGCGGCGGCCCAGGGTTTCCGGCTGGTCGAAACCTACCCACACGGTAGTGACGTAATCGGCATTGTAGCCAGAGAACCAGGCATCCTTGGACTCGTTGGTGGTGCCGGTCTTGCCCGCCAGGTCCGTACGGCCCAAGGCCAGGGCACGGCGCCCGGTGCCGCGTTTGATTACGTCCTGCAGCATGCTGGTCAGGATATAGGTGGTCCGGCCATCGATGATCTGCTCGGCGGTTACCGGCACTTGTGGAGCAGGGGCCGGCTGGCTCGCAGCCGACGGCCCCTCACCTGGCAGCGACGCCGTGCTGATCGGTTGCTCGGGTGCCGCGAGGCCCGCATCGTCTTCGGCGCCCTGCGGCACGCGCGCAGGGTTGGCGGTGAACAGCGTCTCACCGTTGCGGCTCTCGATGCGCTCGATCAGGTACGGGTTGATCTTGTAACCACCGTTGGCGAAAGTGCTCCAGCCGGTGGCGATTTCCATCGGCGTCAGAGTCGCGGTGCCCAATGCCAGCGAAAGGTTGGGCGGCAGGTCCTGCTTGTTGAAGCCGAACTTGGTGATGTAGTCGATGGTGCGGCCTACGCCCATGGCCTGCAGCAGACGGATCGATACCAGGTTGCGCGACTTGTACAGCGCTTCGCGCATACGAATCGGGCCGAGGAAGGTGTTGTTGTCATTCTTGGGTCGCCATTCCTTGTCCAGGTACTCGTCGACGAACACGATCGGCGCGTCGTTGACCAGGCTGGAGGCGGTATACCCGCTGTCCAGTGCCGCACTATAGATGAAGGGCTTGAAGCTCGAACCGGGCTGGCGCTTGGCCTGCATGGCGCGGTTGTAGTTGCTCTGCTCGAACGAGAAGCCGCCAACCAGTGCACGAATGGCGCCGTTGTAAGGGTCCAGCGTGATCAGCGCGCTCTGCGCTGCCGGCACCTGGCTGAATTTGAGTGTGCCGTCGTCCAGGCGCTGCACGCGTATCAGGTCGCCGACCTGGGCCACGTCCGCCGGCGATTGTGGCGCCCGGCCCTGAGCATTGCTATTGATGAACGGCCGTGCCCACTTCATGGTGTCCCAGGCGACGTCTTCTTCGTTGCCGCCACGGGTCAGCACCTTCAGGCCACTCTTCTCGACCTGGGTGACGATGGCCGGTTCCAGCCCGCCCAAGGTGCGCTGCTTGTTCAATTCCTGCAGCCAGGCAGCCTGACCTTTGCCCGGGAAGCGCGATTCAGGGCCGCGGTAGCCGTGGCGCTCATCATAATCGGACAGACCACCGTGAACGGCCTTGTTGGCCATTTCCTGCATGTCGCTCGGCACGGTGGTGGTGACGCGGAAGCCTTCGGTATACGCCTCGCTGCCATAGCGGCCGACCATTTCAGCTCGGGCCATCTCGGCGATGTAGGGCGCATTCACCTCTGGTGCCGATACGTGGTAGCTGGCGTTGAGCGGTTCGGCCAGGGCGGCCTGGTAGCTCGCCTCGTCGATCTTGCCGAGCTTGTACATGCGGCCCAGGATCCAGTCGCGGCGCTCTTTTGCGCGCGCCGGGTTGGCCAGAGGGTTGAAGCGCGACGGCGCCTTGGGCAGGCCAGCGATCATCGCCATCTGCGCCAGGCTCACGTCACGGATCGACTTGCCATAGTAAACCTGTGCGGCAGCGTCGATGCCGTAGGCGCGGTTGCCCAGGTAGATCTTGTTCACGTACAGCTCAAGGATCTCGTCCTTGGTCAGTTCGCGCTCGATCTGCAGTGCCAGCAGAATCTCGTTGGTCTTGCGCGAGAAGCTGCGCTCGCTGGTGAGGAAGTAGTTCTTCGCCACCTGCATGGTAATGGTGCTGCCGCCGGTCTGTATGTGACCGGTTTTCACCAGTTGGGTCGCGGCGCGCATCAGGCTGCCCGGGTCGACGCCGTAGTGATTGAGGAAATTGTCGTCCTCGGCTGACAGAAGCGCCTGTATGAATTGCGGGGGAATGTCCGCGAAGCGGATGGGCGAGCGGCGCATTTCGCCAAATTCAGCGATCAGCTTGCCATCGCTGCTGTACACCCTCAGGGGTATCTGCAACTGGATGCTTCTGAGCGAATCGACCGACGGCAGGTTGGGGCTAAGATACAGAAACGCACCGCTCACACCGAGTACGAGCGCGCAGATGACTGCGACGAAAGACCACCAGAAGAACTTCAGCAGGCGTATCAAGGCTTTTGGGTGTCCAGGTTGAGGGGTGAGTTGCGCACGGAGCCGGCGGACGAAAAAAACGCTGGGCATTATAAGCATTTTTCGCCTCGCCGGGTGACCGGCCGGGCAGCCCGCTGCACCGTCTGGCCATCGAGCCTGGGTGCTGGTGCGGGTTTCAGGGCTGACACAGAGGAGCAGCGATGCTTGGACGCATGGGCAAGGATGCCGGTTCACTGTTGGGGGTTGAAATCGCCGCCGATTCGGTTCGGCTTGTACAACTGCAACGCAGAAAAGGGCGCTGCGAGCGTCTTGCCTGGGAGGCCGAGCCGTTCGAGCCCGCAGGTGCTGGTGAGTGGTGGCAGGTGCCCGATCGCGTAGTGGCGGCGCTGCATCGCGCTTGCCGGCGCAGTGGCAGCCGTCAGCGGCGGGTCGCAGTGGCGCTGCCTGCCTCGCAGGTGATCTGCAAGTTGTGCCAGCTACCGGCCGACCTGCCGGTGGCCGAGATGGAGGCGCAACTCTTGGCTGATGCGGACAGGTTGTTTCCTTTTCCGCTGGAAGACTTGGTGATGGACTTCCAGGTTTTGGGGCCTTCCTGTGGCCAGGCTGACGCGCGTGATGTTCTGGTGGTGGCTTGCCGGCAGACCGTGCTGCAGCCGTTGGAAGCGCTGTTCGACGAGGCCGGCCTGCTGCTGGAGGTCGTGGAGGTCGACAGCATCGCCCTGTGGCGAATGATGCCGCAACCGCGTGCAGACGGCTCCGCGCTGCTGCGCCTCGAACCCGGTAGCGCTACGCTGCATGGCTGGTCTAACGGTGTGTTGCCGCAGCGGCGCGAAGTGCCCTTGGCCCGGCTGGATGAACTGTTTGTCGATAACCCACAGGTGCAGGACCTGCTTCTGACAGGAAGCCTGCTGCTTGAGCAAGGTCGGCTCGATCAGTTGTGCAGCCAGTTGAATAGGCCTTGCCGGCCATTGCCACAGGTGGCTGGCCTTGCATGCCACGACGGCGACATGGCACTGGCGACTGCCCTGGCGCTGGGGGCTTTGCGCTGATGCTGCGTATCAATCTTCTGCCCTGGCGCGAGCAGCAGCGCCAGGCAGCACTTCGCCGCTTTCAATTCAGGCTGATTGGCGGCGTGGTGCTGGCGCTTTGTGTGGTGTTGTTGATGGACCAGCTGGCACGCCAGCGCGCGCAGCATCAGTTGGCTGCCAACCTGGGCCGGCAGGCCGCCATCGCTGGTCTCGATACGCAGTTGCAGCAGCTTGACGTCATTCACCAGGCCCTCGACGCAGCACAGGCCCAAACCGCTCTGCTGGACGCTCTGTTCGCTGATCGAGGGTATCTGACGGCGCTGTTCAGCGCGCTGGAGCGGGCATTACCCGAGGGCGTTCAGGTGGTCGAACTGAAGGTCGAGGGTGAGCGGTTGCACGTGGTCGGGCTGGCTGCGTCCAGTGCTGTGATAGCGCAATTGATGCGCGATCTCGGGCGCTCCGGGGTATTGCTCGACCTGGAGCTGAAGCGGATCGAGAGCTTGCCTGCTGGCGAGAAGTTTTTGCTGCAGGCGCGGATGTCGGCCTCTTGGTCGTGAAACTGCGCACCCGTCTGGACTGGCAGGCGCTCGTGGCGCGCTCGCGCCTGTTCCGGTGTGCCCTGCCGATAGCTGCGGGGTGCCTGGTCGTTGCGGCAGGCTGCCTGATGCGTTGGCCGGAATGGCGGCAACTGCAGCACACAGCCCAGGCAAACCAAAAGGCCCTTGACGACAAGCACCAGGCCAAGGCTGCCGAGGTATCGGCTCGTGTGCATGCTCCGCAAGCGCTGAGCGACGCCCAGCGGCACTTGGACGATATGCGATGGCGTCTGGCGGCCGGCGGCGAAATCAGCGATCTGCTCGACCAATTGGCCGCATCGGGGCATGTGCATGGGCTGCATTTCGAGCGGCTTGAGGTGCTGGATGAGCAGAATCAGCCAGGTTTTGGCCGAACACCGCTGGATGTGCAGGTCGTGGGGCGTTACGCGGCACTGCGAATGTGGCTCGATGATTGGCTTGGGCAGGTTCGCCTGCTGCGTGCCGGTGATATGCATCTGGCCAGTGCTCATGGCAGGCCGGGCGTGTTGAGGTTAAGGCTGCGTGTCGACGCCTTCCACGCCGATGGGGCGGTGGCAGAGCCGGAATCACTGGCTTGGCTGCCTGCGCGTGATCACGTCAGGCCAGCTGTGGCCGACCCCTTTTCTGGCTGGTCGGGCCGCGCTGTAAAGCAAGGGCTCGCCAACATACCGCTCGCTCAGCTGGAAATGGTCGGCAGCTTGTCCCGAGGTATGCAGCATGAGGCTCTGCTGTTGTCTGCAGGGCGGCTCTATCGCGTGCGTGCCGGTGACCGGCTGGGGCGCGATGAGGGGGTGGTGGTGCGCGTGGACGCGCAACAGGTCGAGGTGTGCGAACGGTTGTTCGTGGGGGGCATTTGGCGCGAGCGCACCACAGTGCTGACACTCAGGAAGGGCGTGGACAGGGAGGTCACGCGGGACAATGAACGGGATGATGAAGTGGCTGGTGGCGGCCTTGCTGCCGATGCCTTCGCTGGCAGCGACGCCTTATCAGGGTGAACCGGTTTCGCTGAACTTCCAGGACGTGGAAGTGCGCCTTGTGTTGCAGGTGCTGGCCGATTATGCCGGCATCAATCTGGTCGCCAGCGACACGGTGCAGGGCAGTATCACCTTGCGTCTGCAGGATGTTCCGTGGGATCAGGCGCTGGAATTGGTGCTGCGCAGCAAGGGGCTGGCCCGGCGGGAAGAAGGCAAGGTACTGGTGGTGGCGCCAGCGGCTGAGCTGGCCGAACAGGCGCTGGGGGCGCGTATGGGGTTGGAGCTGGAGGCCCAGTCGCAGCCGTTGCGCCGGGAGTTGCTGCCGATACAACACGCCGCGGCCTCAGAACTTGCCGAGTTGCTGCTGGCTACGTTGGCCGATGACGGTATTCTGACTGGGCGCGGTAGTTTGAATGTGGATGTGCGCACCAATACGCTGGTCGCTCACCAGCCTGAGGACCGGCTTGCCGAGTTGCGCCAGTTGGTTGCGCAGCTGGATGTGCCTGTACGGCAGGTCGAGATCGAGGCCCGCATCGTGGAGGCCAATGTCGATTACGAGCACAGCCTTGGGGTGCGCTGGGGCCCGCGTCTCTATGGCGAAGCCCCTGCGTTGGGCGCGGACGTATTTGTCGATCTTGGGGTGGAGCGGGCCGGTTCCAGCATCGGCTTGGGCGTATTGCGCGGGGGCGTGCTGCTGGACCTTGAACTCAGCGCCATGGAGAAGACCGGTAATGGCGAAATCATCTCCCAGCCCAAGGTGGTAACCGCCAATAACGAGACTGCCCGTATCCTCAAAGGCACCGAAGTCCCTTACCAGGAGACCTCTAAGAGTGGCGCTACGTCGGTTGCATTCCGCGAGGCGTCGCTGTCGCTGGAGGTCACGCCGCAGATTACGCCGGACGGCAAGGTGATCATGACGGTCAAGGTGACCAAGGACGAGCCTGATTTCGTCAATGCCTTGCACGATGTGCCGCCGATCCGCAAGAACGAGGTCAATGCCAAGGTCCGGGTAGCGGATGGGGAAACCATCGTCATTGGCGGTGTGTACTCGACCACGCAAAACAATGTGGTCGACAAGGTGCCATTTTTCGGCGATCTGCCGTATGTTGGGCGGCTGTTTCGACGCGATGTATTACAAGAGAAAAAATCCGAGCTGCTGGTCTTCCTGACTCCGCGTATCATGAGTGACCAGGCGATTGCTGTGAGTCGTTGATTCTGTGCGAAATTTGATACTTGTAGGGCCCATGGGCGCTGGAAAAAGCACCATCGGGCGCCTGTTGGCCAAAGAGCTGCGCCTGCTGTTCAAAGATTCCGACAAGGAAATCGAACTGCGAACCGGCGCCAATATCCCGTGGATCTTCGACAAAGAAGGCGAGCCGGGTTTCCGTGACCGTGAGCAGGCGATGATCGCCGAGCTCTGCGCGCTCGATGGCGTGGTCGTGGCGACCGGCGGCGGTGCGGTCATGCGCGAGGCCAACCGCCACGCGCTGCACCATGGCGGCCGGGTGATCTACCTGCATGCCTCGGTGGAACAGCAAGTGGGGCGAACTGCGCGTGATCGCAATCGGCCATTGCTGCGTACCGCCAATCCAGAGGCGACCTTGCGTAACCTGCTCGAGGCCCGCGACCCGCTGTACCGTGAGATCGCCGACATCGTGGTGGAAACCGACGAACGGCCGCCGCGCATGGTCGTACTGGATATTCTCGAACGCTTGCAGCAATTGCCGCCCCGGTAGGCCGGGACTATTCTCGGCCAGGGCCGAGGCGAGGTTCAACGTTACCGCGTGGGTCGCTCAGCCAGCGCCGCGCCCAAGTACATTGTGGGGATACATGCAGACACTTAAGGTCGACCTGGGCGAGCGTAGCTACCCGATCTACATTGGCGAAGGCCTGCTTGACCAGCCAGAACTGCTGGCGCCGCATATTGCCGGCCGGCAGGTTGCCATCGTTTCCAACGAGACCGTCGCGCCCCTGTATCTCGAACGTCTGAGCAAGACGCTGGGTGCCTATGCGGTGCTGCCAGTGATCCTTCCGGATGGCGAAGCCCACAAGAACTGGGAAACCCTGCAGTTGATCTTCGACGGCCTGCTGCGCGCCCGGCACGACCGCCGCACCACGGTGGTGGCCCTCGGTGGTGGCGTTATCGGCGACATGGCCGGCTTCGCTGCCGCGTGCTATCAGCGTGGCGTCGATTTCATCCAGGTCCCCACCACCCTGCTTTCCCAGGTCGACTCCTCTGTTGGAGGCAAGACCGGCATCAACCACCCGCTGGGCAAGAACATGGTAGGTGCGTTCTATCAGCCCAATGCCGTGCTGATCGACACCGCCACCCTCAAGACCCTGCCCGAGCGCGAGCTGTCGGCGGGCCTTGCCGAAGTGATCAAGTACGGGCTGATCTGCGACAAGCCCTTCCTCGGTTGGCTCGAGGACAATATCAAGGCCTTGCGCGCCCTTGAACCCGCGGCGCTGACCGAAGCGATCCAGCGCTCATGTGCAGCCAAGGCCGCCGTGGTCGGGGCTGATGAGCGTGAGTCCGGTGTGCGCGCAACGCTCAACCTGGGGCATACCTTCGGGCATGCCATCGAAACGCACATGGGCTACGGTGTCTGGTTGCACGGCGAAGCCGTTGCAGCGGGCACGGTGATGGCTCTGGAGATGTCGATGCGCCTGGGCTGGATCGACCAGTCCGAGCGCGATCGCGCAATCCGCCTGCTGCAGGATGCAGGTTTGCCGGTGGTGCCACCACAGGAAATGACCCCGGCGCATTTCATGGAGCATATGGCGGTCGACAAGAAGGTGATCGATGGGCGTTTGCGTCTGGTGCTCCTGCGCCAGATGGGCGAAGCCGTGGTGACCGACGACTATCCGAAAGAGGTTCTTCAGGCCACGCTGTCGGCGGATTACCGCGCGATCGTGGCCCAGCTTTGAGGTTGTGACAGCGCAATGACCAGTTTGCATGCCGATGAGGCGTTTCTCGACCATTACCAGTTGAGCCACGATCCGTTCGCGCCGCGTGTGCCCGGCTTCAAGTTTTTCCCTGCCCAGCGCAAGCCTGTGCTCGGCCAACTGCACCACCTGGCCCGTTACAGCCAGCTGATGCTGGTGGTTACAGGGCCTGTCGGCAGTGGTAAAACCTTGCTGCGCCAGGCCTTGGTGGCCAGCACCAACAAGCAGTCGGTGCAGAGCGTAGTGGTCTCGGCCCGTAGCGCCAGCGATGCCGCCAGTGTGCTGGGCCAGGTGGCCCAGGCGCTTGAGCTGGCCACGGCGGACGTTCAGGCGATCCTCTCCAAGGTAGTCCAGCTTGCCCTCACCGGGCAGGAAGTCTATTTACTGGTGGACGATGCGGAACAACTCGACGAGTCGGCACTCCAAGCGTTGCTGGAGCTGGCTGCAGGTGTCCCGGAGGGGCGCCCGCACGTGTTCCTGTTCGGCGAAGCGTCGCTGATCGCCGGGTTGGACGAGATCCCTGTCGAGGAAGAGCGTTTCCACGTCATTGAACTCGCGCCCTACAGCGAGGAAGAGACCCGCGAGTACCTGGAGCAGCGCCTGGAAGGGGCAGGCCGGGGCATCGAGGTGTTCACCCATGAGCAGATCGTCGATATTCACGAACACTCCGACGGGTGGCCCGGCAATATCAACCAGGTCGCCCGCGATACTTTGATCGAAGCCATGATCGCCAGCCGTAGTTCGGCGAAGCGACCAACCATGGGGTTCAAAATGCCTAAGAAACACGTGCTCGCGCTGTCCGCTGTCGTTGTGGTCGCCGTTGCTGCTGCGGTTCTCATGCCCAAGAAAAGCGACAAGGCGGCCACGGATGCGCCGACGGCCCAAGCCCAATTGCCGCTGGGGGAAGGAAAGCCTGCTGACCCGGCGATCGAGTTCTCAGGGTCGTCGCAGCCGATGCCACTGCCGCTGGTTGGCCAGTCGCAGCCGGTGATGCGCGAGCCTCTGGCGCAGGCCGCCGGCATGGGGGATGGTGAGGAAGGTGGCCCGGCGGACAGCACTGCGCTGCAGCCGGGCAATCCGCCGACGGTCACGACCATCGCACCACCGCAGGGTGAGGCTGCCGGCCCTGCACCCACCATGGCCCAGGCCACTACCAGCACGCCGCCGGCTCAGCCGGTTGCTCCTGCGCAGAAACCGGTAGCAACCCAGCCGGCCAAGCTGGTTGCACCTGCCAAGCCTGCTCCGGCACCGACCCAGGTTGCCACCGCCAAGCCTGCTGCCAAAGCGGCTGGCGGGAGCGGTAACAGTGGCTGGTACACCGGGCAGAAGCCTGGCAACTATGTCGTGCAGATCCTCGGTACCAGCTCTGAAGCGTCGGCGCAGGCCTTCGTCAAGGCGCAGGGTGGCGACTATCGCTACTTCAAGAAAACCCTGCAGGGCAAGCCGCTTTACGTGGTCACTTATGGTAGCTTCGCCAACCGCGATGCAGCGGTTGCGGCAATCAAGAACTTGCCAGCGAAGGTTCAGGCTGGTAAACCTTGGCCACGTACTGTAGCCAGCGTCCAACAAGAGCTGGCTACGGCCCGCTGATACCTTCCGGGCGGCACCACCCCGCCGCCCAGTTGCTGAGCGATAACTGACTTTCGTCTAGCCTGCTGCGCCCGAGCGCGGCAGGCTTTTCTGTCCCAGGCTGCCGGCCACAAGCCAATCTTGCAGTCATGGCTGGAACGCTTCAGACTCGAGCCAAGCCGCTATCACGGCGCATGGCGCAAAACATTCAATATTGCGACATAAATTTTCAATGGTGAGACATGAAAATTTGTGGGCATCGCTGTCGCTGTGCAACAATGGTTTTCCATGGCCACCGCAAAAAAGCTGGCATTTGATCGGCGTGGATGGTAAGTGGTTGTTAAAAAAGAGATTTGCCTCCGGTTGAGAGGTGAACCTGGTGAGAAAGTGTCTATGAAAACAGGTCTGTACCATCCCGAAGAATTCAAGGACAACTGTGGTTTTGGCCTGATCGCCCATATGACGGGCGAACCGAGCCACCACCTTCTGCAAACTGCCATGCAGGCCCTGACTTGCATGACCCACCGCGGCGGTATCAACGCCGACGGCAAGACCGGTGACGGTTGCGGTCTGCTCATGCAGAAACCCGATCAATTCCTGCGTGCCGTAGCCCAGGAACATTTTGCCGTCGAGCTGCCAAAGCAGTACGCCGTTGGCATGGTGTTCTTCAACCAGGACCCGGTAAAAGCCGAAGCTGCTCGCGCCAACATGGACCGCGAAATCATCGCTGCCGGCCTGACCCTGGTTGGCTGGCGCAAAGTCCCGATCGACACCAGCGTGCTCGGCCGCCTGGCGCTGGAGCGCCTGCCGCAGATCGAACAGGTGTTCATCGGCGGTGAAGGTCTGAGCGATCAGGAATTCGCCATCAAGCTGTTCAGTGCCCGTCGCCGTTCGTCCGTGGCCAACGCCCACGACGCCGACCACTACATCTGCAGCTTCTCGCACAAGACCATCATCTACAAAGGCCTGATGATGCCGCGCGATCTCGCGGCCTTCTATCCAGACCTGGACGACGAGCGCCTGCAAACCGCGATCTGCGTGTTCCACCAGCGCTTCTCCACCAACACCCTGCCGAAATGGCCGCTGGCGCAGCCGTTCCGCTTCCTCGCCCACAATGGCGAGATCAATACCATCACCGGTAACCGCAACTGGGCCATGGCCCGTCGCACCAAGTTCGCCAACGACCAGATCCCCGACCTCGAAGAGCTCGGCCCGCTGGTCAACCGCGTTGGTTCCGACTCCTCGAGCATGGACAACATGCTGGAGCTGATGGTCACCGGCGGCATCGACCTGTTCCGCGGCGTGCGCATGCTGGTACCGCCAGCCTGGCAGAACGTCGAGACCATGGACGCCGACCTGCGCGCGTTCTATGAATACAACTCCATGCACATGGAGCCGTGGGATGGCCCCGCCGGCATCGTCATGACCGAAGGCCGCCATGCGGTGTGCCTGCTTGACCGCAACGGCCTGCGCCCGGCGCGCTGGGTGACCACCAAGAATGGCTATATCACCCTGGCGTCGGAAATCGGCGTCTGGGACTACAAGCCTGAAGATGTCATCGCCAAGGGGCGTGTCGGCCCAGGCCAGATCTTCGCCGTGGACACCGAGACCGGTCACATCCTCGACACCGATGCCATCGACAACCGGCTGAAGTCGCGCCACCCGTACAAGCGCTGGCTGCGTCAGCACGCCTTGCGTATCCAGGCGACCCTCACCGACGACCAGGGCGCGGCCAGCTACGACGCTGACCAGCTCAAGCAGTACATGAAGATGTTCCAGGTGACGTTCGAAGAGCGTGACCAGGTACTGCGCCCACTCGGCGAGCAAGGCCAGGAAGCGGTCGGTTCGATGGGTGACGACACGCCAATGGCTGTCCTGTCGCAGCGCGTGCGTTCGCCTTACGACTTCTTCCGCCAGCAGTTCGCCCAGGTTACCAACCCGCCGATCGACCCGCTGCGCGAAGCGATCGTCATGTCGCTGGAGATCTGCCTGGGTGCCGAGCGCAACATCTTCCAGGAATCTCCCGAGCATGCCTCGCGGGTAATCCTCAGCTCCCCGGTCATCTCGCCCGCCAAATGGCGTTCGTTGATGAACCTGGAGCGCGAAGGCTTCGACCGTCAGCTGATCGACCTCAACTATGAGGAACGCATCGGCCTGGAAGCGGCCATCCGTAACATCGCCGATCAGGCAGAAGAAGCGGTTCGCGCAGGCAAGACCCAGCTGGTGCTCAGCGACCGCTATATCGCCCCGGGCAAGCTGCCGGTGCATGCTTCGTTCGCCGTTGGCGCGGTCCATCACCGCCTGACGGAAAAAGGCCTGCGTTGCGACAGCAACATCCTGGTCGAAACCGCCACTGCCCGTGATCCGCACCACTTCGCGGTACTGCTGGGCTTCGGCGCCTCTGCGGTATACCCGTACCTGGCGTATGAAGTGCTGGCCGACCTGATCCGCACCGGCGAAGTGCTGGGCGACCTGGACGAAGTGTTCAAGTACTACCGCAAAGGCATCTCCAAGGGCCTGCTGAAGATCCTGTCGAAGATGGGCATCTCCACCATCGCCTCTTACCGTGGCGCCCAGCTGTTCGAAGCGGTGGGCCTGGCCGAAGAAGTGGTCGGCTTGAGCTTCAAAGGCGTGTCCAGCCGCATCAAGGGCGCGCGTTTCGTCGACCTTGAGGGCGACCAGAAGCTGCTCGCCGCTGAGGCCTGGAGCGGGCGCAAGCCGATCCAGCAGGGCGGTCTGCTCAAGTTCGTCCACGGCGGCGAGTACCACGCCTACAACCCGGATGTGGTCAATACGCTGCAGGCTGCCGTGCAGCAGGGCGACTACGCCAAGTTCAAGGAATACACCACGCTGGTCGACCAGCGCCCGGTATCGATGATCCGCGACCTGCTGAAGGTGAAGGTGGCCGATCAGGCCCTGCCGCTGGATCAGATCGAGCCGCTGGAGGCGATCCTCAAGCGCTTCGACTCTGCTGGTATTTCGCTGGGCGCGCTGTCGCCAGAGGCTCACGAAGCGCTGGCCGAGGCGATGAATCGCCTGGGCGCGCGCTCCAACTCCGGTGAGGGCGGTGAAGACCCGTCGCGCTATGGCACCATCCGTAGCTCCAAGATCAAGCAGGTGGCCACCGGCCGCTTCGGTGTGACTCCGGAATACCTGGTCAATGCCGAAGTGCTGCAGATCAAGGTTGCCCAAGGCGCCAAACCGGGCGAGGGTGGGCAGTTGCCAGGCGGCAAGGTCAACGGCCTGATCGCCAAGCTGCGCTATGCGGTACCGGGCGTGACCCTGATTTCGCCGCCGCCACACCACGATATCTACTCGATTGAAGACCTGGCCCAGCTGATTTATGACCTCAAGCAGGTCAACCCTCAGGCCCTGGTGTCGGTCAAGCTGGTGGCAGAAGCAGGCGTGGGTACCATCGCCGCTGGCGTGGCCAAGGCCTATGCCGACCTGATCACCATCTCCGGTTACGACGGTGGTACCGGTGCTTCGCCGCTGACCTCGATCAAGTACGCCGGCGCCCCGTGGGAACTGGGCCTGGCCGAAACCCACCAGACCCTGCGCGGCAACGACCTGCGCGGCAAGGTACGGGTACAGACCGACGGTGGCCTGAAAACCGGCCTGGACGTGATCAAGGCTGCCATCCTGGGTGCCGAGAGCTTTGGCTTCGGTACCGCACCGATGATCGCCCTGGGCTGCAAGTACCTGCGCATCTGCCACCTGAACAACTGCGCCACCGGCGTGGCCACGCAGAACGACAAGCTGCGCAAGGACCATTACATCGGCACCGTCGACATGGTGATCAACTTCTTCACCTTCGTTGCCGAAGAAACCCGCGAGTGGCTGGCCAAGCTGGGTGTGCGTAGCCTGGGCGAGCTGATCGGCCGGACCGACCTGCTCGACGTGCTGCCAGGCGATACCGAGCGCCAGCACCACCTTGACCTGTCGCCGCTGCTGGGCAGCTCGCACATTCCGGCCGACAAGCCGCAGTTCTGCGAAGTCGACAAGAACCCGCCGTTCGACAAGGGCGAGCTGGCCGAGAAGATGGTGGAAATGGCCCTGCCGGCCATCCGCGATCAGGCCGGTGGCGAGTTCGCGCTCGACATCTGCAACTGTGACCGCTCCATCGGTGCGCGCATCTCCGGCGAAATCGCCAAGCTGCACGGCAACCAGGGCATGGCCGCAGCGCCGATCACCTTCCGCTTCAAGGGCACTGCAGGCCAGAGCTTCGGCGTGTGGAACGCCGGCGGCCTGAACCTGTACCTGGAAGGTGACGCCAACGACTACGTCGGCAAAGGCATGACCGGTGGCAAGGTCACCATCGTGCCGCCAGCCGGCAGCCCGTTCGAAACCCAGCACAGCGCCATTGTCGGCAACACCTGCCTCTATGGCGCCACGGGCGGCAAGCTGTTCGCCGCCGGCACCGCGGGCGAGCGCTTCGCTGTGCGTAACTCCGGCGCCCACGCTGTTGTCGAGGGTACTGGCGATCACTGCTGTGAATACATGACCGGTGGCTTTGTCTGCGTCCTGGGCAAGACCGGTTACAACTTCGGCTCTGGCATGACTGGTGGCTTCGCCTACGTGCTCGACATGGACAACAGCTTCGTCGACAAGCTCAACCACGAACTGGTGGAAATCCAGCGTATCAGTGGTGAAGCGATGGAAGCCTACCGTAGCCACCTGGCGCGGGTCCTTGGCGAATACGTGGAAGAAACCGGCAGCGAGTGGGGGCGTGAGCTCTCGGAGAACCTGGACGATTACGTGCGGCGCTTCTGGTTGGTCAAGCCGAAGGCGGCCAATCTCAAGCAACTGCTGTCCAGTACCCGTGCCAACCCGCAGTAAAAACAGCTGCAAGTGGCAAGCCTCAGGCTGCAAACAACAGCAGTCCGAGGTTTGCCCGGCTTAAGTGATCGTCTTGCGGCTTGCAGCGCGTAGCTTGCAGCTGCTGTTAAGAGGTTTTGAAAAATGGCTGAACGTCTGAGTAACGACTTCCAGTTCATCGAAGTGGGCCGCAAGGACCCGAAGAAAAAGCTGCTGCGCCAGCGCAAGAAAGAGTTCGTGGAAATCTACGAGCCTTTCAAGCCCCAGCAGTCCGTAGAGCAGGCGCATCGCTGTCTGGGCTGCGGTAACCCGTATTGTGAGTGGAAGTGCCCGGTGCACAACTTCATCCCGAACTGGTTGAAGCTGGTCGCCGAAGGCAACATCCTGGCCGCGGCCGAACTGTCGCATCAGACCAACACCCTGCCGGAAGTCTGTGGCCGTGTGTGCCCGCAAGACCGCCTGTGCGAGGGTGCCTGCACGCTGAACGACGGCTTCGGCGCGGTGACCATCGGTTCGGTTGAGAAGTACATCACCGACACCGCCTTCGCCATGGGTTGGCGCCCGGACATGTCCAAGGTCAAACCGACTGGCAAGCGCGTTGCCATCATCGGTGCTGGCCCGGCGGGCCTGGGCTGTGCCGACGTGCTGGTGCGTGCCGGGGTTACCCCGGTGGTGTTCGACAAGAACCCTGAAATCGGCGGCTTGCTGACCTTCGGCATCCCTGAGTTCAAGCTGGAAAAGACCGTGCTGAGCCATCGTCGCGAAGTCTTTACTGGCATGGGTATCGAGTTCCGCCTGAACACCGAGGTGGGCACCGACATCACCATGGAACAGCTGCTCGCCGAGTACGACGCCGTGTTCATGGGCATGGGTACCTATACCTACATGAAAGGCGGCTTCCCGGGCGAGGACCTGCCGGGCGTGCATGACGCGCTGGATTTCCTGATCGCCAACGTCAACCGCAACCTGGGCTTCGAGAAGTCGCCGCAAGACTTCGTCGATATGCAGGGCAAGAGGGTCGTGGTGCTGGGCGGTGGCGACACCGCGATGGACTGCAACCGCACCTCGATCCGCCAGGGAGCCAAGTCGGTGACCTGTGCCTACCGCCGTGACGAAGCCAACATGCCAGGCTCGCGCAAAGAGGTGAAAAACGCCAAGGAAGAGGGCGTGAAATTCCTCTACAACCGTCAGCCGATCGCCATTGTCGGTGAAGACAAGGTCGAAGGCGTGAAGGTGGTCGAGACCCGTCTTGGCGAGCCGGATGCCCGTGGCCGTCGCAGCCCCGAGCCGATCCCGGGTTCCGAAGAAATCCTCCCGGCGGACGCCGTGGTGATCGCGTTCGGCTTCCGCCCAAGCCCGGCACCCTGGTTCGAGCAGCATGGCATCCAGATGGACAGCCAAGGCCGTGTGGTGGCCCCGGAGAAAGGCACGTTCAAGCACCAGACCAGCAACCCGAAAATATTTGCCGGTGGCGATATGGTGCGCGGTTCGGACCTGGTGGTGACCGCCATCTTCGAAGGCCGCAACGCTGCCGAAGGTATCCTGGATTACCTCGAAGTGTGATCGACCCGATGGGGCCGCACAGCGGCCTCATCGGTTTTTGTATACAAAATTGCTTGATCCACGGCACCCAATAGACAAAACGCATGGTCTCAACCGTGCCTTTTGCGCTGGCGTCTGAGAAAATGCCCGCACTTTTTTGCCGGATGCCGACATGACTGCCCTGAAGAACGATCGTTTCCTGCGTGCACTGCTCAAGCAACCCGTAGACGTCACCCCTGTATGGATGATGCGCCAGGCCGGCCGTTACCTGCCGGAATACCGCGCCAGCCGCGCCAAGGCCGGTGACTTCATGAGCCTGTGCATGAACCCCCAGTTCGCCTGTGAGGTCACCCTGCAGCCGCTGGAACGCTACCCGCTCGACGCAGCGATCCTGTTCTCGGACATCCTCACCATTCCCGATGCCATGGGCCTTGGCCTTTACTTCGAGACCGGCGAAGGCCCGCGTTTCAAGAAGGTCATCAGCACCCCGGCCGACATCGAAGCGTTGGCCATCCCTGATCCGCAGAAAGACCTCGGCTACGTGATGGATGCCGTCAGCACCATTCGGCGCGAGCTCAACGGCCGTGTGCCGCTGATCGGTTTCTCCGGCAGCCCATGGACCCTGGCCACCTACATGGTCGAAGGTGGCTCGTCCAAAGACTTCCGCAAGACCAAGGCGATGGCCTACGACAACCCGCAAGCCCTGCACATGCTGCTGGACAAGCTGGCACAGTCGGTCACCAGCTACCTCAACGGGCAGATCCTGGCCGGCGCCCAGGCCGTGCAGATCTTCGACACCTGGGGCGGCAACCTGTCGGCGGCGGCGTATCAGGAGTTTTCCCTGGCCTACATGCGCAAGATCGTCAGCGGCCTGATCCGTGAGCACGATGGGCGCAAGGTGCCGGTAATCCTGTTCACCAAGAATGGCGGCCTGTGGCTGGAGAGCATCGCTGAAGCCGGCGCTGATGCACTGGGCCTGGACTGGACCTGCGAGATCGGCGACGCCCGCCGCCGCGTGGGTGACAAGGTTGCCCTGCAAGGCAACATGGACCCGACCGTGCTGTACGCCAAGCCCGAGGCCATCCGCAACGAAGTGGCACGGATCCTGGCGAGCTATGGCCAGGGTACCGGCCATGTGTTCAACCTGGGTCACGGCATTACGCCGGAGGTCGACCCGGAGCATGCGGGCGTGTTCATCAACGCCGTGCATGAACTGTCCGCGCAGTACCACCAGTGATCTGAGTGCTGCCAGTCAAGCGAATCGGGGCCGCTTTGCGGCCCATCTCCGGCAAAGCCGGTGCCATGCCCTGGTTTTGTTGCATTAAGTTTTAATTCAGCGATCGTCGCTAATCTGGTCCCATCGAAACCGAAACAGGACCCGAACCTCATGAAAGCTCGCTACTTCGCTCTGATTCTCGCCCCCTTGTTCAGTACCGCTGCCTTGGCCGCCGGTTACACCGGCCCAGGCGCTCAGGCGGTGACAACCGTCGCCGCGGCCAATGACGCAGCCGATGACACCCCCGTAGTGCTGCAGGGGTATGTCACCAAGAAGGTCGACAATGACGACAAGTACGAATTCAAGGACAACACCGGCACCATCTCCGTCGAGATCGATGATGAAGACCTGCCGCCGACGCCGTTCAACGACAAGACCAAGGTCAAGCTGACCGGTGAGGTGGAAAAGCACCTGATGAGCCGTGAAGTGGATGTGGACATCGTCGAGATCGTGAACTGACCTGAGGGCCCAATCTTCGGCAAACCGGCGATTGGGCTGCAGCGCAACCCTGTTCAGGCAGCCTTGGGCGCCAGCTTGCTGAGGTGCAATGCCACCAGCAACGCCACCGTCAGCAGGCTGCCGATGAACAGCCCGATACCACTCCAGCCCCACTGGTGCCAGAACACCCCACCTGCCGTGCCCGCCACACTCGACCCCGCGTAATAGCAGAACAGGTACAACGAAGAAGCCTGGCCCTTGGCCTTCAGCGCTCGCCGGCCGATCCAGCTGCTGGCCACCGAATGCGCTCCGAAAAAGCCGAAGGTAAAGATCAGCATCCCCACGATAATCATCACCAGGGGGCTGGCCAATGTCAGCAACAGCCCGCCCGCCATGACCAGAATGCTCGCCCAGAACACCCGCCGGCGTCCCAGTTTATCTGCCAGCGCCCCCACTTGCGCCGAGCTGTAGATACCCGACAGATAAACCACCGATAGCAGGCCGACCAGCGCTTGGTTCATGTGATAGGGCTCGGCCAGCAGCCGATAGCCGATGTAGTTGAACAGGGTGACGAACGCGCCCATCAGCAGGAACGCTTCGAGGAACAACCAGGGCAGGCCCGCGTCCTTGAAGTGCATGACGAAGCCGTCCAGCAGGCTGCGCGGTTTCAGCGTCTGCGCCCTGAAATTGCGCGATTCGGGGAGCACCTTCCAGAACACCAGCGCTGCGATCAGGGCCAGGCCACCGATGGTCAGCATTGCCGTGTGCCAGCTGACGAAGTCGATCAGCACGCCGGTGATCAGGCGACCGCTCATGCCGCCGATGGCATTGCCACCGATATACAAGCCCATGGCCAGGCCGATGTGCTGGGGGTGGATTTCTTCGCTCAGGTAGGTCATCGCCACAGCTGCCAGGCCGCTCAGCGACAGGCCGACCAGCGCCCGCGTGGCGAGTACGCCTTCCCAGGTCGGCATCACCGCGCTGACGATGGTCGATAACGCGGCGCAGAGCAGGGCAAACACCATCACCGGCTTGCGCCCGATGCGGTCGGAAATCGGCCCGGTGATCAGCAGGCCGAACGCCAGCATGCCGGTCGACACTGACAGTACCAGGCTGCTCTGCGCGGCATTGATCGAAAACTCCTGCGACAGCAGCGGCATCATCGGCTGCACGCAATACAGCAGGGCGAAGGTCGCGAAGCCCCCGCTGAACAGGGCCAGTACGGTCTTCATGAAGGCAGGGGTGCCTTTCTCGATCCAGATGTCGTTCAGCGGGGTGGGCTCGGGCTCAGCAGGAAGGGGGGCTACAGCAGTCTTCACGGGTGGGTACCTCAGGTGCAATGAAAAAATCATATAGCTGCCTAATGATTAGATCCAATATATTGTTCGACCTATTTAAGATGTTTGACGACTTGTTCTGGGGGCCCCATGGAACTGCGCCACCTGCGTTACTTCATTGCAGTTGCCGAAGAGCTGCACTTTGGGCGGGCGGCCCAGCAATTAGGCATTTCTCAGCCACCCCTGAGCCAACAGATCCAGGCCTTGGAACAGGAGTTGGGCGCCCGCTTGTTCGAACGTACCAATCGTCGGGTCGAGTTGAGTGAGGCCGGGCGGCTGTTTCTCGGGGAAGCGCGTCAGGTACTCGCGCAGGTTGAGAAGGCGGCTGATGTCGCGCGCCGCGCGCAGTTGGGTGAGCTGGGCGAAATGAAGATCGGCTTTACGTCGTCTGCCCCCTTCACCTCGAAAATTCCCAAGGCTATTCATGCCTTCCGCCAGCGTTTCCCGGCAGTGCACCTGAACCTCAAGGAAATGAGCAGCCGCGATGTCGCCGAGGGGGTGTTCGATGAGTCCATCGAGGTCGGGCTGATGCGGCCCATGCCCTTGCCGGAAGGGCTGGTGGCCACGGAGTTGTTTCGCGAACCATTGGTGGCGGTGATCAATGCCTCGCATGCGCTGGCCGAAGGGACCGAGCACGGTGTGCACATGGCGGCGCTGGCCCACGAACCGTTCGTGTTCTTCCCGCGCAGTTACGGCAGTGGTTTGCACGCCCAGTTGCTCAGCCTGGCGCGGCAGGCGGGGTTCAATCCGCATTTTGCTCAAGAAGCGGGGGAGGCCATGACCATCATTGGGCTGGTGTCGGCGGGTTTGGGGGTTTCAGTCCTGCCGGCTTCATTCCAACGCATGCGCATCGAGGGCGTGGTGTACCGCACCCTGCTGGATGAAGAGGCGACGTCAGCGGTGTGGCTGGTGCAGCGCGAACGAGGCGGGTCGGCGATGGCGAGAGCGTTTGCCGAGTTGGTGACCGGGCAGGTATACGGCTAGGCGGGCAAAAGCGGGCACGATTGGACTGGCCTGCGCGCACCGGCGAGAGCTGGCTTGCCAGCGATGGGCTGCATAGCAGCCCTAATGGAGCTGACTCACTGGAATTGACCTGGAGATGGCACTGCTAAAAGTGCCAAACCTGAAGGCTGATGCCGGTCTTTTAGCGATTAAGGGCCGCTTTGCGGCCCATCGCCGGCAAGCCGGCTCACACATTTTTTCAGGTTTGCAGAACAGATCAGTTCACGCGCGCCAGGTCACCCTTGAGCGCCACACCCGCGATCACCGCGCCAGCATGGCACTCGTAGGTCGCAGCATCCTTGCGTTCGTTCTTCTTGTAGTAGCTGGCGATATTGGTCACCGCGTTGGCGTTCACCTTGCGCGCGGCGTCCTGCAGGGTCAGCAGGGCCGATTGCAACGCCCATTCGCAGGCCGCTTCGTCGCTTTTGTTGAAGGCATTGGTCTTCTTGTTGGTGACCGCGTTGGCGCTGATCACATTGACCTTGCCGCGTGGCTGTACGCCAGCCAGGTAGAACTTCACCGAGCCATCGAGCTTCTTCTCGTTGAGCATCTGCTGCACAACTTTCTCGAAGGGTAGGTACAGGGCGGTGTCACGGGCCTGGCTGACGCCCGGCAGGGCGCAGAGCAGCAGGGCGGTGGCAGCGGTCCAGGTTTTCAGGCGCATCGGGTCTTCCTTGGTTTCAGTGGGGTTGGGTTGCGTCAGTGCCAGCGACGGAAGATCAACGAGGTGTTGACCCCGCCGAAGGCGAAGTTGTTGTTCATCACATATTGATGGTTCATGGCGCGGAACTCGCCGCGCAGGTAGTCCAGTTCACCGCAGCGCGGGTCGACATTATCGAGGTTGAGCGTGTGTACGTAGCGGTCGCTGTTGAGCATCTCGATGCTGAACCAGGACTCCAATGCACCGCAGGCACCGAGGGTGTGGCCGAGGAAACTCTTTTGCGAGCTGATCGGCATACGCGGGCCGAACAGGTTGCTGGTGGCCAGCGTCTCGGCGATATCGCCCTGCTCGGTAGCGGTGCCGTGGCCGTTGACGTAGCCGATGGCCTCGGGCGGCAAGTTTGCGTCCTCCAAGGCCAGCTCCATGGCGCGGCGCATGGTCAGCTGCTCAGGGCGGGTGGTGTGCTGGCCGTCGGCATTGCTGCCGAAACCGACGATCTCGGCGTGGATCTTCGCCCCACGGGCCAAGGCATGTTCCAGTTCCTCCAGCACCAGCATGCCGCCGCCCTCGCCGATCACCAGGCCGTCGCGGCCGCTGTCGTAGGGGCGCGGGCTCAGGTGGGGTGTGTCGTTCTTCAGGCTGGTGGCGTACAGCGCGTCGAACACCATCGCCTCGGTCGGGCACAGCTCCTCGGCGCCACCCGCGAGCATCAGCGGCAGGCGGCCGAACTTGATCGCCTCGTAGGCGTAGCCAATGCCCTGACTGCCGCTGGTGCAGGCGCTGGAGGTGGGGATCAGGCGCCCGGTGAGGCCGAAGAAGATGCTGATGTTGGCGGCGGTGGTGTGCGGCATCATGCGCACATAGGAGTTGGCATTCAGGCCATCAGCCACCGAGTTCAGCAGCATGTTGCCGAACGCCTTGATTTCGTCGGTGCTGCCGGTGGACGAACCGCAGGCCACGCCCATGCGCCCATCGCGGATGCTCGGGTCGCCGAGCAGCCCGGCATCGTCCAGGGCACGCTCGGCGGCAGCCACTGCCAGGCGCGAAACCCGGCCCATGCTGCGCAGTTGTTTGCGGGTCCAGTGGCTTGGCACCTTGAAATCATCGATGGGGCCCGCCAGGCGTGTGTTCAACTCCTCGAAACGGTCCCATTCGTCCATGCGGCGGATGCCGCTGCGCTGGTTGGCGAAATGCCCGCTGATGCTCGCCCAGTCGCTGCCCAGGGCGGTGATCCCGGCCATGCCGGTGACGACGACGCGGCGCATCAGCATAGCCCCCCGTTCACCGCCAGGACCTGGCGGGTGATGTACGCCGCCTCGGGCGACATCAGGAAATTCACCGCGCCGGCCACCTCCTCCGGCGTGCCCATGCGCCCGGCGGGGATCATCTTCAGCAGCTCGTCCACCGGCACGTGTTCGTCGAGCATGGCCGTGTCGATCAGCCCGGGGGCCACGCAATTGACGGTGATGCGTCGCTTGCCCAGTTCTATTGCCAGGGCCTTGGCGGCGCCGATCAGGCCCGCTTTGGAGGCGCTGTAGTTGACTTGGCCTCGGTTGCCGATCAGCCCCGACACCGAGGTGATACAGACGATGCGCCCCGGCGCGCGGCGGCGGATCATCGGCATGGTCAGTGGCTGCAGGACGTTGTAGAAGCCGTCGAGGTTGGTACGTAACACCTGGTCCCAGTCTTCGTCAGTGAGCGCCGGGAAGGCGCCGTCGCGGGTCAGGCCGGCGTTGCAGACCACGCCGTAGTAGGCACCGAAGCGTTCCACGTCGCTTTCGAGAATGGCCCGGCAGGCAGCGCGATCGCTGATGTCGAACTGCAGCACCCGTACCTGCTGGCCCAGCGCGCGGATTTCCTCGGCCACTGCATGGGCCTCGGCCAGGCCGCTGCGGCAGTGCAGCACCAAGTCGTAGCCGGCCCGGGCCAGGCGCAGGGCGATGGCGCGGCCGATGCCCCGGCTCGAGCCGGTGACCAGAATGGTATCAGTCATGGGAAGGTTCCTCTGGGCGTGCTTCGGCCAGGTAGCTGGCCGCTTGGGGCGGGCGGTAGACGTTCAGGCGGGCACTGGCATGGATACCGGGGCCGCGCAGGTGGCATTCGAACACGCCCATGCCGTTCTCGTCTTCGAGCGAACGCAGGGCGTGGATGTGCAGTTCGGCGCCGGCCGGGAAGTGCTCGACATCACATTCGAACTTGCGCGTGCCGAGCAGAAAGCCCAGTTCCACCGGTTGACCATTGCGCCGCGCCCGGCAACCGGCATAGGCCGCCACGCTCTGGGCCATCAGCTCGACGCCGAGCCAGGCCGGCAGGCTGCCATCGGCGCGGTTGAACAGGCCGCCGGGGCGCACGGTGGCGCGGGTGTGGATCTGCTCGTCGTCGCAGCTGTCGACCTGGTCGATCAGAATCATGTCGCCGGCGTGGGGCAGCAGCTCGGCCAGTGGCCAGGGGATCATGGGGTGTCTCCGAGAATCAGGCTGACGTTGTTGCCGCCGAAGGCGAACGAGTTGCTCATCAAACGGCGTGGGCGTTGCGTGCCCATGCGCTGGCTGCCGTCGACCAAGGCCAGGGCCGGCAGTGCCGGGTCCTGTTGGCGGTCCCATACATGCGGCGGCAGCAACCCCTCGGGGTTGTGCCCGCTCAGGCTCAACCAGCAGAACGCCGCTTCCAGCGCGCCGGCGGCGCCAAGCGTGTGGCCGGTCATCGGTTTGCTCGACGAGCAGGGCAGCGTGGCGCCGAACAGCGTATGCACGGCCAGGCTTTCCATGGCGTCGTTATGCGCCGTGGCGGTGCCGTGCAAGTTCAGGTAATCGATCTGCGCGGGTGCAAGGCCGGCATTGTCCAGTGCTTTGCCCATGCACTGCAAGGCGCCAGTGCCGGTCGGGTCGGGGGCAGAGATGTGGTGGGCGTCGGAGCTGGCCCCGGCACCCAGCAATGCGATGTGACTGCCTGCGGCGTTGCCCTCGCGGGTCATCAGGAACAACGCCGCCGCCTCGCCGATGTTGATGCCGTTGCGGTTGACCGAGAACGGGTTGCAGCGCTGCTCGCTGATCGCCTCCAGGGCGCTGAAGCCATTGAGGGTCAGGCCGCACAGGCTGTCGACGCCGCCGCACAGCACCGCGTCGCACAGGCCCAGGTCGAGCAGGCGCCGGGCGCTGAGCAGGGCACGGCCACTGGAGGTGCAGGCGGTGGAAATCACGTAAGCCGGGCCGCTCAGCTGCAACCAGTCGGCGAGGAAGTTGGCCGGTGCGCTCAGCTCTTGCTCGGCGTAGCGGTAATTGGCAGGGAACTGCCCGCTTTGCAGGTACTGCGAAAAGCCTGCGCTGGCTTCGGCGATGCCAGAGGTGCTGGTGCCGAGGATCACCGCGACGCGGTGCGCGCCATACCGGCCGATGGCCTGGCGGATGGCCGGCTCGATCTGCAGGGCTGCGGTGTACAGCAACTGGTTGTTGCGGCTGTGCTGCTCGGGCAGCGGCACGGCGGGCAGGGCGCCGATGACCGCCCCGACCGGTGGCTGGCGCTCGGGGATCCAGCCCGCTGCCGGCTGCATGCCGGAGCAGTCGCCGGCGAACAGGCGCGCGGCCACTTCGGCCTGCCCTTGGCCAAGGGCGCAGACCAGGCCGAGGGCATTGAGGTAGGCGGTCATGGGGTGTCCTCGCGGGGCAGAGGGTCGACTGAATAACGCAGGCCATCACCGAGGTTCAAGTCGAAAGCGTCGGCGGCGCGATAGCGGACCTGCCAGCGATCGCCCAGCCAGCGCCGCTCATTCTGCTGGCGCGCCTGGGGATAAAGCTGCGGCAGTTGCTCGGCCGGGGTAAGGGCAAACAGCACGGCGGCGAACAGCTCGCGCGCGGCCGGGTTCGGCGGCAGCAGGCCATCGGCATGCCACTGCTGGCCATCGAGCAGCTGACGCGCCTGGGGAATGCCCAGCAGGTCGAGCAGCGACCAGCGCAGGTAGCCGTGCTCGCCCTGGATCACCAGCAGCCAGTCCTGGCGCTGGCCAGCCTGTTCACGTTCGACATGCAGCTGCTGCGGCAGTTGCAGCGCAGGCATGTGCGCCGGCAGCGGCGGGCGTGCGGCGCAGGCGCCGAGCAGCAGGCACAGGGCCAGGGCCAGCAGGTGTTTCATGGCTGCTCCAGGGGCTTGCGCGCCACCACGTTGACCAGCGTCTCTTCGCGCTGGCCGACCGCAGGTGGCTTGCGCAGGCCCAGGCGTTCGAGCAGGCCGAAGTCCGTGGCGCGACTCCACCACAGGTAGGGATACGAGACGTTGCGCGGGCCGAACTGGAAGCCTTGCTGGCGCAGCATCTGCAAGTACCCCTCGGCGCTCTTTTGCACGTGCATGGGGTGGCGGAAGAACCAGCGGATCACCCAGGTATCGATGTAGGCTTCGGTGGACTCGGCGAACAGCAGGTAGCCGCCAGGCTTGAGCACCCGGTAGAACTCGGCCAGGGCCTTCTCCTGCTCCACCAGATGGTGGAAGGTCTGGTGGCAGAACAGGATATCGACGCTGGCGTCCGGGTACTGCAGCCGGGCGCAGTCGCTGCCGCGCAGCTCCACCTCAAGGCCCAGGCGGCGGGCCTCGGCGGCGCTCAGCTCAAGGCTGTGCGGGTCGGCATCGGTGCCCATCAGCTTGGCCGGGGCGAACACCTGTTGCAGGTGCTTGAACGACTTGCCCTGGCCGCAGCCGGCGTCGAGCAGCACCGGCGCCTGCGGCGGCTCACCGTCGAACAGTTGGCGCAGGTCGTTGATCGCCACGCGCAGCACATGGTGCTGCCAGACGTGGCTGGCAAGGAAGCGGAAACCGATACGGGTTTCTTCGACGTAGGTGTCGCTGAGGAACGGGCGCTGGTTCATGCCGGGGCTCTCGCGCACAGCTCGGCCAGGGTGCGCAGGCGCCGCCTCGGCTCGGCGACGAACGGGTTGCGGGCGTCCCAGGCGTAGCCGGCGAGGATCGAGCTGATCATGGCGCGGATCTCCGGCGAGCTGCCGGGGTGGTAGATGACGTCCTGGAAGCTGCCGTCGTACCAGCCTTCCACGTACACGCGGAAGGTATCGACGCCACGCTTGAGCGGTTCGGCGAACTCGCCCTGCCAGTCCACCGCCTCGCCTTGCAGTTGGCGGTGCAGCAGGCCGGCGGCCATGCTCGCCGAACGCATGGCGATGGTCACGCCCGAGGAGAACACCGGGTCGAGGAATTCGGCGGCGTTGCCGAGCAAGGCGTAGCCCTTGCCGTGCAGGGCCTTGACGTTGGCCGAGTAGCCACCGATGGTGCGTGCTGGGGTGTCCCACACCGCGTTGGCCAAGACCTTGGCCAAGCTTGGGGTCTGCGCCACGAAGTGCTTGAGGCAGGCATCCAGGTCCTTGGGCGCGGCGGCGAAGCGCTCGGCGGCGGCGACCACGCCCAGCGACGTGCGGCCATCGCTGAAGGGGATGGTCCAGAACCAGATGTCGCGGTGCTGGGGGTGAGTGGTGATGAGGATCTTGTCGCGGTCGAAGCCTGGATGGTCGATGCGGTCCTCGATGTGGGTGAACACTGCCTGGCGCACAGGGAAGTTCGACGGTGCCTCGAGGTCGAGCAGGCGCGGCAGTACGCGGCCATAGCCGCTGGCGTCGAGCACGAACTGCGCCTGCACGTCGTATTCACTGCCATCCGGGCGACGGGCGCGCACCTGCGGCCGTTCACCGCTCATGTCGGCGCTGACGATCTCGTGCTCGTAGCGGATTTCGACGCCCTGAGCCTCGGCCTGGTCGGCCAGCAGCTTGTCGAAGCGCCCGCGCTGCACTTGAAAGGTGCTCGGCTTGCCTTGGCTGAAGGTCTGGCCGAAATCGAAGGCGGTGTATTCCTCGCCCCAGGCGAAGGCAGCGCCGTTCTTGTGCTGGAAGCCGGCTGCTTGCAGGGCATCGAGCATGCCCGCTTCCTCGACGAAGTCGAGGCAGTGGGACAGCAGGCTTTCGCCGATGGAGAAACGTGGGAAGCGCTGGCGTTCGATCACCAGCACGTCGTGGCCCTGGCGCTTGAGCAGCGCGGCGGCGATGGCGCCAGACGGGCCGGCACCGATCACCAGCACCTGGCGTTGTTGCAGTTCAATGTTCGGCATGAGGGCTCCTTGCCATGGAAACGGAATTCGAAAGGATGTGTTGGGCCAGTGCGGCGACACGGCGCAGGCCGAGCACCCACAGGGCGAACAGACACAGGGCCATGGCCCAGAGCGACAGCGGGGTCATGGGTGCGGTTGCGCTCCATCACGGGGGGCCGCCCAGGGGGCCAGGAGGAAGCTGAACGCCAGGCCCAGGCTCACGGCCAGGCCGAAACTGCTCACTGCCGGTGTGCTCGACAGCGCCAGCAGGCCGAACGACAGCCAGGTGGTCAGCGCCGCCAGCAAGGTGCCGAGCAGGCTAACCGCCGCGCCGCCGATGCGCTCGTGCATGAGGATCGCGTAGTCGACGCTGATGGCGGTCACCAGCAGCAGGCCGAACAGGCTGAACAGGGTCAGCGGTTGACCGAGCCAGCCGAGGCTGGCCAGGCTGCACAGCGCCGCCAAGAGCGGCAGGGCGACGATACGCAGTGAACCACGCAAGCCGAACGGCGGCACCAGCAGCACCAGGATCAGCGCGCAGGACAGCAACTTGAGCTCCGCCGCACTGACCTGGGTAGCGGCGAACAGCTGGTTCAGTTCACCGAGGCGGTCGATCAGTTGCACGCCATCGAGGCCATCGGTCTGCAGGTGCAGCAGCGTGGTGTCGCTCAAGCCTTGCAGGCTGACGATGGCGGCTACCCCGCTGTCTTGCTGGCCCAGCCACAACGGCCGCCAGGCTTCGCCGAGCGGGCCGGCCAGGACTTGTTCGATGGCCTGGTCTGGCAGTTGGCGCAGCTGATCAGCCTGCGCGGCCAGCGCGGCCTGCGGAACGCCCAGGGCCAGCAGTGGCTGCCAGTGTTGCGGCAGTACGGCCAGTGCCTGGCGTACCTGGCCTTGAGCGGCCGGGCTGGCAACCAACTGGCTGAGGCTCATGAACCCCTTGAGCTTGCCCAGCTCGACCAGCTCTTGAAGCTCGCCGGACAGCGCCTCAAGGCGGCCCAGCAGTTGTTGTTGATCGGCCCCGCGTACCAGGTAGAACTGGCTGGTGGGCTGGTAGCCGGTGATGCGCGCCACCGCCTGGGCTTCTTCCATCAGTTGCGGCGGGGTGCCAACCCACTGGCGGATGTCGTTGTGGGTTTGCAGCTGCCACAGGCCAGCGGCGCAGAACGACAGCGCCAAAGCCAGCAAGGCGCCGCTGGGCACCTTGCGCAGCAATTGCTCACGCCAGGTGGTGAGGGTTTCGGCGATGCGCAGCGGCCATTGCGCCGGTTGCAGGTCGACCGTGGCCAGCAGCGCTGGCAGCAGGCACACCGCGCTCAGGTAGGCGCCGACCAGGCCGGCTGCGGAAAACGCGGCGATCTGGGTCAGTGCCGGGAACGGGGTGAAGGCCAGGGCCAGGTAGCCGATGCAACTGGTGGCCAGGCTCAGGCTCATGCCCGGCAAGGTCAGGCGCATAGCTGGCCAGCTGCGCCAGGGCTTGAGGCTCCAGCCCTTGGACAGGTAGTGCAGCGGGTAGTCGACCGCCACGCCGATCAGGCTGGAACCGAGTACCAGGGTCATTACGTGCATCTGGCCGAACAGCGCTACGCACACCACCGAGCCGAACAGCATGCCCACCAGTACCGGGACGAACGCCAGCCACGCCCGCCAACGGCGAAAGGTCAGCAGCAACAGCAACAGGATGCCCAGTGTCGCGCCACCCCCGACCCAGGTGATTTCCCGGCTGGCCTGTTGCTGGCCGGCAGCGGCGTGCAGCAGGCCGCTGGCTGCCAGCAGGTGGGCACCGGCCTGGCCGGCCTGGGCGCGGCTCTGCTTGAGCAGTTCGGCTACCTGCAATGGCAGGTGCAGGTCGAAGGCGTTGCCCACGGTGCGCGCGCGCAGCAGCACCCAGGCCTGGCCGTCGGCCTGGGCGACCAGTGCGCCGCTGGTGGTATCCAGTTCGACATTGGCCGGCTTCGGCTGGCTGTTCTGGATACGCCCGGTAAGGCCCAGCCAGTCGTCCTGGCTGGGCACCAGGCTGAAACCGGTGAAGGGGTCGAACAGGCTTTGCACGCGTTGCTCGATAAAGGCGTCCGGGTGCTCGACCAGCTGCTTCCGGTCCTCGGCCGCCAGCATCGCCAGGCGGCCTTGCAGCAGTTGTTCACGCACCGCCTGCAGGTCGGTCTGCAGGCTCCACTGGACCTTTTCGAACAGGCCGCTGGCCTGCCATTGCCCGGCCAGTTTCTGCGCCATGGCCAGCGCCTGCTGGCGGTCGGCATGGCCGACCAGCACCAGCAGCTCGCGGTTGAGCGGCTCCTGCATGCGTTGTTCGGCGCGCTTGACCAGTGGGTCCTCGGTGGCCCCGGGCACCAGGGTCATCAGGTCGGCGGACAGCGGCGCGCCGCGATGCCACTGCCAAGCGGCAATCGCCAGCATGGCCAGCAGCAGGCAGACGAACAGGCGCGGCAACAGGCGTTCAGTTGGCAAAATCACGGCGCTCCGCGTCGCTCAGGGCAGCGCTGCCACTGCTGTCGGGCATGCGCAGCACGGTGCTGTCACCCTGGGTTTCGCTCAGCACGATGCGCTCGACATAGCGCCCGCCGCTGATGTCGATGTGGGTGAAGACCTGCTTGAGCAGCAACGAACGGGGCGTCAGGCGCAATTGCCACTGCTCGGCCTCGCCGCTCAGGCTCAACTCGAAGTCCCGTTGCAGGCCGCTGCTATCGCCTTGCAGCACAGCGAAGAACAGGCGGTTCTGCTCGGCCCCGGCGCTGCGGCTGGGCAGGGTTTGCCAGCCACTCGGGTCGCGCCGGGCAATGCCTTGGGCGTCGATGCGGTAATCCTGGCGCAGTGGCGTTTGCAGCAGCCACAGCAGGCCAAGGTCGCGGGCCAGCACGAAGCGGCCCTTGCTCAACAGGGGCTGGGGCAGGGCACGCAGATGCTTTTCCTGGATGAACGGACCCTTGATCACCGCCGGCGCGCTCAGTTGCTTTTGCAGGTCGTCGAGGCCGAAGGCGAAGGCCAGAGGGCTGATGAGCGACATCACGATTGCAGCGAGGATCTTGCGGGAGCGGCCTTGTGCTCGCGCTGATCTGCCCGAGTTCGAGCCAGGGCGCAGTGCCGAGAATGACCGGTACAGGCTGTGTTTCATGCCAGCACCTGCTGCACGGCGTCGAGCATCACCTGCGGCGAGGCCAACTGCATCTCGCCGCTGTCGATATGCACCGCGACCTGCACGGTGCTGGCCCGGGTCATGCGTTCGCCGGTCATGGCGTCGCTGATCAGGTAGTGGATCTTCAGGCGGTTTTCCCACTCCACCAGGCTGGCGCGCACGGTAAGGCGCTGGCCGAAGGTGGCGCCGCGGATGTAGCGCAGTTGCAGGTCGATCACCGGCCACGCGTAGCCGCTGGCCTGCATCTGCAGGTAGTTGTGGGCCAGGCGGTCGAGCAGGGCGCAGCGGGCCACCTCCAGGTACTTCACGTAATGGCCGTGCCAGACGATGTGCATGCTATCGACGTCGAAGAAGGGAACGACGATCTCGCTGTCGACATGGAAGACCCCGGGGTTACGCATGCAACCTCCAGTGGCGCTGGGCGATACGCTGCAGACAGTGGCGCAGGTCGCTTTCCAGGGCGCGGTCTTCGATGACTGGAGCGAAGTCCGCCAGCAGTGCTTCGTGCATGTGCGCCAGGGCTGGCGGCAGTGGCCGTGCGTCGGCCTGGCGGCTGCGCAGCCAGACACCTTGGTTGGCGGCCAGCAGCGAGGCGGCGGCAACCTGTTCGGTCAGCTCCAGCACCCGCAGGGCATCGCGTGCGGCGATGGTGCCCATGCTCACCTTGTCCTGGTTGTGGCACTCGGTGGAGCGCGAGAACACGCTGGCCGGCATGGTCTGCTTCAGGGCCTCGGCAGTCCAGGCGCTGGCGCCGATCTGCACGGCCTTGAAACCGTGGTTGATCATCGCTCGCTCGGCGTCGGCGCCGGAAAGGTTGCTCGGCAGGCCGTGGTTGTAGCGCACGTCCACCAGCAGCGCCAGCTGGCGGTCGAGCAGGTCGGCGACGTTGGCCACCAGGGTTTTCAGGCTGTCCATGGCAAACGCGATATGCCCGCCATAGAAGTGCCCGCCGTGCAGCACACGCTCAGCGTCGCCATCGATGATCGGGTTGTCGTTGGCGCTGTTCAGTTCGGTTTCGATGAACCCGCGCAACCACCCCAGGCTGTCGGCCAGCACGCCGAGCACATGCGGGGCGCAGCGCAGCGAGTAGCGGTCCTGCAGGCGGTGCAGTGGTGGCAGCGGCGCGTCGATGGCCAGGTCCTGGCGCAGCCAGGCGGCGACCTGGGTCTGGCCGGGGTGCGGCTTGGCGGCGAACAGGCGTTCGTCGAAGTGCTCCGGGTTGCCCTGCAGGCCGATCACATTGAGCGCGGTGATGCGCGTGGCCAACTGCAGCAAGTAATCGGCACGGGCATAGGCCAGGCAGGCCAGGCCGGTCATGACCGCGGTGCCGTTCATCAGCGCCAAGGCTTCCTTGGGGCGCAGTACCAGCGGTTGCCAGCCCAGCTCGCGGTGCACATCGGCACTGCTGCGGCGCTGGCCCTGGTACATCACCTCACGCTCGCCGGACAGGGTCGCTGCCACGTACGACAAGGGTGTCAGGTCCCCGCTGGCGCCCACCGAGCCTTCCTCGGGGATCAGCGGCAGGATGTCGTGGGCGAGAAAGTCGCGCAGGCGCTCGAGCAGTTCCAGGCGAACACCGGAAACGCCGTGGCTCAGCGAACGCAGGCGGGCGGCCAGCACCGCGCGGGTGGCGGGGGCGTCGAGCAGCTTGCCCAGCCCGCAGCCATGGAACGTGTACAGATGCTGTGGCAGGGCCTCCACGTGTTCCAGCGGCACGGCCACCACGCAGGAGTCGCCGTAGCCGGTGGTGACGCCGTAGATCACCCCTTCCTTGTCGAGCAGGGTGTCGAGAAAGCGCGCACCGCGGGCGATGCGTTCACGGTAGGCGGCGTCGTTCTGCAGCGCTACCTGCGCGCGGCGCTCGGCCAGGGCCAGGACATCTTCGATTGCCAGCGGCGATTCGCCGAAGGTGACAGGCTCATGCGGATGCATCGTCATCGGTCTTCCAGAAAGGGTAGAAATTGAACCACTGCAATGGCGCCTGGACGCAGTAGTGCCCCAGGCGTGCGGCATAGCGCGTGGCCCACTCGGCGATCACCTGATCACGCTGGCCGCGCCGCCATTGCAGGCGTTCGGCGAAGGGTTCGAGGGTGATGTGGTAGCGGCCCTGGTGCTTGAGGCAGAACAGTAGGTTGAGCGGGCATTCGAGCATGCCGGCGAGTAGCCAGGGGCCTTGCGGGAAGGCCGCCGGGTGGCCGAGGAAATCCACCTCGACGGTGCGTGCGCCGTGCAAGGGCACGCGGTCGCCGGCGATCGCCAGCCACTCGCCGCGCTCCAGTCGCTCGGACAGCTGCAGCATCACCGCCGGGTCCAGTTCGCTGACCTGAATCAGCCGCAGGTTGGTGGCACCGGCCTCGCCGAGCAGGCGGTTGAAGCGCTCGGCATGGCGGGTGTGCACCAGCACGTTCATGGTCACCTGTTCGCCAATCTCGGCCAGGGCCCGGCACACTTCGAGGTTGCCCAAATGCGCACCGACCAGCATCTGCCCGCGTGCGCCGCGCAGTTGCTGGCGCAGGTTGGCGGGGTCGTGGATCTCGATGTCCTCGATGCGCAGCTTGCCGTTCCACACATCGAGCTTGTCCAGCAGCGCCTCGGCAAACGCCATGAACTGGCGAAACACCTGCCAATGGTTGGGCGCAGCGGTTTGCCCGGCGTTCCATTGGTGCAGCCGCTGCTGGTACTGGCGGGCGCTGCGCCGGGCGCGGCGGCCAAACAGGAAGAAGTAGGCGACGATGAGGTGGATCAGCGGGCTGAGTACGCGGCGCCCGAGCAGGCGCACCAGGGTCGCGGTCAGCTTCATCAACCAGAAGCTGCCCCGTTCCTGGTGCTCGGCCCAGTGTTGTGGCTGTTCGCTCATGCGCGCCACCTGCGCCAGAGTATCAGGGGTGCGCGCAGCAACATGCCGAAGAACAGCTTGGCGTGCATCTTCGAGATCAGCGCATTGTCGTGGAACAGGCGAAAGTGCGAGAGACCGTCCTGTGGGTAGTGCACGCGGGTCGGCAGCCACTTCATGGGCTGGTTGCGCCAGGCCAGGCGCACCAGAATCTCCGGGTCGAAATCCATGCGTTTGCCCAACTTGACGCTGTCGATCATCGCCAGGGTCGCCGGCAGCGGGTACACCCGAAAGCCGCACATGGAGTCAGGTATCTGTAGCGACAGGCTGTTGATCCACACCCACACGTGGGTCAGGTAGCGGGCGTACAGCCGGCCCTTGGGCACGCTGGCATCGTACTGTGGATAACCGCACACCAGCGCCTGTGGATAAGCTTGCGACTGCTCGACGAAGCGGCCGACATCGGCGAGATCGTGCTGACCGTCGGCGTCCACTTGCAGGGCATGGCTGAAACCGAGCCGTGCGGCTTCGCGCAGGCCGGCCATGACTGCGCCGCCCTTGCCTTGGTTGACCGCCAGGGTCACCAGGTGCACGTCAGGCTGGCCGGCGAGGCGCCCCAGCACCTGGGCGCAGGGCGCGTGGCTGGCGTCATCTACCAGCACGCAGGGAAGGCCTGCGCGCAGCAGGTCGGCGACCACGGCCGGCACTGCCTGCTCGTGGTTGTACACCGGGATCACCGCACAGGGCTTATGCACAGACGGCCTCCAGCAGAATACGGCCACTGGAGCAGGGCAACCCAGCGCAGGTGAAGGTGAAGTACAGCTTGCCGCGCGCGCTGTCCCAGCGCAGGGTCAGCGCCAGTTCATCGCCTGGGCGCACCAGTTGCTGGAACTTGAGCACTTCCATGCCGCTGAAGCGCCGCTCGCAATCGAGCAGTTCGCCGCCAAGGTCGATGGCCCAGTCGATCTGGACCACGCCCGGCAGTACCGGGGTCTGCGGGAAGTGCCCGGGAAAACACGCCAGGTCCAGCGGCACGGCCAGGCGCAGGTGCAGTTCGTCGCCCTCGCGGCGCTGTTCCAGCACCTCGGGCGCCAGGCTGCGCTGGGCCAGCAGCAGGGCCTGCAAGTTGGCCTGGGGCAGCTTGCCCTGGCTGTTCAGCGGCAGGCGGCGCAGCAACCGCCAACGGCGTGGCAGGGCCAGCGCTTCGCAGTGGCTGGCCAGGTGCGTGCGCAGGCCGTCGACCAGCGCCCGACGGCCAAGGTTGCGCAATGTGTGCAGGCCGGCCGGGCTTGGCACCAGCAGCGCGCCAAGGAAGGCGCGGCCTTCCTCGATCATGCCCAGGCGCGCTTCGGCGACCCACGGGTGGCTGCACAGGGCCTGTTCGAGCATCGGCAGGGAGATACGCTTTTCTTCCAGCTTGACGATACGGTCCAGGCGCCCGAGCAGGCGGAAGCGCCCGCCTTCGACGAACTCGACGGCATCGGCGCTCTGCTCGACATGGCCGGCTGGCAGGTAGCTGGAGGCGATGCGCAAGGCACCTTGCTCATCCTGGCTCAGTTGCACATCGGCGAACGGGCTCCACAGTTCTTCGCCCTGGCGCCAGGCGATGCCGCCGGTTTCCGAGCTGCCGAGGATTTCCGCCGGCCACTGGCCCAGGCGCTGGTGCAGGCGCTCGCCAGCCTCCGCCGGCAGTTCGCCGCCGGACGAGAACACTAGGCGCACCGGGCGCAGGGCCGGCCAGTCGAGGTTATCGCCCATGCGCTTGAGGAGCGCCGGGCTGGCCACCCAGGCAAATGCCGGGTGTTCGCGGCTGGCACGTTGCAGGTCTTCGGGGAAGGGTAGCGGGCGGCGCTCGAAGCCACGCCCGGCGCACAGGGGCCAGAGCACGCGGAACAGCAGCCCATAGATGTGCTGGGTGGCGACGCTGCCGATGATCCACGCATCGCCCAAGGTGCTGCCCCAGAGTCGTTCCAGGGCGGTCACTTCGTTGGCCAGCTGGCGCAGCTGCTTGTCGATGCGCTTGGGCTCGCCGCTGGAGCCGGAGGTGCAGAGGCTGATCCGGCACTGCGCCAGATCCAGGTCGGCAGGTTCCAGGGCGTTGCCCAGCAAGGCCTCCAGCGTGGCATCGCCTGGCTGATCGCTGAGCCACAGGTCGACCTGGGCATTCCAGCGCTCGCGGGTTGCCGGTTGCAGGTCGGCGGGCAGCAGCACCTCGACTCCGGCACGCCAGGCGCCCAGCAGCGCGGCCGCCAGTTGCGCGGCGTCTTCCAGATGCACTGCCAGGCGTTTGACCCCACGCTGGCGCAGGCCACCGGCCAACTGCAGGGCCTGCCGGCACAGTGCGGCGTGGTCCAGGGCCGGCGCCTGGGTCACCTGGCGCGGCGCTTCCAGCGGGCGCAGCAGGTGTTCGAGGTTGATCCAGTTCATGAGCGTCCTCGCACACGTTGTCTTATCAGCCATTCGATGGCGAACAGCAGGCCCATCGCGGCATAGGCGATCACGCCGTTGTACAGGGTCCACCAGCGCAGTGGCGCCCACAGCGTGAGGCTGGCGGCGATCAGGCCGTTGCACAGAAAGAACAGGCTCCACGCCTCGGTCACCCGGCGCGTGTAGCACACGGCCCGGGGTGGCAATTCAGGGTCACGCAGGCGCGCCAGGCGCTCGGCCATGGGCATACCGTGCAGCAGGGTGCTGCCGAACAGGGCGAGCATGAAGGCGCTGATCAGCACCGGGTACCAGCGCAGCAGTTGCTGGCTGTCGGACAGCCCCAGCACGCCACAGAATGCCAGCGCTGCCAGCGCCATCCACAGGCTGCCCGGGCGGCGCGGCGCGCTCAGGGCGCGGGCCAGCCAGAGGGCGCCAAGCAGCAGGCCGAATTGCCAGGGGGCGAAATGGGCCATGCCGAAATGCACGGCAAACGGATACAGCAGGCCGGCCAACAGCAGACCGAGGCCGATCAGGCGTTTCATGCCGCCGGGTTTACCAGGCGGAACACGGCCTCGACCACGTCATTGACGGTACGTACCGACTTGAAATCGTCAGCGGCGATCTTCTTGCCGGTCTGGCGCTTGATGTGGTCGATCAGATCGACGGCGTCGATGCTGTCGATTTCCAGGTCCTGGTACAGGTTGGATTGCAGAGAGATGCTGGCCGGCTCCAGTTCGAACAGTTCGACCAGAGCGTCGCGCAGGATGTTGAAGATGTCTTCGCGGGTTTGCATGGTACGTTCTCAGGCGGCCTGACGGGCGGTGACGAATGCCGCCAGCGTGGCGACGTTGCTGAAGTGGGTGCGGGTGTCCTTGGCATCGGCGTCGATCTTGAAGCCGTAGCGCTTCTGGATCGCCAGGCCGAGTTCCAGTGCGTCTACCGAGTCCAGGCCCAGGCCTTCGCCGAACAGGGGTTGTTCATCGTCGATGTCCTGAACGCTGATGTCTTCCAGGCCCAGGGCGTCGATGATCAGCTGTTTGAGGTCACGGTTCAGGTCTTGCTGTGGCACGCTCATTGGCGGCGAGCTCCTTGATGAAGTAGTGATGCAGATGGTCGTTGAGCAGCCGCGATGCCTTGGGGGCGGGGCCCAGGGCGGCGAAGGCCTGAGGATCGATATCGGCGCCGACCTTGAGGGTAAAGTGCACGCGGCGGCTGGGAATGCGGTACCAGGGTTCATTCTTGGTCAGCGTGGTGGGGCTGACCTGGATGGTCACCGGGGTGATGATCTTCGCACCGCGCAGGGCGATTGCGGCGGCGCCACGATGAAAGGCCGGCGCCTGGCCGGGCGAGGTGCGCGTGCCTTCGGGGAAGATCACCAGTGGCTGGCCCTGGCGCAGCGACTCCACGGCGGTGTCGAGCATGTCCAGGCTGCCGTCGTTGCCGATGTACTGGGCTTCGCTGACCGGACCGCGGGTGAATGGGTTGTCGAACAGGCTCTGCTTGACCACGCAGTTGGCCTGGCGCACCAGGCCAATGAGGAACACCACGTCGATCAGCGACGGGTGGTTGGCGATGATCATCTGCCCAGGCCGGCCGAGGCGCTCGGCGCCGTCGATCTGGTAAGTCAGCACGCCTGTGGCGTGCATGAACCGCACGAAACGCCAGAACAGCCAACTGATGGTGCGCCGTGCGCGCCGGCGATGGCGTTCGGCACCGCCTGGCAGGCAGGCCAGCAGCGGAAAGACCAGCAGGCGCAGGCACAAACCGCCCAGGCCGAACAGAAAGAAGCTCGCGGCGGTGGCCAGCAGACGCCAATAGTAAGCGTCGCGTGGCCGGCTCACGGCTGTCGTTGCCAGTTCCATGTACGACGATTCCAGGTGTGAGTGAAGGAATTGCAGCCAGTCAGCATGGCTTTGAGCCAGCTGAGGCCGTGAGGCAATTCCACGGGAGGTGTTGCCAACGCCTGCCCGGGCGCGAGTTGCCATTGCTGGCCAGGGGTCAGCAGCAGGCCCAGGGCGTAGGCGAAGGGCACGTCGTCGATCCAAGAGCTGTAGGCCTCGGGGGGCAGTTCCTCGGTGACGATCAACAGCACGGCGGGTGCACCCTCGGCCAGCAGTGCCGCCGCCTCCAGCACGCCTTGCTCGAAGCCGTCGCCCGCGGCCGCCAGGGCGGTCATTTCGCTGGTCGAGCCGCGCAGGATCGACCACAGGCCGATGACCGCGTTGTGCACCGACAGGCTGAACTGGGTGGGCGACAGCGGCTGGCGTGCGGCCAGCTCGCTGAGAATCGAAAAGGTGCGGGGCGTTTCACCGTGGCGCGATACGAACACCAGTGGCAACTGCTCGTGGCCCTCGGCCAATGGCCAACCCACGGCAAAGGCCATGCGCGCCAGGTGGCTGAGGCGACGGCGTTGCATGGCGGGCAGGAAGCTCACGTCAGGCGCCTGCGCATCGCTGCGTGGCGGCTGATGGCCATTTGCCCATAATTGCCAGTCGGCGTGTGTCGAGAGGCCAGGGGCCCACGCGCGCCATTGGCTGATGTCGAAGGTGATCACGGTGCTTTGTTTCCCGCCCTGAGGGACTTCCATGCCGAGGGAATGACTCGGCGTAACGACCTGCCAGGGTTGGCGCATTCATCGAGTGGCGCGCATTATCCCGGTGCCGGGGTCATGTATCAATGCATAGTGGTTCAATCAGACATTGCCTTCGTCTGGACATGACATACGCTGATCGCCATGTACGCGGTTTCCGACAACCGGTCAGGGCAAGGTTGTCGGTCGGGAGGTGCACAACTTGAATGAAGAATGCTGGTCAACGCCGAGCGGGCGCCACATACTCGGGCATTCGTTGATACACGGAGGTCTCTCATGCGGCGCGTGGTGTTCAATCAGAAAGGTGGCGTGGGCAAGTCGAGCATCGCTTGCAACCTGGCTGCGGTCAGCGCCAGCGACGGCTATCGGACCCTGCTGATCGACCTGGATGCCCAGGCCAACTCGACTCAGTACCTGACCGGCCTCACCGGCGAAGACATCCCCATGGGTATCGCCGACTTCTTCAAGCAAAGCCTCTCCAGCGGGCCGTTCAGCAAGAAGAACAAGGTCGATATCTACGAAACCCCGTTCGACAACCTGCATGTGGTCACCGCCACCGCGGAGCTGGCCGATTTGCAGCCCAAGCTCGAGGCCAAGCACAAGATCAACAAGCTGCGTAAGTTGCTCGACGAGCTCGACGAGGATTACGAGCGGATCTACATCGATACCCCGCCTGCACTCAACTTCTATGCGGTATCTGCGCTGATTGCGGCAGATCGCGTGCTGATCCCCTTCGACTGCGACAGTTTTTCACGCCAGGCGCTGTACGGGCTGCTGGCTGAGATCGAAGAGTTGAAGGATGACCATAACGAAGAGCTGGTGGTCGAAGGCATTGTCGTCAACCAGTTCCAGTCCCGCGCCAGCCTGCCCCAGCAAATGCTCGACGAACTGCTGGCCGAAGGGCTGCCGGTATTGCCGGTCTACCTGAGCAGTTCGGTGAAGATGCGCGAGTCGCACCACGCCAGCTTACCGCTGATTCACCTGGAGCCACGGCACAAGCTGACCCAACAGTTTGTCGAGCTGCACTCGCTGCTCGAAGAAAACGCTTAAATCCCTTGGCTGCGTAGCCACTCCAGCAGCGACTGCAGTGGAAACGCGCCCGCCTGGCGGCTGACTTCGCGGCCGTTCTTGAACAGGATCAGGCTGGGAATCGAACGGATACCCAACTGGCCAGCAAGGGTGCGGTTGGTTTCGCTGTCGAGCTTGGCCAGGCGGCAGCGCCCCTCGAGTTGCCGCGCGGCCTGTTCGAAGGTGGGGGCGAAGGACTTGCAGGGGCCGCACCAGTCGGCCCAGACGTCGATCAGCAGCGGCAGGTCGCCTTTGATCTGGCTGGCGTAGTTGCGTTCGTTGAGTTCGAACGACTGGCCCAACAGCACCTGCTGTTTGCAGCGGCCGCATTTAGGCGCATCGCCCAGGCGGGTGGCAGGCAGGCGGTTGAGGCTGTCGCAGTGGGGGCAGGGGACTAGCAACGAGTCGGACATGTGGTTTCCTTGTGGTGTTTGGTCAAGCCCTGTCGCCGGCCAGCAGGTGCCACCGGTTTCGCCCAGGACCTGAGGCCAGGGGGCTGTGAAGCAACTGGCTTGCAGGCTCAGCGGTGCATGGCACCGGCTTCGCCGGTGATCGCCGGCAAGCCGGCTCCCACGGCGACAGTCGTTGGACTGCCGGCTTGCTGGCGACGGGGGACTGCGGCCAGCCATCAGGAGGAGCAGCTGATTTCCAGGTGTTTGCCCCACGCTGGCGGGCGTTCGGCGTAGGCCTGCATTCCGGCTTGTTCCTCGAACGGCGTGCTCAGCACCTGATGCAGCCGCCGCACTTCACTGTAGTCACCGGCCTCGGCGGCTTCGATGGCTTTTTGCGCCAGGTAGTTGCGCAGCACGTACAGCGGGTTCACCGCGTGCATGCGCTCGCGGCGCCCATCGCCATTACCGGCTTCACGCTCACAACGGGCCAGATAGGCTGCGCCCCAGGCATCGAAGCCTGCCAGGTCGATGAAGTCGTCGCGTACGTCCTTGAGTGCCTCGGCCACCGGCTGCTCGCCCAGCCTGCGGAAGAACAGGTTGTAGTCCACACCCCCGCTCTGCATGCGCTGCAGCAGGTGCTCGACCAGCGCCATGTCCTCGTCCTCAGCCGTGGTCAGGCCCAGGCGCCGGCGCATCAGGTCCAGGTAGTGCGCCTGGTACAGCGGCAGGAACAACGCCAGCGCTTGCTTGAGGGGCTCGACCTCAATCACCGTGGTCAGGGCCTGGGCCAGTGCGCTGAGGTTCCAGTGGGCGATCGGCACCTGGTTGGCATAGCTGTAGCGGCCGCGGTCATCGGAATGGTTGCAGATGAAGTTGGCGTCGAAGTCGTCGAGGAAGGCGAAGGGGCCGAAATCGAAGGTGATGCCCAGGATCGACATGTTGTCGGTGTTCATCACCCCATGGCAGAAGCCATAGGCCTGCCAGCGCGCAATCAGCTCGGCGTTGCGCTCGACGATGGTGCGGAACATGGCCAGGTACGGCTGCTCGGCCTCGCGGCATTCGGGGTAATGCTGCGCCAGCACGTGGTCGATCAACACCCGCTGTTGCTCAGGCTGCTTGGTGTAGTAGAAGTACTCGAAATGGCCAAAGCGCACGTGGCTCTGTGCCAGCCGTGTGAGCATGGCGGCGCTCTCGCGGGTTTCACGCCATACCGGGGTACTGGAACCGATCACGCACAGTGCCCGGCTGCTGGGGATGCCCAGGGCGTGCAGGGCTTCGGAGGCGAGAAACTCGCGAATCGATGACCGCAGCACCGCCCGGCCATCGCCCATGCGCGAGTAAGGGGTCTGGCCGGCACCCTTGAGGTGCAGGTCCCAGTGCTCGCCCGCCTCGTTGAGCACTTCGGCCAGCAGCAGCCCGCGGCCATCACCCAGGCGCGGGTTGTACGAGCCGAACTGATGGCCTGAATAGACCATCGCCCGTGGGTCGGCTTCTTCCCAGAGTTTGTGGCCGCTGAACAGCTCGGCGAACACTGGCAGGTCGGCCTGGGCCGGGTCGAGGTCGAGCAAGCCCATGGCCGACTCGCTTGCCACGACCAGGCGCGGCTCTGCGATGGGCTCGGGCAGGACCTGGGTGGAAAACGCGTCGCCCAGGCGGGCGAAGCGGTTGTCGAAGGTGAGTTGGTCGAGGGCTTTCACGGGCTGCTCCTAGGGTTCAGCACAGAATAAAGCATTCGAGCCGTATCAGGCCGGCGCAGTGCCATCGGGTTTTGGTTGTTCCACGGGAATCAGCTGCTGCTTGCCGCCTTTGGTGTCCATCAGGAACACCTCGACCTGGCGTACGGAGATCTTGATGTTGTGCGCCTTGAACTCACGGTTGATGTAGCGGTTGATCTCGTCCAGCGTCGGGTTGCGGTCGCCCAGGTCGCGTACGTGCATGCGCAGTTCGTGGTCCAGCGAGCTCTCGCCGAAGTTGAGGAAATACACCAGCGGTTCCGGGTCTTTGAGCACCCGTGGATTTTCATGGGCGCCCTTGAGCAGCAGGTCGCGCACCAGGTCCAGGTCGGAGCCGTAGTCGATGCCCAATTTCAGCGTGACGCGGGTGACCGTGTCGGTCAGCGACCAGTTGATCAGTTGGCCGGTGATGAAGGTCTTGTTGGGGACGATGATGTCCTTGCGGTCGAAGTCGGTAATGGTGGTGGCGCGGATGCGGATCTTGCTCACGGTGCCGGACAGGTTGCCGATGGTGATGGTGTCGCCGATGCGCACCGGGCGTTCGAACAGGATCATGATGCCGGAGATGAAGTTGGCGAAGATCTCCTGCATGCCGAAACCCAGCCCGACCGACAGCGCTGCCACCAGCCACTGCAGCTTGTCCCAGCTTACGCCGAGGGTCGACAGAGTACTGACGATGCCTATGCCGACGATGGTGTACGACAGCAGCGTGGTGGTGGCGTAGGCGCTGCCTTGGGCCAGGTTCAGCCGCGACAGCACCAGCACCTCCAGCAAACCCGGTAAGTTGCCGGCCAGGGCGAAGGTGATGCCGACGATCACCAGCGCACCGAGCAGGTCGCCGAGGCTGATCGGCACCATGCTGGCGGCCGTGCCGGTGCCGCTGGTGTATTCGTACAGGGTGAAGTTGTTGAGGTAGGCGAACACCGTGATCAAGTCCGCCCACACCCAGTACAGGCCGGCAATGAAGCCACCGAGCAAGGCCAGGCGGATCAGGCGCAACGACTGCTGGTTGACCTGCTCGATGTCCAGCGTCGGCTCTTCGGTGATGACTTCGCCGTCCAGGCCTTCCTTGGCGGCCGCGCGCTTGCTCAGCGCACGCTGGTAGGCCAGGCGCCGCGCGGCAACCGATAGGCCACGTACGAATGCGGCCTCGATCACCAACCAGAACATCAGCAGGTAAAGGGTGTAGATCAGCCGGTCGGTGAGCTTCAGTGCGGTGTAGTAATAGCCAAAGCAGACCGCAACGAACAAGGCGATTGGCAACGCCGTGAAGGCCAGCCCGACGGCCCGGCGGAACAGCGAAGCGTCGCGGTGCGCGGGGCTGCTCAGCAGCAGGCGGCTGAGCAGCCAGGCCATGAGTGCGTAACAGGTCAGCACAACCCCGATGCCCAGCACATCGTCGGCCAGTGCCGACGGCTGGTGCTCGGCCACTGCCACCACGCCGACCAGTGCCAGCACGACGGTACCCAGCCTGCGCACCCAGCCGCGCAGGAACTCGACTTGCGGTTTGTGCCAGCGGAAGTGGATTTCCGCCACCCCTCCTGGGGCGAGTATGCGGTAGGCGGTGTAGAACACGAGCCAGGCCTGGGCCAGTTGCCAGAGCGCGGAGCCAAGGTTGGCGTTTTGCCCACGGGCGTCGATCTGCAGGGCATAGCTGCACAGGGCAAGGCCCAGGCTCACTGGCATCGCCAGGAGGATGTTGATCAGGATCGCCTGGGGCGTGTGCCACTGGCTGTCACGGCGGAAATGGCCGATATCCTGGTGCACCTTGCTCAGCCGTTGGTAGAGGTATTTGCGGCGCCACAGCAGGGCACCGATCACCAGCAGCAATGGCAGGAAAAGCAATGGGCGCTGGCTCAGCCCGTCGCCCAGCTCCTTCAGGCCAGAGCCCCAGGGCAGGTCCGAGACCTGTTTGGCAAAGCGCTCCGGCACCGTCTTCAACCAGTCCCAATCCAGCGGCTTGTTGCTCGGGATCCAGAACATCTGCTCGTCGAGCGTGGTGCGCAGGCCTTGCGCGGTGCTGAGCAACTGCTTCTGGTTGAGCTGCAGGGTGATCGATTCGTTGAGCAGCGCCGACAGCTCGCGGTTAAGGCGTTCAAGCAGGTCGCTGCGGGTGATCGCTACCTCCAGCAGGGCCTTGCGCAAGGCTGGGGTGACGTCTTGCTGCGGCTGGTTGGCCAGCAGTTTGTCGACATAGGTCACCGGGCTGCTCATCTGCTCGCGCTGCTGGTTGATCTCGAACTGGTACAGACGGATGTCAGCGATCTGGTCCGCCAGGTCACGGTCAAGCTTCAGGTGCGGCAGGGCCTGCTTCTGCTTGTAGAGGATCTTCGACAGCAGCAGGCTGCCCTTGAGCACGCTGATCTGCTCGTCCAGGGCTTGATCGGCCTGGGTCAGGCTGTCGAGCTGCTGTTTGGTGCGCAGGTTCTGCTGGGTCAATTCGTTGAGGCGGTCGGTGCTTTTGAGCAGGTAGTCGGAAAGCTTGAGGTTGGCTGCGCTTTCGCTGGCCAGCAGGCTGCTGCCGCCAGCCTTCTGCGCTTCGATCGACTGTTGGGTTACGGTTTGCTGGGACTGGGCCAGACGCTTCTCGTTGATCAGCGTCTGCAGGTCCTGGATTTCCTGTTCCAGACGTGCGGTGCGTTCGATCAGCAGGTCGTGGCGGGCGTTGCCCAGGTCTTGCAGCAGGCCGTTGCCGGCCAGTTCCTGGCGGCGCAGCAGGGTCAGGGCATTGAGCGAGGCCAGTTCGGCACTGAGTTGGTTGCGCTGGTCGGCATTGATCGATTTGCCGCCATCCTTGCCGCTCTTGAGGATGGTGTTTATTTGCTGGCTGCGTGTCTGGTTGTTGCTGATCTCGGCCTGGGCGCGCTCGGGGCGGGTCTGGGAATTGATGATCAGGCTGTTGGCATCGGACAGCGCTTTTTGCAGCTCACCCTGCAGCGTGTTGCGTTCGCTGAGCATCTGCTCGAGCTGCGGCACGCTCAGGCTGGCGTAGCGTTGAGCCACCGGTTGTGGCTTGCTGGCTTTGAGCTTGGCCAGTTCTTTCTGGCTGTCGCTGGTCTCTTTGGGCGCGTCAGCCAGCTGTTGCTTGAGTTCGGCAAGCTTCTTCTCGCTATCTTCCTTGTTGGCAAGCAGGCTCAGGGTTTGTTCGAGCACCTGCTGCAAGGCCTTCTGATCGGCCTCCGGCAGCTTGCGTTCGGCGATCTTGTCGAGGCTGTTCTGGATGCTGGCAGCGCTCGGAGCTTCGGCCGCAGCAGCGGCGAACGGCAGGGACAGGCACAGCCCGAGCAGGGCTGTGCGAAGGTACACGCGCAGGGACATAGGCAGACTACTTATGGATCATGCAGAAACGAAGTTTAGAGGAACAATCCTGGTCCGGGTCGCGTTCCTTCGGGGAATCTGACGCCCACTTTCTGGATCTTGTTCCCGTCCATGGTCGCCACGGTCCAGATCGTGCCGTGCCATTCCACCTGATCGCCCACTACTGGAGCGCCCCCGACCTTCTGTCGGATGAACTGCGCCAGTGGCATTTTCGCGTCCAGGCCGTCGAGTTTCAGGCCGTAAAGGGCTGCCACCGCGCCCAGTTCGGCATCGCCTTCGAGCACGAAATCGCCGAAAAAGCGCAGGTCCAGGCCGCGTTGCGGGGCCTGGCTGAACAGCTTGCCCAATGCGGGCAGGTTGTGTTCGTGGCCGATCACGCACAGCATGTCGCCGACTTCGAGTACGGTACTGCCGGAGGGGTGCAATAACTGTTCGCCACGGAACAGTGCGGCAATACGGGTGCCCTCGGGCATCTTCAATTCGCGCAGGGCGGCACCAATGCACCACTTTTCCGCGCCCAGGCGATAGACGAACAACTCCCACTCGCTGGTAACGTGCACTTCGAGGGCGGACCGCGAGATCGGTGCCGGGTCCGGTGGTACCGTGACTTTCAACAGCTTGGCCATCCACGGCAGGCTGGTGCCCTGCACCAGCAGCGATACCAGCACGATGAAGAATGCCAGGTTGAAGAACAGTTGCGCGTCAGGTAGCCCCGCCATCAGCGGGAACACCGCAAGGATGATGGGTACCGCGCCACGCAGGCCGACCCAGGAAATGAAGGCTTTCTCGCGGCCATGGAAGGCCTTGAACGGCAGCAGTGCGGCCACCACCGACAGCGGCCGCGCGATCAGGATCATCCACAGCGCCAGGCCCAGTGCGGGCAGGGCGATCGGCAGCAGGTCATGGGGTGTGACCAGCAGCCCCAGCACCAGGAACATGCCGATCTGGGCGAGCCAGGCCATGCCGTCGAGCATGTGCAGGATGCCGTGGCGGCTGCGGATGGGTTTGTTGCCCAGCACCAGGCCGCACAGGTAAACGGCAAGGAAGCCGCTGCCGTGCAGGGCGTTGGTCAGCGAGAACACCGCCAAACCGCCAGCGATGACCAGAATCGGGTAGAGGCCGCCGGCCAGGTTGATCCGGTTGACCAGTTGCAGCATCAGCCAGCCACCGCCCAGCCCCAACAGCCCACCGATGCCGAATTCGCGCAGCAAGTGCCCCAGCAGGCTCCAGTGCAGGCCGGTCTGGCTGCTGGCGATCATCTCGATCAGGGTGACGGTGAGGAACACGGCCATGGGATCGTTGCTGCCCGATTCGATTTCCAGCGTCGCCGTGACCCGTTCGTTCAGGCCTTTGCCGCCAAGCAGTGAGAACACCGCCGCGGCGTCGGTGGAGCCGACGATGGCACCGATCAGCAGGCCCTGGATGAGGCTCAGGTCAAACAGCCAGGCCGCGACCAGGCCGGTGAGGGCGGTGGTGATCATCACGCCGATGGTGGCCAGCGACAATGCCGGCCACAGGGCCACGCGGAAGCTCGCCACCCGCGTGCGCAAGCCGCCGTCGAGCAGGATCACCGCCAGCGCCAGGTTGCCCACCAGATAGGCGGTCGGGTAGTTGTTGAAGATGATGCCGCCACCGTCCACGCCGGCGAGCATGCCCACCGCGAGGATGATGACCAGGATTGGAATGCCAAGGCGCGACGACAGCGAGCTGACCAGGATACTTGCGCCCACCAGCAATGCGCCGATCAAGAACAGGCTGTTGATGGTGCTTGCATCCAAAGGCAGGTACTCCGGGATAACGCGGGGAAGAGGACTCGATAGCTTTGAAGAACTAGCAGGTCGCGTGCCAATCGATTCTAACCTGATGAATTGGCAGCATGTAAAGCGTTTCTGCAGATGTAGAAAAGGCACCGCGAAGGGTGCCTTTTCCTGCGTTGCGCCTGCGCGCCTCAGCGCCGGCAAGCCGGCTCCCGCAGGGGGCGGCGGTATTGCCGCTGATGGCGCAAGTGGCTGCAGGTCAGGCCTGCTTCACTTCACGCATCGGCTTGCCCTTGACCGGTGCACCGTTGGCCACGTAGTACTTGGCAGTGCTGCGCGGCAGCGGCTTGCGGTTGCGGATCTTGTCCGAGATTTTCTCGGCGATCATGATGGTGGTGGCGTTGAGGTTGCCGGTGATGATGATCGGCATGATCGACGCATCCACCACACGCAGGCCCTGCATGCCGTGCACGCGGCCTTCGCCATCGACCACCGCCATCTCGTCGGTCCCCATCTTGCACGAGCAGGACGGGTGGAAGGCGGTTTCGGCGTGCTCGCGGATGAACTTGTCCAGTTCTTCGTCCGTCTGCACGTGCGCGCCAGGGCTGATTTCACGGCCACGGTAGGGGTCCAGCGCTGGCTGGGCCATGATTTCGCGCGTCAGCCGGATACCGTCACGGAACTCCTGCCAGTCCTGCTCGGTGGCCATGTAGTTGAACAGGATGCTCGGGTGCTGGCGCGGGTCCTTGGACTTGACCTGGACGCGGCCACGGCTAGGCGAACGCATCGAGCCCATGTGCGCCTGGAAACCGTGTTCCTTCACGCCATTGGAGCCGTTGTAGTTAATCGCGACCGGCAGGAAGTGGTACTGAATGTTCGGCCATTCGAATTCAGGGCGAGTACGGATAAAGCCGCCTGCCTCGAACTGGTTGCTGGCGCCGATACCGGTGCCCTTGAACAGCCACTCGGCACCGATGGCAGGCTGGTTCCACCACAGCAACGACGGGTACAGCGACACCGGCTGGGTGCAGGCGTACTGCAGGTACAACTCAAGGTGATCCTGCAGGTTTTCGCCGACGCCCGGCAGGTCGTGCACGACCGGGATGTCGAGGCTTTCCAGCAGGGCCCGCGGGCCGACGCCGGAGCGCTGCAGCAGCTGCGGCGAGGCGATGGCGCCGGAGCTGACGATGACTTCCTTGCGGGCACGGGCCTCGACGCGCTCTTCGCTGTCGCCGACCAGGTAGGTCACGCCAACGGCGCGCTTGCCTTCGAACAGCACGCGATCGCTCAGGGCGTGGGTGACGATGGTCAGGTTCGGGCGCTTCTTGGCCTGGTCCAGGTAGCCGCGGGCGGTGCTGGAGCGGCGGCCGTTCTTGGTCACCGAGCGGTCCATCGGGCCGAAGCCTTCCTGCTGGTAGCCGTTCAGGTCTTCCGTGCGTGGGTAACCGGCCTGTACGCCGGCCTCGACCATGGCGTTGAACAGCGGGTTGTTGCCTGCTTTGGGGGTGGCAACGCTGAGCGGGCCTTCGCCGCCGTGGTAGTCGTTGGGGCCGATGTCACGGGTTTCTGCCTTGCGGAAGTACGGCAGGCAGTCCAGGTAAGCCCAGTCTTCCAGGCCTGGCAGCTTCGCCCAGCCGTCGAAGTCCATGGCGTTACCGCGGATGTAGCACATGCCGTTGATCAGCGAGGAACCACCCAGGCCCTTGCCGCGGCCACATTCCATGCGGCGGCCGTCCATGTGCGGCTCCGGGTCGGTCTCGTAGGCCCAGTTGTAGCGGCGGCCCTGCAGCGGGAATGCCAGGGCAGCCGGCATCTGGGTGCGGAAATCGAGGCGGTAGTCGGGGCCACCGGCTTCCAGCAGCAGGACAGTGACGCTGGCGTCTTCGGTCAGGCGAGTGGCCAGGGTGTTACCGGCCGAGCCGGCACCAACGATGATGTAATCGTATTCCATGGGGCTTCCTCCGGAAGCAGCTGCGAGCTTCAAACGGCAAGCTGTAAGTAAAAGCAGCCGTGGGAAACTCGCGGATGGATGAGCCTGCAAGGGCCGGTGGCGTTACGCCGACCGGCTCTTTCTTGCAGCTTGCAGCTTGCGGCTTGCGCTGTCGGTCAGAAGACCGACGCGTAGCCGCCCAGTTCGACCTGAACCGACTTGATGCGCGTGTACTGAGCCAGCGAGCTGACGCCGTTTTCACGGCCGACGCCCGACTGCTTGTAGCCACCGACCGGCATTTCGGCCGGCGATTCACCCCAGGCGTTGATCCAGCAGATGCCGGCTTCGAGCTTGTGGATGATGCGGTGGGCGCGGGTGATGTCGTTGGTGCACACGCCTGCGGCCAAGCCGTATTCGGTGTCATTGGCGCGGCGGATGACTTCTTCTTCGGTTTCGTAGGTGAGGATACTCATCACCGGGCCGAAGATTTCTTCCTTGACGATGGTCATGTCGTCGGTGCAATCGGTGAACACGGTCGGGGCCACGAAGGCGCCCTTGGCGAAATCACCTTCGGTCAGACGCTCGCCGCCACACAGCACGCGGGCACCTTCTTGCTTGCCCTTGGCGATGTAGCCCAGCACGCTTTCCATGTGCTGGAAGCTGACCAGCGGGCCGAAGTTGGTGTTTTCGTCTTCCGGGTTGCCGGCGCGAATGCGGGCAACGCGCTCGGCGATCTTGGCTTCGAAGGCCGCTTTCATCTGGGCTGGAATGAACACGCGGGTACCGTTGGTGCAGACCTGGCCGGAGCTGTAGAAGTTGGCCATCATGGCGATGTCGGCGGCCTTGTCCAGGTCGGCATCGGCGCAGATGATCAGCGGCGACTTGCCGCCCAGCTCCATGGTGACTTCCTTGAGCGAGGAGCTCGAAGCGCTGGCCATGACCTTCTTGCCGGTGGTGGTGCCGCCGGTGAAAGAGACTTTCTCGATGCGCGGGTGTTCGGTCAGCCAGGTGCCGACTTCGCGGCCGCTGCCGGTCAGAACGTTGAACACGCCGTCCGGCAGGCCGGCTTCGGTGTAGATCTCGGCCAGCTTCAGGGTGGTCAGCGAGGTGACTTCCGAAGGCTTGAAGATCATCGCGTTGCCAGCGGCCAGGGCCGGGGCGGACTTCCACAGGGCGATCTGGATCGGGTAGTTCCAGGCGCCGATACCGACGGTCACGCCCAGCGGCTCGCGGCGGGTGTAGACGAACGAGCTTTCACGCAGCGGAATCTGCTCGCCTTCGATGGCCGGTACCAGGCCTGCGTAGTATTCCAGTACGTCGGCGCCGGTGACGATGTCGACATAGCGGGTTTCGGAGTACGACTTGCCGGTGTCCAGGGTTTCCAGCATGGCCAGCTCGTCGTTGCGCTCACGCAGGATGTCGACGGCACGGCGCAGGATGCGCGAACGCTGCATGGCAGTCATTGCGGCCCAGACTTTCTGACCGCGCTCGGCGCTTTCGACGGCTTTCTCGACGTCGGCCTCAGTGGCGCGCTGGACGTGGGCCAGAACTTCGCCGGTCGCCGGGTTGATGGCTTCGAAGGTGGCATCGCTGCCAGCGTCGACATAACCGCCGTCGATGTAGAGTTTTTGCGTTCCGAAACGGGCCATAGTGTCCTCGCAAGTGCAGTGTGTGAGTGGCTTTCGCGTCACGCTCCGGCCGGCTGGGCAAGGGCTGTGCGCATTTTTTCAGAGGCCGGTGGTTGCGTGTCCGGGCGCTTCTGTTTAGCCAGTTGTAGTTCCAGGTATTCGTAAGCGATCTGTATCGCCTGGCTGGTGTCGAAGGCATCGCCCGACAGCGCTCCACGCAGCCACAGCCCGTCGATCAAGGCAGCCAGGCCGCGGGCGGCGGTGCGCGCTTCATCGAGCGGCATGGCGCGGCGGAACTGGCAGCACAGGTTGGAATACAGGCGGTGATCGTTGATCCGCTGCAACCTGTGCAAGGACGGCTGGTGCATGCTGGAGGCCCAGAAGGCCAACCAGGTTTTCATTGCCGGGCCATTCACCTGGCTGGCATCGAAGTTGCCATCGATGATCACCCTCAGGTGGGCTCGCGGGCTGTCGTCGGTCAGTGCCTGGCGACGGGCGATCACGCCCTCGTTGAGCATGTTCATGATGTGGCGCATCGTCGCCGCGATCAGGCCGTTCTTGTCCTGAAAGTAGTGACTGATGATGCCGTTCGACACACCGGCCAAACGGGCAATCAGCGCAATGCTGGCATCTCCCAGGCCGACCTGATCGACCGCTTGCAGCGTCGCTTCGATCAATTGCTGGCGGCGGATGGGTTGCATACCGACCTTGGGCATCTTGCTATCTCCTCAGGCCTGACGAGCAGACAACGTGCGGCTGACTCGGCGAGGACCAGTCTATTTTGTTTTGATTGAACGTTCAATCAATAAAGAATAAGCTCTGCGACAATTTGTGCCATTGACAGCTTCCAAGGCTGTTTCGGTGGCACGGATTGACACCCCAGGAAATCGCGTAACCCCCGTATTACAAGGTGTTGACGGGTATTGGCGATGCGAAATGCAGATTCTGCTCAACGGCCATGCGCCTGCGGCAGGCCCTTGGAACGGGCGGGGTGCTCTGTGACGAATGCGCGCAGCCAACTGATTTGGCGAGGCATTTGCACAGACCACCTGTCTGGTTTTGCAACGTTTCTATTCGGGATCACGGTTTCCAAGTTGCTTTTATAACACCTGATGCAGTGGGGGTATTCCACCAATTGCTCGGGAAAAGACTGATTAGCCTCCACAGCCGCACTGCCCGGAGCATTCGTGCAATGAGTTCTGCCTCCCTTACCAAACCCCCCGCCGAGAGGGTACGGGTCAATCGCGTGGTGTTTTACACCTCCGCGCTGATGATCCTCGTTCTGACTGCCTTGCTTATCGCTGTTCCCGAAACCGCCGGTCAGGTACTGGGCGTGGCCCAGAAGTGGCTGACACGCACCTTCGGCTGGTACTACATGCTGGTGATCTGCGGTTACCTGCTGTTCGTCGTTTACCTGGCGTTCTCCGACTACGGCAAGCTCAAGCTTGGCGGCCAGGATGACCAGCCCGACTTCAGCTACGGGGCCTGGGCCGGCATGCTGTTCTCCTCCGGTATCGGTATCTCGCTGCTGTACTTCGGCGCCTCTGAGCCGCTGGACCACTACTTCAATCCGCCGGAAGGCACCCCTGCCAGTCTCGAGGCCGCGCGCCAGGGCCTGCAACTGACCTTCCTGCACTGGGGGCTGCATGGCTGGGCGATCTACGCCCTGGTCGGGTTGGCCGTAGGCTACTTCGCCTACCGCCACAACCAGCCGCTGGCACTGCGCTCGGCCCTGTATCCGCTGGTCGGTGAGCGTTGGGTCAGGGGGGCCGCCGGTAACGCCGTGGACATCTTCGGCATGTTCGTCACCTTGCTGGGCCTGGTGACCAACCTCGGGATTGGCGCGATGCAGGTGTCTTCGGGCCTTGAATACCTGTTCGGCATGGACCATAGCCAGACCAACCTGCTGGTGGTGATTCTGGTCATGGCCGGGGTGGCCACGGTGGCCGCGGTGTCGGGTGTGGAAAACGGCATTCGCCGCCTGTCCAACCTGAACATCATGCTGTTCAGTGGCTTGCTGATCTTCGTGCTGCTGGGCGGCGAGACCCTGCACCTGCTCAATGGCCTGGTGCAGAACGTCGGCGACTACCTCAACGGCATCGTGCTGAAGACCTTCGACCTTTATGTCTACGAAGGCGAGGCCGGCAAATCTGAGCGTTGGTTGGGCCTGTGGACCGTCTTCTACTGGGCGTGGTGGATCTCCTGGGGGCCGTTCGTGGGCATGTTCATTGCCCGTATCTCCAAGGGCCGTACCGTGCGCCAACTGGTCTGCGGCGTACTGCTGATTCCGTTGGGCTTCACCCTGGCCTGGTTGTCGATCTTCGGTAACACCGCGCTTGACCTGGTGATCAACCAGGGCGCTGTGGAGCTGGGCAAGACCGCGCTGGAACAGCCGTCGATGTCGATTTACCAGCTGCTGGAATACTTCCCAGCCGCCAAGATCGTGATCGGTGTGGCGGTGTTCGTCGGCTTCGTGCTGTTCCTTACCCCGGCCGACTCCGGCGCGGTGATGATGGCCAACCTGTCATGCAAAGGTGGCAAGGTCGACGAAGATGCCCCGCACTGGATGGTGGTGTTCTGGTCGGTGATCATCACCCTGGTCACCATCGGCCTGCTGTTCGCCGGTAACTTCGAAGCCATGCAGACCATGGTGGTGCTGGCGGGCCTGCCGTTCTCGGTGGTGCTGGTGCTGTTCATGTTCGGCCTGTACAAGGCCATGAAGCAGGACGTTGCCGTGGAGCAGGAGCGTGCCGAGCTGGCTGCCCGCGGCCGCCGCGGTTTCAGCGAGCGCCTGAGCCAGCTTGAGCTGCAACCGACCCAGGCTGTGGTGCAGCGCTTCATGGACAGGCAAGTCAGCCCGGCCCTCAAAGAGGCGGCCGAACAGCTGCGCACCCTGGGCTTCGATGTCGAGAGCCGTGTTGGCCAATCGCGCAACATGATGGGCCTGCGGGTGATGATGGAAGAGGGCAACCCTTTCGTTTACGAAGTGAGCCTGGACGGTTACATGGCCGCACCGAGCGAGGCGCCGGTCGAAGGCGAGCCCGAGGTGCGCCAGCGCTTCTATCGCGCCGAAGTGTACCTGCACGATGGCAGCCAGGAGTACGACCTGATGGGCTTCGCGCCCGAGCAGATCGTGCGTGATGTACTGGACCAGTTCGAGAGCCATCGACAGTTGCTGGGCCGCGTCTACAGCTGACGCGGCTAGCCCTTGCGCGGCCGGATGCCTGGCCCCGCAAGGGCTACAGCTTTATGTAACGCAGCGTACCCAGCCCCTTGGCACATCCTTGCGCTCCATTTGCCGCGAGGAAGCCGCCCATGCCCATCCAGCCAAGTGCTGTTCCTGACTTTCGTCGGTCAGTCGCTGCCGAGTTTCTCGATCGTCCCACCTTGCGTAGCGTTCTGAGCCAGCAGGTTCTCGAATTGCTGGTCCCCTGGCATGCCGCGCTGGCGGGTGCCGGGCTGCCCGATGCCGAAGCGCTCATACTCAACATTCCTGCCCAAATTGCGTCCGGCCCACAGACCTACGATGCCTGGACACCCCGGCCACTGTTGGAGGTCATGCTTGAAGCATTGCACGCCCGTCAGCCACTGGCGTCGTTGGGGGCTGATGGTGGGGATTTCCTGCTGGCGGTCCGGGAGCCGTGGTTCCTGCGTGACCAGGCGGGTAACCCGTTGCCGTTCGGGACGATCTCGATCGGCGCCCAAATGGCTGCGCTGGATGACCTGCTGCTCATGCTCGCGGACCGCTTCTGCCAAGCGCAGGTCGATTTCTGGAAGGCGCCAGGCAGTCAGGGCGTAAGCCGTGACCTGTGGCTGCAGCACCTGCTCAAGAGGGCGTTGTTGCACAATTTGCCACTGCAGGGGCTGGACCAACAGCAACGTCAGTGCTTGCTGAGCCTGCTGAAGAATCACGGCTCCACACCTGCGGTATTTCTGGTCCAGGTGCAACTCGATAACGATGTTCAGTGGCTGCCCAACCTGCTGGTCAGTGGCGAGTGGGACGAGCGCGAAGTGTTTTTGTGGTGCGCCCCCTCCAGCCTGGTGAAGGCATTTGACTCGCTCGATCTGTTTGCTGAAGCGTTAAGGGCCGAGCTTGCCGAGCATCAGCGCTTCAAGGCCATGGTATGGCACCGCTATGAGCTCGAAGGCGACGTTTTTGCCCAGCAAAGCAGCCTGTTGCTGGAGATCATGCTCGATGACATCGCACGTTTGCGTTATGCCGCGTTGCCAGAGGGTTCGTTGCTTGAAACGGGCTTTGCTGCACTGAGTGACCCCGCGCGCTGGTTCATCGAAGGTTACGGCCAGGCCAGTGATGCACAGATCCCGCTGCCACCAGGCCTGCGCCATGGCAGTGCGGCGAATGGTTTTGCCTATCAGCGGGGCGTGTTCGAACTGGCGTTGGCGCAGGCTCAGTCCGAAGGCGTTGGGGCGCTCGATGATGTGCTCGATTTGCGCAGTTTCACCCGGCGGGAGTTGCGCACGCAGATGCTTGCCGATTTCCCGCTCGAAGCCAATTATTTCCCGGATGACCTGCTTCTGCACCTGCCCACCCATGTCGGCTCGCCCGGTGGTGCTGGCGTCGGGCCGGGTGGTTGGACGACTGAGCCCCACCGCATGAGCTTGACCGAGTTCGCCATCGGTAATCTCTGGTCGCTTCATAACGCGCAGCTTACCGCCATCACCCATCGTGAAAACCAGTTGATCATGGACTGGATGAACGTCGACTACGTCAAGTCGCTGGTGCAGCGGGTCGACATCGGCAAGCACTACCCCATTTACGTCGCGCAGAAGCTGGACGACCCCGCTACACAACCCGAGCGGATCAAACGCTTTGGCCGTGAATGGCGGTGTTCACTGCTGTTCAGCGCGCTCTATGCCCGCATGCAGGGCGAGCTGAGCGACGCCGGCTTGCAGTGCGTTACAGACTTTTGCCATGGCTACCTTGACCCGCAATTGCCAGCGCTGATGTTGATGCCGCTGGCCTTCAAGCGCGGGGCGGGCGAGGTCGAGCCCGATACCGTCAGTGGCATGTATGTCCTGTTCGCCACGGAGCCTGCACGGGTTTTGCTGTATCGGCCGCTGTACAGCGCAAAGCCTCTGCTGGAGTTTGCCAGCCTGGACCTGATGATGAACGCAATCCGCAGGCCCGGGCCATTGCAGGACAGCATCCTTGCGTGGATGCCGTCGGCCTCGCGTGCCGTCTACGCCTATGGCGGCTTCTACGAGCCGCATTGGTCAGGGCCTATCCTGGACAGCCAGCTACTGCCTGCGCGAGGGTATCCGCCAACATTTGCAGCGCAGTTCTGGCGTGATGAGGTCGATGCAAGACTGTACAAGGCCAATCGCGACCTGTTGGTTGAGTTGGCTGACCGCGAGTCGGTTTCCAACGCCGAGAGCCGCTGGGCGATTCTCGTTCAGGGGGCCTGGCTGTTGTTCGATGTGGTGACGTTGATCTTGCGTGGCCCTGTGGCCAGCGTTGCCTGGCTGGTCCAGGCCATTGCCGGGTTGCACAACGACCTGTCGGCCTTGCGCGATGGCAGTGCGTTCGAGCGCAGTACCGCTGTGGTCGACGTGTTGCTCAACGCTTGCATGGCCTTGATGCATTTGCGTCTACCGCAGTTCCCCCTGGGCGAGCCTGTACGCAACCTTCCCCGCCGGGGCGCAATGCCCGTATTGGGTGATGCAGAAGCACAGGTGGCGCTCGTACAAGGCAAGGTCGCTGCGCCGGGAGTGCTGGCGCAGCATGGCTCGACCCGGCTGGATTTTTCCTGGCGCGGCACTCAGGGGTTCAATGTGCTGTCGCCGCAGCAGCGCACCGTGGTGTTCGGCCTGCGCGTCGAGCAATCGCTGGAAGGCCTGGAACCGCTTGCAGAGGGGCCTGGCCGCGGGTTGTACCGCGTGGGTGAGCACTACTACCTCACGTTGGGTGATGGGGTGTACCGGGCCACCTTTGAGGAGCAAGGCCTGCGCATGGTCGGTGCCGACGGTGCCATGGGGCCTTGGTTGGCGTTCGAGCACGGCCAATGGCGTGTGGATCGTGGTTTGCGCTTGCGTGGCGGCATGCCACGCAGCCGCCTTGAAGCTTTGAAAGAGGAGAACCGCAAGAAAGCCGAACAACTCAAGAACGAAGAAGCTGAATTGGCCCGCCATCACAATGCCCTGGCCGAAACCCTGAACAGGCATCGCGACCTGCTCAATGAGAAGGACGAGCGCATCGCAGTGCTGGAAGCGGTGACTGAACCGGACGAGCTGACCCTTCGCGAGCTTGAATTGACCCGGCGCCTGCGCAAGCAGATCAATCTGAAAATCATCTACGAAGTCAAAGGCGTGGTCGAGGCTTCACTCAAGCATGAGCAAGTGGTCAACAGCCTGTACAACATGCGCCACGACGATGCAGCCTACAGCATCGCCCTCACCGCGCAGCGCAGCCTGATCCGCCAGAGCCTGATCGAGAATATGTCCATCTTCTACAACGAGATGGCCATGATCATCAATGCAGAGGACCTGGAAAACCTCGCCCAGCAGCTTGTCATCCACCCAGAGAGTGAGGCCGAGATCAGCCAGTACCTGCAATTTCGCTCTGCCTTGGAACAGGTCATCAAATGGGAGGTGGATCTGGTCGACATGTCCCGGTTGCTGGACACGCTGCTCGAAGAAACCCTCAAAGACGACACGTTCGTGTTCAGGAACGAAGACACGCAAGCGCGCATCAACAAAGACCACGAGCTCAAGAGCACCATCGAGGCGCGGCGGTTGTCAGCCATCGACCTTGATTTCCGTCTGCTTCAAGACCTGGCCGAAGCCAGCCTGGAAAGACGGGCCGATGTCGAGGAGCGGGTGTTATCGCAATACCTCGACTACCTGGCCGGCGACAGCCTGAAGAGCGCGGGCAACGCGCATGGCGACCTGGCGGGAAGCGAGCTGTCGCTGGCCGAGCGGATCGAGGTGTTGACCGGCATCCTGGAGGGCTATGAGGAGGCTGCGGCAATGGCCGACTACCTGGGCAGTGTGGGCGGCGCGGCGATCAGGCAGGAGTCGCTGCAACTGTACAAGAAAACCTTGCACGGGTTGCAGCGCGCTGCCCAAGGCGACCTCGCCCAGGCAGTGCGCGAGCACGAACTCAGCGAGCCCGCGCCACCGCGTCCGACGGTCTATGCCCCGCGCGGTGGGCGGCGCCAGCTGGTCAGGACTCACCGCGGGCGCAAGGTGCTCGCTCAGGAAGTCGAGGTGGATGGTGTCGCCCTCGTCCAGCAACGTGATGAGCGTACCCAGCATGTACTCAAGACCTTCCACCAGCGTGGTGGCGAGTGGGTCGAGGATGCGCCGCAACCTACAGCGTCAGAGCCGCCATTCTCCCCACTGGAACCTCGCCTGGCGCGCAAACGTGCACAGGCCCTGCTTGCAGAGGTCGAGCGGATCACCAAGCTGGCCAGAAGCTTCTTTCAGGCAGAGCAGCCCAACAGTCTGGCCACGGTCATCGACGGGCACCTGGACAAAATGCGCAATGCCCTGAGCACGTTGCCAAGGATGAGCCCCGAAGATGCCTTGTTCGAAAATCTGGGTGAGGGTATCGAGCGCTTGCAGGCTACCCGCCGTGACCTGTTGACCGGTATCTATCTGTCCACCGATCACCCCGACGCCCGCAGCCTGCAATTTCTGCTCGACAACCACCAGGTCACTGTCCAGCGCGCCGGGCCACGCAAGGCATTGGCAGCAGGTGACTACCTGGATGTCTACGAGGTCAGGCGCCAGCCGCGAGCCGGCCAGGTTCAGGGTGATGGGCTGTGGGAGGCACACTTCCACTACCCGGACATCGGCACCCCGGGGCGGCAGTTCAGCAAAGGGCACCTGAAACTGTGGGCGCAGCGCAAACTGGGCCGCCTGGCGCAACTGCGGGCTGCGACCAGCGGCGAAGACCTGGTCGCTATTTACCGGGGAGATTTACGCCTGGCCCAGGTGGAGGGGCTGATCCCCTTCGACTGAATGGCTCAGCGATTGCTGTAGCGGCCGTGCTTGCCATGGGCAGGCATGGCCTGATTGCCGCGTTCTGCAATCATCTGTGCCAGTGATACCAGCTCGATGCCCTGGCTGCGCAGCCGGGGCATTTCCTGTTCCAGCACCTGCAGGGTTTGCGGGTAAGGGTGCCCGATCAGCACCGCCGAGCCTTGCCGGCGTGCCAGTGCCACGCCTTGCTGCAGCTGTGCGGTGATGGCCTCTGTGGTACGGACATCGTCCAGAAACACGTCACGCGAGACGTGCCCAAGGGCCTGTGCCTGGGCCTCGGCGGCAGCGACGGTGGCAGCACTGGTGCGGCTGTCCACGAAAAACAGATGCCGCCGCTGAAGCTCACCCATCAGCCAGGTCATGGCGCTACGCTGGGCGGTCATGCGGCTGCCCATGTGGTTGTTGATGCCGGCGGCGTAGGGCACCTTGGCCAAGGCCGCGTCCAGTCGCCTGGCGAGCTCTGGTAGGGCGATCTCCGGGTGCCAGGCATAGGGCCCGGTGGCGGGGTCCATGGGCATGTGCAGGATTACCGTCTTGCCTGCCTGGTGCGCCTGGCGGGCGAACTCGGTGGCGTGTGGGGTATCCGGCATGATCGCCATCGTCACAGGGCCAGGCAGCGCGAGCGTCCTGCTGTCGCGCTCGGTGCTCTGGCCCAGGTCGTCGATGATGATGCTCATGTAGGCCTCGCTGGCCGGGGCCGCGTGGGCACATGCGGCTGCCAGGCACACCAGCACGGGCAGCAGATACCGCAGCGGATGAATCATTTGCCGGAGGTGATGTTCAGCCCCTTGAGCAGGCTGAGCGCCTGGCTCAGCTGGAAGTCATCATCTTGCGGGCGCTCCTTGCGCTTGCTGCTGCCGGTCGGGCGGTCAGCACCACCGTTGCCGTTGCCCAGGTGGCCCTGCAGGTCGGCTTCCTTGAAGTTCTCGGTATCCACCTCTGCGGTGAGCTTGGCCGGGCGCACCTCGATGTCCGGGACGATGCCCTGTGCCTGGATCGAACGGCCATTAGGGGTGAAGTACAGCGCGGTGGTGAGCTTCAGGGCTCGGTCGTTGGCCAGCGGCAGCACGGTCTGGACCGAGCCTTTTCCGAAGCTGTCGGTGCCCATCAGCACGGCGCGTTTCTGGTCTTGCAGGGCGCCGGCGACGATTTCCGAGGCCGAGGCGCTGCCGCCGTTGATCAGCACTACCAATGGCACGGCCTCACTGGCATCGGCCGGGTCAGCGGAGAAGCGCAGTTCGGAGTTGGCGATACGGCCTTTGGTGTACACGATCAGGCCCTTGGTCAGGAAGTGGTCGGCCACTTCCACCGCCGACTGGAGCACGCCACCGGGGTTGTTGCGCAGGTCCAGCACAACGCCGCGCAGTTTCTTGCCATTGTCCTTGCGCAACTTGGCCAATGCTTTGCCCACTTCGTCCCCGGTCTTGACCTGGAACTGGGTGATGCGGATGTAGCCGTAGTCGTTTTCCAGCAACTGGCTTTTCACGCTCTTGACCTGGATCACGGCACGGACCAGGTTCACATCGAACGGGGTGCCGCCGTCACGTACCAGGGTCAGGGTGATCTTCTCGCCGACTTTGCCGCGCATCTTGTCGACCGCTTCGGTCATGCTCTGGCCACGGGTCGGCGCACCGTTGATCTTGACGATCAGGTCGCCAGCCTGCACGCCAGCGCGCGAGGCGGGGGTGTCATCGATGGGCGAGACCACCTTGACGAAGCCGTCTTCCTGGCCGACTTCGATACCCAGGCCACCGAACTCGCCACTGGTGCTTTCCTGCAGCTCCTGGAAGTCCTCGGGGCCAAGGTAGGCCGAATGTGGATCGAGGTTGCTGAGCATGCCTTTGATGGCGTTCTCCAGCAGCGTCTTGTCGTCTACCGGCTCGACATAGGCCGCTTTGATGCGGTCCATGACCTCGGCGAAGGTGCGCAGCTCTTCCAGTGGCAGCGGCGCCCTGGCGGTCACCTCGGTGGCTGGCACCGCGGCAGGCTTGGCCGGCGCCGGCTCGGCAGCGATGGCCAAAGGCATACCAGTCGCCAGGGCGATGGTCAGGGCCAGCTGGGTGAGACGAGGCGAGTGCAGCATGTCGAACGAACTCCTGATCCTGTAGGCGCTCCTTGGGGAGCATCGGCCCAGCGTGGGACGCCAGGCCGTAAAAAAGTGACTAGGGTTGAAGCTTAACCTCTGCACCACTGGGAAGGGTCGGTGGGCCGGCCCTGCTGGCGGATGGCGAAGTACAAGCCGGCGGCATCCTGGCCGCCGCTGTCGCCAACGGTGGAAATGGCCTCGCCGGCCTTGACGATGTCTCCGGCGCTCTTGAGCAGGCTCTGGTTGTGGCCGTACAGGCTCAGGTAACCATTACCATGGTCGAGAATGACCAGAAGTCCAGCGCCGCGCAACCAGTCGGCGAATACCACGCGCCCGCCGTGCACGGCGCGTACCTGGGTGCCGGGGTTGGCGCTGATCATCACACCGTCCCACTTGGCTCGGGCATCGCTGCCACGGGCTTCACCGAAACGTGCCAGCAATCGACCATTGACCGGCCACGGAAGTTTGCCCCGTGCGGCAGAAAAAGCACCGCCGTAGGTTGTGCTGTCGCTGGACACCAAGGGGCCGAGGGTGGTGCGCGCCTTTTTTGGTGGTTCGCTGTCCTGCTGTGCGGTCAACGCTTGCTGCTGGCGGCGCTTCTGGGCCTCCTGCTCGGCCAGCAGGGCCTTCTTGCGCGCCTCCTCGGCCTCACGGGCCTGGCGGGCCAAGGTTTCCTCGATGGTCTTGAGCACCTTGGCAAGGTCCGCCTGGTCCTGTTCACGGGCCTGCAGCTTCTTGTCGCGGTCTTTCATGTCACTGTTGAGCTTGGCCAGTACCTGCTGGCGTTTGCCACGCTCCGCCTCCAGGGCCTGGCGGCGGCTGTCGAGGTCGGCGCGCTGGGCCAGCAACTGTTCTTGCTGGCGGGAAATGTCCTGTTCGACATTGGCCAGCTGGCGCAGGGTTTCGTTGAAGGCACGCAGTTGCTCCATGCGCGCCTTGCTCAGGTAGTCGTAGTAGCTGAGGGTGCGGGCGAACTTCTCTGGGTTCTGCTGGTTGAGCAGCAGCTTGAGGTATTCCTCGCGGCCATTGTTCTGGTAGGCGGAGCGCGCCTGAATGGCGATCAGTCGTTGTTGTTCAATGCGCGAGCTCTGGAGTTTTTTTTTCTCGGTATCAAGGCGCTCCAGCTCGCCCTCGGTCTTTTTTAGTTGTTGCTGCAGAGCCTCCACCTGCTTTTCGAGGTTGCCGATGTCGGTCTCGGTGGCTTTGAGGTCTTTCTGCACGCCGGATTTTTCTTCCTGGAGCTTGCCCAGCGTCTTCTTGAGCTCGGCGATGTCCTGGCGGGTGGCGTCCAGTTGTTGCTGGGTCTGAGCGCGCTCGTCGGCGAAGGCCGGGCTGAGCAGGCAAGACAGGGCTAGGAAGATCAGGGCGCGAAGCATGAGGTTGGGCGTACCAAGGATGGAGACTGGCCTAGTATGCCCGCCCGGGCCTGCAAAAAAAACGCCTCACGGCGTCAGCGGTAAGTTTCAAGCTACAAGCCGCAAGAAAAGCGGGTGCTGGGTCAATCCCGGTAGTCAAGCGCTTTGGGGCCGCTTTGCATCGCCGGCTTGCCGGCGATGGGCTGCGTAGCAGCCCCAAATAGCTAACTGCCTGGCACAAGACTCCAGGCTTTCTCTTGCAGCTTGCAGCTTGCAGCTTGCAGCTTGCAGCTTACCCGTCGACCAGAATCGAGCTACCCGTCATCTCCGCAGGCTTTTCCAGCCCCAGCAGCTTGAGCATGGTCGGCGCCACGTCGGCCAGCACGCCGCCCTCGCGAACCTTGACCTGGCGTTTGCCGACATAGATGAAAGGCACCGGCTCGGTGGTGTGGGCCGTGTGCGCCTGGCCGGTGCACTCGTCTTCCATCTGCTCGACATTGCCGTGGTCTGCGGTGATCAGCGCTTCGCCGCCCACCTTGTCCAAGGCCTCGACGATGCGACCGACACAGCCATCCAGGGCTTCGACGGCCTTGACCGCGGCTTCGAACACGCCGGTATGGCCGACCATGTCACCGTTGGCGTAATTGACCACGATCACGTCATAGCGCTGCTGCTCGATGGCCTCGACGATGCGGTCGGTGACCTCTGGGGCGCTCATCTCCGGTTGCAGGTCGTAAGTGGCGACTTTCGGCGATGGGATCAGAATGCGCTCTTCGCCTTCGAACGGCTCTTCGCGCCCCCCGGAGAAGAAGAACGTGACGTGTGCATACTTCTCGGTCTCGGCGATGCGCAGTTGGGTCTTGCCGTGCTTGGCCAGGTACTCACCCAGCACGTTGTTCAGGCTGGCCGGGGCAAACGCCGCAGGGGCGGCGATTTTCGCCGAGTACTGGGTCAGGCCGATGTAGGCAGCCAATTTGGGCAGGCGGGCCCGTGGGAACTCGTTGAAATCGGCTTCGACGAACACGCGCGACAGCTCACGGGCGCGGTCCGCGCGGAAGTTCATGAAAATCACGGCATCGCCATCTTCGACCTTTACCGCTTCGCCGATACGCGTGGCCTTGACGAACTCGTCGCTCTCGCCACGCGCATAGGCCGCTTCGAGCCCGGCAGTGGCGCTGTCTGCGGTGTGTTCGGCAACGCTGTCGACGATCAGGTTGTAGGCAGCACTGACGCGGTCCCAGCGGTTGTCGCGGTCCATCGCGTAGTAACGGCCGATCAGGCTGGCGATACGGCCTTTGCCGAGCTTGGCAAAGGTCGAATCGAGCAGCTCGATGGACGACTGCGCACTGCGTGGCGGGGTGTCACGACCGTCGAGGAAGGCATGCAGGTAGATCTTGTCGGCACCACGCTGCGCGGCCAGTTCGGCCATGGCAATCAGGTGGTCCTGGTGGCTGTGGACGCCACCGTCGGAGAGCAGGCCGAGAATGTGCACGGCCTTGCCGGCACCTGCAGCCTGGTCCACCGCGCCTGTCAGCACCGGGTTTTCGAAGAACTCGCCGTCGCGGATGGCCTTGGTCACGCGGGTGAAGTCCTGGTAGACGACACGGCCGGCGCCCAGGTTCATGTGACCGACTTCGGAGTTGCCCATCTGCCCGTCCGGCAGGCCGACATCCATCCCCGAACCGGAAATCAGGCCATGCGGCGCTGTGGCGCGCAGGCGATCATAGACCGGCGTGTTGGCGGCGTAGATGGCGTTGTATTCGGGGCTTTCGCTGTGGCCGAAGCCATCCAGGATGATCAGGACCAGGGGTTTGGGCGTACTCGTCATCAATCAAACTCACGGTTGTTCAAAGATGATAAAGACACGCATTTTAGGGCAAATGCGCCACCTGCGGCGAATATTCGTCCTGTTCCCTGACCAGCGTGGCGCCCGCAGCAACATGAAGGTAGCTTCCCCGCCGGCCTGTCGGGCTTTGGCGGTGTTGGGGGGCTGTGTATACTGGCCGGCATTTTCAATCGCCTGGAACACCGCTGATGGTTGCTCACCTGATTCAATTCGCGACAGATCACTACATCCTGGTTGCGATCTTCGTTGTTCTGCTGGTCCTGCTGCTGCTCAATGAAATCCGCCGCGGCGGCCAGAGCCTGAGCAATGGCCAACTGACCGCCCTGGTCAACGCCGAGAAAGGTATTGTCATCGATATCCGCCCTGCCAAGGAGTACTCCGCCGGCCACATCGTCGGTGCTGTGAACATCCCGCAGGACAAGGTCGCCACTCGCATGACCGAACTGGACAAGCACAAAGAGAAGACCCTGATCGTCGTCGACGCGATGGGCCAGCAGTCCGGCACCATCTGCCGCGAACTGCTCAAGGCTGGTTACAACGCCGCCAAGCTGAGCGGTGGCGTTTCCAGCTGGAAAGCCGATAACCTGCCCCTGGTGAAGTGATATGAACGACGTCATCGTCTACTCCAGCGACTACTGCCCCTACTGCATGCGCGCCAAGTACCTGCTCCAGAGCAAGGGCGTGGCCTTCGAGGAAATCAAGGTCGACGGCCAGCCGCAGGTGCGCGCCGCGATGAGCCAGAAGGCCGGCCGGACTTCGGTGCCGCAGATCTGGATCGGCAGTACCCATGTCGGTGGTTGCGATGACCTCTACGCCCTGGAGCGCGCCGGCAAGCTCGACGCGCTGCTCAAGGCCTGATTTGCACTGCATTCAAAAACATTAGGATAAGGATCTGCCATGACTGACCAACAGACCAACGGCGCAGCAGCCGAAGACAACAGCCCTCAGTTCTCCATGCAGCGTATCTACGTGCGCGACCTGTCGTTCGAGGCCCCGAAAAGCCCGCAGATCTTCCGTCAGACCTGGGAGCCGAGCGTTGCCCTGGACCTGAACACCAAGCAGAAAGCCCTGGAAGGCGACTTCCACGAGGTGGTGCTGACCCTGTCGGTAACCGTCAAGAATGGTGACGAAGTGGCGTTCATCGCCGAAGTTCAGCAGGCCGGTATCTTCCTGATCAAGAACCTCGACGCCTCTTCCATGAGCCACACCCTGGGTGCGTTCTGCCCGAACATCCTGTTCCCGTACGCCCGCGAGACCCTGGATAGCCTGGTGACCCGTGGTTCGTTCCCGGCCCTGATGCTGTCGCCGGTCAACTTCGACGCCCTGTACGCGCAAGAGATGCAGCGCATGCAGGAAGCCGGCGAAGCGCCGACCGTGCAGTAAGCGCTGCCGGTATCGAAAAGCGCCTCTCGGGGCGCTTTTTTGTTGCCTGCTCGGGCCTCATCGCGGGCACGCCCGCTCAGGTGTGGCGTCAGGTGTTGAACAAGGCCGGCGCCAGCTCCAGTACAGGCACTGCATCAGCTCCCGGCAAACCCTTGCTGGCGCCACGCCTCATACACCGTCACCGCGACAGTATTGGACAGGTTCAGGCTGCGGCATCCAGGCCTCATCGGCAGGCGCAGGCGCTGTTCGGCCGGCAGGCTGTCCAGCACCTCGGCGGGCAGGCCGCGGCTCTCGGGCCCGAACAGGAAGGCATCGCCGGGCTGGTAGGCGACTTCATGAAAGGGGTGCGAGCCCTTGGTGGTGAAGGCGAACAGCCGTGGATTGCCAAGGCTTTCCAGGCATCCGGCCAGGCTTTCGTGGCGCTTGAGCGTGGCATACTCGTGGTAGTCCAGCCCTGCACGGCGCAGCCGTTTGTCGTCCAGCTCGAAGCTGATCGGTTCGATCAGGTGCAGGTCGCATCCGCTGTTGGCGCAGAGGCGAATGATGTTGCCGGTATTCGGCGGAATTTCAGGTTGAAAAAGGATGACGTGAAACATGCACGGCTCCAAGCATGAAGATGGTGCACATTCTACCCCCGAACCCGAGTCGCGTTCGAAGGCCTTGCCGCGTGTGATGCTTTCGCTGGCGATCGTCGGCGTGATGGTCGGCCTGATGATCGGCCGCCTCACCACCCCAGAAGAGCGTGTGCTCGAGCAGGTGGAGGTGGTGCAGGATGGGTTGGACCTGTGGTTCAGCGACGAGCCGAAGCTGCATGGCGAGAATGTCGAGGGGACTGTCGCCGTACTGTTCCAGGCCCAGGGCAAGGCCCAGCGCGGGCAACTGACCCTGCAGGGCAAGCCGGTGAGCTGGCGTTTGCAGAAAACGGACGAAGGGTTGCTGCTGAGCGTGATTGCCGCGCGCCCTCTGCGGGGCGAATGGGCCGGTGCAGAGGACGCGGGGCGCTGGCGGGTGCGGGTGCGGCTGCACGAATAAAAGAGGGGATGTCCCGGCCTGCCTGTACCAGGGTCCCCAAAGCTTGCGTTACTGCGTGTAAAAGAGGGGATTCCCGGCCTGCCTGTACCGAGGTCCCCAAAGCTTGCGTCACTGCGTATAAAAGAGGGGATTCCCGGCCTGCCTGTACCGAGATCCCCAAAGCTTGCGTTACTGCGTATAAAAGAGGGGTTCACCCGGCCTGCCTGTACCGAGGCCCCCGAAACTGGAGATGTAGTAGCTATTGCAGGTGGCGTGCCAGTTTTGAAAGTCCGGAAACATTGGGTTTCAGGGCGATCTGGCCGGGTTTTGAGGGGATTTGTGCCTTGGCGCGGTGCAGTTGGCACAGCTTCGGTGCATGGGCCAGAAATGATAGGGGCCGCAAAGCGGCCCCAGCGGTGTCACTGATTCAGCGGGAAGTCAGTGCTCATCGCCCTCATCGTCATCCCCGCCATCGACGTTCATCCCCAGTTCCTTGATCTTGCGGGTCAGGGTATTGCGCCCCCACCCCAGCAGCACCGCGGCATCCCGGCGACGCCCGGCAGTGTGCTTGAGCGCCGTCTCGATCATGATCCGTTCGAAGCTGGGCACGGCGCTGTCGAGCAGGTTGGATTGCCCTCGGGCCAAGGCCTGGTCGGCCCATTGGCGCAGCGCCTGCTCCCAGTTGGTCACCGGTGCCGCGTCCTGCGGGAGGTTGAGCAGCTCGGGTGGCAGGTCGCCGACCAGCACTTCGCGGCTGGACGCCATGACGGTGATCCAGCGGCAGGTGTTTTCCAGCTGGCGGACGTTGCCAGGCCACGGCAGGTTGCGGATGAATTCTTCGGTTTCCGGCTTGAGCAGCTTCGGCTCGACGGCCAGCTCCTGAGCCGCGCGGCCAAGGAAGTGGCGGGCCAGTGCTGGGATGTCCTCGCGGCGGTCGGCCAGGCGTGGGATATGAATACGGATTACGTTCAGGCGATGGAACAAGTCTTCACGGAACTTGCCAGCCTGTACCAGTGACTCGAGGTTTTGATGGGTCGCAGCGATGATTCGCACATCGACCTTCACGGGCACATGGCCGCCCACACGGTAGAACTCGCCATCGGCCAGCACGCGCAGCAGGCGTGTCTGGGTATCGGCAGGCATATCTCCGATTTCGTCGAGGAACAAGGTGCCGCCGTCCGCTTGCTCGAAGCGGCCGCGTCGCAAGTTGGCCGCGCCGGTGAAGGCGCCTTTTTCATGGCCGAACAGCTCCGACTCCATCAGGTCCTTGGGAATGGCGGCCATGTTCAAGGCAATGAACGGTGAGGCAGCCCGCGGGCTGTGGCGGTGCAGGGCGTGCGCCACCAGCTCCTTGCCGGTACCGGACTCGCCGTTGATCAGTACGGTGATGTTGGAGTGGCTCAGCCGACCAATGGCACGGAACACCTCCTGCATCGCCGGAGCTTCACCGATGATTTCCGGGGTACGAGCCAGGGCCTGGGGCACATCGAGGCCTTGCTGTTCCTGCGCATGCTGGTTGGCGCGCTTGACCAGCGAGACCGCCTCATCGACGTCGAACGGTTTGGGCAGGTACTCGAAAGCACCGCCCTGGTACGACGCGACTGCGCTGTCCAGGTCGGAATGGGCGGTCATGATGATGACCGGCAGACGCGGGTGTTGGTCGCGAATCTGTGCCAGCAGGTCGAGGCCGCTGGCGCCCGGCATGCGAATGTCGGAAATGATCACGTCCGGCTGTTGCCGGGCCAGGCGGCCCATCACCCCATCGGCGCTGTCGAAGCTCTGGGTGGTCATACCCTCCTGTTGCAGGGCTTTTTCCAGGACCCAGCGGATGGAGCGATCATCGTCGACGATCCATACGGTTTCACTTCGGCTCATGAGGCGGTGGCTCCTTGTTCCAGTGGCAGGAAGATCGAAAAGGCCGTGTGGCCGGCGTGGCTTTCACACTCGATCAGGCCCTGGTGCTGGCTGATGATGTTCTGGGTAATGGCCAGGCCCAACCCGGTACCGTCCGGGCGGCCACTGACCATGGGATAGAAGAGCGTGTCTTGCAGTTCACTGGGGATGCCGGGGCCGTTATCGATGATCTCGACGCGGGCCACCAGGCGGTGGCGTACATGGCCGATGGTGAACTGGCGCATCGCGCGGCTGCGCAGGGTGATGCGGCCCAGGCGCAACTCGTTCTGCGAGCTGATCGCCTGCATCGCGTTGCGCACGATATTCAGCACCGCCTGGATCATCTGCTCGCGGTCGATCAGTACGTCCGGCAGGCTCGGGTCATAGTCACGCACCAAAGTGATGCATCCTTGGCTTTCTGCGTCGACCAGGCTGCAGACCCGCTCAAGGACTTCGTGAATGTTGGTCATGGCCAGCGATGGCAGCTTGTTCGAACCGAGCATGCGGTCGACCAGGTTGCGCAGGCGATCGGCCTCTTCGATGATCACGTTGGTGTAGTCGCGCAGGCCATCTTCGGGCAATTCCCGGGCCAGCAGTTGCGCCGCGCCACGGATGCCGCCCAGCGGGTTCTTGATCTCGTGGGCGAGGCCGCGGACCAGCATCTTGGTGGTTTCCTGCTTGCTCAGCTGGGCTTCTTCCTTGGTGATGCGCAGCAGGCGGTCACGCGGGTGTACCTCCAGCAGCAGCAGGGTGTTGCCCTGGTGCAAGATGGGTGTCACGGCATAGTCGACCGTGATGGTCTGCCCGGTCAGCGAGGTCAGTTGGGCTTCGCGCTTGGTGAACGGGTGCGCCTGTTCGACCGCCTGGCGCAGCGAGTTGAGCGCCTCGGACGATTCGGTGAACAGTTCACTGATGAACTGCCCATGGCTGCGCTGGCCACTCACGGCCAGGAGCATTTCCGCAGCCGGGTTCATGTACTCCAGGCGCAGCTCGGCGTTGAGCAGGAGCGTAGCTGTGGTCAGGTTGTCCAGAAGCAGACGGTGCTGTGCATCGCTGATGGTCATAAGGCGTCGTTGACCTCTTTTGGCGCTGGCGGGTCCTTGGTCGGGCCAAGGACGAGCGCGCTATGGATCCGCTGATGCCTGGAAAATGCAAGAAACAAACCAAGGCTCCGAAAAGAAGCGGAATTCTCTGATAAAGACCTGTAATTGCGCTTATTCGGAACAGAAGACTCTGATTTACCGTTTCACGTGACCTGTTTTGGTGTGATGGGCGGCGCAATGCGTGACATTGCGCACCAATATAGAGCATAGCCGTGGCTAGTGTTCGACACACAGCTGTGAGGTGGCGCGCACCAGCGCCTGGTGGCGTAAAGGGTCGTTGGTGCGTCGCGCCAAGGCGCGGGCGAGTTCTTGCCTGCAGTCTGGGTAACGTTGCTGGTCAAACCGGGCCAGTTCGAACAGTAGCGTCGCCTGGAGTTGGTCCAGGCGGGGGCGAATCTGGTTGGCAAGGTCGAGCGGTTTAGCCGGCGGGCGTTGCCCTAGCATTGCCCAGCGATCGCGCAGGGTGTACTGGATCAGCTTGTTGGCTTCGATCTGGTCAGCGAAGAACGCAGCGGCGCGCTCAGGGCTCAGGTCGTAGTCCGGTGCCATCTGTTGGACACCTGACAGCACCTGCCGCTCGCGTTCGGGGGCCTCCACGGGCAGGTGGTGGTCCCATTTGTGTACCGCTACCGAGGTGGCCAGGTCCAGGCGCTGCTCGATACTGGAAAGCAAGGGCTGGAATTCTGGCTCAGAAGGTGATGATGCCTGGCAGCCGAGAAGGCCGAAGGTGATGGCGAGCACAAAGGTGGCGCGTTGCATGGTGATCTCCTGTGGATGGAGACCTGATTGTGGATTTGGATGGCGAGTTCTGCTTGTAGGATGCGTCCGATACGGGCAGTCGAAAAACAAAAACGGCCTTCAGAAGAAGGCCGTTTTCGGTGATTTCATCGACGCCAGGCGCCGATCAGATCAGCAGCTGTAGTACAGCTCGTATTCCAGCGGGTGCACGAAGGTACGGACTTTGATCTCTTCTTCGGACTTCAGCTCGATGAAGGCATCGATGAAGTCGTCGGAGAACACGCCGCCCTTGGTCAGGAACGCACGGCCTTTATCCAGCTCTTCCAGCGCTTCTTTCAGGCTGCCGCAAACTTGCGGGATATCTTTCGCCTCTTCAGGCGGCAGGTCGTACAGGTTCTTGTCGGCAGCATCGCCTGGGTGAATCTTGTTCTGGATACCGTCCAGGCCAGCCATCAGCAGGGCGGCGAAAGCCAGGTATGGGTTGGCCGATGGGTCCGGGAAGCGCGCTTCGATACGGCGGGCTTTAGGGCTGCCGACGTAAGGAATACGGATCGAGGCCGAACGGTTGCGTGCCGAGTAGGCCAGCATTACCGGGGCTTCGAAGCCTGGAACCAGACGCTTGTAGGAGTTGGTCGACGGGTTGGTGAAGCCGTTCAGTGCCTTACCGTGCTTGATGATACCGCCGATGAAGTACAGGGCAGTTTCGGACAGACCGGCATAGCCTTCACCGGCGAAGGTGTTCTTGCCTTCTTTCCAGATCGACATGTGCACGTGCATGCCCGAGCCGTTGTCGCCGTACAGTGGCTTCGGCATGAAGGTGGCGGTACGGCCGTATGCGTCGGCAACGTTGTGCACGACATACTTCAGGGCCTGTACTTCGTCAGCTTTCTTCACCAGGGTGTTGAACTTGACGCCGATTTCGTTCTGGCCGGCAGTCGCCACTTCATGGTGGTGAACTTCAACGGTCTGGCCCATTTCTTCCAGGGCGTTGCACATGGCAGTACGGATTTCGTGGTCGTGGTCGAACGGCGGAACTGGGAAGTAGCCACCTTTGACGCCTGGACGGTGGCCTTTGTTGCCGCCTTCCACGTCAGCGCCAGTCATCCACGAGCCTTGCTCGGAGAAGATCTTGAACATCGAGCCGGAGATGTCCGACTGGAACTTCACTTCGTCGAAGATGAAGAACTCAGGCTCTGGGCCGGCGAAGACGGTGTCACCGATGCCGGTGCTCTTGAGGTACTCTTCAGCGCGCTTGGCGATTGCGCGTGGGTCGCGATCGTAGCCCTGCATGCTCGAAGGGTCGACGATGTCGCAGGTGATGATCAGGGTCGGCTCTTCGGTGAACGGGTCCAGGACGGCGGTCTCGTCAACCGGCATCAGGATCATGTCGGAGGCTTCGATGCCTTTCCAGCCAGCGATGGAGGAACCGTCGAACATCTTGCCGACTTCGAAGAAGTCTTCGTCCAGGCCATCACGCGCTGGCATGGTCACGTGATGCTGAGTGCCTTTGGTGTCCGTGAAACGCAGATCAATCCACTTGACGTCATGATCTTTGATGAGTTGAACCGACTTCGACATGTTGTCCTCCGGATGGTCTAGAGCGCGGGGGGCCGCTGCCCTGGAAAAAAGGGTGTTGCCGGGCGCGGATAGTCGGCCAAGCTTACCTGCCTCACAAGGGAGCAAATTGCATGCCAGTGCCCGAAAATGGCGAGGCCGGGATAAAAAGGGGCGTTTACGGGCATTTGAGGCCGGGTTGTCGGGGAAAAGTGCACCCTTACGATGCGGTTTTTGTTACTGGTGCACCAATTACGTGCACAGTTTGGGCCGTGTGCTTCCTTTAGGGGCTTCATCGCCGGCGCGCCTGCTCGCACAGATAAGGCGCCGGTCGTGAGGCCTGCCGATGTCCCCCAGGCGCTGGCTGGCCGGCGATGAGGCCAGTACCGGCAATATAAATCCGACCTTCTGTACAAAAGTTGGTCAAATCCTGAGCAATTTCCGATATAATTCGCGCCCCTCATTTTTCGGCAGGCCCTGCGCGCGCTGTTAACCAATGAAACTTATCGTCAAAGTCTTCCCAGAAATCACCATCAAGAGCCGGCCGGTGCGCAAGCGCTTCATCCGCCAGCTCGGCAAGAACATCCGCAACGTGCTCAAGGACCTCGACCCTGAGCTCGCGGTCGATGGTGTCTGGGACAACCTCGAAGTGGTCACCCGCGTCGAAGACGAAAAAGTCCAGCGCGAGATGATCGAGCGCCTCACCTGCACCCCGGGGATCACCCACTTCCTGCAGGTAGAGGAATACCCGCTAGGGGACTTCGACGATATCGTCGCCAAGTGCAAGCAGCACTTCGGCCACTTGCTCGCCGGCAAGTATTTCGCCGTGCGTTGCAAGCGTGGCGGCCACCATGACTTCACCTCGATGGACGTCGACCGTTACGTGGGTAGCCAGCTGCGCCAGCAGTGCGGCGCCGCCGGCATCGAGCTCAAGCAGCCTGAAGTGACGGTGCGCATCGAAATCCGCAACCAGCGCCTGTACGTGATCCACAATCAGCATCAAGGCATCGGCGGCTACCCGCTGGGGGCCCTGGAGCAGACCCTGGTCCTGATGTCCGGCGGTTTCGACTCCACCGTGGCGGCCTACCAGATGATGCGTCGCGGCCTGATGACCCATTTCTGCTTCTTCAACCTCGGCGGCCGGGCCCACGAACTGGGCGTGATGGAAGTGGCCCACTACCTGTGGAAAAAGTACGGCAGCAGCCAGCGCGTACTGTTCATCAGCGTGCCGTTCGAAGAAGTGGTCGGCGAGATCCTCAACAAGGTCGACAACAGCTACATGGGCGTGACCCTCAAGCGCATGATGCTGCGCGGCGCTGCGCGCATGGCCGATCGTCTGGAAATCGATGCGCTGGTCACCGGCGAGGCGATCTCCCAGGTGTCCAGCCAGACGCTGCCGAACCTGTCGATCATCGATTCGGCCACCGACAAGCTGGTGCTGCGCCCATTGCTGGCCAGCCACAAGCAGGACATCATCGACCTGGCCAACGAAATCGGCACCGCCGACTTCGCCAAGCACATGCCTGAATATTGCGGCGTGATCTCGGTGAACCCGACCACCCATGCCAAGCGTCACCGCATGGAGCATGAGGAGAAGCAGTTCGACATGGCCGTGCTGGAGCGCGCCCTCGAACGTGCCAAGTTCATCTCGATCGACCACGTGATCGACGAGCTGGGCAAGGACGTGGAAATCGAGGAAGTCAGCGAAGCATTGCCAGGCCAGATCGTGATCGACATCCGTCACCCTGACGCCCAGGAAGACGAGCCTTTGGTGCTCGAGGGTATCGAAGTTCAGGTGATGCCGTTCTACGCGATCAACAGCAAGTTCAAGCAGCTGGATGAAACCCGCCAGTACTTGCTGTATTGCGACAAAGGTGTGATGAGCCGATTGCACGCACACCACCTGCTCAGTGAGGGACATGCCAATGTGCGTGTTTATCGTCCGGCATAAGACCCCAGGGCTGTATGGCGGCAGCATCCGCCATCGCCCTCCCGACCGCCGGGCCCGCTGAGCCTTTTACCTTCATATTGGCCGCCTAGACTGGCGGCAACCGAATCCTCTGATCGAGATACAGTTGTGATCGAAAATCTGCGTAACATCGCCATCATCGCCCACGTTGACCATGGTAAAACCACCCTGGTCGACAAACTCCTGCGTCAGTCCGGCACCCTGGAACGTAACGAGCTCAACGACGAGCGCGTAATGGACTCCAACGACCAGGAAAAAGAGCGTGGCATTACCATTCTGGCGAAAAACACCGCCATCAACTGGAACGGCTACCACATCAACATCGTCGACACCCCCGGCCACGCCGACTTCGGTGGCGAGGTTGAGCGTGTAATGTCCATGGTCGACTCCGTGCTGCTGCTGGTCGACGCCCAGGACGGCCCTATGCCGCAAACCCGCTTCGTGACCAAGAAGGCCTTCGAAGCCGGCCTCAAGCCGATCGTCGTGATCAACAAGGTCGACCGTCCGGGCGCACGTCCTGACTGGGTTCTGGACCAGATCTTCGACCTGTTCGACAACCTCGGTGCAACCGACGAGCAGCTGGACTTCAAAGTGGTCTACGCCTCGGCCCTGAACGGCATTGCCGGCCTGGACCACACCGCTATGGCCGAAGACATGACCCCGCTGTACCAGTCGATCGTCGACAACGTACCCGCGCCGGACGTTGACCGTGAAGGCCCGTTCCAGATGCAGATCTCGGCACTGGACTACAACAGCTTCCTGGGTGTCATCGGCGTTGGCCGTATCGCCCGTGGCCGCGTGAAGCCGAACACCCCGGTCGTCGCCATCGACACCAACGGCAAGAAGCGTAACGGCCGTATCCTCAAGCTGATGGGCCACCACGGCCTGCACCGCGTCGACGTCGAAGAAGCCCAGGCTGGCGACATCGTCTGCATCAGCGGTTTCGACGAGCTGTTCATCTCCGACACCCTGTGCGACCCGACTGCCGTCGAAGCGATGAAGCCGCTGACCGTTGACGAGCCAACCGTTTCGATGACCTTCCAGGTCAACGACTCGCCGTTCTGCGGCAAGGAAGGCAAGTTCGTCACCAGCCGTAACATCAAGGACCGTCTGGACAAAGAGCTGCTGTACAACGTTGCTCTGCGTGTTCAGGAAACCGATTCCCCTGACAAGTTCAAGGTATCGGGCCGTGGTGAACTGCACCTGTCGGTACTGATCGAAACCATGCGCCGTGAAGGCTTCGAGATGGCCGTGGGCCGTCCTGAAGTGATCATCCGCGAAGTGGATGGCGTCAAGCAGGAACCGTTCGAGAACGTCACCATCGACATCCCTGAGGAATCCCAGGGCAAGGTGATGGAAGAGATGGGTCTGCGTAAAGGCGACCTGACCAACATGGTTCCGGATGGCAAGGGCCGTGTTCGCCTGGAGTACAACATTCCAGCCCGTGGCCTGATCGGCTTCCGTAACCAGTTCCTGACCCTGACCAACGGTGCAGGCATCCTGACCTCGATCTTCGATCGCTACGACACCATGAAGTCGGGCCAGATGTCCGGCCGCCTCAACGGTGTACTGGTATCGGTCGAGACCGGCAAGGCACTGACCTACTCCCTGGAAACCCTGCAGGCGCGCGGCAAGCTGTTCGTCGAGCACGGCCAGGAGATCTACAACGGTCAGATCATCGGTCTGAACAGCCGTGACAACGATCTGGGCGTGAACCCGACCAAAGGCAAGAAGCTCGACAACATGCGTGCTTCGGGCAAAGACGAAGTCATCGCCCTGGTTCCGCCAGTTCGCCACACCCTCGAACAGGCCCTGGAATTCATCCAGGACGACGAGCTGTGCGAAGTCACGCCGAAGTCGATCCGTCTGCGCAAGAAGATCCTGGACGAAGGCGAGCGTACCCGCGCTGCCAAGAAAGCCAAGAACTGAGTTAGCTCAGGCTGAATGAAAACGCCCCCGATCGAAAGGCCGGGGGCGTTTTTGTTTGTCTGGAGATGCGAGTTGTAGTCTATGTCTCAAGCTGGTGTAGGGAACTTCTTTCAGGCGTGTTCACGCCTTGTGTACGGTTGTAGGGCCGCCTAGCGTGACGTGCTTTCTCCAGAGGAAGCACGCCCATGAAGTACCGATTTGCGCTTGCCATCCCCTGCCTGATGGCCAGTTTCCATGCCAGCGCTCTGCAGGACTGTAGCGGCCTGCGCCCGCAGGAAGTCGTTCACTGCCACATCGGCGATGTGCGGCAGAAGCCTCTGGAGGCCGTGCTGCTCGAACAGGCCTCTGAACCTGGCTACGATTTCCGTCGCTTGCAGATGGTTTCGCAGGTGTGGGACCCAGTGCCGGTGGTTGAACCGCGTCGCTGGGAGCACGACGTCGAGCTGCATGTGCCGCGCAATGCAGTGCCCGGCAAAGCCTTGCTGGTGGTGAACAACGGCGTGCGGCACGGGCCGGCGCAGAGCCCGGACTATACCCGTGAAGCATTGCGCGAAGTGGCTCTCAAGTCGCAGATGGCCGTGGTCATGATCAGCGATGCGCCCAACCAGTACGTGACCTTCAGTGATGTCGAGAAGCCCCTGCGCGAGGATGACGCCGTGGCGCATACCTGGGCACATTCGCTGCGCGGTGCCGCGCCGGAACTACCCCTGCATGTGCCGATGGCTGCGGCGGCGAGCCGGGCGATGGACCTGGCCGAACTGGAACTGGGTAAGCAAGGGCTCACGGTGGACAGTTTCATCATCACAGGTGCCTCCAAGCGTGGCTGGAGCGCGTGGCTCACGGCGCTGGCCGATGAGCGGGTGATCGCCATCGTGCCTGCCGTAATCGACGTGGCGGACACCTCGGACATGCTGGCTGGATTGCGCAAGCGCTATGGCGGTCACTGGCCCTTGGCACTGGGCTCCTACCAGCAGGCCGGTGTGCTGCAACAACTGGGCACCCCGGCATTCGAGCGGCTCATGGCGATGATGGACCCGATGCAGTACCTGAGCGAGGAGGGGCAGCGCCTGGCGATTCCCAAGTATCTGGTGTCTGCCAGCGGCGATGATTTCTTCGCGCCCGACCCCGTCACCGATTATCAGCAACGCCTGCCAGGCCAGACCAGCCTGAGAGTGTTGCCGAACTCGGACCACGGTGGGGTGCGTCAGCAGGTGGTCAGCACCTTGGTGCCGGCGGTGACACGCCTGCGCGATGGCAAAGCGCTGCCGAGCGTGCAGGTGTCAGAGGGCGGGCAACCTGGGCTGATGGCTGTCGACTTGTCCGAGCCGCCCGTGGCAGTGAGGGTATGGACGGCAAACAACAGCCAGGATCGCGATTTCCGCTATGCCTGCGCGGTTCGCTACCAGTCCGAGACGCTGGACCCTCAGCAACACTTCACCCTGCAACGCACGGCGCCAGCAACGGGGTGGCAGGCGCAGTTCGTCGAAGCGAAGTTCGCTGATGGCTTCATCGCCACCAGCCCGGTCAGCGTGCTGCCGCAGACATATCCCGCGCATCCGCCGACGGATCACGGCGGTGCTTGCCGCAGCTTCCCGGCAGAAAGCGCGTGAAGCGCTGGCTCAGTGCCGCATGCCCAGTTCGGCATCGTCCAGCAGGGCCTTGGCCAATGCACTGAGGTAGTGTGCGGCCCAGATCAGTTGCGGGTCGTTGTCCATGACGGCGGTAAGGGTCAGGTCGCGCACGCATCCCAGCAGTTCGGAGGCTTGGTCTCGGGCGTCCTGGCAGGGGATGCCTGCGCAGACCTGGAACAGGGGTCGTTTGTGCTCATCGCCCTGGTAGAAGCAGGTTTTGCCGGGGGTGGTCTGGTTGTTTTCGGTCATTGGTTTTTCACCCGGAGTGTTGTTGTGGATGGCACCGGCTTCGCCGGTTCCGCGGGCTCGCCCGCTCCCACAGGTACGGCGCAGGCCTCGGGCATTGCACAGTCCCTGTGGGGGCGGGCATGCCCGCGAAAAGGCGCGTGCTGCCGGCACGTTCCAAGGCGAGCGATAAGGCATCCGCCTGTCCCCAGGCCAACTGCATGGCCCGCAAGCCATTCACCAGCGTCTCCCGCGTGCGGTCATCCTCGATGCAGTCGAGGGCGCGGTGGCTGTGGTTGTAGGCGATCATCAGGTAATGGGTGATGTTGACCACGACGTGGTCGAGGGGGACGAGGTTTTCGCAGATGGCGTGGGTGAGGGTCGTGCCGTCTGGGAGGTCGAAGTGGTGGGGTGGGTCAGGGACTAGCTTTTTCATATCGGCTCCATGTCATTCATGTGCCACCCGTCCGTTTCCACACATTGGGGTGACAGCTGCACACGGGGTGGAAAACCAGGCACATGGAAAACCCGGTAGGCTCGGAAGCCTCCCGCGTACAGCTGTCATGACGACAGCCTCCATGTTGAATTGCCGAGGTTTCCACACCTCGATCGCTGAACTGTTCAGCGACCTGGAAAGCCTAGGGGGACAGCTTTCCAGTAACAATCAGACGCGAGTCGACAGGGTTTGTAGGGTATTTCGCGAGGGCTGATGTCGCCAGCCCAAACCTGTAGGAACTATCTGTATCAATAGTGGGAAATTTTCTTAGTGGAATAGATGTACAGCGTTGAGTTGCCTTGGGTCGGAGGTGTGAAGACTTGATTTTGGGCAAACTGGAAACCGATATTTCCAGTGTCGGTTACAGCATGTTTCTTTCTACTCAATTACTTACCAAGCTGTCTTTGGCAATAGCCGATGGCCTCAGTACGCTGCCTATTGGCAATTGATTGAGGCTGAAAATGAAGGGCAAGGGGTGGAAGGAACACTTGGCTCGTGGCCAGATCGAGGTCGCAGGCAGTTCATGGAGTCTGCTTCATTTGCGTCCAATCTCACATCAGTTGAAGATCCCGGGCCTGGCTGATCGGGGCATGGGGGAAGTAGCACTGGCGGTCGAGTACTCAAGTCACTGCGTCAGCTAGGGTCCCAAGCAAGGTACTGAACTGGACTTCGAACATATGGGGCACGATCACCTCTTGATCGATCATCGGGGAATTCGCCGTGCCTTCTGCCCTGGTCGTCACAAGCTGTCAGTTCAGTTGCCTTCGGTTATTGCTTCGTTGCCTGAGCGACAGTGCCTATTTACTGGGCATAGCAACTGGTTGACCATCGAGGGTAATCAGTTCGGGTATCCGGAGGGCAGTCGATATGAGGTGTATTTCAACTTGCGTCGAGACTCGCCCCGTAGCCTGAAACTCCATGTGGAAAGTGCTTATGTGCGTGACCCTGGCCATCCTTCGAATCGGCCTACGGCGCTGAAGCGGCACGAGAAGATTAAAGGCTGGTTGCTGATGCTGAAGAAACTGAGAAATGAGCCGATTCGACGGCCTGTAAGGCGATAGCAACCTGTAAAAATACGAAACCCCCAATGAAGGGGGTCGTATCGCGGATGCCCTTAGGGACTAATCCCATCAACCGGCACGGCCGGAACCAGATGGCGGCGTCTAGACACTTCCCGAAGGAAGCTCCGTGTACATCAAGACGGTTAAAAGTCTATTGGGTCTCAGATGGCTCGTCAACGTCCGGGTGCTTTCGGCTTGTAAGCACAATACCCCGGCCGCGGCCCGACCTTCGGGTGGTTCCTGCAAGTATCCGGGCGCTTGTCATAAATGGTGCACAGCCGGCTCTTACGATCCAGGTACATGCAATCATCGTTGCTCATCCGGGTCAGGGTGAAGATCCCCGACTTCTGGTTGAATCGCTCGATGATGCCTTCCTTTTGCAAGCGCTTGGCCACGTTCTTCGGCGGTTCGTCCTTTTCGAACTCGTCCACCACGCCGATGCGGATCAGGTCTTTGATCTTCACTTCCACAGGCAGGGTGCAGCAGGTCGAATGACAGCCCCCGCACATGTGGCTGGCATAGCGTTGCCAGGTTTCCAGGCGGTCGACTTCGGCTGCGGCAATCAGGGTCGTTTTCATCGTTATAAGGGGTGGATCACGGTCTTGGGGCGCGCGATGATACCGGAGTTGTTCAATTTGTGAACAACCTTTTGCCGGATTGGCCAAGCCGGCATGAAAACTGCGAACGGAGACTGTCACTCCCTGTCGAAGGGTCTAGTCTCAACACTCTCCCGCCACTTTCGCCAATTTGCCCGAGGATGCCACATGTCCCAGGAACCCAAAGCACGTGACGCCGAGGTGGCCGACTTTCGCGCCGCTGTACTGGACAAACTGACCTACGCGGTCGGCAAGGACCCGGAGCACGCCTTTGACCACGACTGGTTCGAGGCCATAGCCCTGGCTGCGCGCGATCACATGGTCGATCACTGGATGGATCACACCCGTCAGGCCTATCGGCGCAGCCAGAAGCGGGTCTATTACCTCTCTCTGGAATTTCTCATCGGGCGCCTGCTCTACGACAGCCTGAGCAACCTAGGCCTGCTGGACATCGCCCGTGATGCGCTGGAGGGGCTGGACGTGGACCTGGAGCGCATCCGCCTGCTGGAGCCGGACGCCGCGCTGGGCAACGGTGGCCTGGGCCGTCTGGCTGCCTGTTTCATGGAGAGCATGTCGACGCTGGGCATCGCCGCCCACGGTTACGGCATCCGCTATGAACACGGGCTGTTCCGCCAGGCCATGGTCGACGGATGGCAGCAGGAACAGACCGAAAACTGGCTGGATTTCGGTAACCCTTGGGAGTTCGAGCGCGCCGAGGTGATCTACCCGATCAGCTTCGGCGGCAGCGTCGAAACGGTGCACGATACCCATGGCCAGCAGCGTCAGGTGTGGTCGCCGGGCGAGACGGTGCGGGCGGTCGCCTACGACACGCCGGTGGTCGGCTGGCGCGGCTCCAGCGTCAACACCTTGCGCCTCTGGCGCGCACGGGCGCTGGAAGAGCTGCACCTGGAGCGCTTCAATGCCGGTGACCACCTTGGCGCGGTGGCCGAAGTGGCTCGCGCCGAGAGCATCTCCCGCGTGCTGTACCCGGCCGACAGCACCGAAGCGGGGCAGGAATTGCGCCTGCGCCAGGAATACTTCTTCGTGTCGGCATCGCTGCAGGACCTGCTGCGACGCCATCTGAACATGCACAAGGACTTGCTCAACCTGCCGGATGCTGCGGCCATTCAGCTCAACGACACGCACCCGTCGATCGCCGTCGCCGAATTGATGCGGCTGTTGGTGGACCAGCATGAAATCCCGTGGGAGAAAGCCTGGGAGCTGACCGTCGGCACCCTGGCCTACACAAACCACACCCTGCTGCCCGAGGCGCTGGAGACGTGGCCGGTGGCCTTGATGGAACGCATGCTGCCGCGGCACATGCAGATCATCTACCTGATCAATGCCTACCATATCGATGCCCTGCGCGCGAAGGGCCTGCATGACTTCGACGTGCTGCGGGCGGTGTCGCTGATCGAGGAAGACAACGGCCGCCGGGTGCGCATGGGCAACCTTGCGTTTCTGGGCTCGCACAGCGTCAACGGGGTATCGGCGCTGCACAGCAAACTGATGAAAAGCACGGTGTTCGCCGAGTTGCACAAGCTGTACCCCCAGCGGATCAACAACAAGACCAACGGCATTACCTTCCGCCGCTGGCTGTACCAGTCCAACCCGAAGTTGACGTCGATGCTGGTGGAAGCCCTGGGGCCAGAGTTGCTCGACGACCCGCAAGGGCGCCTGGCCAACCTGGTACCGTTCGCCGACAAGGGCGTCTTCCTCAAGCAGTTCGCCGAGCAGCGCCTGCACAGCAAGCGCGCGTTGGCCAGCATCATCCAGGACCGCGTGGGCGTCACGGTCAACCCAGAGGCGCTGTTCGATGTGCAGGTCAAGCGCATCCACGAGTACAAGCGCCAGCTGCTCAACCTGCTGCACACCGTGGCGCTGTACCAGGCCATTCGTAACGACCCGGGCACCAACTGGGTGCCGCGGGTGAAGATCTTTGCCGGCAAGGCTGCAGCCAGCTATCACCAGGCCAAGCTGATCATCAAGCTGGCCAATGACATCGCCCGGGTGGTCAACAACGACCCCACCGTGCGCGGCCTGCTCAAGGTGGTGTTCCTGCCCAACTACAACGTCAGCCTGGCCGAGAGCATCATCCCGGCGGCGGACCTGTCGGAACAGATTTCCACGGCCGGCTACGAAGCGTCGGGCACAAGCAACATGAAGTTCGGGCTCAACGGTGCACTCACCATCGGTACCCTCGATGGCGCCAACGTGGAGATGTGCGAACAGGTGGGTGCCGACAACATGTTCATTTTCGGCCTGACCGCGCAGCAGGTGGAGGCGCGCAAGCGTGCCGGCGATTTTGGCGCCGTGGCCGCGATCGCCGCCTCCAACCGCTTGAACGATGTGCTGCAGGCGGTTCGCAGTGGCGTGTTCTCTCCAGATGACCCGTCACGCTATACCGGGCTGATCGACGGGCTGGTGGCTTACGACCGCTTCCTGGTCTGTGCCGACTTCGATGCCTACTGGGATGCCCAGCAGCGGGTGGAGGCGTTGTGGCATACGCCCCAGGAGTGGTGGCGGATGGCGGTGCTCAATACCGCACGGATGGGGTGGTTCTCTTCGGACCGGACCATTCGCGAGTATGCGACCGAGATCTGGAAGGTGCTGGATTGAGCCTGGGGGCCGCACAGCGGCCCCACCTGACCACTGGCCTGGCGAGCGCTGAACTACCGACCCGATGTGCCGTCTGACTGCCCAGGCGTGTCTCTTTACTCGCTAGCATTGAACTCTCCCTGTAAACTGCGGGGGTTTTTCTCCCCCATCCTTTCGGAGCCATACATGTCCCGCGTTACCCTGAGTCGCTATCTGATTGAGCAGACCCGCAGCAACAATACCCCTGCCGATCTGCGCTTCCTGATCGAAGTGGTGGCGCGTGCGTGCAAGGAAATCAGCCATCACGTGTCCAAGGGCGCCCTCGGCGGCGTGCTGGGCAGCATGGGCACTGAAAACGTACAGGGCGAAGTGCAGAAGAAGCTCGACGTTATTTCCAACGATATCCTGCTCGAGGCCAACGAGTGGGGTGGCCACCTGGCCGGCATGGCGTCCGAGGAAATGGACAACGCCTACCAGATCCCGGGCAGATACCCCAAAGGTGCCTACCTGCTGGTCTTCGACCCGCTGGACGGCTCGTCGAACATCGACGTCAACGTTTCGGTCGGTACCATCTTCTCGGTACTGCGTTGCCCCAATGAATACCTGAGCCAGAACGAAACCCTGAACGAAAACGCCTTCCTGCAGCCAGGTACCGAGCAGGTCGCCGCCGGTTATGCCATCTATGGCCCGCAGACCATGCTGATCCTGACCCTGGGCAACGGCGTCAAGGGCTTCACCCTGGACCGTGAGCTGGGCAGCTTCGTCCTGACCCACGAAAACATCCAGGTCCCGGCAACCACCGCCGAGTTCGCCATCAACATGTCCAACCAGCGCCACTGGGAAGCCCCGGTTCAGCGCTACGTGGGCGAACTGCTGGCCGGTGAGACCGGGCCGCTGAAAAAGAACTACAACATGCGCTGGATCGCCTCGATGGTGGCCGACGTGCACCGTATCCTGACCCGTGGCGGTCTGTTCATGTACCCGCGCGACGCCCGCGAGCCGAGCAAGCCGGGCAAGCTGCGCCTGATGTACGAAGCCAACCCGATGTCGTTCATCATCGAGCAGGCCGGCGGCGCCTCCACCAACGGTTACGAACGCATCCTCGACATCAAGCCAGAGAGCCTGCACCAGCGTGTATCGGTGATTCTCGGCTCGAAGGAAGAGGTCGAGCGCGTCACCGCCTATCACAAGGAGTAAATCATGCTCGCACCTTGGCAGCCGTTGCTGGAGTGGTGGTTCGGTTGGGGCTCCAGTCCCCAGGCCGTGGCTGACGAGAAGAGCACGCTGTGGTTCGGCAAGCATCATGATGCCGAAGCGCATGCGCTGTTTGGCGAGCTTGTCGAGCATGCCCTGGCGGGCGGGCTCGAGGAGTGGCAGCAAAGCCCGCAGGGGTGGCTCGGCCTGCTGATACTGCTGGACCAGCTGCCGCGCATGATCTACCGCGACACGCCGCGTGCCTTCGAGGGCGACCGGCGTGCCCAGGTCGTGGCCCTGCAGGGGTTGCAGAAGGGCTGGGATTACCAGCTGTTGCCGATCCAGCGGGTATTCGTGCTGCTGGTGCTCGAGCATGCCGAGGTGCTGGACTGGCAGAACCTGTGCGTGGAACGTTACCAAATGCTGCTGGATGAGCAGCCCGAGGCCAACCGGCGGTTGTTCGAAGGGTTCCTGGATTATGCCGAGCAGCACCAGCGGGTGATTGCCCGGTTCGGGCGCTTCCCGCATCGCAATCTGCTGCTGGAGCGGCCAAGCACCAGTGAAGAGATGGACTTTTTGCTGGAGCCAGGCTCCAGGTTTTGAGTAACGAATGGGGCCGCAACGCGGCCCCCATTCGTTTCAGATCCTGAAACTCCCCACCAGATGCTTCAACCGCTCGACCTGGTGTTCAAGGTCGGTGCAGGCACGCAACGTGCTCTGCAGGTTCTGCACCCCTTCCTGATTCAGCGTATTGATCTCGGTGATGTCAACATTGATCGACTCGACCACCGCCGTCTGCTCCTCGGTAGCGGTAGCCACTGACTGGTTCATGCCATCGATTTCGCCAATGCGCTGGGTCACGCTGCCCAGGCGCGCACCCGCCTGGTTGGCGATCCCGACGCTCTGGTCGCTGTGTTCACGGCTCTGGTTCATGGTGCTGACGGCCATCTGTGCACCGGCCTGCAATTCTTCGATCAGGCGCTGAACCTGCTGCGCCGACTCTTGGGTGCGGTGCGCCAGGTTGCGGACCTCGTCGGCGACCACGGCAAAACCTCGCCCGGCTTCACCGGCACGGGCTGCCTCGATCGCGGCGTTGAGTGCCAGCAGGTTGGTCTGTTGGGAAATGCCGCTGATTACATCGAGAATCTGCCCAATGTTGGCGGTGTGGGCATTGAGCGTTTCAATGTTGCCGCATGAATCGCTGATGCGCGCCGACAGCTGGTTCATCACGTCGATGGTGCGCCCGACCACCTGCTGGCCGTCCTCGGCCAGGCCGCGTGCCTCACTGGAGTGTTGCGAGGCCAGCGCTGCGTTCTGGGCGATCTCCTGGGCTGCGGCACCCAGCTGGTTGATGGCCGCGGCCACGCTGTTGGTGCGGCTGGACTGCTGGTCGGCGTTGCAGATGGAGGCATTCGAGGCGCTCACTACCTGCGTGGCTACCGCATTGACCTGGCCAGTGGCCGAGGCCACTTCGCGGATCGACTCATGAATGCGCTCGACGAAACGGTTGAATGACTGGGCAAGGCTGCCGAACTCGTCCTGCGCGTGGATGGCCAGGCGCCGGGTCAGGTCACCTTCGCCTTCGGCAATGTCATGCATGGCCCGGCCCATCAGGTGCAACGGCTCCATCAGCACGCGGATCAGCAGGCCGAGCAGGGCGATGATGACCAGTATCGCGATCATCGTCGCGACGATGGCCGAGGTTCGCAGCTCGCCGAGCATGGCGAAGGCCGCGTCCTGATCGACCACCAGCGCCACATACCAGTCCGCCGAGGGCACGCCGTCGACGTGGGTGAAGCTGATGAACTGCCTGCGTCCATCGAGCAGCACTTCTTCAAGGCCGCTACTGATGTGCGGCGTGTTGTCCGGGTAGACATCCGCCAAGGTCTTGAGCGCCAGGTCGGCCTTGGGGTGGATCAGGATCTTGCCTTCGCCGTTGACGATGAAGGCGTGGCCGTGGCCATCGAAGTCGAGCGTGTTGATCAGGTTGCTGATGGTTTGCAGGTCGGTGTCCACGCCGCTGACGCCTATCAGCCGGCCCCCTTGCTGCACGGGAGCGGCCAGGGTGATGACCAGCTTGCCGGCAGAAGCCGAAATGTACGGTTCGGTCACGATGGTCTGGCTGCCTGCACTGGCTGCCTTGTACCAGCCGCGCGCACGAGGGTCGTAGTCGGCGGCGCGGTTGCCGGCCGGCACCGACAGCATGCTGCCGTCCTGGCCGCCGAAATAGGTCAGCTGAAAATTGCTGGCGTACACCGGCAGCGCCAGGCTTCTGTCGAGGCTGCTCTTGCCCGGGCCATCGACGGCAATCTGCTGGGCCAGCGAGGCCAGCAGCTGAACGCGGCTGTCGAGCCAGGTGCGGATGTTGCCTGCGGTGAGGCGGCCGAGGTCCTGCAGGTTGGCCTGGGTATCGCTGCGCAGGGACTGGCGTTGGCGGTAGTCGTTGAACAGCACGAAACAGGTAAAGGCGACGGCCACCACCAGGGCGGCGGCCAGTAGGATCTTGTGGCTGAACTTGAGATTCTTGGTCATTTTTTTTGGGTCTGCACAAGGCAAGGCAAAGGAGTGCTGCGATCACGCGTCACAGCGTGCTCGCTGTGTCGACTCGGCACGGCAAAACATTAATCGTTTGGGCAGCGCCCGCCGACCAATGGTGTGGAACGAAAAGGGCATGGCAGGGAACCAGGGACCGTTTTTCCCGTCGAAGGTCCCTGCAGGCCTCTCGCCTGCGCCCACCATTCAGGAGTGTTCCTTCATGTCGTTGCGTTCCCTCGCCCTGTTGTCCCTGTGCGTCATCCTGACTGCGTGCAGCAAGATCAACCAGGAAAACTATTCCAAGCTCAAGGCCGGCATGAACAAGGCCGAGGTCGAGCAACTGCTCGGCACGCCCACCGAGTGCTCCGGCGCACTGGGCATGAGCAGCTGTACCTGGGGGGACGAAAAGAGCTTCATCAGCGTGCAATACGCGGCCGACAAGGTACTGATGTATTCAGGGCAGGGCCTCAAATGACGCGTCTGCACCTGCTGCTGGGGTTGTGCCTGGTGATGCTGTTGGGTGGCTGCGCCACGTCGGCCAATGACCCGCTGGCGCCCAAGACCGCCGGCAATGTCGACCTCAAGCGCTATCAAGGCAAATGGTACGAGCTGGCGCGCTTACCGATGCCGTACCAGAGCGAATGCGCTCAGTCCGAAGCGCATTACAACCTCAAGCCTGACGGTTCGTACGGGGTGCTGAGCCGCTGCCGCACGATGGGTGACGAGTGGCTGCGCGCCGAGGGGCATGCCAACATCCAGCAGCCGGGGCATACCGACAGGCTGTGGGTGGAGTTCGACAACTGGTTCACCCGCCTGGTCCCTGGCCTGACCAAGGGGGAGTACTGGATCCTGTACGTGGACGACCACTACCGCTCGGCGATCGTCGGCAGCCCCGACCGCAGGTACCTGTGGATCCTGTCGCGTACACCGACGCTGCCGGCTTGGGAGCGCGAGAGCCTGCTGGCCAAGGCCCGTCAGCAGGGCTACGACACCAGCCGGCTGATCTGGCGAATGGCGGACAAGCAGATCGTGCAGATGCATTGAGGGCATAGAGGCCGCTTTGCGGCCCTCTGTCGTCAGCCCAACAGCTGTCGCAACACCTCGACGAACGCCCGAGCGCTTTCTTCCTCCTGCCCGTGCCGCCCCTGGCGCACCACCCACTGCCCGTTGACCATCACATCGCGCACCTGGCGGTCGCCACCGGCAAACAGCCAGCGGTTGAGAATTGCATCTTCGTCGGCCGTGGCGATATACGGGTCTTGCCCATCGAGCACCAGCCAGTCGGCACGTTTGCCCACGGCCAGCGCCCCCACAGGCTGCCCGACTGCCTGAGCCCCACCCATCAGCGCCGCGCCATACAGCGTACGGCCGACCATCGGCTGATCGTCGCGATAAAGCCGGTTGCGCCGTTGGTCACGAAGGCGCTGGCCATATTCCAGCCAGCGCAGCTCTTCGACCACGCTCAGTGATACATGGCTGTCAGAGCCGATCCCCATCCGGCCACCCTGGCTCAGGTAGTCCACCGCCGGGAAAATCCCGTCACCCAGGTTGGCTTCGGTGGTCAGGCACAACCCGGCCACCGCGCCACTGCTGGCCATGGCTGCCACTTCGTCAGCCTGCGCGTGGGTGGCGTGTACCAGGCACCAGCGCGCATCGACCTGCACATGCTCATACAGCCACTGCAATGGGCGCAGGCCGCTCCAGGCCAGGCAGTCGTCGACTTCCTTCTGTTGCTCGGCAATATGAATGTGGATTGGACATTGCTGATCGCCTGCTGCCAACACCTGGGCGATCTGCCTTGGCGTCACCGCCCGCAGTGAGTGGAAGCACAAGCCCAGTTGCTGCGCGGGTTGTGCGGCGATCGTCGCTGCGAGTTGCGCATGCAGTCGCAGGTACTGCTCGGTGGAATTGATGAAGCGCCGCTGCCCCTGGTTGGGTGGCTGGCCACCGAAGCCGGCATGGCTGTACAGCACCGGCAGCAGGGTCAGGCCGATACCGCTGCTGGCCGCCGCCGCGCTGATGCGCCGGGACAGCTCGGTTGGGTCGGCATAGGCCTTGCCCGCCGGGTCATGGTGCACGTAGTGAAACTCGGCCACCGAGGTGTAGCCGGCCTTGAGCATCTCGATGTAGAGCTGACGGGCGATGACCTGCAGTTGCTCGGGGGTGATTTTGCCGACCAGGCGATACATCAGTTCGCGCCAGGTCCAGAAGCTGTCGTTGGGATTGCCCGCCACTTCGGCCAGGCCGGCCATCGCGCGCTGGAAAGCGTGCGAGTGCAGGTTGGGCATGCCGGGCAGTACCGGCCCTTTGAGGTGTTCGGCGCCCTCGGCCGTAGCATCGGCCTGGACCCCCACCAGATGACCATCGGCGGCCACCTCCAGGCGGACATTGTGGGCCCAACCGGTGGGCAGCAGGGCACGTTCGGCGTAGTAGGCGGGCATTGCGCTATCCTGTGAGTGTTCAGCTTGTATATACATATACAGCCGTTTGCCTGCCGGGTAAACTGCGGCAAGCTACCGTTCATTCATTCCGCACAAGGATCCACGCCGTGCCGACACCTCCTGTCCCCGCGCTGGTCGCCCCGATGGGCGAGGGCCCGGCGCCGTTGTACGCCCGGGTCAAGCAGATGATCATCCAGCAGATCGAAAGTGGCAGCTGGCCCCCGCACCACCGGGTGCCGTCCGAGAGCGAACTGGTCAGCCAGCTTGGCTTCAGCCGCATGACCATCAACCGTGCGTTGCGCGAGCTCACGGCTGATGGGCTGCTGGTGCGGATGCAGGGCGTCGGCACTTTCGTTGCCGAACCCAAGACCCAGTCAGCGCTGTTCGAAGTTCACAACATTGCCGACGAAATCGCCGCGCGTGGCCACCAGCATAGCTGCCAGGTGATCACCTTGGCCGAGGAGACGGCCGGTTCCGAGCGCGCGCTGGCCCTGGACATGCGTGAAGGTCAGCGAGTGTTCCATTCGCTGATCGTGCATTACGAAAACGGCGTGCCGGTGCAGATCGAGGATCGCTACGTCAACGCGCAGATCGCTCCAGACTACCTCAAGCAGGACTTTACCCTGCAGACGCCCTACGCCTACCTGTCGCAGGTGGCGCCGCTGACGGAGGGCGAGCATGTGGTCGAGGCCATCCTTGCCGAGCCTGACGAATGCCAACTGTTGACGATCGAGCGTGGCGAGCCTTGCCTGCTGATCCGTCGCCGTACCTGGTCGGGGCGTCAGCCGGTGACCGCAGCGCGCCTGATCCATCCGGGGTCTCGTCATCGTCTGGAAGGGCGTTTCAGCAAATGAGGCAGATACACTGGTTGCACGCCGAAGAGTACCCGCGCATGCCGTGGAAGAACGGTGGCGGGTTTACCGAAGAAATCACCCGCGATACCGGCGATGGGCTTGATGGCTTCGGTTGGCGGCTGTCGATTGCCGACATTGAGGCGTCTGGCGGTTTTTCGAGCTTTGCCGGCTACCAGCGCATCATCACCGTGCTGCAGGGCGATGGCATGCGTTTGACGGTGGACGGCGAATCCAGCCGGCCGCTGTTGCCCTTCGATGCCTATGCCTTCAGTGGTGAAAGCCAGGTGAACTGTAGTCTGCTGGGCGGGCCGATTCGCGATTTCAACCTGATCTATGCGCCTGGGCGTTACCGCGCCCGGCTGCAATGGTTCAACGGTGGCAGCCGGCTGCTCAGTGCGGCCAGCACCGTGCTCGTGTTCAGTGGCCAGGCGCAATTGCAGGCGAGCATCGATGGGCAACTGCAGCCGCCACTGGGGTTGTACGACTGCTTGCAGGTGAGCGAAAACACCCGCCTGCAGGAGATTGATGTGCTCGGGCGCTGCTGCGTGATCGAGCTGTCCCCTCTATAAGTGGATGTAGTGGCCCTGATCCGCCGGCTTGCAGGCGACAGGGCCATTGCAATCGGTCGAGAGTAACCTGGTAACGCTTCCAAACGGAGCAGTCTGTTACCGAACGCCCCAGGATGGCGCAATGCCGTCCAGTGTGAAAAACGTCTGGTTTTTACCCCACCACAGCTTTTCTTGTTGCTCTGAGCCCTTGACGTGCATGGGCTGCAAGCTGTTTTCAGCGTCCTCGGCGAGGCGCTGTCAGGCAACTTGGCAATTCAATTGCATATGCTTGTATGTACAAGTAAAGCCAAGTGCGCGATCGTGGATAGGCCGTCCCCTTCGCGCTGTAAGCATCCGAGGAGCACTTTCGTGACTGACAACAAGCTGAACAAATTTCGTGATGTCGAAATCCGCGCCCCGCGCGGCAACAAGCTGACGGCCAAAAGCTGGCTGACCGAAGCGCCGCTGCGCATGTTGATGAACAACCTCGATCCACAGGTTGCCGAAAATCCGAAAGAGCTGGTGGTGTATGGCGGCATTGGCCGCGCCGCGCGCAACTGGGCCTGCTACGACAAGATCGTCGAGAGCCTGACCAACCTGAACGACGATGAAACCCTGCTGGTTCAGTCGGGCAAGCCGGTCGGCGTATTCAAGACCCACGCTAACGCCCCGCGCGTGCTGATCGCCAACTCCAACCTGGTACCGCACTGGGCCAACTGGGAGCACTTCAACGAACTGGATGCCAAGGGCCTTGCCATGTACGGGCAGATGACCGCCGGCAGCTGGATCTACATCGGCAGCCAGGGCATCGTTCAGGGCACCTACGAAACCTTCGTCGAAGCCGGTCGCCAGCACTACGGCGGCAGCCTCAAGGGCAAGTGGGTACTGACGGCAGGCCTGGGCGGCATGGGCGGCGCCCAGCCACTGGCTGCAACCTTGGCGGGTGCCTGCTCGCTGAACATCGAGTGCCAACAGAGCCGCATCGACTTCCGCCTGCAGACGCGGTACGTCGATGAGCAGGCTAGCGATCTCGATGACGCCTTGGCGCGCATCGCCAAGTACACCGGCGAAGGCAAGGCCATCTCCATCGCCCTGCATGGCAACGCTGCCGAAATCCTGCCTGAGCTGGTCAAGCGTGGCGTGCGCCCGGACATGGTCACTGACCAGACCAGTGCCCATGACCCGCTCAATGGCTACCTGCCAGCGGGTTGGACCTGGGAGCAGTATCGTGACCGCGCCCAGACCGAACCGGCGGCTGTGGTCAAGGCCGCCAAGCAGTCCATGGCCGTGCATGTGCAAGCCATGCTCGACTTCCAGAGCCAGGGTATTCCGACCTTCGATTACGGCAACAACATCCGCCAGATGGCCAAGGAAGAAGGGGTCGCCAACGCCTTTGACTTCCCAGGCTTCGTCCCTGCCTATATCCGCCCGCTGTTCTGCCGCGGTATCGGCCCGTTCCGCTGGGCGGCGCTGTCGGGTGATGCCGAGGACATCTACAAGACCGACGCCAAGGTCAAGGCGCTGATCCCGGACGACGCCCACCTGCACCGCTGGCTGGACATGGCCCGCGAACGCATCAGCTTCCAGGGGCTGCCAGCCCGCATCTGTTGGGTCGGCCTGGGCCTGCGCGCCAAGTTGGGCCTGGCGTTCAACGAGATGGTGCGCAGCGGTGAACTGTCGGCGCCGATCGTCATCGGCCGTGACCACCTGGACTCGGGCTCGGTGTCCAGCCCCAATCGCGAGACCGAGGCCATGCACGATGGCTCGGATGCGGTGTCCGACTGGCCACTGCTCAATGCACTGTTGAACACCGCCAGCGGTGCCACCTGGGTCTCGCTGCACCATGGTGGTGGCGTGGGCATGGGCTTCTCCCAGCACTCTGGCATGGTGATTGTGTGCGACGGTAGCGACGAAGCGGCTGAGCGTATCGCTCGCGTGCTGACCAACGACCCGGCCACCGGTGTGATGCGCCACGCCGATGCCGGCTATCAGATTGCGATCGATTGCGCCAAAGAGCAGGGTCTGAACCTGCCGATGATCACTGGCTGACAGCCCCGGTGGGCCGCACGGCGGCCCCCAATCGGTGATTTTTGTTGTAAGGACTGCCGATTTCCACTTTCAAGTTTGGAGCGTCATGCAATGAAAACCAACAAGACCTTGCTTGCCTCGCTGTTCACCCTTGGCCTGCTCGGCGCCACCGGCAGCAGCCAGGCTGCTGGTTGGTGTGAGTCCGGCAAGCCGGTCAAATTCGCCGGCCTGAACTGGGAAAGCGGCATGCTGCTGACTGACGTGATGCAGTTCGTGCTGAAGAACGGCTACGGCTGTGCAACCGACAGTCTGCCCGGCAACTCCATCACCATGGAGAACGCGCTGGGCACCAATGACATCCAGGTGTTCGCCGAGGAGTGGGTCGGCCGTAGCGAGGTGTGGAAGAAGGCCGAGGCAGCCGGCAAGGTGGTGGGCGTCGGCGCCCCGGTGGTGGGCGCGCAAGAGGGTTGGTATGTGCCGCGCTATGTGATCGAGGGTGACGCCAAACGCAAGCTCCAGGCCAAGGCGCCAGGCCTCGAGAGCGTGGCCGATCTGGCCAGATATGCCAGTGTCTTCAAAGATCAGGAAGAGCCCGACAAGGGCCGCTTCTACAATTGCCCGGCCGGTTGGACCTGCGAGCTGGACAACAGCAAGATGCTCAAGGAGTACGGCCTGGAAAGCAGCTATACCAACTTCCGCCCCGGCACCGGCCCGGCATTGGATGCTGCGGTGTTGTCCAGCTACAAGCGCGGGGAACCCATTCTCTTCTATTACTGGACCCCCACGCCGCTGATGGGCCAGGTCGATCTGGTCAAGCTGCAGGAAAAGCAGGGTGTGGACAAGACCGTCTCGATCAAGGTCGGGCTGTCCAAGGTTTTCCACGAACAAGCGCCCGAGCTGGTCGCTGTGCTGGAGAAGGTCAACATCCCGATCGACCTGCTGAACCAGAACCTGGCGCGCATGACCAAGGAGCGGATCGAGTCGCCGGCACTGGCCAAGGCATTCCTCAAGGAACATCCTGAAGTCTGGCAGGCATGGGTCAGCGAAGAGGCTGCCAAGAAGATCAACGCGGCGCTTTGAGCGTCCTCTGCCGATGAGTGGAATTTATGTTTCCTGACAACCTGACATTTTCCATCGCCGACTGGGTCAACGGCTGGGTCGACGCCCTGGTGACCAACTATGGCGATGTGTTCCGGCACATCTCCGATACGCTGCTATGGGCCATCGTCGGCCTTGAGGGCTTGTTGCGCGCTACCCCTTGGTGGCTGATGCTCGGTGTGGTGGCCGTGGTCGCCTGGCACGCGACCCGGCGCATCCTGCCGGCCCTGCTGATCACCGGCCTGTTGTTCCTGGTCGGTGCCGTTGGCCTGTGGGACAAGCTGATGCAGACCTTGGCACTGATGCTGGTAGCTACGCTGATCTCGGTGCTGGTGGGCATCCCGCTTGGCATCCTGTCGGCGCGCAGCAACCGTCTGCGGGCAGTACTGATGCCACTGCTCGACATCATGCAGACCATGCCCAGCTTCGTGTACCTGATTCCGGTGCTGATGCTGTTCGGCCTGGGCAAGGTGCCGGCCATCTTCGCTACGGTGATCTATGCCGCGCCGCCGCTGATCCGCCTGACTGACCTGGGTATCCGCCAGGTCGATGGGGAGGTGATGGAGGCGATCAACGCCTTCGGTGCCAACCGCTGGCAGCAGCTGTTCGGTGTGCAGTTGCCACTGGCGCTGCCGAGCATCATGGCCGGTATCAACCAGACCACCATGATGGCCCTGTCGATGGTCGTGATCGCTTCGATGATCGGGGCACGTGGCCTTGGTGAAGACGTGCTGGTCGGCATCCAGACCCTCAACGTTGGCCGCGGCCTGGAAGCGGGCCTGGCCATCGTCATTCTCGCGGTGGTCATCGACCGCATTACCCAGGCCTATGGCCGACCACGCCACGAGGTGAGCAAATGAGCACGCAGCCGATCAGCAAGATCGAGGTGAAGAACGTCTTCAAGATCTTCGGCGACCGGGCCGACGAAGCCATGCGCCTGATCCGCAGCGCCCAGGGCAAAGAGCAAGTGCTGGCGCAGACCGGCTGCGTGGTCGGGGTCAACGACCTGTCGTTGTCCATCGCCAGCGGCGAAATTTTCGTGATCATGGGCCTGTCGGGCTCAGGAAAATCGACCTTGGTACGCCATTTCAACCGCCTGATAGACCCTACCAGCGGGCAGATCCTGGTCGATGGCGAAGACATCCTGCAGTACGACATGGAGGCTCTGCGCGATTTTCGCCGACGCAAGATCAGCATGGTGTTCCAAAGCTTCGGCCTGCTGCCGCACCGCAATGTGATGGAAAACGTCGCCTATGGCCTGAAGGTGCGCGGCGAAAGCAAGCAGCTGTGCGCCGAGCGCGCCCAGCAATGGATCGAGACCGTAGGCCTGAAGGGCTACGAGAAGAAATACCCGCACCAGCTGTCCGGTGGCATGCGCCAGCGTGTCGGCCTGGCCCGGGCACTGGCAGCGGACACCGATATCATCCTCATGGACGAGGCCTTCAGTGCGCTCGACCCCTTGATCCGCGCCGAGATGCAGGACCAATTGCTCGAACTGCAGAAGACTCTGCACAAGACCATCGTGTTCATCACCCATGACCTGGACGAAGCGGTACGCATCGGCAACCGCATCGCCATCCTCAAGGACGGCCGTCTGATCCAGGTGGGAACGCCGCACCAGATCCTCCACAACCCGGCCGATGAGTATGTCGACCGCTTCGTCCAGCGCCGCGCGGTCGCGGTATGAGGGGCAGCATGTCGCACGTTGAGACCGTTGTCTTCAAAGATGCCCCGTTGCGTTGGCAGGACATAGCCGCCGTTGCCCGCCATGGCGCGCCATTGGAACTGGCACCGCAGGTATGGGCGCGTATCGACAACGCCCAAGCCATCGTCCGCCATATCGTCGAGAGCGGTGAGCGTGCCTATGGCGTGAACACGGGCCTGGGCGCACTGTGCAACGTGTCGCTGCAAGGCGAACAGCTCAGCCAGCTATCGCGCAATACCTTGCTCAGCCACGCCTGTGGCGTTGGGCCAGCGCTCGCCGAGGAACAGACGCGGGCGATCATCTGCGCTGCAATCGCCAACTACAGCCACGGCAAATCGGGTATCGCCCGGTGTGTGGTCGAAGCGTTGCTGGCGTTGCTCAACCATGGCATCACGCCGCAGGTACCCTCGCAGGGGTCGGTCGGTTACCTGACGCACATGGCGCACGTTGGCGTGTGCCTGCTGGGGATCGGCAAGGTCAGCTACCGTGGGCACGTCGTCGACGCCGCCCAGGCCCTGGCCGAGGAGGGCCTGCAGCCGGTGCTGCTGGGGGCCAAGGATGGGCTGTGCCTGGTCAACGGCACGCCGTGCATGACCGGCCTGGCCAGCCTCGCCCTGGACGACGCCAGCCGGCTGTTGCAATGGGCCGACGTGACCGGTGCCATGAGCTTCGAGGCACTGCGGGGGCAGATCACTGCGTTCGACCCCGAGATCATCGCCCTCAAGCCGCACCCAGGCATGCAAGTGGTGGGCGAGAACCTGCGCGCGTTGCTCGCAGGGAGCGAAGTGATCGCTGCCAGCAAGGGGATCCGCACCCAGGATGCGCTGAGCATCCGCTCGATCCCGCAGGTGCACGGCGCGGCCCGTGATCAGTTCGCCCATGCTGTGCGGCAGATCGAGGCCGAACTCAACGGCGCCAACGACAACCCGTTGCTGCTGGGCACCCCGGATGACTTCCGTGTGGTTTCCCAAGCCAACCCACACGGCCAGTCGGTGGCAATGGCCGCCGACCTGCTGGCGATTGCCATGGCCGAGATCGGTTCGATTGCCGAGCGCCGCCTGGATCGCCTGGTCAACCCCCACGTCAGTGGGCTGCCGGCATTTCTGGTCAGCAACCCTGGGGTCAACTCGGGGATGATGATCGCCCAGTACGTGGCCGCCTCGCTGTGCGCGCAGAACCGCCAGCTGGCGCAACCGGCAGTGCTCGACAATTACGTCACCTCCGGTTTGCAGGAAGACCACCTGAGCCTTGGCACCAACGCCGCGCTGAAACTGCACCAGGTGCTGGAGAACTGCACCCAGGTACTGGCCATCGAGTATCTGCTGGCGAGCCAGGCGTTCGAATTTCTCAAGCATCAGCGTTTTGGCGCAGGTACCGATGCCGCCTGGCGCCTGCTCCGTGAGCAGGTTCCGGCTTACCTGGAAGACCGTTGGCTGGCGCCGGACATCGCCCGCACCGCCGCGCTGCTCAAAGCTTCGCCAGGGCCGCTGCCTGTTCTCGCGGCACTGCACTGAACAATAACAAAGGAGCCTGTACATGGAAGCCCTGAACCTCATCCCTGGCCGGCTGACGCTGGCCCAACTGCGCCAGATCCACCTGGCGCCACTGCGCCTGAGCCTGGATGCCAGCGCAGCTGCCGCCATCGATGCCAGCGTTGCCGTTGTCGAGCAGATCATCGCTGAAGATCGCACCGCTTACGGCATCAACACCGGGTTCGGCCTTTTGGCCTCGACCCGGATTGCCAGCCACGATCTGGAAAACCTGCAGCGCTCGCTGGTGCTATCGCATGCCGCGGGCATTGGCGCGCCGCTGGACGATGCGATGGTCCGGCTGATCATGGTGCTGAAGATCAACAGCCTCAGCCGTGGTTTTTCCGGCATTCGCCGCAAGGTCATCGATGCCTTGATCGCATTGGTGAACGCCGAAGTCTACCCGCACATTCCGCTCAAGGGGTCGGTGGGGGCTTCCGGTGACCTGGCGCCGCTGGCGCACATGTCCCTGGTGCTGTTGGGCGAAGGCAAGGCGCGTTACCAGGGCCAATGGCTGCCTGCTGTCGAGGCGCTTGCCATTGCCGGGTTGCAACCGCTGACCCTGGCCGCCAAGGAAGGCCTGGCGTTGCTCAACGGCACCCAAGCGTCCACTGCCTATGCCTTGCGCGGCCTGTTCCAGGCCGAAGATCTGTTCGCTGCAGCCATCACTTGCGGCGGCCTCACGGTCGAGGCGGTGCTCGGTTCGCGTTCGCCGTTCGACCCGCGTATCCACGACGCGCGCGGCCAGCCCGGGCAGATCGATACAGCCGCCTGTTTCCGGGACCTGCTGGGCGAGTCCAGCGAGGTTTCGCTGTCGCACAAGCACTGTGGCAAGGTCCAGGATCCGTACTCGCTGCGCTGCCAACCCCAGGTCATGGGCGCGTGCCTCACCCAGCTGCGCCAGGCGGCGGAGGTACTGGCGATCGAATCCAACGCGGTGTCGGACAACCCATTGGTGTTCGCCGTCGAAGGCGATGTGGTCTCGGGCGGTAACTTCCACGCCGAGCCGGTGGCCATGGCCGCCGACAACCTCGCGCTGGCCATCGCTGAAATCGGCGCACTGAGCGAGCGCCGTATCTCGTTGATGATGGACAAGCACATGTCGCAGTTGCCGCCGTTCCTGGTGGAAAACGGCGGGGTCAACTCCGGCTTCATGATCGCCCAGGTGACTGCGGCGGCCCTGGCCAGTGAGAACAAGGCGCTGTCACACCCGCACAGCGTCGACAGCCTGCCGACCTCGGCCAACCAGGAGGACCACGTGTCCATGGCCCCGGCGGCTGGCAAACGGCTGTGGGAAATGGCCGAAAATACCCGTGGTGTGCTGGCCATCGAGTGGCTGGGTGCATGCCAGGGGCTCGATCTGCGCGAAGGGCTCAAGACCTCGGTGAAACTGGAGCAGGCGCGCCAGGTGCTGCGCCGTGAAGTGCCGCACTATGACCGTGACCGCTTCTTTTCGCCGGATATCGAGGCCGCCAGCGCGCTGTTGGCAGAAGGCAGACTGACGGGGCTGTTGCCGCGTGGCGTGTTGCCGAGCTTGTGACACCGGCCAGTTGCCTCGCGCACTATCGCTAGTAACGGAGACTGAATATGAGAACTCTCTGGCAGAACTGCCAGGCGGCAACCATGGCCCAGGGCAGCTACTCGATCATCGAGGACGCGGCCATCGTCAGCAACGCGGGCTTGATCGAGTGGATCGGGCCACGGCCTGACGCGCCGGTGCAGGGCCTCGCTCGCACAGTGAGCCTTGACGGCGCCTGGGTTACCCCCGGGCTGATCGACTGCCACACCCACGCCGTATTCGGTGGCAACCGTAGCGACGAGTTCGAGCGGCGCCTGCAGGGCGTGAGTTATGCCGAAATCGCCGCGCAAGGCGGCGGCATCGCCAGTACCGTGCGGGCCACCCGTGCGGCCAGCGAGGATGAGCTGTTCGCCAGTGCCCGCCAGCGGGTGCAGGCGCTGATGCGTGACGGTGTGACTACCCTGGAGATCAAGTCCGGCTATGGCCTGGACCTGGCCAACGAACGCAAGATGCTGCGTGTGGCGCGGCGTCTGGCCGACGAATTGCCGGTTGCCGTGCGCGCTACCTGCCTGGCCGCCCACGCCTTGCCGCCGGAATACGCCGGGCGCCCCGACGACTACATTGCGCACATCTGCGACCAGATGCTGCCTGCACTCGCCGCCGAGGGGTTGGTGGACGCCGTGGACGCGTTCTGCGAGCACCTGGCGTTTTCCCCGGCGCAGGTCGAGCAGGTGTTCATCAGCGCGCGCGAACTGGGTTTGCCGGTCAAGCTGCACGCCGAGCAGCTCTCGTCGCTGCACGGCTCCAGCCTGGCCGCGCGCTACCAGGCGCTGTCGGCCGACCACCTGGAATTCATGACCGAGGAAGACGCCGTGGCAATGGCCGAGGCGGGCACCGTCGCGGTGCTGCTACCGGGCGCGTTCTACTTCCTGCGCGAAACCCGGCTGCCTCCCATGGACGCCTTGCGTCGTCACGGCGTGAAGATTGCCCTTGCCAGCGACCTCAACCCCGGCACAGCGCCAGGCCTGTCGCTGCGGCTGATGCTGAACATGGGGTGCACGCTGTTTCGCATGACCCCGGAAGAAGCCCTGGCTGGCGTTACCCTCCATGCCGCCACGGCACTGGGCATGGGCGGCACCCATGGCACGCTGGAAATCGGCAAGGTGGCGGACTTTGTCGCCTGGCAGATCGAACGCCCCGCCGACCTGGCTTATTGGCTGGGTGGCGACCTGCCCAAGCGCGTGGTGCGCAAAGGCCATGAAATAGCCCACTGAGCGAGGCGAAATGGACAAGGTACTGAGTTTCCACCAGGGCCGTGTGCCCCTGCTGATCAGCATGCCTCACGCGGGGCTCAGGCTGACCCCGGCCGTGCGCGACGGCTTGGTCGACCAGGCGCGCAGCCTGCCCGACACCGACTGGCATATCCCGCGCCTGTACGATTTCGCCCGTGAGCTTGGGGCCAGTGTGGTGGCGGCAGAGTATTCGCGCTTCGTCATCGACCTCAACCGCCCGGATGACGACAAGCCGTTGTATGCAGGGGCTACCACAGGCCTGTTTCCGGCTGCATTGTTCGAGGGGCAGCCGCTGTTCAAGGAAGGCTGCGAGCCTTCTGCCGAGGAGCGCAAGGTTTATCTCGAGCAAATCTGGCGGCCGTATCACCAGGTCATCGAGCAGGAGCTGGCACGCTTGCGCAGCGAGTTCGGCTACGCACTCCTCTGGGATGCCCACTCGATCCGCTCTTTTATCCCCCACCTGTTCGAAGGCAGGTTGCCAGACTTCAACCTGGGCACCTTCAACGGTGCCAGTTGTGCCCCGGGGCTGGTCGAACGGTTGCAAAGCGTATGTGCCCAAGCGCACGGCTACAGCCACGTGCTCAATGGCCGCTTCAAGGGGGGGCACATCACTCGGCATTATGGTGACCCTGGCGGCCATATCCATGCCGTGCAGCTGGAGCTGGCGCAAAGTACCTACATGGAAGAGACCCTACCGTTCGACTATCGCGAAGACCTGGCTCAACCGACGCAAGTGGTTCTGCACCAGCTGTTGACGGCCATGTTGGCGTGGGGGCAGGGGCACTACGCGCAGTGAGCGACGAGGGCCTGGCCGGGTGGAAAGGCCCTCGCAGTTCGTTTCAGGGGGTGATCATTCGGGCCGGCCCTGCATCCGGGTCAGTTCCTGAAGCAGCTCCAGCTCCTGATGTTCTTTAGCGTCTTGCAGGTTTTGCTGCAGTGCCAGCTCCTCCGCCAGCGGCAGGTCGAGTGCAGCCAGTTCGAGCACCTGCTCGCCATAGCGTTGCTCTATTTCGGCAAAACGGCCGGGGTATTCAGCGCGCAATCGGCGGGTCCAGTCAGCGTTTGCCAGCATGTACTGGATGAACGCATCACTGTTTTCCTTTTGCCTGACGCGCTCCAGGACACTGGAGATCTCGCCCGGTGCCAGCATGGCCGCGCCGCGAAAACGCATACTGTCGGCAATCGGCAGGTCCAGCTCCCGGGCCAGCTCCCGGCGGTAGGCCAGGCGTACCGAGACCCGGTCACCTTGCCCGGTCCGGCTGTTGGCCAGCAGTTCCAGCTGGCCGATCCGGTACAGTTGCAGCAGGCGCCGGTACAAGGCCGGCAAGGAGTCGCCCGCGTCGGTGAGGATGCGGTTGGACATCAGGTACAGCTCGATATTGTTGAATTCCTGAAGTGCGCCGTCATGGCAGGTCTGTGAGCCGGTTACCGGGTCGGGCAAGGCCGCCGCAGCGATGCTGCTCATGGTGGGCAGCTCATGCTCATGGGTTGCCGCAATCACCAGCATGATGCGCACGCGCTCGCAGAACGCGGCTTGCGAGGTAGGGTCGAGGTACGGCGCCGCATTGCGCAAGCGGCCCGCGAGGGCCAACAGGTTCTGGCCATTTTCGAGCGTCTGCAGCCTTTGCCAGCAGTCGCTCAGGGCTTCGTTCTGCGCTTGGTTGCCAAGCGCCCAATCCTCCAGCCTGGGTGAGTCATCGCCAGCGAAGGGCACTGGGAAGTGAGGATGATCGAGGAGTGAGCCCTCATCGGACGATTCAATCAGGATCAGGTTGTCGGGAATGTCGAGGGCGAAGGACAGGCTGTGCTGGCTGTCGGAGAACGTGCGCACCCGTTGGATCGTATCTTCTGACAACGGGTTGTCGAACATCGAAATCGACGAGATCGGCATCGGGTTGTGGATGTTTTCCAGAATATGGTTGGGCAGCTCCGAGATATGGTTGGAGCTCAAATCCAGCAGCTCCAATGGCAGCAGGGCGTCGCACCAGGCTGGCCAGGCCTGCAGGTTCATGTTGGTCAGGCTCAGGGATGTCAGGTTCGCTGAGAGGTTGGCGGGTATCTGGGTAATGGCACCGATCTGGTTACCCGACAGGTCCAGCGACGAAAGTTGCGGCAAACGGGCGAAGGCTTCGATCATGGCCTGGTCGATTTCCAGGCCCATGTTGCGAAATTCCAAGTGCGCGAGTCGCTGCAACCGTACCAGGGCCGACGGCAGCGAGGGCATTGGCGCTACGTGCGCTTCGACGGTCAGCCGGGTGATATTGGGGAAGCGCCCCAGCAGTTCGTTGAGCTGGGCGGTTGAGCCACTGACGCGGGTCAGCGTCAAGGCAGTCACGCGTTCTCCGAAGAAGGCCGGCAGCCGTCTCGGGAAGTGCTCCAGTGCCACATTTTCAAGCTGCAGCCGAAGGTACTGCAAACCCTGCTCCTGCCGGGACCAGAATTCGGTGATCGCCACTTCGATGCGTTGCCGGTCTTCGAGCACCGCTTGGGTCAGCGGGGCGTTGGAACTGGAGGCTTGCGCCCAGCCTTCGATCGCCTCGCGCAGTTGCTGGCGCTCATTCTGGATGCGTTCGAGCCGTTGGGTCAGCTCGGGGGAGTGATCCACATTGACCTGCACATTCATCCGGTTCTCGCTCAGTAGCAGGCGCTGCAGGTGGGTTTCGTTGATCTCGTTACCCTCCAGCGAAAGGCTCGATGGGCGCTGGATCGCTTCTGCCTCGTTGAGCAGGAACGAGGGCAGCGACCGGAGGTTGTTGTCACGCAGCGAAACGTGCGCGATTCGCTCCAGGGCGTCACTGCCCAGCCCGATCGGCCATTGATGCAGTTGCATGGCGTTCAGGCCGAGGTAGTCCAGCGAAAACTCATGGAAGCTGGGGCTGTCGCGCTGCGCGAAACGATTGCCGCTCAGGTCCAGGTACCTGAGCAGTGGCAACTGGGCCAGTTGGTTCATGTCGTTGGAGGTGAGTGCGACGTTCTGGTTGATGAACCTCAGCGCCCGCAGGCCAGGCAAGTGCTCGGTGATGGTGGGGATACTGAAAATGAAAGAGGACGGTGTAATGCTGGGGTCGTAGGCCCGGCTGATCTCCAGCGATTCAAGTTGCGGTACCTGCCTGAGCAGGCGTTGCAGCAAGCGTTCGTTCTGCGCCCAACCGGCGAGGGTGCCTGATGGCAGGTCGTAAAGCCGCAACCTGCGAATATTCGAGGTGAAGAATGCCGGCAGGGTCATGGGGATATCGGCCAGGGGCACCTGCTCCAGGCTCAGCTCGCTGTTGTGGCTGTCCCCCTCGACCAATGCCGTGTCGTACCAGTGCTGCATGATGGCTTGCCGCAGGGCACTGTATTGTTGTGCGGCCTGATCGGATGCTGTTGAAATCCCCTCGTTCCAGTCGTCCAGCCGGCTTTGCATCTCTATGCGTTGATCCACCAGTTGCTGCAGTCGTCCAAGCACTTGCTGTGGGTTACGGCCACCGCCGGCGATGATCATCAGAATCTGATCCGCCGATCTGGGGGTGTGTTCGGCGAGCCCTGTGGCGTTGACCGCCTCAAGCAGGGCCTGGCGGCTGACGATGGGGGCTGTCGGCAGGCCACCACTCAACGGGTAGCCAATACGTCCGTTGGCGAGCCGCATGGGGGAGCGGTAACCCGGCCGTACAGGTTGCATGCCCAGCACCTGCCTGAGCGAGGTACGTGACAACAGGGGGCCTTCCTGCAACCGCAGGCGTAACTCAGCCCCGTCTACGATGCCCACTTGGGCCATCGCCTGGGGCAGCGCGGCATATAACGCCGTACACAGATCGCCATAAACGGTGACCGGCGTTTGCGCCCCTGCCTCAGCGTGGACGATGTAACCTGCCTCGGCGCTGGTAATCACCGTGAAAGACCGTGCATCCGTTGGCCCCACGCTTTCGCGATGAGCAGGCCAGAAGCGGTGCTGGCGAAGTTCGAGGTTGATGTCAGCGGGCCAGCCAGGCAGCCGTTCGAGTGAATGCATGATCAGTCGGTCGGTGTCGCCGTTGCGAACGCTGGCGAGGAACAGCCCTTCGTAGGCCCGGGCCAGGCGTACCTGCTGCTGGAAGACGCGTATCTCTTCAGCCAGGCGCAGAGGCAGCTTGCCCGTGCCGAGTGCTGCCAGTTCGCCGCTGGTGGCGTTTCGCAACACCTCATCGGTGATTGCTGCGGGCACGTTCGGATAGACCCGCTGAATGACTGCCGCGCCGCTAGCCTGGCTGGCGGGGAGGCGCGCGTAGGCACGTTCGAGCTCGGTGGGCCATCGGCTCCTGTCAGGCAGCTGGCGGACAGCCCGGTCCAGCCTGAAGCGGGTCAGGGTGTCCTCGAGCAGGGCAGGCAACCGCTGGTTTTCGGTCAGGACATGGCGCAGCACGTTTTCATGTACATCGCAGATACGCAGTATCTGCAAGGCTGTTTCTTCTGCGAATTGCTCGCTCGCAAGGCCCATGCGTTGCACCAGGGTCGTCATTGGCCATTGCAGAGGTTGCTCCAGGGGCAACAACCAGGCGCCGGCGCCGTTATGGCGAAGCGCAGGCTCGTGCGCAACAGGCCTGGCCGGGTGCACCAGGCGGTATTGGTCAGTGGCCGCAGTGGGCCTGACGATGTATTGGTTACCCTGCACGACAAGCCAGCGCTTGCCTTGATAGTGAAGCAAGCCATGTTCGTCGGGTTCCAGGTTTGCGGGCAGCACCTGGGGGCTGCGGTACGGCGTCAGGTCGGGCTTCCACAGGCGGACCTCGCCATTGGGTAATTCGACAGTTTCCAGCGCTTCGATGAAGGAGGGCGTTTCCACGGGGATCCGTTCCACCTCCTGTTCCTCTCCCGGCCCGCCTGCAGCACCTTCCCCTGGGTTCTTCAGTGCCTTGGCTGCGGCAGAGAGCGCCACCATGAGCGCCACGTTCTCGACAACATCGACCAGATACCCGTAGGCCGCATCACGTTCGTCGTTTTTCCACGCATCGATGCCTTCGTACACCTCGCAGGCCAGCTGTGTCAGGCATACAGCCAGCATCGCCTCGCCCAGGCCCGGCACGAAGAAGCCTGCGATGTTCAAGCCCGTCAGTACGCGCCCGGCAATCAACTGTCGGTGGGCGAGAGCGGTACGTCGATCGACGATCGCTGTTGGTATCGCGTGGAAAAGCACATCCTTTTCGTGGCGCTCGGCTTTCTGGAAGGCCATCACACCCTCGAATGCATGACGAAACGGCTGTGCGATCGGGTACAGCATTGCATGCGGGTCCGGCACCCGCTCATGCAGGCCGCGGACACTCCAGCCGATGGGCGTCAGGCGGTCCTTGAGGCGCGCGATCACCGGGCCTTTGTCGCGGTCGGCTATATGCCTGTCCAGGTAAGCGATGTTCGCCCTCAGTCGACCGCTCAGGTCGGCTTTCAAGGCCTCCAGGGAGGCGAATTCCTTGAGCGGCGTCTCGCTGTCATCAGGGACGTACAGCGCCACGGTGTCTTGGGCCGACGTTCGCAAGGTGATGAGCGCGACGCCGGTGAGTTCGGCTTCCCACAGTGTGAGCAGGCTGAAAGTGATCGCCGGCCTTTCAGATTCGGCTGGGAGCCTGTCGAGGGGGGTGGCAAGGGCGGTGGTGTACAGCACCTCGCTGATGTCGCCCTTGAGGCGGGCGAAATGCAGGGATTGCCTGAATGCCGATACCTCGGCGCGGCCCAGGGTTTGATACACGTTCAGCGCAGCTTCGTCGGCGCTCAGCTGTGCTGTGGCTTGGGGATAGTAGATGGCGTGAACCTTGTCGTGGTATTTGCGGCCCAGGTCCAGGTCACGGCACAGCTCGGCAAACGCCTCCGCTTCGATGTTCAAGGTATTGGTGATGGGCACTGTGCCCATGAAACGCCGGTGATCGACGATGACGGATTTCCTCAGTGGCCCGCCCTCTGCATCCATCCCATTCTTGACGGCGGCGGCAGCATCGAAGTTGTGCAGGGCGCAGTGCAGCAGCGAGCGGGTGGCGCGGTCGATGGCCTGACGGCTGTCGATGGCGTTGGCCACGTCGATAAGGCGTGCATCCACTAGGTAGCAGTTCTGCACATCGACGGTCAGGCCAAACCGTTCGCTGATCGCCTCTGACAGTTGCTGGCTGGCGTAGGACTGCAGCTCGGGAAGCGCTTCAAACAGCCTGCGCACCTGTGCCGCGTGGTCGCGGTGGCGCGCATGTTCGTCACGCCAGGCTTTGCCGATGTCCGGCATTTGCAGGATCGCCGTGGCCAGCCAGGTGGGGGCCTGCTCCCCGTTGCGCATTGCGCGCAGGGTGTCGGGGGAGGCTGATTTCAGCCACGCGGGGATTTTCTGCTCGATGGTGGCGTATGGGGTACCCGGTGGGGGGGTGGTCTTGCCGGTTGGGCTAGGCATCGTGAGGTCCATTGCAGGAAACGGGACAAGGGACTATGGCGAGTGGAAAAGCCTCGATGGGGTAGATAAATCTGGTGGGGTGTCAGCGCAGTGGCAAAGGCATGGCAGGCTTGTGCGGGGGAGTTGTCTTCAGATACATGCTCAAAGCGCAATTCAGGTTTATGATGCCCAACGGCAGACTAAATCCTCACACGGAGTGCGCAATGCAGACCCTCTACCCGCAGATCAAACCCTACGCCCGGCACGATCTGGCCGTGGAAGCGCCGCATGTGCTTTATGTCGATGAAAGCGGCTCGCCTGAAGGTCTGCCGGTGGTGTTCATCCACGGTGGCCCGGGCGCGGGTTGCGATGCTCAGAGCCGTTGCTACTTCGACCCCAACCTGTACCGCATCATCACGTTCGATCAGCGCGGCTGTGGCCGTTCCACCCCGCATGCAAGCCTGGAGAACAACACCACCTGGCACCTGGTCGAAGACCTGGAGCGCATTCGCGAGCATCTGGGCATCGACAAGTGGGTACTGTTCGGCGGCTCCTGGGGCTCTACCTTGGCCCTGGCCTATGCCCAGACCCACCCCGAGCGGGTTCACGGCCTGATCCTGCGGGGTATCTTCCTGTGCCGCCCGCAAGAGATCGAGTGGTTCTATCAGGAGGGCGCCAGCCGCCTGTTCCCCGATTACTGGCAGGACTACATCGCGCCGATTCCGCCGGATGAGCGTAATGACCTGGTCAAGGCATTCCACAAGCGCCTGACCGGCAACGACCAGATCGCCCAGATGCATGCCGCCAAGGCGTGGTCCACCTGGGAGGGCCGCACTGCCACCCTGCGCCCCAACCCGCTGGTGATCGACCGCTTCTCCGAGCCGCAGCGCGCCTTGTCGATCGCCCGGATCGAATGCCACTACTTCATGAACAACGCGTTCCTCGCACCCGACCAGTTGATCCGTGACATGCCCAAGATCGCCCACCTGCCGGCCGTGATCGTGCATGGCCGCTATGATGTGATTTGCCCGCTGGACAACGCCTGGGCATTGCACCAGGCATGGCCCAACAGCGAGCTGAAGGTGATCCGCGACGCCGGCCATGCGGCGTCCGAGCCGGGGATCACCGATGCGCTGGTGCGGGCCGCCGATCAGATGGCACGTCGCCTGCTCGACCTGCCTCTGGAAGAAGCATGAAGGGGCTGCTGCAGCGTGTGCGCGGCGCGCGGGTAGAGGTGGCGGGTGAAATTGTCGGCGCCATCGACCAAGGCTTGCTGGTGCTGGTGGCGGTAGAGCCTGAAGATACCCGTGAACAGGCCGACAAACTGTTGCACAAGTTGCTCAACTACCGCGTGTTCAGCGATGAGCAGGGCAAGATGAACCTGTGCCTCAAGGATGTGGGCGGCGGTTTGCTGCTGGTGTCGCAGTTCACGTTGGCGGCGGACACCCGCAGCGGCATGCGTCCGAGCTTTTCGACAGCTGCACCGCCAGCGCTCGGTGCCGAACTGTTCGACTATCTTTTGCAGCAAGCCCAGGGCCAGCATGCCGATGTGGCGAGCGGCCGATTCGGTGCCGACATGCAGGTACATCTGGTCAATGATGGCCCTGTGACTTTTCTGTTACAAATATGAATGAAAAAACGGCCTAGGTTGTGCGAAACAAGGGGTTTTGTACGATAAATAGTTGATCCAGCCTGATGCGTTGTAACGCATCCTGCTGGATAATCGCGCGCTGTTAGGGCCTGCGTTCGCAGGTTCGTTTTACTCTGACTCGAGCATTGTCTGGATCCGTTTGGGGAATCATTACGCCCTCACGGGGTCCGAACAGTGCTCGCCAACCCGGCATTTGTCGCTGGCCGTTGGTTTCATGATCTGTTTTCGGCGAGGGTTGCTCGTGATTGTTAGTCCCCATAAAGCATCTAGAATCCCCGGCAATCGGCTGCGCAAGGCCCTGATGGCCAGTGCGGCACTGGTCGGCCTGATGAGCGCGGGCCAGCTGTGGGCATTCAATCTTGACGATGTTGCAGCCAAGGCAAAGGATCTCGCCGGCCAGAAGTACGAAGCACCGAAAAGCAATCTGCCGGCAGTGTTCCGCGACATGAAATTCGCGGACTACCAGAAGATTCACTTCCTGCAGGAAAAGGCCGAGTGGGCCAAGGACAAGACGCCGTTCAAGCTGTCCTTCTACCACCAGGGCATGCACTTCGACACACCGGTGAAAATCAACGAAGTCACCGCCACCACCGTCGAGGAAATCAAGTACGACCCGAGCCGTTTCGAGTTCGGTGACGTGCCGCACGACCCTGAAACCACCAAGAACCTTGGCTACGCCGGTTTCCGCGTGCTTTACCCGATCAACAAGGCCGACAAGCAGGACGAAATCATGACCCTGCTGGGGGCCAGTTATTTCCGTGTGGTCGGCAAAGGGCATGTGTACGGCCTGTCGGCCCGTGGCCTGGCCATCGACACCGCGTTGCCTTCGGGCGAAGAGTTCCCGCGTTTCACCGAATTCTGGGTCGAAAAACCCAAGCCGGCCGACAAGCACCTGGTGATCTACGCCCTGCTGGATTCGCCGCGCTCGACCGGTGCCTACAAGCTGATCCTGCGCCCGGGCAACGATACCGTGGTCGATGTGCAGTCCCGCGTGTTCCTGCGTGACCACGTCAGCCGTCTGGGCATCGCGCCGCTGACCAGCATGTTCCTGTTCGGCCCTAACCAGCCGTCCAAGGTCATGAACTATCGCCCAGCCCTGCATGACTCCGAAGGCCTGTCGATCCACGCCGGTAACGGCGAGTGGCTGTGGCGCCCGCTGAACAACCCCAAACACCTGTCGGTAAGCAACTTCAGCGTCGAGAACCCGCGCGGTTTCGGCCTGATGCAGCGTCATCGCGAGTTCAAGGATTACGAAGACCTCGACGACAACTACCAGAAGCGTCCGAGCGCCTGGATCGAGCCTAAGGGCGATTGGGGCAAGGGCACCGTCGATCTGGTCGAGATCCCGACCGCCGACGAAACCAACGACAATATCGTTGCCTTCTGGAGCCCGGAAACCTTGCCAGAACCAGGCAAGCCGTTCGAGTACGCCTACCGCCTGCACTGGACCATCGACGAGGCGCGTTTCCAGGCCCAGGAGCTGGGTTCGGTGACCCAGACCATGCGTTCCACCGGTGACGTCAAGCAATCCAACCTGATCCGTCAACCAGATGGCAGCGTGGCGTTCCTGGTCGACTTCGCCGGCCCGGCCTTGGCCGCCCTGCCGGAAGACGCTGCGGTACGCAGCCAGATCAGCGTCGGTGACAACGCTGAGGTGGTCGAGAACAATCTGCGCTATAACCCAGAGACCAAGGGCTGGCGCCTGACCCTGCGGATGAAGATCAAGGAGGCCAACAAGGCTACCGAGATGCGTGCCGCACTGGTTCGTGACGTTCCGGTCGAGGCGGCCAAGCCGGCCGAAGAAGCCAAGCAGGACAAGGCTGCGACCAAGCATGGCAAGGCTGAAAAAACCGCCAAGGCCGAGCAACCTGCCAAGGCTGAACAACCTGCCGCCGACGCGGCTTCCACCAACGGGGCCCCGGCCACCACTGAACAAGTGCTGACCGAGACCTGGAGCTATCAGTTGCCTGCCGATGAGTAACTCAAGCGCAAGGCCGGAATCGCTTGGCGAGTACCTGGCCCACCTCCCACTGAGCGATGAGCAGCGCGCGGAACTCGCCAGCTGTACCTCGTTCAGTGAGCTGCACCAACGCCTGGCGGGCAATGCGCCCGCCACCACCCACGAGGCCGTACAGGCCTCGGTGGGCCCGCGCCTGACGGTGGGCAGCGCCGCCGAACTGGAAGATGCCGAGATGCTCGGCGTCGACGGCAGCGGCCGGCTGTGCCTGAAGATCGCACCGCCGATCAAGCGCACCCGGGTTGTGCCCGAGCCATGGCGTACCAATGTGCTGATCCGCATGTGGCGGCGCATGACCGGCCGCACCAATGCGCCGCAGCCGCCCAAGCGCGAGCTGCCTCCGGCGCGCTGGCGCACGGTCGGCTCGATCCGCCGCTATATCCTGCTGACCCTCATGATCGGCCAGACCCTCGTCGCCGGCTGGTACATGAAGGGCATCCTGCCGTACCAGGGCTGGTCGTTCGTCGAGCTCGACGAAGTGGTCAACCAGCCGCTGTGGGACACCGTCGTACAGGTCTGGCCCTATGCCTTGCAGACCTCCATCCTGATCCTTTTCGGCATCCTCTTCTGCTGGGTGTCGGCGGGCTTCTGGACCGCGCTGATGGGCTTCCTCGAGCTGCTCACCGGGCGTGACAAATACCGTATCTCCGGCAGCAGTGCCGGCAGTGAGCCGATCGCTCCTGAAGCACGTACGGCGTTGGTGATGCCTATTTGCAACGAAGACGTGCCGCGCGTGTTCGCAGGGCTGCGGGCGACCTTTGAATCGGTCGCAGCCAGCGGCAACCTCGACCGTTTCGATTTCTTCGTGCTCAGCGATACCAACGACACGGACATCGCCGTGGCCGAGCAACAGGCCTGGCTGGACGTTTGCCGCGAGACCAAAGGTTTCGGCCGCATCTTCTACCGCCGCCGCCGCCGCCGTGTGAAGCGCAAGAGCGGTAACCTCGACGACTTCTGCCGTCGCTGGGGGGGCGAATACAAGTACATGGTCGTGCTCGACGCCGACAGCGTCATGAGTGGCGAGTGCCTGAGCAGCCTGGTACGCCTGATGGAGGCCAATCCGGACGCCGGCATCATCCAGACCGCGCCGAAGGCGTCGGGCATGGACACGCTGTACGCGCGCATGCAGCAGTTCGCCACCCGTGTGTACGGCCCACTGTTCACCGCCGGCCTGCACTTCTGGCAGCTGGGCGAGTCGCACTACTGGGGCCATAACGCGATCATCCGCATGAAGCCGTTCATCGAGCACTGCGCCTTGGCGCCGTTGCCCGGCAAGGGCGCCTTCGCCGGCGCGATCCTTTCCCACGACTTCGTCGAAGCGGCGCTGATGCGCCGGGCGGGCTGGGGCGTGTGGATTGCCTATGATCTGCCGGGCAGCTATGAAGAGCTGCCGCCGAACCTGCTTGACGAGCTCAAGCGGGACCGCCGCTGGTGCCATGGCAACCTGATGAACTTCCGCCTGTTCCTGGTCAAGGGCATGCACCCGGTGCACCGTGCGGTGTTCCTCACCGGCGTGATGTCTTACCTGTCGGCGCCGCTGTGGTTCTTCTTCCTGGTGCTGTCGACCGCGCTGCTGGCCACCAACACGCTGATGGAGCCGCAATACTTCATCGAGCCGTACCAGCTGTATCCGCTGTGGCCGCAGTGGCACCCGGAGAAGGCCGTGGCGCTGTTCTCCACCACCATCGTGCTGCTGTTCCTGCCCAAGCTGCTCAGTATCATCCTGATCTGGGCCAAGGGCGCGGTCGAGTTCGGTGGGCGGGTCAAGGTCACCTTGTCGATGCTGATGGAGATGCTGTTCTCCATGCTGCTGGCGCCAGTGCGGATGATCTTCCACACCCGGTTCGTGTTGGCCGCATTCCTTGGCTGGGCTGCGACCTGGAACTCGCCGCAGCGCGACGACGATTCGACCCCGTGGAGCGAGGCGGTACGTCGCCATGGCCCGCAAACCCTGCTGGGTATTGCCTGGGCGGCGCTGGTGGCATGGCTGAACCCAAGCTTCCTGTGGTGGCTGGCACCGATCGTTGGTTCGCTGGTGCTGTCGATCCCCGTTTCGGTGATCTCCAGCCGTACACGCCTGGGCCTGGCAGCCAAGGACGAGAAGCTGTTCCTGATCCCTGAGGAGTACGCAACGCCCCAGGAGCTGCTCGCCACCGACCAGTACACCCACGAGAATCGCTGGCATGCCCTGCACGACGGCTTCGTCCGCGCTGTGGTCGACCCGCGGCAGAACGCCCTGGCCTGTGCCATGGCCACTGCCCGTCATGGCCAGTCGGCAGCGATCGAGGCGATGCGTGCCGAGCGCCTTGCCAAGGCGATAGAGGCTGGGCCCAAAGGCCTGGACCTGGCTACTCGCCTCGCCTTGCTGAGCGACCCGGTCGCCTTGGCGCGCCTGCATGCTCAGGTGTGGGCAGAGCACAATGCGGCCTGGATCGACGCGTGGCGTGCATCGATCAACAACGACCCGCATTCGCCGTTGCTGCCCTTGCACCCGGCGAACGAGGCTCAACCTAGCCTGGTTGGCGCCTGACCGACCCTGGGGCCGCCATGCGGCCCTTTCGCCGGCTTGCCGGCGGAAGGGTTTTCCTATCTTCCTCACCCCCTCGGATTTTGGCCAACAAAGTCCCCCCCGGCTCTAGGTCCCAGGGCCGCCATGCGTTAGCATCCCTCTCCGAAAAGCCATGCCGGCCGGTACGGCCGTGCCAACAATAAGATTCGCTACTTTTCTTGCTAGGGGACTTGGTGATGATGAAGAAATACCTTTCGCGGCTGCTGGTCGGCGTCACGGCGCTGGTCGCGGTGGCCTCGGCCCAGGCCGGTGCCATCGACGATGCCGTCAAGCGCGGTACCTTGCGGGTGGGCATGGACCCGACCTACATGCCGTTCCAGATGACCAACAAGCGCGGCGAAATCATTGGCTTCGAAGTGGATCTGCTCAAGGCCATGGCCAAATCCATGGGCGTGAAGCTGGAGACCGTCTCCACCGCCTATGACGGCATCATCCCGGCCCTGCTGACCGACAAGTTCGACATGATCGGCAGCGGCATGACCCTGACCCAGGAACGCAACCTGCGCCTGAACTTCAGCGAACCCTTCATCGTGGTTGGCCAGACCCTGCTGATCCGCAAGGAGCTGGCTGGCGAGATCAAGTCGTACAAAGACCTGAACAACGAGAAGTACCGCATCACTTCCAAGCTCGGCACCACCGGCGAGATGGTCGCCAAGAAACTGATCGCCAAGGCCAAGTACCACGGCTACGACAACGAGCAGGAAGCGGTGATGGACGTGGTCAGCGGCAAGGCCGATGCCTTCGTCTACGATGCGCCGTACAACGTAGTGGCGGTCGACAAGGCCGGTGCCGGCAAGCTGCTGTTCCTCGACGAGCCCTTCACCTACGAGCCCCTGGCTTTCGGCTTGAAGAAAGGCGACTACGACAGCATCAACTTCATCAATAACTTCCTGCACCAGATCAAGCATGACGGGACCTACGATCGTATCCACGACAAGTGGTTCAAGAACAAGGACTGGCTGAAGGAAATGGAATAAGAAGCAGCTTCAAGCCGCAAGCTGCAAGCTGCAGGAGGAGGTCGGCCCATCCGCGGTCTGCTTGCTCTTGCAGCTTGTGGCTTGCGGCTTGCCGCTTTCTGGAGTAACCACGTGATCAAACACAAGAAAGCCCAATGGCCCTGGCATGCGCTGACTGCGCTGGTCCTTGGGGGCTTGGCGATCAGCCTGTACCTGGCCACCTCGATGATTTCCTACGAGTGGCGCTGGAACCGCGTACCCCAATACTTTGCCTACCAGGCCGAGGACGTGCAGCGTGCCAGCGATTACGGCACGGTGCAGGACATTGTCGTCTCCGGCGATAGCGCCCGCGTTACCCTCAAGGATGAGAGCGGCGGTGAGCAGGTGCTCGAGGTGGCCAAGGACAGCCTGCAACTGAGCCGCGGTGACGATGTGGCCGAAGGTGATCAGGTCGGCGTCACCCGTCACTGGGCTGCAGGCCCACTGGCCTGGGGCCTGTGGACCACCTTGTGGATCTCGGTGGTGTCCGGGGCCCTCGGCCTGGTGATCGGCCTGTTTGCCGGGTTGTGCCGGTTGTCGAACAACCCGACCCTGCGTGACCTGTCGACCGTGTATGTCGAACTGGTGCGCGGCACGCCGCTGCTGGTGCAGATTTTCATCTTCTACTTCTTCATCGGTACCGTGCTCAACCTGTCCCGTGAGTTCGCTGGGGTGGCGGCGCTGGCGCTGTTCACCGGTGCTTACGTGGCCGAGATCGTGCGTGCCGGCGTGCAGTCGATCGCCAAAGGGCAGAACGAGGCCGCCCGCTCGCTGGGCCTGAACGCCAGCCAGTCGATGCGCCATGTGATCCTGCCGCAGGCCTTCAAGCGCGTGCTGCCTCCCCTGGCCGGACAGTTCATCAGCCTGGTCAAGGACACCTCGCTGGTCTCGGTGATCGCTATCACCGAACTGACCAAGAGCGGCCGTGAGGCCATCACCACGTCGTTCTCGACATTCGAGATCTGGTTCTGCGTGGCAGGCCTGTACCTGCTGATCAACCTGCCGCTGTCGCATTTGGCCAGCCGGCTCGAGCGGAGGCTTGCGCAAAGTGATTGAAGTCCGTGACCTTTTGAAGGTATTCGACACCCGAGGCCAGGTGGTGCGTGCGGTGGACAACGTCACCACCCAGGTGGCGAAGGGTGAAGTGGTGGTGGTGCTGGGCCCGTCGGGGTCCGGCAAGTCGACCTTCCTGCGCTGCCTCAACGGGCTGGAGCATTTCGACGCGGGCCATGTGGCCATCAACGGGCTGCGCTTGGAAGACCCGAAGACCGACATCAACGCCTACCGCCGCGAAGTGGGCATGGTGTTTCAGCATTTCAACCTGTTCCCGCACATGACGGTGCTGGAAAACCTGTGCCTGGCGCAGAAGGTCGTGCGCAAGCGTGGCAAGGCCGAGCGTGAGGCCAAGGCGCGGGCGTTGCTGGCAAAGGTGGGCATCTCGGAGAAGGCCAATGAGTTCCCTTCGCGGCTTTCCGGTGGTCAGCAGCAACGGGTGGCGATTGCCCGTGCGCTGGCGATGGAGCCGAAGGTGATGCTGTTCGACGAGCCAACCTCGGCGCTGGACCCGGAGATGGTCGGTGAGGTGCTGGACGTGATGAAGACGTTGGCCCAGGAAGGCATGACCATGGTCTGCGTGACGCATGAGATGGGCTTTGCGAGGGAAGTGGCTGACCGCGTACTGTTCTTCGATCACGGCAAACTGCTGGAAGACTCGCCGCCCGCGGCGTTCTTTGACTCACCTAAGGATCCCCGCGCCCAGACCTTCCTGCGCCAAGTGCTCTGAGGGCAGCTGCAAGCTGCGAGCTGCAAGCTGCAAGCTGCAAGCTGCAAGCTACAAGCTACAAGCTACAAGCTGAGCTGTGATGGCCGGTTCACCGCGTTCGGCTTTAGCTTGAAGCTTGAAGCTTGAGGCTGCCGTTTGTCCCCTCGCGGCCCAGGCCTTCCTGCGCCAAGAGCTCTAGAAGCAGCTACAAGCTACAAGCTACAAGCCGAGCGGTGATGGCTGGTTCACCGCGTTCGGCTTTAGCTTGCAGCTTGCAGCTTGCAGCTTGCAGCTTAAAGCTTGCCGCTTTCAAAGGCTGAAACGGCCGACCATGCCTCGCAGCTGCTGCCCTAGCTGCTCGAGCTCGCCGCTCGAGGCTGCCGTTTGTTCACTGGCTGCACTGGTCTGGTCCGACGCGTCGCGCACGCTGATGACGCTGCGGTTTATTTGCTCGGCCACCACACTCTGCTCCTCGCTGGCCGTGGCAATCTGCTGGTTCATGCCCTGGATGCTCGACACCGTATCGGTGATCTGGCTCAACGCATCCCCCGCCTTGCGGCTCAGCTCGACACTCTGCTCGGTCAGGCGCTTGCTGTTGTCGAGCAGGCTGGTCACCTCGTCGGTGCCGTTGTGCAAGCTTTCGATCAACTGCTCGATCTCCTCCGTCGACTGCTGCGTACGCTGGGCCAAGCCGCGCACTTCGTCAGCCACCACGGCAAAGCCACGCCCGGCCTCACCTGCTCGCGCCGCCTCGATGGCGGCGTTCAGTGCCAACAGGTTGGTTTGCTCGGAGACCGACTTGATCACGTCGAGAATGCTGCCGATGCGCTGGCTTTCGCCCGCCAGATGTTGCATCGCTGCCAGGCAATCGTCCATCTGCCTGGCCAGCTGCTCGATACGGCCTATGGCTTCAGTCACCACCTGATCACCCTGCTGCGCCTGCTGGTCGGCGTTGGTTGCCGCCAGCGAGGCCTGTTCGGCGTTCTGTGCCACTTCCTGCACCGTGGCGCTCATCTGGTTCATGGCCGTGGCAACCTGATCGGTTTCCTCGCGCTGCTGGCTGATGCGCAGTTTGGTGTCCTCGCTGCTGGCCGCCAGTTGCGTGGCGGCCTGTGACAGATGGCCGACCCCCTGATCGATACCACCGATCAGCTCGCGCAGGCTCAAGGTCATTCCCTGCATGCTGGCCTGCAACTGGCCCATTTCGTCACGACGATCTACAGGCTCCACCTGGCTCAGGTCGCCCCGGGCAATGCGCGCAGCCAACGCCAGGGTCTGGCGTAGCGGCTGGGTGATCTGCAAGGTGATCAGCCAGCCGGCCGCTACACCCACCAGCAACGCCAGCAGCGCAACGCTGGTCAGCAGCGAGCGGGCGGCCAGTGCTTCGCTGTCGCGTTGCTCGACCTTCCTCTGACCCAGCTCCAGGCTCACGGCACGCAGTTCGTTACCCATCTGCTCCATGTCGTTTTGCAATTGCTCGACACGCAAGGCGGCGCGGCGGTATTGCTCCAGGCTGGTGCGGTATTTCCCCAGCTCCACGCCGGGCTGGTCCATGACTGCACGCGCAAGGCCCAAGGGGGCGAGGGCTTGGATCAATTGTGCGAGGCTTTTGTCAGCAGCATCCAGCGCCGCCTGGCCGACCTTGCTGAAGTCCTCCAGCGGCGAGAAGGTGTACGCCGGCACCAGGCTTTGCTGGTTGGCGCCGTCCACGTGCCGGGTGAGGCTGTCCATCAGGCCCAGCAGGCCACTTTGCTGGCTGTCGGCAGGCATCTTCAGCAAGGCCTGGGTTTCCAGTTCGTCGATCACAGCGTTGAGCTTCTGCTCCTGTGCCTGCATGGCCTCGCGCAAGCCACGCCGGCTTTCAACGGTGCGTTGCAAGGTGGCGAAATTGTCCTGAAGGCGCTGCAGCAATTGCAGCTTCTGAGTCAGCATCTGGCGTGATTCATCGACGCTGCTGCGTTGCTGCAGCGCGCTCAGCCCGGCGTCGAGCTGTTGCAGGATGCGGCTGATCTGCGCCTTGCTGGCATCATCGGCCAACACCCTGTAGGTGATGCGCTCGGCGCGCAGGTCCTTGACCAGATCATTGATCTGGCCGATTTCGCTGAGCTGCTCGGAGCGCGTAATTGCGCCGTCCAGGGCGCGCCAGCCGCTGACGGCAGTGGCCACGGTGAGCAGCAGTACCACGGCAAAACCCAGAGCGAGTTTGGCGCCGACGCTGATGTTGCCAATCCTGCGGTTGAGGTAGCCGAACATGGCAAGTCTCCATCCAGTTGAGTAGGGGAGCCATGCCGGCGTTTTACTGGCATGACACCCCTGCCCATCGGCGGAAGGCTTGTAGGACTTGACCTGAGAATTGGGTAGGAAATTTCAGCAGCGCGCTTGGGAATTCACACTGGCCCCACGGCCAAATCGCCGGCGATGGGGCCAGTACGGGCTTACAGCCTGAAGCGCCTTACCAGGTCTTGCAGGTGGGTGCCCAGCCGCGCGAGCTCGACACTGGAGCTGGCCGTCTCCTCGCTCGCCGCCGAGGTCTGGTCGGAGATATCCCGCACATTGATCACGCTGCGGTTGATCTCCTCAGCGGTTGCACTTTGCTGTTCAGCGGCCGTGGCAATCTGCTGGTTCATCGCCTGGATCGACGATACGGTCCGGGTGATGGTCTCCAGCGAAGTGCCCGCGCGGCGGGTCAGCTCGACGCTGCTGTCGGTGAGCTGGCGGCTGGCGTCCATCACGCTGGCCACTCGCTGGGTCCCGCTTTGCAAGCCGGCAATCAGCTCTTCGATCTCTTCGGTGGACTGCTGGGTACGCTGCGCCAGGCTGCGCACTTCGTCGGCGACCACGGCAAAGCCACGTCCGGCCTCACCGGCCCGCGCCGCTTCGATAGCCGCATTCAGCGCCAGCAGGTTGGTCTGCTGGGCCACCGACTTGATCACATCCAGCACGCTGCCGATCTTGTCGCTTTCGGCCTTGAGCTGGTTCATCGCCTCGCTGGAGTTGACCACTTCACCGGCCAGTCGCTCGATTTGCGCCACGGCTTCACTGACCACCCGATCACCTTCACGCGCCTGTTGGTCGGCCATCAGAGCCGCTTCCGAGGCTTGCTCAGCGTTGCGTGCCACCTCATGCACGGTGGCCGCCATTTCGTTCATGGCGGTGGCCACCTGGTCGGTTTCGACCTTCTGGTTGCTGACCCCGGCGCTGGTTTGCTCGGTTACCGCCGAAAGCTCTTCGGCGGCGCTGGCGATCTGCGTGACACCGTCACCGATACCCCCTATCAGTTCACGCAGGCCTTGGGTCATGCGCTGCATGCTGGCCTGCAACTGCCCCAACTCGTCACGACGGGTTGCCAGCAGGTCCTGGCGCAGGTCGCCGTTGGCCACGCGCTCGGCGGCGGCCAGTGTCTGGCGCAGTGGCACGATGATCTGCCGAGTGATGGCCCAGGCCGCGATCAGGCCCAGCACCAACGCCAGTGCCGTGGCTGAGACAAGCAGGGCCTTTGCCTTGCGCGAGCCTGCATCGCGGACTTCGGTCTGTGAAACCGTCATCTTCTGGCTGTTATCCATCAGCACGGTGCCTTGATCAGTCATCACCTGCAGGGCCTGATCACTGGCCAATTGCGCGCTACCGAACTGGTTGACCGCATCGCGGTAGGCGGCGAGGGCCGACAACGAGTCGTCGAGGCTGGCGGCATATTCGGCGGGCAGCTTGGCGGGTAGCGCCTTGAGGTTGGTCATGGCCTGGTCGATGGCGTTGAGCGCAGTCTGCTGGTAGTTCGCATCGCCACTGTAGGTGTAGCCGCGCACCTGGAAGCGTGCTTGCTGGAGCAGGGCACTGACCTCTACCGTGCTCTGATAGGGCGTGATGTCGCCGGCTTGCAGCAGGCGTTCCTGCACCTTGCTGATAAGTGCGGCTGCCTTGTCGGCGCTGTCACCCAGTACGCCTCGGCTGGCTTCGCGGCGTTGCCCGGCCTGCTTGAGGTCGGCGAAAGCTTGCTGGTATTTGCGCACCGCCTCCTGCTGTTGCTGCAGGCGCTGATGATCGACGGGCTGTTCGATCTGGCCGAGCATCAGGCTGATCTGGCGGTCGAGGCCAGCGAGGGTTTTTTCCAGTTCGCCGATCGCCGCTTCGCTGCGTTCGCGCTGGTAGTGCTGGCGCGCGATGCGCAGTTCCTGGGTGCCTTGGCTGATGACCGAGATATTGCCCAGCTTGTCACCACGGTCGATGATGCTGTCCATGCCTTGCCAGCCTGTGAAGGTGATGGCCAGGGTCAGTAACAGTACCAGGCCAAAGCCCAGCCCCAATTTGCGATTGACGCTCACATTTCCCAGCGTTTCGGTAATCCATCGGAACATGTTCGACTCCCCGGTAAACTTGGCAGCACGGATTATTGTTGTGTTGCCTAGGCATCGGCCTGCGCCGGGGAAACTTGATGGGAAAAACCTGACCCGTTTGTCAGAAAATCCTTGAGAGCAAGGCTGTTACGGCGGTTTCCACACGCAGGATGCGGTCACCGAGCTGTACTGGCGCGAGCCCTGCCTTGCCCAGCAGCTCGACTTCGTACGGGATCCAGCCACCTTCGGGGCCAATGGCCAGTGTTACCGGGCCTTCGACGGCGCGCGGGCAGGCGGGGTAGGGGCCGGGGTGGCCGACCAGGCCTAAGGTGCCGTCGGCGATCGCGGGCAGGCGGTCTTCGACGAACGGTTTGAAGCGTTTTTCGATGAGCACCTCGGGCAGCACCGTGTCGCGGGCCTGTTCCAGGCCCAGTATCAGGTTGTCGCGGATGCTCTCGGGGCTCAGGAACGGCGTCTGCCAGAAGCTTTTCTCGACCTTGTAGCTGTTGACCAGGATCAACCGCTGTACGCCCAGCGTGGCGACGGTCTGGAACAGCCGGCGCAGCATTTTCGGCCGCGGCACGGCAAGCACCAGCGTCAGCGGCAGCTTGGCCGGCGGCGGCTGGTCGAAGCCGACTTCAAGCTCGGCTTCGTGCTGTGCCAGGCGTACCACGGTAGCGGTGCCCATCAGGCCATTGATGCGGCCTACGCGCAGGCTGTCGCCGACCACCACGCGGTGAATTTCCTGCATATGGGTGAAGCGCCGATCGGCAAGGACGACGCGGTCGGCCGACACGAAGTCGGCCTCTTCTAGAAGCAAAAGATTCACGGCTGGGTCGCTGGCGGCTGGTCGTTATGGTCGTTTGCCGCTTCGTCTTCGGCATGGCTGCGCTTGCGGATCAGGCTGCCGCACAGCACGCCGATCTCGAACAGCAGCCACATCGGCACGGCGAGCAAGGTCTGCGAGAAGATGTCGGGCGGGGTCAGGATCATGCCGACCACGAAACAGCCGATGATCACGTAGGGGCGGATTTTCTTCAGGTATTGCACGTCGACCACGCCGATCCACACCAGCAGCACCACCGCGACCGGGATCTCGAAGGCAACGCCGAAGGCGAAGAACAACGTCATGACGAAGTCCAGATAGCTGGAAATGTCGGTCATCATCGACACGCCTTCCGGCGTGGCGCTGGCGAAGAAGCCGAAGATCAGCGGGAACACCAGGAAGTAGGCGAAGGCCATGCCGGCGTAGAACAGGAAGATGCTCGACACCAGCAGGGGGATGGCGATGCGCTTCTCGTGGCGATACAGGCCCGGGGCGATGAAACCCCAGATCTGCTGCAGGATGAACGGGATCGCCAGGAACAGCGAAACGATCATGGTCAGCTTGAACGGCGTCAAGAACGGCGAGGCCACGTCGGTGGCGATCATCGTTGCGTTGGCCGGCAGGTGTTCGCGCAGTGGTGCCGAGACCAAGGTGTAGATCTGCTGGGCAAAGGAGAACAACCCGGCAAAGATCAGGAAGATGGCAGCCACGCAGCGCAGCAGGCGGGTGCGCAGTTCGGTCAGGTGCGAGACCAGCGGCATGGGCTGGTCGTCTTGCGGTTTTTCGCTCATGGGGTTCGCGGCGGTTGAGACTGTTCGGGCTGCCCAGGTGCAGGGGCAGGCGCTACCGGTGCCGACGTTGGCGTGGCAACGGGCTGCTCGGTGGCCCCTGCAGCGGGTGGCGGGGCAGGCGGCGTCAGCGGGTTGAGGATGCGCTTGGCTTCCTGTTCCATCTGCATGATGTGCTCGTTGTGCAACTGGCGGCGGATGTCATCGGCGCCAATTTCGCGCTCGACTTCCATCTTGATCGAATTGAAGCTTCGCTTGAGCCGGCCGATCCACAGCCCTGCAGTACGCGCGGCACCGGGCAGGCGCTCGGGGCCGAGCACCAGCAGCGCTACCAGGCCGACGAGCAGTAACTCGCTGAAACTCATGCCGAACATGGCTCAGTCTTTCCGCTGCGGCTCTTGGACCGGCTGGGCCTGGCCCTCGATGGTCTGGCCCTGTGGTTGTTGTGCGGTGTTCTGCACGGGCGGTACCGGCTGGGCAGGCGGTGGGGTCTGCTCGGCGGGTTTGCTTTCTTCTTCGTTCATGGCTTTGCGGAAGCCCTTGATCGATTCGCCAAGGTCACTGCCGAAGTTCTTCAGCTTCTTGGTGCCGAACACCAGGACGACGACGACCAGCAGGACGATCCAGTGTTTCCAGTCAAAAATACCCATGGTGCTCTCCTAGAATGCTATTGAGTCAGGCCGAAGGCCCGCGAGCGGCCTTTTCATCGTGCCCGGACAGGCCGAAGCGGCGCTCCAGCTCATCGAGCACTGCTTGTGGATGCTGGCCCAATGCACTGAGCATGACCAGGCTATGAAACCACAGGTCGGCGGTTTCATAGATGACATCACTGTAATCCTTGCTGACCGCAGCGTCCTTGGCAGCAATGATGGTCTCGACCGACTCTTCGCCGAGCTTTTCGAGAATCTTGTTCAGGCCCTTGTGGTACAGGCTGGCGACGTAGGAGCTGTCGGGGGCCGCTTGCTTGCGTTCTTCGAGCACTTCGGCCAGGCGGTTGAGGGTGTCGCTCATGTCAGTGTCCTGCGTTGTAGATGGCATCCGGGTCTTTCAACACCGGATCGACGGTTTTCCACTGGCCGTCTTCGAAGACGCGGTAGAAGCAGCTTTCACGGCCGGTATGGCAGGCGATATGGCCCAGTTGCTCGACCATCAGGATGATCACGTCGGCATCACAGTCCAGGCGCATTTCGTGCAGCTTCTGCACATGCCCCGATTCCTCGCCCTTGCGCCATAGCTTGCCACGCGAGCGCGACCAGTAGATGGCGCGTTGCTCGGCGGCAGTGAGTACCAGCGATTCGCGGTTCATCCAGGCCATCATCAGTACGCGTCCGGTCTTGTGGTCCTGAGCGATCGCCGGTACCAGGCCATCGCTGTTCCACTTGATCTCGTCCAGCCACTCTTTCATCGTCGACTCCAAAACCGGGCCCGCTTCTGTGCCGGGCCCTTTGCGCTAGTGTGCCAGCCAGCAGCGCGGCTGGCTATTGGCGCACGATCAGGTAAAGGCCGGCTGCCAGCATCAGCCACGCCGGCCAGGCGGCCGGGGCGGCCAGGCTGGCGGCCTCGGCGGCGCCTGCGGCCAGCACCGCACCGCCGCCCAGCAGGCCGGCACCGAGCAGGCGCAGCGCCCAGCGGTCGCCCTGGCGACGCCGCTCGGGCAGCTGCGGGTCGTGCAGGTGCGGCTGGGAAAGACGTTCGAGCAGGTCGCGGGTCATGCCGGCCAGGTGCGGCAGCTGTTCGGCCTGGCTGTACAGGTTGCCGAACATGGCCTTGGGGCTGTAGCGCTCGCGCATCCAGCGTTCCAAGAACGGTTTGGCGGTGCTCCACAGGTCAAGGTCAGGGTACAGCTGGCGGCCCAGGCCCTCGATGTTGAGCAGCGTCTTCTGCAGCAACACCAACTGCGGCTGGACTTCCATGTTGAAGCGCCGGGCTGTCTGGAACAGGCGCATCAGTACTTGGCCGAAGGAAATGTCCTTGAGCGGTTTTTCGAAGATCGGCTCGCACACGGTACGGATGGCCGCTTCGAATTCATTGGCCTTGGTATGCGCCGGTACCCAGCCCGAGTCGATGTGCAGCTCGGCGACGCGGCGGTAGTCGCGCTTGAAGAAGGCGATCAGGTTGCGCGCCAGGTAGTCCTGGTCTTCGGCGGTGAGGCTGCCGACGATACCGCAGTCGATGGCGATGTACTGAGGGCTCCACGGTTTGACGGTGCTGACGAAGATATTGCCGGGGTGCATGTCGGCATGGAAGAAACTGTGGCGGAACACCTGGGTGAAAAACACCTCCACACCGCGCTCGGCCAGCAGTTTCATGTCGGTGCGCTGGTCTGCCAGGGTGGCCATGTCGGTCACTGGCACGCCGTAGATGCGCTCCATCACCAGCACCTTGGGGCGGCACAGGTCCCAGTAGACCTGGGGCACGTACATCAGCTCCGAGCCTTCGAAGTTGCGCCGCAGCTGGCTGGCATTGGCCGCCTCGCGGAGCAGGTCGAGCTCGTCGTAGATGGTTTTTTCGTAGTCGCCGACGATTTCCACCGGGTGCAGGCGACGGGCATCGGCCGAAGCCCGCTCGGCGCCCTTGGCGATCAGGAATAGCCAGGCAAGGTCCTGGGCGATCACCGGCTTGAGGCCAGGGCGCACGACCTTGACCACCACTTCCTCGCCGGTCTTCAGGCGCGCGGCATGCACCTGGGCCACCGAGGCGGAGGCCAGCGGTTCGACGTCGAAGCGGCTGAACACTTCACCCACCTTGGCGCCAAGCTGGCTTTCGATAAGCGCCACGGCCTGTTTCGGGTCGAACGGGGGTACACGGTCCTGCAGCAGCATCAGCTCATCGGCGATGTCGGTGGGCAGCAGGTCGCGGCGGGTGGACAGCAACTGGCCGAATTTGATGAATATCGGCCCCAGGTCCTGGAGCGCCAGGCGCAGACGGGCCCCCCGGCTGAGTTCGGAGTGCCCGCGAGGCAACCAACGCCACGGCATCAGCAGGCGCAGGCTGCGCAGCCACCACGGCAGCGGTAGGTCGAAGAGCAAGTCATCGAGGCGGTAGCGGATCACCACGCGCTGGATGCGAAAGAGACGACGGACGGCGAGCAGCTTCATGCGTTATCGCTGGTATCAAGGGATCGGGAGAGGCGCTGCAGGCGCGCCTCGAGGCGTTCTGTATCGACCTTCAGGGTGTCTAGCTCGATGAAGGCAGCTTCAGCTTCGCGCTTGCCTACCAGGGTGCGCGACTCTTCGGCCAGGTACTCGGACAGGTTCTGGCTGAAGCGTGCCAGCCCTTGGCGGGTCCAGCGTGCACGCAGGCGCACGTGGCCGGCGAGCAGCGAAGTGGCGACCGGGCCGAGCCAGCGCTGCAGTTCGTGCTCCCAGTCCAGTTCCAGGTCCTGCAGTATGCCGAACAGGTCGAGCAGCACGGCAGTGTCGCCATGCAGTTCGACCTGAGGGCTATGCAGCACAGCGGTCTTGTCCTTGGCCACGGCCAGTTGCAGCAGGCTACCGGCCGGCGCGCGCAGGCTGCAGTCGACCTCGCCTTGCCAGTGTGCGGCAAGCATCAGGCCCTGTTCATCGGGCAGGATGAACACTTGCAGGGCCGGCTGGCGACAATCGATTTCGATGACCTTGCCTTCCAGCGCACCCAGCCGCGGCAATGCCGTGCTGTCCATGCGCAGGACGCGGTTCAGGCCATGTTCGACGCTGGCGAGCAGCCCTGCCAGCAACATCAGGGCTTGATTCCCCGGTGCACGGCGACGATGCCGCTGGTCATGTTGTGGTAGGTGACCCGGTCGAAACCGGCATCGACCATCATGGCCTTGAGGGTTTCCTGGTCGGGGTGCATGCGGATCGACTCGGCGAGGTAGCGATAGCTCTCGGAGTCATTGGTGATCAGCTTGCCGGCCAGGGGCATGAAGGCGAACGAGTAGGCGTCGTAGGCCTTGGACATCAGTTTGTTGGTCGGCTTGGAGAACTCCAGGATCAACAGGCGCCCGCCCGGCTTGAGCACACGCAGCATCGAGCGGATGGCCTCGTCTTTGTGGGTGACGTTGCGCAGGCCGAAGGCGATGGTCACACAGTCGAAGTGGTTGTCCGGGAATGGCAGCTTCTCGGCGTCGGCCTGGACGAACTCGATGTTGCCGGCAACACCGCGGTCGAGCAGGCGGTCGCGCCCGACCTTGAGCATCGAGTCGTTGATGTCGGCGAGCACCACCTGGCCGGTAGGGCCGACCAGGCGCGAAAACTTGGCAGCCAGATCACCCGTGCCGCCGGCGATGTCCAGCACCCGATTGCCGCTACGCACACCTGACAGCTCGATGGTGAAGCGCTTCCACAGGCGGTGCATGCCGCCGGAAAGCACATCGTTCATCAGGTCGTACTTGGCAGCCACCGAGTGGAACACTTCGGCGACTTTCTTCGCTTTCTGGCTCTCGGGCACATCCTGGTAACCGAAATGGGTGGTGGGTTCGGCGTGTTCGCCTTTGCGCTGGTCGTTCATATCGCTTCACCGGAAAAAATTATCGCCATTCTAGGGCGAATGGGCGCATTTGTCTTGGCAGGGTGTACCGTGCGGCGGGGGCGGGCATAATGCCGATTATGTCTTCATATCCAGGAACACCCGTATGACTCAGATCAGCGTCGAACGCAAACACACCCTCGGTCGCGAGGCGGCCCGTGCCAAGGCTCAAACGCTGGTGGAAAAACTGAGCCGTGAATACGACCTCAAGGCCACCTGGAACGGTGACCGGGTGGATGTCGCCCGCAGCGGCGCCAACGGCAGTGTGCACATTGGCGAAGACAGCATCCGTGTGGACCTGAAACTGGGCATGATGCTGTCGATGATGAGCGGCACCATCAAGGGTGAAATCGAGCGGGCGCTGGACAAGGCGCTGGCCTGAGCCTGACGGGCCGACCGAGGTCGGCCCGTGGCACGCTCAATCGGCCGGAAACGGTACGATGCCGACCACATCTTCGAGCTTCAGATCGCCGCGGTAGATCTTGATCCGTTCGGCGGTGGTGGCGTGCTTGAGTTGTTCCTCTCGCTCCAGGCTCCGGGGCTCCCAGAATTTCAAGTGGCCCTTGGCGAAGTCGCGGGCGCTGGCCTGCTGGCTGCGGTAATGAAAGTGCGCCTCCCACAGCACTTTGGCGGGCGCATGGGTGTCTCGGATTTCATACACGTCCAGGAAGTCACTCGCACGGCGCGTCGGTTTTCTCGCCACCGTTGGCGTGATCTGCAGGCGCTGCCGTTCATGCAGGTAGCGCAATGCAGCGGCATCGGGGTGTTGCGTGGTGAGGTAGGACTGGGTCAGCAGCCGTTGTTTCTCTGCCCGCACGTAGGTTATCGCTTCCTGCAGTTCGCTGCTCAATGCGGCTAGCCGGGGGTCGCCCTTGATGGCCTTGAGTTTGACGGCGATCTCAAGCATGTCTTCGATATGCCAGTCCATGAGGTTGGACAGGGCATTCGGCTCGTTGATGTGACGTGCGGCCTTGGCGATGCGCTCGTCACGGCTGGCGAGCAGGCTGGTGGCGCGTTGGCGCAGTTCGGAGGTGTTGAGGGCCACCGAAGGCTGCTCCGGCGGCAGCTCATACCACTCGCCGTCGCGCTGTTCGAACGTGCTGGCAGGTTGCTGAGTGACGGGGTCGTGTTGCACCGCTCGGTTGCTGCCTTGTGCACGGTCGACCAGCAGCCGGCGACCTTGCGCCGTCCTGATGACCGTGTTCTTGCGAGGGTGTACACGGTGCAGCACTGGAGCGGGGGCGGGGCTTGCGCCGCTGTCCACGTTCACCAGGGCACTGGCAAGCTGCGCTTCAGTGATGTGCACCAGTGTCGACAATTCCTCGATGTACCCTTGCAGCATGGCCTGGTCGATGGCCGGGTGATCGAACGACTGCAGGTACTGGGCCTTGCCGAGCGTGGTCTGATACTCGCGTAATGCATCGCCGAGCAAGCCTGCCTGCTCTTCCTGGGGCAGGTTTGCCGTGGCGATGCCATCATGTGTCCAGATGGTCTGTGAGAACTGCTTGCTGTCCAGCGCTTGCTGCAAGGGCAGAAGATCGACGGCCGCTTGCTCGGTCAGGCGCGTCTTGTCCAGCAACAGGTTTGCCATGTCGCTCAGCTTCTGCGCGCGAATGATCAAGGTTGAATAGGGGCGCAGCGCCACGGCCTCTTCGATCCTGGCTTTCTTGTCCTTGTTCTGGAAGGTGATCAGCGGGTCATCCAGTATCTGCGGCAAGAGGTTGTCTAGCCGCTCACTGACCGTGAGCAGGCGGTTGACGATGCCCAGCGTGTCCTGCATGGCCTGGCGAAGCGAAACATGGCGTTGTATTTGTTCGTCGGTCACGGGCAGTTTGCTCAGGCCGACGGAGCGTTGCTCGATGCTGTTGTGGTCCGTTTGTTCCAGCAGACGGCGAAGCAACAGTATGTCGTTCTCGACGAATGTTTCGCAAAGTACACCCAGGCTGCGCCTGGCGCTGCCGTGCCGGTCCAGCCTGGCGAACCGCGGCTCGATCAGTTGGCGCAGGAGGGAGGCACTGGTTTGCAGCAATGACGCCTGTTTTTCCAGGCACAGCGATATCGTGCGGATCTGCGGCATAAGGGCCTGGCGCCGGGCAGTCAGGGCCTGGTTTCGTTGCTGCAGCTGTTCGTCCATGGCTGCCGGGCCCCCTGCCCTGGCCAAGGCGTGCCCGAAGGCATTGGCATCGGCATCGTAGTCGGCCATCAATCGCTGGTTCGACTCCAGCAGCGGTTTGATCTTCTTCAGCGCGGCGTGGTGGGTAGCCACCGCCTGGTTCAGGCTGTCGAACTGCTGCTGATTCTGCGCGACGACTTGCTGCCGGGTTCTGGGCATGCCGCCAGCCAGGGCGAGGTCCAGTACCCAGGTATCGTTCCAGCGTGTCAGCCAGGGGCCGTAGCGGCGTTGGCGGCCAACGATATGGTAGCCGTCCGGGTTGCCACCCCACCGGCTTTGCCATTCATCCATGTTTTGCGGCGGGCCGATGATTCGCAGGCCTGTTTCGCTTTCCTGCACCTCGTAGGCAGCCCCGTGCAAGTTGACGAAGTAGCGGTCATCGAGGGTATACAACCCGCGAAGCCGGCCTTGGCGCTGCACCTTGAGCCCGTCCAGGGAAATGTTGGCCTGCAGTTGCCCCAGCGCGTGTCGGGTGGGCGCTGGGAGGTTGCCCAGGCGTTGGTTGTCGCCCCAGTTCAGCAGCGCGACGTGGCGTTGGGGCTGAACCGGCGATTGCCAGGCGCCTTCGTCCGGCGCCTCCCGCCAGGGCGCAGCGGCAGCCGGCCGGGCTTCCAGGCCTTCAAGCCATGGCAGCGGGCCTTGCAGCCGGGCCGCAGGGGGTTCTGGGGTGACACTGCCGACATCATGGATCAGCAACATGGCGACATTCGCCAGCAGGTCGGTGACTGCCAGGGCCTTTTCCTCGGGTGTGCCTTGAGTGAGTGCCGACAGATCGTCTTTCAATGCAGCCACTGCAGCCACCACCCAGGCCACGACCGCTGCCGGGCCGCGCAGCAATGGCGTGGTGGCGTTGAACAGCATCCAGCCAAGCTGCCTGGCCAGCGCCCAGCGCTGTTGCGAGTTCGAGACCGCCTGACGCGAGGCAAGCAGTAACAGTGCCTGCACCCTGGCGTTGTGCACCTTGATGTCCAGATCGCCCCGCCAAGGCTCATGCATCAGCGTTACCGGGGTACGCAGCGACTCCAGCGCGTCATCGGTCCACGCGGTGCCACCGCCCAGCCAGTGCGCCAGGCTGGACAGGCCCGGGTGCAGGTGAGGGCGGATGAAGCCACCGTGCTGATACACGGGCCGGTTTTCATCGTCTATCCAGTCGAGCACGTCCTGCTGCAACTGCACATCCGTGCGGATAAGCGCCATCAGCGCATCCAGGCTGGCCTGTTCCATCAAAGGGCGTTGGGCAAAAAACGGGCGGTAGAGTACATAGCTGGCGCTGGCCTGGACATGCAGCAGGAACATGCCATGCACGGTGTCGCCCTTACGGGCGCCTGCGAACGGTCGCAGCAGCAGTGCCGAGACCGTCAATGGCGTCGAGGGCAGTGCTTTGCCCAGGCAAAATTCGGCAATCGCCCGGTAGGCCGTCTCGCCAAGCTGGCCGGCAATTTTCGCCTTGAGGGCCGAAAACGCCAGATTACTGCGCCATTCCTGGGCAAAGCGTTGGACTTGCCCGGGGTCATGCTCGAATGCCTGAAGCTGAGCGGCCACATGCAGCGGATACTGGCCGCCGATGTCGACCGCAGCGATCAGGGCCTGAACGTAATCGAGGGTGATCCAGGCTTGCTCCGGTATGCGCCCTTGGTAGGTCAGGCCCGATGCCACTTCGTTCGACGCGGTGTGCAGGCGTTCTATGGCCAGTTCGGTGAGGGACATGCTTTTGAGGTAAGGCAGCTGGGCTGGCCCTGTCGATGACACAGGCACGACAACGGAGATCGCTATCATCAGCGCGTTGGGGTCGGGCAGTGGCTGGTCGGGGTGGTCGAGTTGCATTTGTTCGCGCAGGCGTCGCCTGGCATAAGCGTGAAGCGTTTCGACATCGTCCAGTGACCCTTTGCTGCCTGCCTGCGCCTGGCGGGCGCCCAACTGCAGCAAGGCGGCGCTGTACAGCAGGCGGTCGCTGGCTTCTGCCGAAGCCAGCCAGCCTGGTAAGGCGATTGCCGGTTGGTCTTGATCCACCACTGGCTGGCCGGAAATGCCAGCGGCGGGGTTGGTAACGGTGTCGAGCGTGTGTTCCAGCGCCTCTACAGAGCTGATGGGCGCCACCCTCAGGAGGCCGAGGCGCTCGACGATGCCATTGAGCATGGCTGTAGCCTGGTGTTCGAACGGGTCGCCGGGCAAGGGACGCTGCGCCCAGCGCAAGGTGTCGAAGCGATACGTTTGGGCCAACTGATCGCGCAGGGCATTGGCGAAAGTGGTCGCATCCCTATAGCTGCGTACTCTGCCCGAAGGGCTGCACCACAGCACCAGGTCGGGCCAGAACAGTACAAAGTCCGGCAGCGTGAACGACAGGATGTTGCCCGGCAGGCCCAGCGATATCTGCAGGGCGCTGACGACCGGTGTGTTGGTGCCGTTCGACAGCAGGCGATAGAGCCTGGCTCTGGCGGTGGCATTGAGCCCCTGGCGTTCCACGTTGTTCAGCAGTGAAGCTTTCAGCACATGCGCCAGCCAGCGCAGGTTGGAGCGCTCGTAAGCGCCGGCGGTGCCAGCCCAGAAGCTGATCTGGGCCTGCTCGAAGGCATCGCCCAGGGCGCCGAGCACTGTGTCGAAATCGCGGTTGAGCATCGCCATATCAAGCGTGATTCTGGGCTGGTCGGCAGGGTTGGCGCCTTGCTCCTGGGGGTAGAAGGGCTGCGGTGGGGCGATGCTGAGTTGATCCCCTGCGCCCAGGTCCATGGGGCGGCCGCTCAGGTAGTGCTCCAGCAGCAGTGGCACCAGCGGCTGCTCTGGCGGCAAGGATGGTTCTGCTCTGAGTACGGTGAACCGCTCCAGGCTTTCAAGGTGCGGATAGTTGCGAACGATCCACGGGTAGCGGTCGGCAAGCACGCTGAAACCTTCGTCAGCCAGCAGGCGGCGTAGTGTCGGGCGTTCGGCGAAGCGGCTGGCCACCAGCTGCCGATAGGTGATGTTCGAGGGCGATACCGCCATGCAAGTCGAGCTCCAGTTTGCAAATGAGCGCGAACACTAGAGGCGGCGAGGTTACCGGGTGAGGTAAATACGTCGCACGCCCGGGTACATTGGACGAAGCGCGCAGAACATAGAGAGCGGTTGCAACGGGCAGTCATGTACTGCCTCTGCTTAGGGTGAAGATTCTAATTTCTGTCTCTAACTTATGCTCAAGCCCACCTCCATGGGCGGTTCCTCTCCACTCGTGAGCATGAGGTACAGAACATGGCTAAAGTAACCGTGAAGAAAAAGGAAGACGCCCAAAGCACGCTGGGCGAAGTGCGCGGCTATGCGCGCAAGATCTGGCTGGCAGGCATCGGCGCTTATGCCCGGGTTGGCCAGGAGGGTTCGGACTACTTTCAGGAGCTGGTAAAGGCCGGTGAAGGGGTCGAGAAGCGTGGCAAGAAGCGCATCGACAAAGAACTCGATGCCGCCAACAACCAGATCGACGAAGCGGCCGAAGAAGTCAGCCGCGTACGTGGCAAGGTCGAAGTACAACTCGACAAGATCGAGAAGGCTTTCGACGCGCGGGTCGGTCGCGCCTTGAATCGCCTCGGCATTCCGTCTAAACATGACGTTGAGGCGTTGTCCATCAAGCTTGAACAGCTGCATGAGCTGCTCGAGCGCGTCGCGCACAAACCATAAGGAGAGCAGGATGGCTGGCAAGAAGAATTCCGATAAAGACGGCAGCTCCTGGGTCGGCGGGATCGAGAAGTACTCCCGCAAGATCTGGCTGGCAGGGCTGGGTATCTATTCGAAGATCGACCAGGACGGCCCGAAGCTGTTCGACTCGTTGGTCAAAGATGGCGAGAAGGCCGAGAAGCAGGCGAAGAAAACCGCTGAGGATGTGGCCGATAACGCCAAGGCCTCGACCACTTCGCGTGTTTCTGGCGTGAAGGACCGTGCACTGGGCAAGTGGAGCGAGCTCGAAGAAGCCTTCGACAAACGCCTGAACAGCGCTATCTCGCGCCTTGGCGTGCCAAGCAGGAACGAAATCAAGGCCCTGCACCAGCAGGTCGATAGCCTGACCAAGCAGATCGAGAAACTGACCGGGGCTTCGGTCACGCCGATCTCGTCGCGCGCCGCTGCAGCCAAGCCTGCAGCCAGCAAGACTGCAGCCAAACCGCTGGCCAAGGCAGCTGCCAAGCCTGCAGCAAAAACGGCGGCGGCCAAGACTGCTGCGGCCAAACCCGCGGCGAAACCTGCAGCCAAACCCGTTGCTGCCAAGCCTGCGGCAAAGCCTGCTGCTGCGAAAAAACCGGCGGTGAAAAAGGCACCGGCCAAGCCGGCCGCTGCCAAGCCGGCAGCACCCGCAGCCAGCGCCGCACCGGCCGCTACTGCAGCGCCAACACCCAGCGCAGCTCCCGCCAGCAGCGCTGCGTCGGCACCGGTGAGCGCTACCGAGGCGTGATACTGCGTCGCCGTCATCGCCGGCAAGCCGGCCCCCACACGTACTGCGCAAGCTTTGAAACCCGCGCAGTACTTGGGGGGCGGCTTGCCGGCGATGGGGCCAGTCGCGCCCCCGGAAATCTGTACCCCTACTCCTCCAGGTAGCGCACCGCCAACTGCTCCGCCGCTTCACGCGCTGGCGCCTGCAGATGCGGCGCCACCAGCATCATCACCTGATACACCACGATCCCTACATCCCCCTCGCGCCCCAGTACCCGCTGGTAATCCAGCGAGAACATGAGCGTCAGGGTGATCTGCTCCACCAGTTGGCCCAGCGCCTGCGTTTCACTGACCACCTGGCCCTGGCCTTTGAGGCTGGCCAGCAGTGCCGCCAGTGTGCGTTTAAGTGCATTGATCAGGCTGCGCATGCCCCGTGCCAGCTTGGGCAGGCGCCCGGTCAGGTTCGACAGGTCCTGGAACAGGAAGCGGTACTGGGCCATGCGTTCGACGATCAAGTGAAGAAAAAGCCAGTAGTCCTCGGCATCCAGGCGCACTTCCAGGGGCGGGTCCAGCAGCGGCATCAGCGCTTCTTCGAAGCGCTCGAACAGGCCGATTATCAAAGGCTCCTTACCGTGGAAGTGGTAATACAGGTTGCCTGGGCTGATGCCCAGCTCGTTGGCAATCTCAAGCGTCGAAACGTTGGGCTCGCCCTGCTGGTTGAACAGCTGCAGGGCGCATTCGAGAATACGGTCGCGGGTCTTCATCCAGTCGTTGTACTCATCGGGTCAGGACATAGGTGCCTGGCGCGGGGCCCAGCGGTGGATAGGTCGCGTTGCCCAGCTCCACCCGCGGCGCCTTGAGCGGGCCGGAACGGGGGGTTATCCACTCCAGCCACAGGGGCCACCAGCTGCCGTCGTTGCGCTTGGCATCGTGGAACCAGGCACGCGGGTCACTCGATAGCCTGGGGTTGTCCAGGTAATAGGCCTTGGGGTTGCCGGGCGGGTTGATGATGCTCTGGATGTGCCCGCTGTTGGCCAGCACGAACCGCCGCTCGCCGCCCAGCAACAAGGCTGAACGGTACACGGCATCCCATGGCGTGATGTGGTCGTTGCTGCCGGCCACGGTAAAGCTGTCGAGGTTGACCTGCTTGAGGTCGATAGGCGTGCCGCAGACCTCCAGCCCGGCGGGGTGGGTGAGCGGGTTGAGCTTGAAGAAGTCCAACAGTTCGCCATGCAGTGCAGCGGGTAGCCGCGTGCTGTCGGCATTCCAGTAGAGAATGTCGAAAGCAGGCGGCGTCTTGCCCAGCAGGTAATTGTTGACCCAGTAGTTCCAGATCAGGTCGTTGGGCCGCATCCAGGCGAAGATCCGCGCCACCTCGCTGCCATCCAGTACCCCGCGCTGGTAGGAGCGGCGCTTGGCCGCTTCGATGGTCTGCTCGTCGGCGAACAGGCTGGCGGGGCTGTCGAACTTGCTGTCGAGCAAGCTGACCAGGTAGGTGGCGCTGCGCACCCGGCGCAGTTGGTGCTTGGCTTGCAGGTGGCCCTGCAGCGCGGCCATGGTCAGGCCGCCGGCGCAGGCGCCCATCAGGTTGGGGTCGCGGTTGCCGCTGATGCTGCGGCAGGCGTTGAGTGCTTCTTCAAGCGCCTCTACATAGCTGGACAGGCCCCATTCGCGGTGGCGCGGGTCGGGGTTGCGCCAGCTGACCATGAACACCTGCAAACCGTTCTTGAGCATGAACTGGACGAAACTGTTGTTCGCCTGCATGTCGAAGATGTAGAACTTGTTGATCTGCGGTGGCACCACCAGCAAAGGCCGAGCGTGCTGTTTCTCACTCATCGGCTTGTACTGGATCAGTTCCAGCATCTCGTTGCGAAACACCACCGCGCCCGGGGTTGCCGCCAGGTTGCCGCCCACTTCGAAGGCCCGCTCGTCCACCTGGCGCGGCAGGCCGTCGTTGTGCCGCAGGTCGTCGAGCAGGTGGGCCACGCCGCGCACCAGGCTCTGCCCGCCGGTATTGAGCAGTTCCTTGACCGCCAACGGATTGAGCAACGAGTTGCTCGGTGCCAGGGCGTCGTTGATCTGGTTGAACAGAAAATGCGCCCGGGCCCGGTCATCGTCGTCCAGGTGGCTTTCATCTATCCACAGGCGGGTCTGCTTCTGCCAGGCCAGGTAGGCCTGCAGGCCACGGCGGTAAAACGGGTTCTGGCTCCATGTCGGATCGCTGAAGCGCGCATCCCGCGGGCTTGGCGAGTAGGGTGTGTCGCCGAGCATGACGCGACCCAGCTGGCCGCTCAGGGCAAGCAGGTGGCGTGCGGTGTGCATGGGGTTGAGCAAACCATGCCGGCCAACATTGCGCAGCGTGGAAATCAGGTCGCGGCCGCGCAGGCCGACGATCGCGTTCTGTGCGTTCATGCTGATGGCTGGGAGCGTTGTCGTTCCTTTGGCCGGTTTGTCTTTCATGGCAGCACTCCTTCGTCAGGCCACGGTCGGGACAGAACAACAGCAAACAGCACCCTAGCCGCCGGAGGCCGGGCGGGGGTGCATGACCGCGCGCTGACGTTCTTGCTCGAGGAACTTCATGATGATCGGGGCGACGGCTTCGGCCCGGGTGATCAGGAACAAATGACCGTCGTCGATAATATGTAGCTGGGCATTGGGAATTCGCCAGGCCAGCAAGCGCATGTTGATCAGTGGGATCAGCGGATCGTCGTCGCCGGCCAGCACCAACGTGGGCTGCTGGATCCTGTGCAGCCAGTGGATGCTGGTCCAGCCCAGCCCGGCGAACAACTGCCAGTAGTAGCCCATCTTGCCGCCGGAGCGCACTTTGGATGCATGGTGCATGGCAAGGTCGGGGTCGCGGCGAAAGGCGCCGCCATAGATCAGCGGCGCGATACGGATCACATGCGAGGGCTGGATGTAGCGCCGGGGACTGGCCATGTTCCACAGCACCCGGGGCTTACCCGGTACCATGAATGCACCGGCGGCGGTGGCGGCCAGCACCAGCTTCTTGCAACGCTCTGGGTAGTCATGGGCGAACTGCTGGGCCAGGGCGCCGCCCCAGGATACCCCGATCGCGTTGACCTGGCCGTAGTCCAGGTAGTCGAGCATGCGCGCGGTCAGCTTGGCCAGGCCGGGGAAGCGATAGGGGCGGCGAGGGGTGGAGGAGCCGCCCACGCCCGGCACGTCGAAGGCAATGACTTCGAGGTCCGGGTCCAGCGCTTCGATGAACGGGAAAACCAGCTCCAGGTTGGCGCCGATACCATTGAAGATCAATAGCGGCGTCAGGTGCGGCTTGCCTGGGCGCACGGCAGTGCGGATGGACTGGTCGTCCAGCTCGACGGTCCGGAATATGTAGTGTGACGACATGCGCATGACTCTGTGGTGAATGAAGCGCCGTGGCCTGCCCGTGGGCTGCCACGGCGTTACAACTCAACGTTCGTGAACGTAAGTTCCCGGTGCGGCTTCACCTGCGGCGTAGGCACGGTTGCCCAGGCGGGTCGGCGCCTTTTTCAGCTCGCCGGCGCGCTCGCTCAGCCATGTCTGCCAATACAGCCACCAGGAGTCGGCATGTTTGTCTGCGTTCTCTTGCCAGGCCAAAGGGTCCCCGGGGCGGTCCACACCGGTCAGGAAGCGTGCCTTGGGGTTGCCTGGCGGGTTGAGGATGCTCTGGATGTGGCCGCTGTTGGACAGGACAAATTCGATCTTGCCGCCAAACAGGTGCGCCGAGCGGTAGCACGACTGCCATGGGGTAATGTGGTCGGCGGTGCCGGCCACGCTGAAGATGTCGCACTTGACCTTTTTCAGGTCGATGGCGGTCCCGCACACTTCCAGTGCATCGGCGCGGGTCAGCGGGTTGTTCTTGAACATCTCGATCAGGTCGCCGTGGAAGGCCGCGGGCAGGCGGGTGGTGTCGTTGTTCCAGAACAGGATGTCGAACACCGGCGGCTCGTTGCCGAGCAGGTAATTGTTGACCCAGTAGTTCCAGATCAGGTCGTTGGGGCGCATCCAGGCGAACACCTTGGCCATGTCGCTGCCTTCGAGCACGCCGGCCTGGTAGGAGTGGCGCTTGGCCGACTCGAGGGTCTGCTCGTCGACGAACAATGCGACCTGGGTATCCAGGGTGGTGTCCAGCACGCTGACCAGCAGGGTGAGCGCATTCACCTTCTTCTCGCCCAGCGCGGCGTAGTGGCCGACCAGCGCGGTGCAGGTGATGCCGCCGGAGCAGGCGCCGAGCATGTTCAGGTCCTTGCTGCCGGTAATCGCCAGGACCGCGTCGACCGCTTCCTTGAGTGCGTCGATGTAGGTCGACAGGCCCCACTCACGCTGGGCTTTGGTCGGGTTGCGCCAGCTGATGATGAAGGTCTGCTGATGCGAGCGCAGGCAGAAGCGCGCCAGGCTTTTTTCCGGGCTCAGGTCGAAGACGTAGAACTTGTTGATCTGGGGCGGCACCACCAGCAAAGGGCGGCTGTGCACCTGTTCGGTGATGGGGCTGTACTGGATCAGTTCCAGCACGTCATTGCGGTACACCACGGCGCCTTCGCTGGTGCCGAGGTTCTTGCCCACTTCAAAGGCGTCCATGTTGACCTGGCTGGGCATGCCGCCGTTGTTGACCACGTCCTTGGCGAGGTTGGACAGGCCGTCGAGCAGGCTCTTGCCGCCGGTTTCGAAGAACCGTTTGACCGCCGCCGGGTTGGACAGGGTGTTGGTCGGTGCCATGGCTTCGGTCATCAGGTTGATGACGAATTGCCCGCGGCTGATGTCCTGGGGCGACAGGTCGCTGCTGCCGATCCAGTCCTGCAGCTCCTTGCGCCAGGCCAGATAGGTTTGCAGGTAGCGGCGGTACAGCGGGTTCTTGCTCCAGGCCGGGTCCTGGAAGCGGCGGTCGTCGCCTTCGGGGGCCAGGCTGGACTTGCCCAGCAGCACGTTTTTCAGCTCCAGGCCGAAATGTGCCACGTGTTTGGCGCTGTGCAGCGGCTGGCGCACGGCCTGGCGCAGCACGGTACGCGCAGAGCTCAGCAGGTCTTTGCGGCGAATGCCGATGACCGGGTTCAGGCCCAGGGTGTTGTCCGAGGCTTGCCGCTGCAACTCATCGTTGTTCTTGTTACTCATCTACGACGCTCCGTTGTCCTGAGACGAGTACCGGTTTGCTGTGGCGCATGCACAGTCGACAGCCCGGTACTGCTACTCGGGTGACCAGTGATAAGGAACAGCGGTGCTGCGGGCCGGATGCTATCGGCGATGAGCTGCGGGGGAGTCTGCGTGTGAAGACAGCCTGCTTTCGCTCGCGACCTCTACATACCAGCCATGCCCTGACTGCCTTCAAAGCAATGCAGGGAACTTGCCAGCTCCATTGGTTACCCGACTTTCATGTAATGCGCAAGACAGCCCATGAATGAGCTGTCTGTAGGGCATTCAAGCAGATGAGATTAGAAAATGCGCTCTAAACCGTGGAAGGCTTGAGCTAGAGCATCAGTTTGACCACTGTTTCGGCAGGATCGCGGGATTTGCCGGCCTTGTGCAGTTCATCGAGGTACTCGGCCCAGAGTTGTTCCTGGCGCAGGCACAGTTGCTCCAGATACTCCCAAGTGAACAGCCCGCTGTCATGGCCGTCGTCGAAGGTCAATTTCAGTGCATATTGGCCAGCGGGCTCGAGGCCGCTGAGGCCGACATTGAGTTTGCCGAATTGCAGGATGGGGTTGCCGTGGCCCTGGACCTCGGCGGAGGGTGAGTGCACGCGCAGGAATTCGGCGGGCAGGTGGTAGACCTCGTCGGGGCCGTAGGTGAGGCTGAGTGTCCTGGAGGCTTTGTGCAGGTTGATGGCGGTGGGCATGCGGGCCATGGTCTGAATCTCTTCTGAGCGACAAGTTGCAAGCTTCAAGCTTCAAGCTGCAAGCTGCAAGCTGCAAGCTGCAAGAAGTGATAGTAGAGCCACCCCACAAGGACCATCTGAACGCAGTGCCGCAAGCGACGCCAAACAGCTTGTCGCTTCAAGCTTCAAGCTTCAAGCTTCAAGCTGCAAGAAGTGATAGTTGAGCCACCCCGCAAAGACCATCTGAACGCAGTGCTGCAAGCGACGCCAAACAGCTTGTCGCTTGCAGCTTACAGCTTGCGGCTTGAAGCTTGCCGCTTAGAGGATGTAGCGCGACAGGTCTTCGTTTTGCGCCAGCTCACCCAGATGGCCGTTCACATAGGCTGCGTCGATCTGGATCGGCGCTTCATCATGGGCGCTGGCCAGGTCGCCAGCACTGAACGACAGCTCTTCGAGCAGGCGCTCGAGCAGGGTGTGCAGGCGGCGGGCACCAATGTTTTCGGTCTTCTCGTTGACCTGGTAGGCGATCTCGGCCAGGCGCTTGATACCGTCGGCCTTGAACTCGATGTTCAGCCCCTCGGTCTTGAGCAACTCGCGGTACTGTTCAGTCAGCGAAGCGTGCGGCTCTTGCAGGATGCGCTCGAAGTCCTCCGGGGTCAGTGCCTTGAGCTCGACACGGATCGGCAGGCGGCCTTGCAGTTCAGGGACCAGGTCGCTCGGCTTGCTCAGGTGGAACGCGCCAGAGGCGATGAACAGAATGTGGTCGGTCTTGACCATGCCCAGCTTGGTGTTGACGGTGCAGCCTTCGATCAGCGGCAGCAGGTCGCGCTGCACGCCTTCACGGGACACATCAGCACCACCGACGTTGCCACGCTTGGCCACCTTGTCGATTTCGTCGATGAACACGATGCCGTGCTGCTCCACCGCTTCCAGGGCCTTGGCCTTCAAGTCATCATCGTTGACCAGACGGCTCGCTTCTTCGTCGCGAACCATCTTCAACGCTTCCTTGACCTTGAGCTTGCGCGCCTTGCGCTTGCCCTTGCCCATGTTGGCGAACAGGCTCTGCAGCTGGTTGGTCATCTCTTCCATGCCGGGCGGCGCGGCGATTTCGACGCCTACAGCGTCGGCCACCTCGATTTCGATTTCCTTGTCGTCCAGCTGGCCTTCACGCAGGCGCTTGCGGAACAGCTGGCGGGTATTGGAGTCGCTGCTGGTCTGCGCGGCTTCTTCGCTGAAGCTGGTGACCCGGGCCTGCGGCAGCAGGGCGTCGAGAATGCGGTCTTCAGCGGCATCTTCGGCGCGGTGGCGCACGCGGATGATCTCCTGCTCACGCAGCATCTTCATGGCCGCGTCAGCCAGGTCGCGGATGATCGATTCGACATCGCGGCCAACATAGCCCACCTCGGTGAACTTGGTCGCTTCGACCTTGAGGAACGGTGCGTTGGCCAGCTTGGCCAGGCGACGGGCAATTTCGGTCTTGCCAACGCCGGTGGGGCCGATCATCAGGATGTTCTTGGGCGTCACCTCGGCGCGCAGCTCGGCAGGCAGCTGCATACGGCGCCAGCGGTTGCGCAGGGCGATGGCCACGGCGCGCTTTGCGTCGTCCTGGCCGATGATGTGGCGGTTGAGTTCGTGGACGATCTCGCGGGGGGTCATGGACATGATGAAAATGGTCCTCGAGCAGAATGAGTCAGCGTGGAAAAGCCCCGTCACCGGGATGGGGCGCCAGAACAGCTGATCACTCGGCCAGGTCCTGCTCCTCGATGGTCAGGTTGTGGTTGGTGAACACGCAAATGTCACCGGCGATGTTCAGTGCGGTCTCGGCGATTTCGCGGGCCGAGAGGTCAGTCTTGTTCAGCAGGGCACGGGCTGCGGCCTGGGCGTAGGCGCCGCCGGAGCCCATGGCGATCAGGCCGTCTTCTGGCTCGACCACGTCACCGTTGCCAGTGATGATCAGCGATGCGTCCTTGTTGGCCACGGCCAGCATGGCCTCCAGGCGGCTCAGGGAACGGTCGGTACGCCATTCCTTGGCCAGCTCGACGGCGGCACGTACCAAATGGCCAGAGTGTTTCTGCAGTTGGGCTTCGAAGCGCTCGAAGAGGGTGAACGCGTCGGCGGTGGCGCCGGCGAAACCGGCGATGACCTCACCGTTGTACAGGCGACGTACCTTTTTGGCGTTGCCTTTCATGACGGTGTTGCCGAGGGATACTTGGCCGTCGCCGCCCATGACGACTTTGCCGTGACGGCGGACAGAAACGATGGTGGTCAAGGGAGAGTCTCCACGCAGCGGGGCAAAATTGCCTGATGCAGACTCATATGGGGGTGGGGGGAAGGATTTCAACCATTGGCGACGAGCTGCAAGCTGCAAGCGGCAAGAAAAACCGGCGGGCCTGCTTTTCTTGTGGCTTGCAGCTTGTGGCTTGCTACGCGGGCTCAGCCCTCGTGGCAGACATGCCCGTCGACCACGGTGTAACGCACCGCGCCGGGCAGGCAGTGGCCGATGAACGGGCAGTTGTCGCCGCGCGAGTACCACTGCTCGCCGGCAACCGTCGAGGCCTTGGCATCGAACAGCACCAGGTCTGCCGCACCCCCCACCTTCAGTTCGCCTGCCGGCAGGCGCATGGCGGCCGCGGGGCCGCTGCTCAGACGGGCGAGCAGGGTCGGCAGGTCGAGCAGGCCATCGTCGACCAGCGTCATGGCCAGTGGCAGCAGCAGTTCGACACTGCTGATACCTGGCTCTGTAGCACCGAACGGGGCCAGCTTGGCATCGCGCTCGTGGGGCTGGTGATGGCTGGCGATGGCTTGGATCACGCCCGATCTGACCGCTTCGCGCAGGCCATCGCGGTCGGCGGCGCTACGCAGTGGCGGTTGCACGTGGTAAAGGCTTGAGAACTCGCGCAGCGACTCGTCGGTGAGGATCAGCTGGTACAGCGCCACATCGGCGGTCACCGGCAGGCCAAGTTGTTGGGCCTGGGCGATCAGCTGCGCGCCACGGGCGCTGGTGATCTGTGTGAAGTGCGCACGTACGCCGGCCTGTTCCACCAGCAGCAGATTGCGCGCCAGGGCCACGGTCTCGGCGGTTTCCGGGATGCCGGGCAGGCCGAGGAAACTGGCCATCGCGCCTTCATGGGCCAGGCCGCCTTGTGCCAGGTCGCGGTCCTGGGAGTGGAAGACCACGGTCAGGTCGAAGGTGGCGGCGTATTCCAGGGCGCGGGCCAGGGTACGGTTGTTGGGGATTTCTTTCAGGCCGTTGCCGAAGGCGACGCAACCGGTGTCACGCAGGGCGACCAGTTCGGCCAGTTGCTCGCCTTCCAGGCCCTTGGTCAGGGCGCCGATGGGGTAGACCTTGCTGTTGCCGGCTTCACGGGCGCGGTCGAGGATCAGCTCGGCCACTGCCGAGGTATCGAGCACCGGCTTGGTCTGCGGCGGGCAGCACAGGCTGGTGACACCACCGGCTACGGCGGCGCGGGTTTCACTGGCGATGGTGCCCTTGCGGCTGTAGCCCGGCTCGCGCAGCGATACGCCGAGGTCGACCAGGCCGGGTGCGGCGATCAGGCCGTCCGCCTGGATCGTACGGCTGGCACTGAAGCCGGCCGGGGCCGCGCCGATGGCGGCAATTCGGCCACCGTCCAGGTGCAGGTCGGTGACGTGGTCCAGGCCACTCTTGGGGTCGATGACCCGGGCGCCAAGAATGCTGAGGGTCACTGGGCGTTCTCCTGGTCGAGTTGACGTTGCGTGTTCTGCCCGCTCATGGCCATGGACAGCACCGCCATGCGCACGGCGATGCCGTAGGTGACCTGGTTGAGGATCACCGAATGTTTACCATCAGCCACTGCCGACTCGATCTCCACGCCGCGGTTGATCGGCCCCGGGTGCATGACGATGGCATCCGGCTTGGCGCCGGCGAGGCGCGCGGTGGTCAGGCCGAACAGGCGGTAGAACTCACCCTCGCTGGGCAGCAGGCCGCCAGCCATGCGCTCACGCTGCAGGCGCAGCATGATCACCACGTCGACGTCCTTCAGGCCTTCGGTGAGGTCGGTGTAGACCTTCACGCCGTACTGCTCGATACCGATCGGGATCAGGGTTTTCGGGCCGATCACGCGGATATCCGGGCAACCCAGGGCCTTGAGCGCGAGCATGTCGGAGCGGGCTACACGCGAGTGCAGGATATCGCCGACGATCGCCACGGACAGGTTCTCGAAGCTGCCTTTGTGGCGGCGGATGGTCAGCATGTCGAGCATGCCTTGGGTCGGGTGCGCATGGCGGCCGTCACCGCCATTGATGACCGCGACATCCGGGCATACATGCTCGGCGATGAAGTGCGCGGCACCGGAGTCGGAGTGGCGCACGACGAACATGTCGGCGGCCATGGCTTCGAGGTTGCGCAGGGTATCGAACAGGGTTTCGCCCTTGCTGGTCGAGGAGGTCGACACATTCAGGCTGATCACGTCGGCCGACAGGCGCTGGGCGGCCAGTTCGAAGGTGGTGCGGGTGCGGGTCGAGTTTTCGAAGAACACGTTGCACACGGTCTTGCCGCGCAGCAACGGGACTTTCTTGACAGCCCGTGCGCCGACTTCGAGGAACGAGTCAGCGGTGTCGAGGATCTCGGTGAGCAGTTCGCGGGGCAAACCGTCGAGCGAGAGGAAGTGGCGCAGCTGGCCCTGATCATTGAGCTGCAGCGGGCGCTTGGCGTCGATTGGCGTCATCGCGGGTGGACTCTTAAAGGGCGGAAGCGGTGGCGAGGTCCTGGCGCTCGAGTGCGAGCGGTGTGGGGCCGGTCAATTTTACCCGTTCATGGGCCGCCAGCGACAGGGTGGCGCCCAGCACGTTGGGGCGGATTGGCAGTTCGCCAGCATCCAGGTCAAGCAGGCAGACCAGGGTCACGCTGGCCGGGCGGCCGTAATCGAACAGTTCGTTGAGCGCGGCGCGGATGGTGCGGCCGCTCATCAGCACGTCGTCGATCAGCACCAGGTGCTGGCCTTCGACCTCGAACGGCAGCTCGGACGGGCGCACTTGCGGGTGCAGGCCGTTCTGGCTGAAGTCGTCGCGGTAGAAGGACACGTCCAGGGTGCCCAGTGGGCTGGTATCGGCCAGCTCCTGCTGCAGGGCCTGGGCTACCCAGACGCCGCCGGTGCGGATACCGATGTAGCGCGGCTCGGTGATGCTGCGGCGGGCGAGATGGGCGCGAAGGTCGACAGCCATCTGCCGGATCAGGTCGGCGGGATTGGGTAGGCTCATTGCGTGTCTCCAGGAGGGCGCCGGGTTGGCCCGACGGCAAAGCGGAAAATTAGGTGTTGGCCTCCAGCCAGCCTTGCAGCAGCAGGGCCGCGGCGATGGCATCGACCGGGTTGTCACGGTAGCTGCCGCGCTGGCCGCCGCGGGCCATGCGCTCACCCTTGGCCTCGAAGGTGGTGAGGCGTTCATCGTGGGTGTGCACTGGCAGGTTGAAGCGGCCGTTGAGGCGACGGGCGAACTTTTCGGCGCGGGCGCTCATTTCGCTTGGCGTGCCGTCCATGTTCAATGGCAGGCCGACGACGATAGCATCGGGCTTCCACTCATTGATCAGTTTTTCCACCTGGGCCCAGTCCGGTACGCCATTTTGCGCCTTGAGCGTGCACAGCTCACGTGCCTGACCGGTCACTACCTGGCCGACGGCCACGCCAATCTGTTTGCTGCCGTAGTCGAAGCCCAGCAGCAGGCGCAGCTCGGCCATCAGGCGTGCCCCGCCTGGCTGGTCAGCAAGCTGAGGTTGATGCCCAGGCTGGCGGCTGCGGCAGCCAGGCGCTGTTCACTGCCCAGGCCAAAGATGATGTCCGGGTCGAACGGGCAGTTGAGCCAGGCGTTGTCGGCGAGCTCCGCCTCCAGTTGCCCCGCTTCCCAGCCGGCATAGCCCAGGGTGATCAGGCTCTTTTCCGGCCCAACACCTTCGGCGATGGCGAACAGCACATCCTGCGAGGTGGACAGCGACAGCCCCTGCAGTTCGACAGTGGCCTGGTAGCTGCATTCGCTGCTGTGCAGTACGAAACCGCGGTCGGTCTGCACCGGGCCACCTTGGTAGATCGGCACCTGCAGGGTGCTGGCCGGCGGTTCCTCGTCCGGGCGCAACTGCTCGAGAATGTCCGCCAGGTTCAGCTCCTGAGGTCGATTGACCACCAGGCCCATGGCGCCATTGGCGTTGTGCTCGACGATATACGTGAGGGTCTGGGCGAAGTTCGGATCGGCCATGTGCGGCATGGCGATCAGGAACTGATGCTTGAGGTAGCTCGGGGCGAGGGTTTTCATGAGGGATAGTGTGGCGCCAGGTGGCGAGGCTGACAAGGCATTCGAGCTGCAAGCTACAAGCTACAAGCTACAAGCTACAAGCTACAAGCTGCAAGAAAAAGCAGGGTGCTCACCGATCGGCCTTTTCTTGTAGCTTGCAGCTTGTAACTTGCAGCTCAATTGCTGGAAAGCCTGTCGCCACGGGCGAACCGCCAGGTGCGGATGATTTCCAGCCTGTCGTATTCCGCCAGGTCTCCGGTAAACGGCGCAAATGGCGCTGCCAGCCGCACGATGCGCTGCGCGGCCTGGTCCAGTACTGGCTGGCCGGACGACTCCAATACCAGCACTTCATACAACGACCCATCGCGGTTGATCGACACCATCATCCGCAGGTTGCCGTAGATCTGCTGGCGGCGTGCTTCGTCGGGGTAATTGAGGTTGCCCACCCGCTCGACCTTCTTGCGCCACTCCTCCTTGTACCAGGCACCCTTGTCGCGCATGGTCGAGGCAGCGTTCAGGCGGTGGATGCGCGGGCGCTTGGCGTACATCTGCTGCTCGTTGGACAGCTCCGCCTCAAGGCTGGCGATCTGGCTCGACAACTGCGAACTGTCAAAATCCGGCGTAGCTGCCGGTTTGGGCTGCGGCTTGCTTTCCTTCGGCTTGGGCTCGACCTTCTGCGCCTTGGGCGCTTGGGTGGCCACCGCGGACTTTTGCGGTACAGGCGGCGGTTTCACCTCAGGCTTAGCCGCCGGCGGCGGGGTGACCTTGTTGATCTTGCTGTCCTGGAACGGCGCGATCTCGGTGGTGGTGGGCACCGCCTTCTTCTCCAGGGTGCCGCTGCCTTGCTGGTTGGCCTGGGCCTGGAAATCGGCCTTCTCGGGCGGCTTCTCGCTTTTGAAGGTGGCCAGGGTGATGTCCATGGTCTGGCGGATTTCAGCCGGCTTGACCACGGTAAAGCCCACGCCGAGGATCAGCGCCAGGTGCACCAAGGCAGCCAGGAACAGGGTAAAACCAAGCCGGTCCACCGGGCGAACGCGCGGTGGAAGCAGGTCGGAGGGGATGTCGGCGGGCAGCGTCATCAGGTATCCACAGTCAGCTTCAAGCTACAAGCCGCAAGCTGCAAGTAACAGCAGACTGGTGCAGGCCAACGTCTTATTGCGGCTTGCAGCTTGAAGCTTGCGGCTGCGCATCATACCCCACTCTGCGCCTTTGCTCCGCGTCGGCGGTCAGCGCGCCTTCAACTGGCGATCAATGGCATCCATCAGCTTGCCACCGATGTCGGTGTTGTAGGCCGCGTCGATCTCGCGGATGCAGGTCGGGCTGGTGACGTTGATCTCGGTGAGGTAGTCGCCGATCACGTCAAGGCCGACGAACAGCAGGCCTTTCGCACGCAGGGTCGGGCCGACCTGGGCGGCAATCCAGCGGTCACGTTCGCTCAGCGGGCGTGCTTCGCCACGCCCGCCAGCGGCCAGGTTGCCGCGTGTCTCACCGCTGGCCGGGATGCGCGCCAGGCAGTAGTCGACCGGTTCGCCGTCGATCATCAGGATCCGCTTGTCGCCGTCCTTGATAGCCGGCAGGTAGGCCTGGGCCATGATTTGCTGGGCGCCGAGCGCGGTCAGGGTTTCGAGAATGACCGACAGGTTGGGGTCACCCGCCCGGTGGCGGAAGATCGAGGTGCCACCCATGCCGTCCAGGGGCTTGAGAATCACATCGCCATGCTGGGCGGCGAAGGCACGAATGATGTCCGGGCGGCGGCTGACCAGGGTTGGCGGCGTGCACTGCGGGAACAGGGTGGCGAACAGTTTTTCGTTACAGTCGCGCAGGCTCTGCGGGCGGTTGACCACCAGCACGCCTTCGGCTTCGGCCTGCTCCAGCAGGTAGGTGCTGTAGACGAATTCCATGTCGAACGGCGGGTCCTTGCGCATCAGGATCACGTCCAGTTCGGCCAGCGGGCTGTCCTGCTCCTCGTCCAGCTCGAACCAGCGCTCAGGGTCGGCGAACACGGTGAGTGGGCGCATCCGCGCGCGGGCCTTGCCTTCGGCCTGGTACAGGTCGCGCTGTTCCATGTAGAACAGGCTCCAGCCACGGGCCTGGGCGGCCAGCAGCATGGCCAGCGAGCTGTCCTTCTTGTAGGAGATGGACGCGATTGGGTCCATGACAATGCCGAGGCGAACGCTCATGGGGGTGGTTCCTCTTGGCGGCCGGTAGCCGCAACGAATCGAAAGAAAAGTGGCTCAGGGTGGCGCCGCCAACGCCGCGGGTCAAGGGGTGCGGTGGATGGAATGGCCACCCGGAGTGTGCTAAAAATGAGCTGCAAGCCTTAAGCTACAAGCCTCAAGAAAAACCTGGCCTTGTGCCGGTGCAGCTTTTCTTGCCGCTTGACGCTTGCACCTTGCAGCTCAATTTCTTCTGGTAGGCATCTATGGAACAACCCCTGAAGGTGATGGTGATCGACGATTCACGCACGATCCGCCGCACCGCGCAGATGTTGCTCGGTGAAGCAGGCTGCGAGGTGATCACCGCCAGCGACGGTTTCGATGCCCTGGCCAAGATCATCGACCACCAGCCGCAGATCATCTTCGTCGACGTGCTCATGCCGCGCCTGGATGGCTACCAGACCTGCGCCGTGATCAAGCACAACAGCGCCTTCAAGGACATCCCGGTGATCCTGCTGTCGTCGCGCGATGGCCTGTTCGACAAGGCGCGCGGGCGGGTGGTCGGCTCCGACCAGTTCCTGACCAAGCCATTCAGCAAAGAAGAGCTGCTCGACGCGATCAGGGCCCACGTGCCCGGGTTCGCGGCGCACGAACAACACGCACCCTGACCACGCCCGAGGCGGTGTGGCCTTTATTTTCCTGATGGGGAAACAGCATGGCCCGAGTTCTGATTGTCGACGATTCGCCGACAGAGATGTACAGGTTGACCGAGTGGCTGGAAAAGCATGGCCACCAAGTGCTCAAGGCCAACAACGGCGCTGACGCTGTGGCCCTGGCCCGCCAGGAAAAGCCCGACGCGGTGCTGATGGACATCGTCATGCCTGGCATGAACGGCTTCCAGGCCACCCGGCAATTGACCAAGGACCCGGAAACCTGCGCCATTCCCGTGCTCATCGTTACCACCAAGGACCAGGAAACCGACCGTATCTGGGCGCAGCGCCAGGGCGCGCGCGGCTTCGTCACCAAGCCGGTGGAAGAACATGCCCTGATCGCCAAGCTCAACGAAGTGCTGGGCGCTTGACCACCCGCCCCCAAGGCGCGTCGCTGACCGCCTTCGAGCTGTTGCTGGACATAGACCGGCGCTGCCGCCTGCTGGTGGCCGACCAGCCGCCCCAGGACATGCGTCTGCAGCAATGGAGCGGTATCGGCTTTCGCATTGCCGGGCAGTGGTTCGTCGCGCCGATGGGCGAGGTGGCCGAAGTGACGCGCGAGCCGCGCAGCAGTCGGGTGCCGGGCGTACAGCCTTGGGTGTGCGGGGTAGCCAACCTGCGCGGCAGGTTGTTGCCGGTGATGGACCTGAGCAGCTTTTTCGGCCTTGGCCCTGCGGCACCGGGCAAGCAGCGTCGCGTGCTGGTGCTGGACCATGAAGACCTGTTCGTCGGCCTGCTGGTGGACGAAGTGCTCGGCCTGCAGCATTTTGCCCTGGATACCTTGGAGCTTTCGCCCCCCCAGCCGCTGATCCGCGCCGCTGCACGGTTCGTTCAGGGGCATTTCCCGCGTGAGCGCAACTGGGCCATCTTCAGCCCCTTCGCCCTGGCCCAGGCGCCGGGCTTTCTCGACGTGGCGCTATAGGACATTCGAACGTGAACAAGCCGGCCACCAATGTCGCCCCCAGCAGCATGACACCGCGCACGCGCAGCATCGTTCAGATCACCGTGCTGTTCGTGGTGCTGATTCTGTCGATCATTCTGCTGTTCGCCAATTTCGCCTACCTCAACACCCAGTCCAACCACGACAAGCAGTACATCGGCCATGCGGGTGAGCTGCGCGTGCTGTCGCAGCGCATCGCCAAGAATGCCACCGAGGCAGCAGCGGGCAAGGCTTTGGCCTTCAAGCTGCTGTCGGATGCGCGCAACGACTTCGAGCGGCGCTGGAGCTACCTGCGAGAGGGCGACCCGTCCACCGGCCTGCCTGCCGCGCCGGTCAAGGTGAAGGATGAAATGGAGGCGGTGCTTCAGGACTGGGAAAACCTGCGCAAGAACACCGATACCATCCTTGCCAGTGAGCAGACCGTACTCTCGCTGCACCAGGTGGCGGCGACCCTGGCCGAAACCGTGCCGCAACTGCAGGTCGAATACGAGAAGGTGGTGGAGATACTGTTGCAGAGCGGCGCCCCGGCCAGCCAGGTGGTGGTTGCCCAGCGCCAGCTGCTGCTCGCCGAGCGCATTCTGGGTTCGGTCAATACCGTGCTGGCGGGCGACGATACGGCGGCGCAGGCTGCCGATACCTTCGGCCGCGATGCCAGCCGCTTTGGTCAGGTACTCGAAGGCATGCTGGCGGGCAATCCGGCGATTCAGGTGACCCGCGTCGAAGATGCCGACGCACGGGCGCGCCTGACGGAAATCGCCGAGCTGTTCCAGTTCGTCGCCGGATCCGTCGACGAAATCCTCGAAACGTCGCCAGAGCTGTTCCGCGTGCGTGAAGCGGCCGGCAACATCTTCAGCCTGTCGCAAACGCTGCTCGACGAGGCCTCGCACCTCGCCAACGGCTTCGAAAACCTGGCCGCCGGACGCACCCTCGATACCGTCGGTGGGTATGTACTGGGCCTGCTGGCGCTGGCCTCGATCATCCTGATCGGCCTGGTGATGGTCCGCACTACCCACCGCCAGTTGCAAGAAACCGCCGAGAAGAACGAGCGCAACCAGCAGGCGATCATGCGCCTGCTCGACGAAATAGAAGAACTCGCCGACGGCGACCTGACGGTGACGGTCTCGGTGACCGAAGATTTCACCGGCGCGATCGCCGACTCGATCAACTATTCCGTTGACCAGCTGCGCGACTTGGTAGCCACCATCAACCACAGCGCCGAGCAGGTGGCAGCGGCGGTACAAGACACGCAGAACACCGCCCGCCAGTTGGCCAAGGCCTCCGAGCATCAGGCCGAGCAAATCAGTGAGGCGTCCGAGGCGGTGGGCGACATGGTCGAATCGATCGACCGGGTTTCCGCGCATGCCTACGAGTCGGCCAAGGTAGCCGAGCGTTCGGTGGCGATCGCCAACAAAGGCAACGAAGTGGTGCACAACACCATCAATGGCATGGACAACATCCGCGAGCAGATCCAGGACACCGCCAAGCGGATCAAGCGCCTGGGTGAGTCTTCCCAGGAAATCGGCGACATCGTCAGCCTGATCGACGACATTGCCGACCAGACCAACATTCTCGCGCTCAATGCCGCCATCCAGGCTTCGTTGGCGGGAGAGGCCGGTCGGGGCTTTGCCGTGGTGGCCGATGAAGTCCAGCGTCTGGCTGAGCGTTCATCCTCGGCAACGCGGCAGATCGAGGCACTGGTACGCACCATTCAGGCCGATACCAACGAGGCCGTGATCTCCATGGAGCAGACCACCGCCGAGGTCGTGCGCGGCGCACGCCTGGCGCAGGACGCCGGGGTGGCGCTGGCCGAAATCGAAGGGGTGTCGCAGACCCTGGCCGAACTTATCCACAGCATCTCCGACGCCGCCCAGTTGCAGACCTCGTCGGCCGGGCAAATTTCCCACACCATGTCGGTCATCCAGCAGATTACCGCGCAGACCTCCGCGGGCTCCGGCGCCACCGCCGACAGCATCCGCCACCTGGCGCGGATGGCCAGCGAGATGCGCCGCTCCGTGTCCGGTTTCACCCTGCCGGCACCCGCCGAGCGGCGCTGAGGAGTCATGATGGCTGCAGCAACAAGCCCCGAGCGCCACGATACCGTCGCTCTGGCCTGGACCAAGGCGTCCATCCTCGATTGCCTGGGGCAGGCGCGCCAGGCCCTTGAGCGCTTTGCCGGGGATACCGGCGATCTGTCCATCCTGGCGTTCGTGGTGGATAACCTGCACCAGGTTCACGGCTGCCTGCGCATGCTCGAACTGCGCGGTGCCACGCGCCTGGCCGAAGAGCTGGAGCTGCTGGCCAGGGCCTTTGCCGAGGGCCAGGTGAGCCCCCGCGGCGACTGCCTGGGCCCGCTGTTCCGCGGCCTTGAGCAACTGCCCTCGTACCTGGAGCGGCTGCGCGGCGCGCGCCATGACCTGCCTCTGGTCATGCTGCCGCTGCTCAACCAGTTGCGGGCTTGCCGGGGTGTCGAACCGCTGGCCCAGGGCAGCCTGATCAGCGCAGCGGCGCAGCGCTTCGCCGGCTCGGACGACCTGGCCAACCTCGACCTGTCGCTGGGCAATTGGCGGGAGCAGGTTCAGGCAGGGCCTGGGCGTGACGCGCTGCGTTCGGTGATCAGCGCGTTGTGCGACGACCTGATGCGCATCAAGGAACGTCTGGACCAGTTCGTCCGCGGGGACCGTCAGCACAGCGAACAGCTGGACAGCCTGTTGGCGCCCTTGCGTCATGTGGCCGATACCCTGGCGGTGCTGGGCTTTCAGCAGCCTCGGCGGGTCATCATCGATCAGGTAATGGCCCTGCAGGCGTTGGCTCAAGGCCAACGCGCGGCGGATGACGCGGTACTCATGGATGTGGCGGGGGCCTTGTTGTATGTGGAGGCGAGCCTCAATGGCATGGTCGGCCCGCTGGAAGAGGGCGGGCAGGGCGGCTTGCCCGGTTCGGACCTGGCCGAGATTCGCCAGCTGGTGTTGAACGAATCGCTGAACGTGTTGCAGCAGGCCAAGGACCTGATCGGCGATTGCCTGGAATCCGGTTGGCCGCGCCAGCGCCTGCAACCATTGCCGGGGTTGCTGCAGCAGGTACGAGGGGCGTTGGCGATGCTGATGCTGCCGGACGCGGCGGAAGTCTTGGCTGGTTGCGCGGGGTATGTGCACGGTTGGTTGCAGCACCTGGATGTCGAGCCGCCGGCGGTTGAGCTTGACCACCTGGCCGATGCCCTCAGCGCCAGTGAGTGTTACCTGCAATGGCGGGTAGCCGACCCTCTGGCCGATGCCCAGCCTTTCCTCGCCAGGGCGCGCGCCAGCCTGGCGGCGCTCGGTGTGCAGTGCACGCTCGGCGAAGACGCCATGGCCCAGGACGGCAGTACCGACGGGGTTGATGACGAGTTGCGCGAGGTCTTCCTGGAAGAGGCCGGCGAGCTGCTGCCGCAGATCGAGCGGCATTGGTTGCGCTGGCGCGCCGATAACAGCCTGCGGGATGCCTTGCTGGAGGTGCGCCGCGACTTGCATACGCTCAAAGGCAGTGGCCGCATGGTCCATGCTCAGGCGGTCGCCGAATTGGCCTGGGGCGGTGAGCACCTGCTCAACCGGGTACTCGAAGGGCGCACGACACTGGCCCCCGAGGGTGTGGTGGCGCTGCAGCAGGTCGTGGTGCATTTGCCCGACCTGCTGGCCGATTTTGCCGCCGGCCAGATGCCGCAGGTGACCGAAATCGAGCAGTTGGCAAGCCACCTGCATGCGCTGGCGGAGAAGGATTCGCCCGCGGGTGCCGAAATCGATGGCCTCGATCCGCTGCTGCTGGACATCTTCCGCAATGAAGCCCAGGGCCATCTGGCCAGCCTGGAGGCATTTCTGCAGCGTACAGACGGTCAGGGCACCGAGGTCAGCGACACCTTGCAACGCGCCTTGCACACCTTGAAGGGCAGCGCCGCGATGGCCGGCGTATTGCCAATCGCCGAGCTCGCCACCGCGCTCGACCGGCTGGTGCGCGAGTACCGGGGGCACCACCTGCCCTTGCAAGCGGCAGAACGCCAATGGCTTGAAGAAGCACGCGGCTTGTTCCAGCTGGGCCTGGCGCAATTGACCAGCACTCCGCTGGCACCCATTTGCGGCGCCGCGCAACTGATCGAACAGGTCGGTGAAGCCGTGGACCTGCGCTTGGCCAGCTTGCATGAGGAGCCGCCGCATGGACGCCGGGGCAAGCGTGACCCGCAGTTGATCGCCAGCTTCCTCGCCCAGTCGATGGACATCCTGCTGGATGCCGAGGCCCTGTTGGCGCGCTGGCAGGAGCAGCCCGGCCAACGCCAGTCGCTGGACAGCTTGCTCGACGGGCTGACCACCCTCTGCCACGGTGCACACCTGGCCGACCTGTGGCAGATGGACGATGTCTGTGAAGCGCTGCTGGACCTGTACGGCGCGGTGGAAGAGGGCAGCCTGGCCGCCGATGGCCGCTTTTTTGTCCTGGCACGGCAGGCGCACGAGGCGCTGCTCGACATGCTCGACGAAGTCGCTGCCGGCCAGGAGCCGACCGCCCGCCCAGCCTGCGTCGAGGGTTTGCGGAGCTTGCTGGACGACGCCCTGGCGCCCGAGGCCACTGGCCTGGTGGCACCAGGCTCGGTCACACGCCTCGATGGCCCCCCGGCGCCGGCTGAGGAGGCGGAAAACCCGGGCGACAAGGAGCTGCTTGAAGTCTTCCTCGAAGAAAGCTCCGACATTGTTGAAAGCGCCGCCGCCGCGCTTGCGCGTTGGCAGGCCGACCCGCGCAACAGCGCCGAGGTGGACAACCTGCTGCGTGATTTGCACACGCTCAAGGGCGGGGCGCGCATGGTGCAAATCCCCGCTATCGGTGACCTGGCCCACGAACTGGAATTCCTGTACGAACTGCTGGCTGCCGGGCGCTTGCCACCGGGTGCACCGTTGTTCGCCCTGTTGCAGAACTGCCATGACCGCCTGGCGCACATGCTCGACGCGGTGCGCCTGGGGCAGCCGCTGCATGCGGCGACTGCGTTGATCGACTACATCCGCAACTTCAGCAGCGCCGCCCTGACCGACAGCGTTGCCGGGCAGGCCCCGGCCGGGGCAGCACCTGCCGACGCACCTGCCGCTTCGCCAGAGCGGCCCCCCGGTGACCTGGTCAAGGTGGATGCCGAACTGCTCGATGACCTGGGCAATCTGGCAGGTGAGCACTCGGTGATCCGTGGGCGTATCGAGCAACAGGTCAATGACGCCCAATTCGCCTTGAGCGAGATGGAAACCACGCTGGAGCGCATGCGCGACCAGTTGCTGCGCCTGGACATGGAAACCCAAGGTCGGATCAGCAGCCGTCAGCCGTTCGAAGGTGACGCCTACGAGGATTTCGACCCACTGGAAATGGACCGCCATTCCCAACTGCAACAATTATCACGGGCATTGTTCGAATCGGCCTCTGACCTGCTTGACCTGAAAGAGACGCTGGCCCACCGCGCGCAGGAGGCGCAGGCCTTGCTGCAGCAGCAGGCGAGGGTGAACAGCCAGTTGCAGGAAGGCCTTACCGCGACGCTGATGGTGCCATTCGAACGCCTGGTGCCGCGCTTGCAACGGGTGGTGCGCCAAGTGGCCAGCGAGTTGGGCAAGCAGGTGGAACTGGTGGTCGGCAACGCCGAAGGCGAGCTTGATCGCAGTGTTCTGGAACGTATGCTCGCGCCCTTGGAGCACATGCTGCGCAATGCTGTGGATCATGGCCTCGAGACCCGGGAAGCGCGCCTGGCTGCCGGTAAACCTGAGCAAGGCACCATCCATCTCAATTTGCTCCATGAGGGGGCCGATATTGTCATCGAGATGACCGACGACGGCGCCGGCGTGCCGCTGGACGCGGTGCGGCGCAAGGCGATCAAGCGTGGCCTGCTAGACCCCCAGGCCCACCTGAGTGACCACGAAATCCTGCAGTTCATCTTGCGCCCGGGGTTTTCCACCGCAGAGAAGATCACCCAGATTTCCGGGCGTGGCCTGGGCATGGACGTGGTGCACGAAGAGGTCAAGCAACTGGGTGGCTCGATGAGTATCGAGTCGGCGCAGGGCAAGGGCGCACGCTTTCTGATTCGCCTGCCGTTCACGGTGTCGATCAACCGTGCCGTGATGGTTCACCTGGGTGAGGAGCAGTACGCCATCCCGCTCAATACCATCGAAGGCATCGTGCGGGTGCCGCCGGCCGAGCTGGCTATCTGTTACCAGCGGGATGTGCCGCGCTACGCCTATGCTGGCCATGAATACGATTTGCGTTACCTGGGCGAGCTGCTGCAAGGCCTGCCGCGGCCGAGCCTTCTGGGCCAGAGCGTGCCATTGCCGGTGTTGCTGGTGCATTCCCAGCAACAGTCGTTCGCGATCCAGGTCGACAGCCTGTCGCCGAGCCGCGAGATCGTGGTGAAGAGCTTGGGCCCGCAGTTCGCTGCCGTGCCAGGGTTGTCCGGCGCGACCTTGCTCGGTGATGGTCGGGTGGTGCTGATTCTTGATCTGCTTGGCCAGTTGCGCGGCCAGCAGCGCCGCCTGGCGCGGCTGCCGGGTGGTAGCGGGGTGCAGCGCACGCTGTTCGGCCCGGCGCCGCGGCGGGCATTGCTGGTGATGGTGGTGGATGATTCGGTGACCGTGCGCAAGGTGACCAGCCGCCTGCTGGAGCGCCATGGCATGAGCGTGCTGACGGCCAAGGACGGTGTGGATGCCATGGCACTGCTGGAAGAGCACCGCCCGGATGTGTTGCTGCTGGATATCGAGATGCCGCGCATGGATGGCTTTGAAGTGGCCACCCGCATTCGTCGCGATGAGCGCCTGAAGGACCTGCCGATCATCATGATCACCTCACGCACCGGGCAGAAGCACCGCGACCGGGCCATGGCCATCGGTGTCAACGACTACCTGGGCAAGCCGTATCAGGAGTCGGTGCTGTTGCAGAGTATCGCCCATTGGAGCCAAACCCATGCTTGAGTTGATCGCAGGCCAGCGCAGCAGCCTGACCGGCCTGTTGTTGCCGTTGGGCGACCGAACCCTGGTGTTGCCCAATGTGGCTGTGGCCGAGCTTATCGGCCAGCGCAACCTGGTGTGCCAGCGTGCCCAACCGTCCTGGCACCTGGGGTGGATCGACTGGCGCCAGCAGCACCTGCCGCTGATCGGCTTCGAGGCAGCGTGCGGTGGTGAAACCCCGTGTGGCGAGCGGGCGCGTATCGTGGTGCTGAACGCTTTGGGCGACACCGGCCTGCGATATCTGGCGGTGTTGCTGCAGGACATCCCACGCTCGTGCAAGCTCGACAGCCAGCTGAATTATGTGGATGTGGCGTTGGCCAGCCTGGAGTTGGCGGCGGTGCAGGTGGGCGAGCAGGTGGCACGGGTGCCTGACCTGGTTGGGCTGGAAAGGCTCGTGCGTGACGCGCACCTGCCATGACAGCAGCTGCAAGCGGCAAGCTTCAAGTTTCAAGCTGATCGCGTTGAGTGGGAGAGTATCGCTCTTGCTCTTGCTCTTGCTCTTGCTCTTGCTCTTGCTTGTAGCTTGTAGCTTGTAGCTTGCAGCTTGCAGCTTGCAGCTCGAAGCAACTTGCAGACGTTTGGGAGGTCTGTTTTTGCATGTATTACGGTGAACGCTTCAACGCTTGGACCCATTTGGTCGGTGCCTTCCTGGCTTGTATTGGGGCCATCTGGCTGATCGTCAGCGCAGGGCTGCAGGGCGATCCCTGGAAGATCGTCAGCTTCTCGATCTACGGCGGCACACTGCTGCTGCTCTACAGCATCTCCACCCTCTACCACAGCACCCGCGGGCGGGCCAAGGTGATCATGCGCAAGCTCGATCACCTGTCCATCTACCTGCTCATCGCCGGCAGCTACACACCGTTCTGCCTGGTGAGCCTGCGCGGGCCCTGGGGCTGGAGCCTGTTCGGGGTGGTCTGGGGGCTGGCGGTGATCGGCATGCTGCAGGAAATCAAGCCACGCTCAGAGGCTCGGGTCCTGTCCATCATCATCTATGCCGTGATGGGCTGGATCGTGCTGGTGGCGGTCAACCCGCTGCTGCAAAGCCTGGGCACCGCCGGCTTTGCCTGGCTGGCGGCGGGCGGTGTGTTTTATACCGTGGGCATCATCTTCTTCGCCTTCGACAGCCGATTCCGACACTGGCATGGCATCTGGCACCTGTTCGTGATCGCTGGCAGCCTGATGCACTTCGTGGCAGTGTCCTTCTACGTGCGTTAGAAGTCGCCCCACAGCTGTTGCGCCACCGACAGGGCCACCACCGGTGCTGTTTCGGTGCGCAGCACCCGCGGGCCGAGGCGGGCAGCGTGGAAGCCCGCGCCCTTTGCCTGGTCGACTTCCGCTTCGCTCAAACCACCCTCAGGGCCGATCAGAAACGCCAGGCGTGCCGGTTTGTCATGACTGGTCAACGGCTCAGCGACAGGGTGCAAGACCAGTTTCAGGTCAGCATCGCTGCCCTTGATCCAGTCTCCCAAGGTCACTGGCGCATGGATGATCGGCAAGGTCGAGCGGCCGCATTGTTCGCAGGCGCTGATCGCCACCTGGCGCCAGTGGGCGAGGCGCTTGTCGGCGCGCTCGTCTTTGAGGCGCACTTCACAGCGTTCGCTGATGATCGGGGTAATTTCATTGGCGCCCAGTTCAGTGGCCTTCTGGATCGCCCAGTCCATGCGCTCGCCGCGGGAAAGCCCCTGGCCCAGGTGTATGTGCAAGGGCGACTCGGCCTGGCCGGCGACGGCCTGGTCGAGGCTCACGCGCACGCTCTTCTTGCCCACTTCGAGCAATTGGCCCAGGTATTCCTGGCCGCTGCCATCGAACAATTGCACGGCGTCGCCGGGTGCCATACGCAGTACCCGGCCGATATAGTGGGCCTGGGCTTCGGGCAGGTCGTGCTCGCCGAGGCTCAGGGGGGCGTCGATGAAGAAACGGGACAGTCTCATGGTTTTGCTCAGGAAGAAGGTTGGACATCGACCTTGCAGGCGCGACACAAGGCCCACCTGCATGGCAGTGCGATTGCTGGTCGGTTAACCCGGATCGCGGAAATCGGGGTGGAAGTTCGCTGGCACCGCCACGCTGACGCTTTCTCGCGTGGCGATATCGATGCCTTCACTGGCCACCTCGGCAAGGAAGTCGATCTGCTCGGGCGTGATCACGTACGGCGGCAGGAAGTACACCACGCTGCCCAGTGGGCGCAGCAGGGCGCCGCGGGACAGGGCATGCTCGAACACTTTCAGGCCACGGCGCTCCTGCCACGGGTAGGCGACCTTGCCCGCCTTCTCCTGGACCATTTCGATCGCCAGGGCCATGCCGGTCTGGCGGATTTCGGCAACATGGGCATGATCGGCCAGGTGCGCAGTGGCACTGGCCATGCGTGAGGCCAACGCCTTGTTCGCCTCGATGACGTTGTCCTGTTCAAAGATGTCCAGGGTCGCCAGGGCCGCGGCGCAGGCCAGCGGGTTGCCGGTGTAGCTGTGCGAATGCAGGAATGCGCGCAGGGTCGGGTAGTCGTCGTAGAACGCCTGGTACACCGTGTCGGTGGTCAGGCACGCGGCCAGCGGCAGGTAGCCACCGGTCAGCGCCTTGGACAGGCACAGGAAATCAGGGCGGATGCCAGCCTGCTCACAAGCGAACATCGTGCCGGTGCGCCCAAAGCCCACGGCAATCTCGTCGTGGATCAAGTGCACGCCATAGCGGTCGCACGCCTCGCGCAGCAGCTTGAGATAGACCGGGTGGTACATGCGCATGCCGCCTGCACCCTGGATCAATGGCTCGATGATGACCGCCGAGATCGTTTCGTGGTGTTCGGCCAGCGTCTGTTCCATGGCGCTGAACATGTTGCGCGAGTGCTCTTCCCATCCCATGCCTTCGGGGCGCAGGTAGCAATCCGGGCTAGGTACCTTGATGGTGTCGAGCAGCAGCGCTTTGTAGGTTTCGGTGAACAGCGGCACATCGCCCACCGACATCGCAGCGATGGTCTCGCCGTGGTAGCTGTTGGTCAGGGTGACGAAGCGCTTTTTCGCCGGTTTGCCGATGTTCTGCCAGTAATGGAAGCTCATTTTCAGCGCCACTTCGATGCACGACGAGCCATTGTCGGCATAGAACACCCGGTCCAGGCCGGCAGGGGTCATCGCCACCAGGCGCTCGGACAGTTCGATCACCGGCTGGTGGCTGAAACCTGCCAGGATCACATGCTCGAGTTGATCGACCTGGTCCTTGATGCGCTGATTGATGCGCGGGTTGGCGTGGCCAAACACATTCACCCACCAGCTGCTGACCGCATCCAGGTAGCGTTTGCCTTCGAAGTCCTCGAGCCACACGCCTTCCCCGCGCTTGATCGGGATCAGCGGCAACTGCTCGTGGTCTTTCATCTGGGTGCAGGGGTGCCACAAGACCTTCAGGTCACGCTGCATCCATTGATCATTGAGGCCCATTGGCACTTCTCCTGGCGTTACGGCATGTTTGACCGCGTAAGCCTAAGCAATGCCAGGAGGCAGGACAACCGCTGCGGGTCAATGGCGACTGGTGTGGGTCCATTCGAACTTGCGGATATGCACGGTGCCGGCTCTGGAGGTGGAGATGGTCAGGCAGCGAAAGGGCCCGGGGAGGTGCTGATAGCAAGGTTGAGTGGAGAAATGCCCAGGCATGAACTCGGTATAGCCGCTGCCTGAAAGCGTCAGCCAATAGAAGTTGTGCGGGGGCGGGGCAAACACGCCCCAATCCAGGCTCTCTGTATCCAGGAGCATCGTTACATCTTCGAAGTGTTGGTCGCTGACGACGTAGCATTCCAGGCGAAGGCTTTCGACCTCCTGGCTGAAGCTGATTTCCACCTCACACTGCTCGCCTATCACCAGTTCGGTGCCGTCCTCACCTTTGCACGCTTCGTGAACACCGGCCCAGCAAGTGCCATTGCTGCGGATACGCAAGCCCGATGGCGTCTGTAACGTTTGTTTGTGCCACAGGAGCTGCCTTTTGACCTGGGCAAAGTGCTCCTCGTAGATCATGCGCAGTTCCTTTTGTCGGTTTTTCTGGCTACCCAGGCCAGCGTTGCGCAAGGGCAGCAGGCCTGTCTACTGACAAAAATGCCAGTTGCCAAAGGCACTTGATGGCGCTGTGGTGGCAGGGTCGCCCTACCTGACGTATTCTTAACGCATCATCTCGGGGCATTTGCCTCTTCCCATTTCTGTAACGTCAACTCGGAGTTCGCCATCATGGCTGCTGCTTGGGTGCGCCTGTGCGCGTTGGTATTGATCGGTGTGTCCAGCGGCGCCGCGCTGGCCAAGGACAAGACACCTTCGGCAATCGTGGTGGGTGGCGGCCTGGCAGGCCTGACTGCGGCCTACGAGCTGCAGGACAAGGGTTGGCAGGTGACCTTGCTGGAAGCCAAGGCCGGCATGGGCGGCCGCTCGGGCCTGGCCACCAGTGAGTGGGTCGGCAACAGCAAGGCTCAGCCGGTGCTCAACCAGTACCTTGAGCGTTTCAAGCTCGAGACACTGCCCGCGCCCGAGTTCGTCCGTACTCCGGGGTATCTGATCGACGGGGAGTACTTCAGCGCCAGCGACCTGACTACCCGCCAGCCAGCTACCGCCGAAGCGCTCAAGCGCTACGAGAAAACCCTCGATGACCTGGCCCGTTCGATCGATGACCCGCTCAAACCGCAGGCCACCAGTACGCTGTTCGCCCTCGACCAGATGAACGTTTCCACCTGGCTCGACAAGCTGCAGTTGCCCAGCACTGCACGGCAGCTGATCAACCAGCAGATCCGTACCCGCTATGACGAGCCATCGCGTCTCTCGCTGCTGTACTTCGCCCAGCAGAGCCGTGTCTACCGCGGCGTCAGCGACCGTGACCTGCGTGCCGCACGCTTGCCTGGCGGCAGCCCGGTGCTGGCCCAGGCTTTCGTCAAGCAGCTGAAAACCATCAAGACCAGCTCGCCAGTCACCTCCATCGTTCAGGATAGCAGCGGGGTCACCGTCAAAGTCGGCAGCGCCAGCTATCAGGCCGATTATGTGGTCATGGCGGTGCCGCTACGTGCCCTGGCCAAGATCCAGATCACTCCAGCCCTGGACACCCAGCACATCGCGGCGCTGAGGGGCACCAACTATGGTTGGCGCGATCAGTTGCTGCTCAAATTCAAGCAGCCAGTCTGGGAAAGCCGCGCTCGCATGTCTGGCGAAATCTTCAGCAACGCAGGCCTTGGCATGCTGTGGATCGAGCCAGCACTCAAAGGCGGCGCCAACGTGGTGATCAACCTGTCGGGTGACAACGCCCGTCTGCTGCAGGCGTTCGGCGACAAACAGATGGTCGACCAGGTATTGATCCGCCTGCATGCCTTCTATCCAAAGGCCCGTGGTGCGTTCACCGGTTATGAGGTCAAGCGCTACAGCGCCGATGCCGGCACAGGCGGTGCTTACCTGGCCTATGGCCCAGGGCAGATCAGCAAGTACTGGCGCCTGTGGGAGCGCCCGGTGCAACGCATTGCGTTTGCCGGTGAGCATACCGACGCGCTGTACCCAGGCACCCTTGAAGGTGCCCTGCGCAGTGGCCAGCGTGCCGCCAGCCAAGTGCAGGACCTGCTGGCCGGCAAGTCGTTCGACCCCGCCAAAGCTGCCCCTGTGGCGGCGACAGGTGCGGCAAGGAAGGACAACGGTGGGTTCTTCTCCAACCTGTTCGGTGGTTCATCCGACAAGGCGGACGACGCCGAGAAGGCACCCGCCAAAGCAGAACCGGTGAAGGCCGAGGAGGCGAAGGTGGACAAGCCTGGTTTCTTCTCGCGGTGGTTCGGCAGCGCCGACAAGCCTGAAACCAAGGCTTCTCCAGCTGCAGAACCGGCCCAGGCCAAGGCTGGCTGAGAGGCGATCACCTGGCCCTGTCACCGCCAAGCGGATGTCAGGGCCAGGGCTGACAACTTGGCATTACCCACTATCGTTAATGTTTCCTTAATAGCCGACTCGGACAATTACCATCGGATTTATCGATAATCCAAAGCAATTTTTTGTGCTTTTATTCGATACGTTACGCGTTAGTCTGTGCACAGCTTCCACGGGGAAACACGGCATCATGCAACTGCGCAATTCACCTTCTCGCTATGGCGTTGTCAGCATTCTCTTGCACTGGGGCGTTGCGCTGGCGGTCTTTGGCCTGTTCGGTCTTGGTCTGTGGATGGTCGGTCTCGATTATTACAGCCCTTGGCGCAAGGCTGGCCCGGACCTGCACAAGAGCATCGGCCTGGTGCTCATGGCCGTCATGCTCGTGCGTGTGCTGTGGCGCTTCATCAGCCCACCGCCGCCGGCGCCTGCCAGCCACGGTGCATTTACCCGGCTGGCCGCCAAGTTGGGGCATTTGGCGCTGTACGTGGGCCTGTTCGCGGTGATGATCGCCGGCTACCTGATCTCGACCGCCGATGGTGTCGGTATTCCAGTGTTTGGCTTGTTTGAAGTACCTGCCCTTGTCAGTGACCTGCCTGACCAGGCAGACCTGGCTGGCGTGGTTCATCTGTGGCTGGCGTGGGGCCTGGTGATTTTCGCCGCGCTGCATGCCGTGGCTGCCCTGAAGCACCATTACATTGACCGTGACGCGACCCTGGTTCGCATGCTGGGCCGCAAAGCTTGACTCTCAACCTCAATTGCAAGGAACTTAAAGGATGTTGAAAAAGACTTTTGCCGCTTTGGCGCTCGGTACCGCTCTGCTCAGTGCTGGTCAGGCCATGGCCGCCGAGTACAAGATCGACAAGGAAGGCCAGCACGCGTTCGTCGACTGGAAAATCAGCCACCTGGGCTACAGCTTCATTCACGGTACCTTCAAGGACTTCGACGGTAACTTCACGTGGGATAGCGACAAGCCTGAAGCCAGCAAGATCAGCGTCGACCTGAAAACCGCCAGCCTGTGGTCGAATCACGCCGAGCGTGACAAGCATATCGCCAGCGCTGACTTCCTGGATGTGAAGAAGTACCCAGAAGCCAAATTCGTTTCCACCGCCGTCAAATCCACCGGCGAAAAAACCGCAGACGTGACCGGTGACCTGACACTGCACGGTGTGACCAAGCCGGTGACCTTCAAGGCCACCTTCAACGGTGAAGGCAAGGACCCGTGGGGCGGTGAGCGTGCTGGCTTCAACGCCACCACCACGCTGAACCTGAACGACTTCGGCATCAAGGGCCCAGGCCCAACCTCGCAGACCCTCGACCTGGACATCAGCGTCGAAGGCGTGAAGCTGAAGTGATCATTGCCTGAGCAATGAAAACGCCGCCCTATGGGGCGTAATGCTGTTCACTTAAGCGGAGCAGCCTTGCGCTCCACCGGATACCGGGTTTTGAAAAATCTTCACCGTCCCAGGCCTTCCTGGGCTTGGGCGGTGATCCAGAAACATCCCCGCAACACCTCCCCGTAACTCAGCCAACCTCCTGCCCGTAGCCGATAGCGATGTACTGGAAGGCGGGTTTGAGCGTATGTCCGATGGTGTTCGACCAAAGGCGATTGCGGCTTGGCTGGCCTCCCGGCGGATGATGTTGTAAGGCAGCAGTGAACAGCATGTTTTGGCTTTTACTGAGCGGCACCACCCTTTCTTCTCAGTCAAACCACCCCATGCATGAAGAACTCAACCGGTACGCTGAAAAACTCAGCAAAGCCCTTTATCTGCGCAACCGTCATCTTTCGCTTGTTGTTCAGAATCTCGGATACTGCGCTCTGGGTCGCTATCGCCGACAGGTCCTTCTGCTTCACGCCCCTGTCCGCTAGCAGAAAGGCCAACGCTTCGGCCTGGCTCGCGAACGGCACCAATACAGAGTCACTTTCATACGCGTAGACGCGGTCCGCTACCATCTCCGCAAAACGTGCCGCAGCGTGGCCTTCGCTGTCTGCATGGGAGTAGAGCTCGTCGATCAATGCCATGCGTGCCTCAAGCTCGGCATCGTCCTTGATGGGGTCATGGCAGGCGGCCAGAAGCTGGGCCATGGTTGCCATCTGAGTGTTCAGGCCATCGAGCATGGGTGAAATATTAGCGATGAAGGCATCTAGTCCATTGGCTTCGACTTTATCCCGCTTCATGTTGTCACCTGTCGAATTGAAATAGGGCGCGGCCCAGGTTGCTACCTGATATCGCTTCTGCACCATTTGTCGTACTCGGCGTGCGACAGAATGGCCTTGATGTAGAGAGTGCCCGTTCGCGCATTGAGCCACGCGATCAGGCGGCATTCGTTTTTCTTGATATCGAACACGTAGATATCAAGCGGCCCTTTGCGGCTGGCGGGCCTGAGTCTTGAGTGGGGGATGCGATCAACATTCCAGCCAGACACAGTGGCCCACGTCTGCCTCAATTGTTCAAAAGATTCAAACCGCAACGTCGCCCTGTCAAAGGTCGTCAGCCACAGGCTAAGGGGCGCTTTCCACTGGCCGTGGGCTTCAATCGCCCTGGTAACCGCCGCTTTCGTTATGACCCGCATTGTGTTGTCCCGGCGCACCAACATTGGGTGGAAAATATCTCGGATCCATATATCTGTCAACCAGATATCTGGGTCGCGATGCATGGTGACCTGGCGATCGCCAATGGATTGATGCCCGTCATACGACGGGCTGGGCGAGGATTGCAACAGCTTTGAGAGCCCGTTGGAGAAGCCGATTGATCCAGGGCAAGCTGGGCTTGATCAGAACGCGGTGCTTACCGTCAGCGACAGATTACGCGGGTCGCCGTAGATGGCCCCGGCATAGAACCCGTATTGGGTGTAGTAGTGTTTGTCGAACAGGTTGTTGGCGTTGAGGCTGACGCTGGTGTCGTCGGTCAGCTGGTACTTGGCCATGGCATTCCAGATGGCATACCCGGACCAGTTCACGTCGGTGGCACCATTACTCACACCGTTGGTGGGCTGGCCAGCCGGGCTGGAGATGGTGCGGATGTTGGTCTGCGCAGTCACGCCGGCACCCAGTGTCAGGCGGTCGAGCGGGCCGCTCAGGCGGTACGTGGTGGAGGCCTTGAACAGGTGCGACGGGTCGCTGCGGCCGTCGCTGTCGACGCGGCGCAAGTGTAGGTAGGTGTAACCGGCGTAGACGTTCCAGTTCGGGGTCAGGGCGCCTGCGACTTCCAGATCGATACCGTCGGTTTCCTGCCCGGAACCGGCCTTGTAGGCGCTGTCGCCGGTCGGGGTGGTCAGGTCGCCGTCCAGCACGGCCTTGTTTTCCTGCTTGGTGCGAAAGTAGGCCGCCGAGGCGTTCAGGCGACCATCGAACCACTCACCCTTGATACCTGTTTCGTAGCTTTGCCCACGAATCGGCTCTACCTTGCTGCCGCTGCTGGTTTCAGAGGTTTGCGGCGTGAAGATATCGGTGTAGCTGGCATACACCGAGTAGTTGTCGCTGAGGTCATAAACCGCGCCCAGGTAGGGGGTGACGATGCCGTTTTCTTCCTGGCTGGTGCGCTCGCCGGCCACGCTGCGGGTGACCGAAGAATAGTTGCTGGTGCGCACGCCAACGATCACCGACAACGGGGCGGTAATGCTCAGGCGGGTGGCGGCGTACATGCCCTGCAGGCGGGTGGTGGTCTTGCTGTGAAGGCCGGTGCGCGAGGCGACGAGGTCATAGTCGTCATCCACGCCATTGTGCCAGTCGGTCACTGGAAAGCCGTTGTTGGCGCGGAACTGGCAGCCCAGTGCAGGCGCGCTGGTCATGCTGTCACCGACCATGGTGCAGGAGTACTGGGGTGACCAGCCGACGGTGCGGCTGTCGTTGTAGCCGACCATGGCCTGGTGGGTGCGGCCGAGCAGCTGGAACGGGCCAGACAGGTCGATCTGCGCCGACTGCTGAGTGGTGTCGCTGGAGCTGTGCAAACCGTTCAGTACGGCGCCGCTGCCGTCCTGGTCCCAATAGCCACCGTAGCTGCCGCGTCCTGCCGAGTTCACCTTGGCAAGGCCCCGGTGGTTCAAGGCTTCGGTGGTGGCCTGGGCGGCTTTCAGGTCCAGGGTCCAGTCGTTGTCGAAGCGGTGCTCTAGCGAGCCGAACGCAGTGCGGGTGGTGTATTCGCCAAAGCTCCAGCTGGGCACCACGTTGGTGCTGCGCGGCAAGTCGGTCTTGCTGCCATCGCGGTACCAGATCGGGATATTCGCCCCCCAGCCGCCGCCCACGACCTTGCTGTATTCATACTGGTAACCGGCGCCCAGGGTAGTGGCGTCGTCCAGGTCGAACTCGAAATTGGCCAACGCGGCGCGCAAGCGCTCTGACTGGTTGTCACGGAAGGAGTTGGCATCCTGCTGGGTCATCACGAAACGCGAGCGCAGGCGGCCATCTTCGGATAGCGGCAGGTTCAAGTCAGCACCCAGACGACGCTTGTCCCAGCTGCCGTAGGTGGCATAGGCGCTGCCGCCGAAGGTTTTGGTCGGTGCCTTGCGGATCAGGTTGACGGTGGCCGAGGGGTCGCCGGTGCCGCCCAGCAGGCCGTTGGCGCCGCGCACGATGTCGATGCGTTCATACAGGTCCATGTTCAGCGCATTACCGCTGCCACTGAAATCGGAGCCGCCCTGGGTCTGCAGGCCATCGACCTTCCAGTTGCTGATCGAGTAACCACGCGCGCGGTAGTCGGTGCGCCCACCCACCTCGGACTTGTTGGCCGTTACACCTGGGGCGGTTTCCAGTGCCTGCTCGATAGTGTGGATATCGCGGTCATCCATCTGCTGGCGGGTGATGGTGGTAACCGATTGCGGTGTCTGCCGTGGCGTCAGTGCCAGGCCTGTGGAGCTACGGGTGCTCTCGACCGTGTAGCCCAACTGGCCGGCGTCGTCGGCAGGCATCAATGCGCTGTCTTCGATCTGCGTGGCCTCCAGTACAAGGGGCTTGCCGTCGGCAGCCATTGCCCCACCGCTGATGGCGACGGCAACGCAGAAGGCCAGCGGCTTGAGGCGACTGCCACTTTGACTGGAGGGAGTGAACGCTGTCGGGATGCTCTTGGGATTCATTTGGGAAGGCTTCGTATTTGCAGATGATTTTTTGTTAGGATTCTAGGGATCAGCCCTCCGGGCTCCAGACCCGACATGTACGGGGATGTAATTGAACGTAACGAGCGCCACCGGCCCTCACCTAACAGGTGTTTTTCTGCATGAGCACGACCCTGCTGGTTGTCGATGATGACGACGAGATCCGTGAACTTCTTTCTGATTACCTGACCGATGCCGGCTACAACGTGCTGTCCGCAGCCGACGGTGAACAGATGCGCGACCAGCTGGCCCAGCACAAAGTGGAACTGGTGGTGCTCGACCTGATGCTGCCGGGTGAAGATGGCCTTAGCCTGTGCAGGCAGCTGCAGGCCACCCCCGGGGTGGCGGTGATCATGCTGTCAGCCAAGGGCAGCACGCTGGACCGCATCATCGGCCTGGAAGTGGGCGCCGACGACTATCTGGCCAAGCCCTTCGAACCACGCGAACTGATCGCCCGGATCAAAGCCGTACTACGTCGTCCGCAACGCCTGGGCACCTGTGCCGAAGAACCCGTGGTGGAGGCCCAGCTGTTCGCAGGCTTTCGCCTGGAACACGCCAAGCGCCTGCTCGCCGGCCCGAATGGCGAGACCCTGACCCTGCCGCGCTCCGACTACCGCGTGCTGCGCGAACTGCTGGAAGCCAACAACCGTGTGGTCTCCCGTGACCAACTGACCCGTAGCGCGTTCGGCCGCGACCACCTGCCCGACGACCGCTCGGTGGACATGTGCGTCAGCCGCCTGCGCCAGCAGCTGCGCCGGGCGCCGGCGGGGGCCGCGCAAATCCTGACCATCCGCAACGAAGGCTACCTGCTGAGTATCGCCACCCTCGCGGCCGGTGCCTGACATGCGCTGGTTTCACCGGCTGTGGCCACGCACCTTGTTTGGTCAGCTGCTGCTGATCATGGTCAGTGGCACGCTGGTGATCCAGTTGATGTCGAGCAGCATCTGGTTCGATGTGCGTTTCGCCCAGGCGCTAGAGGTGCCCGTGCGACTGGTTGCTGCACGCAGCGCCGCCCTGATTGCCCAAGCCGACTGTCAGGGCGGTACATTGCAGGCGCCAGCCCACTACCAGCTTCGCTGCGTCGAAAGCCTGCCTGTGCAAGAGCATGACGAGCGCCCTGGGCGCAGGCGGGTCGAGCTGTTGCTGCAGCAGGCCCTGAAGTACGAACTGGGGCATGCCCAGGACGTGCGCCTGATGAACGTGCAACTCACCGACGAACTGGGCCGACCGATCGTCTGGCGCAGCCTGTTCGGCCTGCGCACGGCCCAGGCGCATATCCAGTTCGCGGTGCCGCTGGCCGATGGGCACTGGCTGACCATTGCGGGCCAGGAACTGCAGGGCTGGAGCGGCGAGTCGGCGTGGTTGCTGATCAGCGATTATCTGCTGCGGGTGTATGCGCTGCGTATCGTCGCCGTATTGCTGGTGTGCCTGGTTGCCGTGCGCCTGTGCCTGCGCCCGTTGCGGCGCCTGGCCGATGCTGCACGCGGCCTGGGCAGTAACCTCGAACAGCCTCCCCTGGCACTGGATGGCCCGGAGGAAGTGCGCCAGGCGGCGCAGGCGTTCAACGCCATGCAGCAGCGGCTGATTGCCATGGTCAACGACAAGGCCTACTTCCTGGCCGCCGTGTCTCACGACCTGCGCACCCCACTGACTCGCATGCGCCTGCGACTGGAACGGTTACCCGATGACGAACACCGCCAGCGCCTGCGGCAGAACATCACGCAGATGGACGATATGATCGGTCAGGTTCTGGATTACCTGCGTGCCGGAGAGCAGCAGAACTTGCAGCAGGTGGATCTGGACCGGCTGGTGACGCGCCAGTGTGCGGACCTGGCGACTGACCAGGAACCACTGCCCGTGCACGGCCGGGTGAACAGCCTGCGGGGTGATGCCCTGCTGCTGCAGCGCTGCCTGCAGAACTTGTTGGTCAATGCGTTGCGTTATGCCAAGGATGTTTCTGTCACGCTGGAGCGAACCACCACAGGGGTATTCATCCACATCGACGACCGCGGGCCAGGGATTTCGCCAGCGCTGCTGCCGACCATTACCGACCCGTTCGTGCGCGGTGAGGGGTCGCGCAGCCAGGCATCCGGGGGATATGGGCTAGGGCTGAGCATTGCCCAGCGGATCGCAGCCAGCCATGGGGGTGAGCTGATGCTGTCGAACCGAGCCGGTGGCGGGTTACGGGTCAGCCTGCTGCTCCCCGCCTAAAGGCTGATCCAGAGGCCGGCGTGTGAGCGTCTTTTACCGATTACCCAGGTTTTCCGTTCCCTGCGTCTGCCTACCCTATGCCTGGTCATCCTGCCTGCGATGGCCCCATGAAACACGCCGTGGCTCCCGCACCTCCCAGTGCTCGCTTGGCAGGCGCCGCCGCTGGATGGTGGCTTGCGCCGAGAGGTTGAGGCACTGGCAACCCACCCACAGGAATATTCTGGGTGAAAGTGCTGAGGTCGGAGAAGTTGAAGAGATCGCCGAGGTCGAGCGACTGCTGCTCAATGGGCATAAAAAATCCGATACCAGGTGGCTGGTATCGGATTCTCTAGAAACCCCGGCTTGGACTCAAATGCTCAAGTGAACAGCATTCGCTCCATGGCGCGGCGTTGTTATTTGCCAGCAGCGTTAGCCGCCTTTGCGGGTCAACAACGCAGGCCGCTCACCACGTGGGCGGCTTGGCAGGTCGTCCAGTTGCTCAGGCGTTGGGAAACGGTCGAGCTTGGACTCCTTGCGGATGATCACAGGCTGGTTTTGCGGCTCTCGCGAGCTACGTACGGCAGGTTCCTGACGGGATGCGTCGTCACGGCCGCTCGAACGGTTGCGGCCAGCACCTTTGCTGTCGCGGCGCGCCTCACCACCCTTGTTATTGCGCGGTGGGCGTTTCTCACCACTGGCGCTGCGCGGCTGGCTGCCGTTACGCCCTTGGCCACCACCACTGTTGCTGCGCCCAGGGTTGGCCTGGGCCTGACCCGCTCCGGCACCAGCACCAGGGCGACGGTTGCGGCCCTGATTCTTGGCATTCTGGTACGGGCTGACGTAGTCGGCACGGTTACCGAAATTGTCGATTTCGTCGTCCAGGAATTCATCCGGAGCACGGTCGGCCGGTACTTTCGGCACACTGTTCTGGCTGGCCTGCTGTTGGCGCGGCTTCTTGTCGCGCGGCTTGCGCGGCTGTTGCTTGTCGGCGGACTTCTCCTTGTCGGCAGACTTGTCGGCAGCCGGCTGCTTGGCCTTGCCTTTATCCTTGCCCTTGTCCTTGCGACCGCTGCTGCCGTCTTTGCCACCGTCACCACGGGCCTGCTGGTTACGGCCGCCGCGACCGTTGTTCTGCGGCCGTTCACGCACCTCAGGTTTCTCGGCTTCTACCTGGCTTGAGTCAAAGCCCATCAGGTCGCCATCAGCGATTTTCTGCCGGGTAACGCGCTCAATGCTCTTGAGCAGCTTTTCTTCATCCGGCGCGACCAGGGAGATAGCCTCGCCCGAGCGGCCGGCACGGCCGGTGCGGCCGATACGGTGAACGTAGTCTTCCTCGACATTGGGCAGCTCGAAGTTGACCACATGTGGCAGCTGGTCGATGTCCAGGCCACGGGCGGCGATGTCGGTGGCGACCAGTACGCGTACGGTGTTGGCCTTGAAGTCGGCCAGGGCCTTGGTCCGAGCGTTCTGGCTCTTGTTGCCGTGGATGGCGGCGGCGCTCAGGCCGTGCTTTTCCAGGTACTCGGCCAGGCGGTTGGCACCGTGCTTGGTACGGGTGAACACCAGCACCTGCTCCCAGGCGCCGAGCGTGATCAGGTGGGCCAGCAGCGCGCGCTTGTGGCTGGCGGGCAGGCGGTAGACCCGCTGTTCGATACGCTCGACGGTCGTGTTCGGCGGGGTGACCTCGATGCGCTCCGGGTTGTGCAGGAGCTTGTCGGCCAGGTCAGTGATGTCTTTGGAGAACGTCGCCGAGAACAGCAGGTTCTGCCGCTTGCTCGGCAGGCGGGCAAGGACCTTCTTGACGTCGTGGATGAAGCCCATGTCGAGCATGCGGTCGGCTTCGTCGAGGACCAGGATTTCCACGTGGGCCAGGTCGACGCGGCCTTGGCCTGCCAGGTCCAGCAGGCGGCCCGGGCAGGCCACCAGCACATCGACACCCTTGGCGATGGCCTGGATCTGAGGGTTCATGCCAACGCCGCCGAAAATGCAGGCACTGACCAGTGGCAGGTCGCGAGCGTAAACCTTGAAGCTGTCGTGAACCTGAGCCGCCAGTTCGCGGGTCGGGGTCAGGACCAGCACGCGCGGTTGGCGAGGGCCATGGCGCTGTGATTTGTCCGGGTGACCTGCCGGAAACAGGCGCTCAAGGATCGGCAGGGCGAAACCGCCGGTTTTACCTGTACCTGTCTGTGCGGCGACCATCAGGTCGCGGCCTTGCAACACGGCGGGAATCGCCCGCTGTTGCACCGGAGTCGGCTGGGTATAGCCCGCAGCCTCGATAGCGCGGACGAGTGCCTCGGAGAGACCGAGGGAAGCAAAGGACATGGGCAATCCTGTTCTGTGGGGGCTGGGCCCGTAGGGATATTCTGCCTGGCGCGACGGGCATCGGTGGGATGCGATCGCGTCCGGTCCAGCTGGGCTTTCACTGCGCATCCGGAAAACGGCGTGAGGACGCAAGCTGCGTCGGTGCCGATCGGGATGCCTGTTGCGAGGCCGAGCGTCCGGGCGTGAGCCGGGCGGGAAGGCCCGAGTATAACAGAGCTATCGCTGTGTGCTGCTTTCCTGCTGCTCAACGGTGTGAGGAAGGTGGCCGGTGCTGCCGATATAGCGTTCGATTATCGCTAGGTAGGCGGGCTCCTCCTTGAAGCGCCGCAGCTCTTCGGAAAACGCCAGTGCCAAGGCATCGCGGCCAGGCTTGCGCGCCAGCCCCAGGTATTGCGCTTGACGGCTGATGACCAGTGGCAGTTCTTCTACCTGCTGCTCGAGGCCGAGATGGCGGCGCAGGTAGCGCCCGACCAGGCGATCGGTGATCAACAGATCGATGCGCCCGAGCACCAGCTTGCCAAAATTGGCTTCGTGGCTTGGCGCCGCTTCACGGCGAAAGCCTGATGCGTCGTTGAACTGCGCGCCATAGGCATAGCCCGGTGAGGTGCCGACCGTCAGGTCGGTGAGGTCGCTCATTTGGTTGACGGTATGGCGACGATGGCTGGATTGATACAGCACGAATTCGACATCCGACATGGGCTCCAGCGGGTAGACCATGTAGGCCTGGCGCGAGTCCACTTTGAAGATGTCCATGACCCCATCGGCCTGGCCATGTTCGATCATGCTCAGGCATCGCTTCCAGGGCATGAACTCCCACTCCAGCTCGATACCCAGGCGCCGGAACACTTCAGTGGTCACTTCGTAATCTATGCCTTGGGGCTGGCCGTTGTGCTGGTACACATAAGGTGCCCAGTCGTCGGTAACCAGGCGCAGGCGTTCGGCCTGCGCCATGGGGCTCAGGCAGGCGAGCAGCAGGATGCAGTAGAAACGGACGATGAACGGCATAACGCGAGATTACGCGCTCGGCTCTGGTAAGGCCAGTTGCAGGCGCTGAGACAGCACCTTCGCGGGTGCCGCGCGCTCACAGCTTTGTGGACTGCAGCAGATACGCTTCGATGTCCTTGCGCTGGGCTCCGAGCGAGAGGCGCAGGCATGGATGACGCAGGCATTGGCGTAACTGTTCCGGCTCCATCGGCCCATAGCGGTCGTTGAGATTCTGCAGTGCCTTGTCCCACCAGGCAGGCGCACAGGCGCGGTCGAATTCGTTGGGGTAGGCGTAGCTGCCATACAACAATTCGCGGGCAAACTGGCGTTCGCGGCTGGGCAGGGTCAAGCTCATGGCCTTGTAACCCAGGCGTTGCAAGGTTGGCGGGCGCGGCAGCTGGTCGTTCACCAACAGCACGTCGGCCAAGGCGGCAGCGCTCAGTGGCTGGGCTTCGTGCTTGCGCAGCCAAGCCTGGATCTTGGCCCGGAACTGGGCTTTGCGGCTCCAGTAGTGGTGGATTACATCGGTGCATTCAGCCAGCGCCAACGTGCGGTAGGCAGCAACCGCCAGGCAGAACTCTTCCAGCGTATAGGCCGTGGGAGCCAGGGGGTGGAATTCGTCCATCATCGCAATCGAGTGGTCCAGGATCCCCGCATCTTCGGCGGCCAGGCCAATCACGCCGGAGTTGACCATAGGCATCTGGCAGTCTGCCAAGCCACGCGCTTGAAGGAGGGGCTGCAGGTTCTGGTAGAGCAGGCACGTGCGGTTTTCGCCGTAGCGCCCGCCGATCGCGTTGCACAGCAGGCTGCCGGGTTTGACCCGCTGGAACAGTGTCAGCGGCGACTTGCGGAAAAATGTGTCGGTGTCGATCAGGACGGCCCGCGGATGTTGCTGGAGTACCTGGCGCAACACGACGTGCTTGCTGCGGAAATGGTACCCGTGAGGTTCGTTCCAGGCCTTGCGGGTTGCCTCATCGAGCAGATGGACCGTGACCGGCAGCTGGGCATAGGGCTGCGGATTATCGGTATAGACCTGGATGTCCATGGCTTGGCCTGCGGACGTGCCCAGGTGGGCCAGTGCGCTGACGATGCTGAAGCAGGCTTCCTGGTGATAGGTGGCAGGGCCGAAGGCCAGATAGACCAGCTGAGGGCGCGAGGGCGTGAGAGGTTGCATGGCTGGCAAGACTCGATGGAACCAGAAAAAGTTAAGGCTTTAGTCTATGACTAGAGCCTTAAGCATTTCTGAACGAGATCTTGCCAAAAAATTTCAGCGAGGCAGCTTCAGGTTGTTCCAGATCGCCAGGCTCGGCTCTGCCTGGTTCAGGGTGTAGAAATGCAGGCCCGGTGCACCGCCTTGCAGCAGTTGTTCGCACATGTGGCTGATGACTTCTTCACCGAAGGCCTGAATGCTGGCGGCATCGTCGGCATAGGCTTCCAGCTGTTTGCGGATCCAGCGCGGGATTTCAGCGCCGCAGGCGTCAGAGAAACGCGCCAGCTTGCTGTAGTTGGTGATCGGCATGATGCCGGGCACTACCGGAATATCCACGCCCAGCTTCTGTGCGCGCTCGACAAAGTAGAAATAGCTGTCGGCATTGAAGAAGTACTGGGTGATGGCGCTGTCGGCACCGGCCTTGACCTTGTGGACGAAGTTGGCAAGGTCGGCTTCGAAGTGGCGTGCCTGTGGGTGCATTTCCGGATAGGCAGCCACTTCCAGGTGGAAGTGATCACCGGTTTCCTGGCGGATGAACTCGACGAGGTCGCTGGCGTAGCGCAGCTCGCCGCTGGCCATGCCCATGCCAGAGGGCAGGTCACCACGCAGGGCGACGATACGCTTGATGCCTGCCGTCTTGTATTCGGCCAGCAGGGCGCGCAGCTCGTCTTTGGTATCGCCGACGCACGACAGATGCGGTGCGGCAGGCACCTTCACTTCGTTCTCCAGCTGCAGCACGGTGTTCAGCGTGCGGTCGCGCGTCGAGCCCCCGGCACCGTAGGTGCAGGAGAAGAAGTCCGGATTGTAGGTGGCCAGTTGGCGGGCGACGCCCATCAGCTTTTCATGACCGGCATCGGTCTTGGTCGGGAAAAATTCGAAACTGTAGCGGCGTTCTTGTGACATCACTCGTTCCTCAAGCAGCAAGCTGCTAGCGGCAAGCTGCAAGTAAAAGCCAGATCGGTGATGGCCGATCTGGCTTGGCATCGTTCAAGATCGTGGGTGCTGGAGCTGCAAGCGGCAATGGCACTGTCTGCCTTTTCTTGCCGCTTGCAGCTTCAAGCTTGCCGCTTAGTAGCGGTAAGCGTGCGGCTTGAACGGGCCTTCGACAGTCACGCCGATGTAGTCGGCCTGCTGCTGGGTCAGCTTGGTGACCACGCCGCCGAAGCCGCGGACCATTTCCAGGGCCACTTCTTCGTCGAGCTTCTTGGGCAGCACTTCAACGGTCAGGCGCTCAGCTTTCTTCTCGGCCGACAGGTCAGCGAACTTCTGCTCGAACAGGAAGATCTGGGCCAGTACCTGGTTGGCGAACGAACCGTCCATGATGCGGCTTGGGTGGCCGGTGGCATTGCCCAGGTTCACCAGGCGGCCTTCGGCCAGCAGGATCAGGTAGTCATCGTTCTGCGGGTCGAAGTCGCCAGCACCGGTGCGGTGGATCTTGTGGACCTGCGGTTTGACCTCTTCCCATGCCCAGTGCTTGCGCATGAAGGCGGTGTCGATCTCGTTGTCGAAGTGGCCGATGTTGCAGACTACGGCGCGCTTCTTCAGGGCCTTGAGCATGTTGGCGTCGCAGACGTTGACGTTACCGGTGGTGGTGACGATCAGGTCGATCTTGCCCAGCAGGGCCTTGTCGATGCTGGCTTCGGTGCCGTCGTTGATACCGTCGATGAACGGCGAGACCAGCTCGAAGCCGTCCATGCATGCCTGCATGGCACAGATCGGGTCAACTTCGGTGACCTTGACGATCATGCCTTCCTGGCGCAGCGACTGCGCAGAACCCTTGCCCACGTCACCGTAGCCGATGACCAGGGCCTGCTTGCCCGACAGCAGGTGGTCGGTACCGCGCTTGATGGCATCGTTCAGGCTGTGACGGCAGCCATACTTGTTGTCGTTCTTGCTCTTGGTGACCGAGTCGTTGACGTTGATGGCCGGGACCTTCAGCTCGCCTTTGGCCAGCATGTCCAGCAGGCGGTGCACGCCGGTGGTGGTTTCTTCGGTGACACCGTGGACGCGGTCCAGCACGGCCGGGTACTTCTTGTGCAGCAGCTCGGTCAGGTCGCCGCCGTCGTCGAGGATCATGTTGGCGTCCCATGGCTGGCCATCCTTGAGGATGGTCTGCTCCAGGCACCACTCGTACTCTTCCTCGGTTTCACCTTTCCAGGCGAACACCGGGATGCCGGCGGCAGCGATGGAGGCAGCGGCCTGGTCCTGGGTGGAGAAGATGTTGCACGACGACCAGCGCACTTCGGCACCCAGGGCAACCAGGGTTTCGATCAGCACGGCGGTCTGAATGGTCATGTGGATGCAGCCCAGAATCTTCGCACCTTTGAGCGGCTGCTCAGCGAGGTATTTGCGACGCAGGCCCATCAGGGCAGGCATTTCCGATTCGGCGATGATGGTTTCGCGACGACCCCAGGCGGCCAGGGAGATGTCTGCGACTTTGAAATCGGTAAAACCTGCAGGCGTGTTTACAGCGCTCATGAGAGCCTCCATTCGTAGTGTGCGAATGGGCGCCGTTGTGCGTTCAGCGTCCGCGGGAGCGGACAACGCCCCATCCGAGCCTGACAGGATGACCCTGCTGCAGCGCCCCTCGGACAGGTGGCGGGCATGGCACCGCGGCGGGTGGCCATGTGAATCGGCGCAGATTATAGCCTTGGCGGGAGTCTTCGCCCAAGGTTTTCTGTCGATTAATCGCGACGATAGTCGATGATCAATGGAGCGGCGCGGGCCGCTCTGCCATCATTACCGTACGTTAGCCAAGCAGGTCAGGAGTACAGATGAACTTTCACACCCGCAAATGGGTAAAGCCCGAAGACCTCAACCCCAACGGCACGCTGTTCGGCGGCAGCCTGTTGCGCTGGATCGACGAAGAGGCGGCGATCTACGCCATTGTCCAATTGGGCAACCAGCGCGTGGTGACCAAGTACATGTCGGAGATCAACTTCGTCAGTGCCTCGCGCCAGGGCGACATCATCGAGCTGGGCATCACTGCCACCGAGTTCGGCCGCACCTCGATCACCCTCAAGTGTGAAGTACGCAACAAGATCACCCGCAAGAGCATCCTGACCGTCGACAAGATGGTCTTCGTCAACCTGGGCGAGGATGGCCAGCCGGCGGCCCATGGGCGGACCGAGATCAAGTATGTTCAGGACCAGTTTCCGGACAGCGCCGTAGAGTGACGTGCTAGGGCTGCTGCGCAGCCCATCGCCGGCAAGCCGGCTCCCACCGCGACCGCGCAGGTCTGCAGATCTGCGCTTTACCTGTGGCCGCAACTGTCTTGCTCAACCTCTAAAAGCCGGCGCAACCCATGTGGGGCTTGCCGGCGAAAGGGCTGTACGGCGAGCCCGGGTTTTCAGGGTTGTGCGCTGACCTTGCGCACCACCCGCCCGATGCTCAAACCTTGTACCAGGATCGACGACAGCACCACGATGTAGGTGATCGAAAGCAGCAGGTCACGCTCCTCGCCCAACGGCAGCGACAATGCCAGCGCCACCGATACCCCCCCACGCAAGCCGCCCCAGGTCAGGACCCGTATGGTGCCCTTGGGCACACTACGCCAGCGGCGCAGCAACAGGATCGCAGGGGCCACGGTCAGCAGCCGCGACAGCAGCACCGCCAGCGCCAGCACACCGCCAGCCGCCAGGTGTAGCCAGTTGAACGGCAGCAGCAACAGCTCCAGGCCGATCAGGGCGAAGAGTAGGGCATTGAGCATGTCGTCGATCAACTCCCAAAAACCATCCATGTAGCGACGGGTCATGTCGTTCATCGCCAGGTTGCGCCCCAGGTTACCGATGATCAGCCCGGCCACCACCATCGCGATCGGTGCCGAAACATGCAGCTCGTAGCACATGGCCGAGCCACCGATGACCAACGCCAGGGTCAGCATGACCTCGACCTGGTACTGCTCGACGCTCTTGATCATGCGGTAGGTGGCGTAACCGAGCAGCCCGCCAAACACCGCGCCGCCAATGGCTTCGCGGGCGAACAGGATCGCCGTGTCCGTCATGCCTGGCGTTTCACCCAATTCGATGATGCCCAGCAGCACGGTGAACACCACCACGGCGGTGCCGTCGTTGAACAGTGATTCGCCGACGATGGTGGTCTTCAGTGGTTTGGAGGCGTTGGCGGTGCGCAGGGCCCCCAGCACCGCGATCGGGTCGGTGGGCGAGATCAGTGCACCGAACAGCAGGCAGTAGATCAGTGGCACCTGCCAGCCGAACATCGCAAACACCCAGTGCGCCAGAAAGCCGATCATCACGGTGGCGATCAGTACGCCGAGCGTTGCCAGCAGCCCGATCGGCCAGCGGTAGCTGCGCAGATCGGTGAGGTTGACGTGCAGTGCACCGGCGAACAGCAGAAACGCCAGCATCCAGTGCATCAACAGGTCATTGAAGTCGATCTGGTTCATCAGCCCTTCGACGCGTTCTTCAAGGCCAGGGAAGCCGATCAGGCTCAGGCCCTGCAGTATCAGAGAGAACAGCAATGCCGTGACCATCACGCCGATGGCAGGTGGCAGGCCGATAAAGCGGTAATTGACGTAGGTGAGGAGTGTGGTGAGGCAGATAAACGCAGCGACTAATTCAAGCATCCCAAATCCTGTAACAGTGGCTTCCAAGTCGTAACCCGAATGGCTCGGGCAGTTCTTTGATGACCTGGCGAGGGACTCGGGACACAGTTTTCGACCTGATTGGCTGGATTCGTTCCACTTTCGATACAGAACTGCTTCGCACCCCACGGTCCCATCAACGCTATATATTCACAGGCTGATAACGTCACAAGGACCTGAAGGCGTGCTGGCAACTTCCCTGGTATTGATCGCGGCCTTACTGCACGCGACCTGGAACACCCTGATCAAATTCAGTGGCGAGCGCTTGCTGGTGATCGCCAGCATGGACTCGGTAGCCCTGGCCTTTGCCGTGCTCGCAGTGGCTTTCGTCGACCTGCCGCCTGCCCAGGTCTGGCCTTGGCTTATCGCTTCGGCATTGGCAGAGCAGTTGTACCGATTCCTGCTGATTCAGGCTTATCGAGTGGGCGATCTGGGGCTGGTCTATCCTCTGATGCGTGGCTTGTCACCGCTGGTGGTACTGGGGCTGACCCTGGCGTTCGCCGGCGAGTCGCTCAGCGAACGGCAGATCATCGGCATATTGCTGATCCCCTGTGGCATGGCGTGCCTGCTGTGGCAGGGAGGTGGCGGGGACCGTCTGCCCTGGTCGATGCTGCCGGTAGTGGCGCTGATCGGCCTGTGCATCGGTTGCTACACCTGGTTCGACGGGCAGGCCGTGCGGTTGTGGGGCAAGCCCTGGGACTACCTGGTATGGCTGACCCTGCTCAGCGCCTGGCCGTTTCCGCTGCTGGCCGGTGTGGCACGGCGGGGGCCGTTCGTGCTGTTCTGGCGCACCCAGTGGCGCTTGGGGTTGGCCGTGGGCTTTTGCGTGCTGTTCAGCTATGCGCTGGTCTTGTGGGCCATGCATCTGGGGTCGGTGGCCGAGGCGGCGGCCTTGCGCGAGCTGAGCGTCATCTTGGTGGTGCTGCTGGGCATGCGCTACCTGAAAGAACCTTTTGGCGGCCCGAGACTCCTAGCTTGCGGGCTGGTGCTGGCAGGCATGCTGGTGATGAAGCTCTAACCTGACGACTGAAGGAGTCCTGTCCATGACCGTTGCCCTGTGGTGCATCCTGATCGCATTGTTCCTACCACCGCTCTGCGCCTTGATCGCCAAGGTCAGCAGTGGCCGCTTCGGCTTGAAGGACAATCACGACCCGCGCGCCTTCCTCGACACATTGTCGGGCCTGCCACGGCGTGCCCATGCCGCGCAGCAGAACAGCTATGAAGCGTTCCCGGCGTTTGCTGCGGCGGTGCTGGTGGCCGATATCGTCGGCAATGCCGAGCAGGTGACGCAGGACGTGCTTGGGGTCTTGTATATCACCAGCCGGCTGCTCTACATCATCTGCTATCTGGCCGACTGGGCGGCATTGCGCTCGCTGGTCTGGTTCACCGGGGTGGCGCTGATCGTGTCGTTCTTCGTTGTCTCAGCCTGAAGCCGGCGGCACTGCTCGCGGCTAAACCGCGAGCAGTGCAGCCATCGGTCAAAGGACTTTAGGCACGTCAGGCAGCGGCTTGCCTTTTGGCCAGAGCATCCATATCTGCCCCTGCTGCTTCATGTTCCCTGCCAGTTCGCCGGCCTCAGGCCCGGTGCCCCAGAATAGATCGGCACGGACTTCGCCTGTAATCGCGCCACCCGTATCCTGAGCGCCCACCGGCCGCACCACCGGTGTGCCGTCCGGGCGCGTGGTGGACAGCCAAAGCAGGCTGCCCAGTGGAATGACCTTGCGATCGATGGCCACGCTGTAGCCCGCGGTAAGGGGTACGTTCAATGAGCCGCGCGGGCCTTCGTTGCTGGCGGGGCGGGTGCTGAAGAACACATAACTGGGGTTGCTCGCCAGCAATTCAGGCACCCGCTGCGGATTGGCCTCAGCCCAGGCATGGATGGCGCCCATGCTCACGTCTTCCTTCTTCAATTGGCCTTGCTCGATCAGCCAGCGACCGATCGGCCGGTACGGGTGCCCGTTCTGGTCGGCGTAGCCCAGGCGCAATTGACTGCCATCTTCCAGCTGTACCCGGCCTGAACCCTGGATCTGCAGAAACTGCAGGTCCATCGGGTCGGTCAGCCATGCCAGTACCGGTGCCTTGACGCCGTCCCGGTAGATCACTTCAGCGGTGTCATAGGGCTTGAGCACGCGGCCATCGAGGCGACCTCGCAGGCGCTTGCCCTTCAGTTCCGGGTAAACGCTGGCCAGGTCGACCACGATCATGTCATCCGGGATGCCGTACACCGGTACCTGAGCCGCGTCGGTGCGCGTCAGGCTGCCGGGGTAGACCGGTTCGTAGTAACCGGTGATCAAGCCATTGGCATTATTCTCGGCCGAGCGCAGGCCATAGACCTGCAATTGCGCCTGCAGGAACGCGCGCACTTGGGTCGCCTCCAGGGCAATGGGCTGTGCTGCTTCGCACGTGGCGGCCCATACCGGGTCCCGCTTGAGTTTTTCACAACCAGTGCGCCAGGCGTTGAAACCTGCGAGCAGGTCGCTGTCGCTGACGCTGGGCAGGTCATCCCAGGCCGCAGGGGTGTAGGTGGCGACGGCGTGGGGTTCAGGCTTGGCGGTTTCGCCGCCGTTGCAGCCGGCCAGCAAGGCCAGGGCCGGCAGCGCCCAGGCGAGATGGCGCAGAGCAGATTTCATGGTTGCATCCTTGGAGGGCAGCAGGTGGTTGCTGCCCATAGTGTTCGTAAGGGTATTGGTCTTTGCACGGCAGGCGAGGATACTGTTGGCCCTTTCCGCTGCCAATGTGACCGTGATGTTCAAATGTTTCACCGCCATCCTGCTGGTCAGCCTGTCCCTGGTAGCCTGCGACCGTGTCGATCCTAACTCACCCCTGGGGCAGCGCAAGGCGATCTTCAAGCAGATGCTCAAGACCAGCGAGGACATGGGGGGCATGCTGCGCGGGCGGTTGCCGTTCGATGGCGAGAAATTTTCAGCGGGTGCGGTGAAGCTCGATAGCCTGGCCCATGCGCCATGGCAGCATTTTCCGCAGGTGAAGGATGCTGGCGACAGCAGTGCGCGGCCCGAGGTCTGGGAGCGCCAGGCGCGCTTTCATGACTTGGCGCAAGCGTTGGAAGGGGTGACGGGCGAGTTGCTGGCGGTAACACGCAAGCAGCCGCTGGATGCGGCGATGCTCAAGGCACCTATGGACAAGGTCGAGGCAGCCTGCAAGGCGTGCCATACAGAGTTCCGTAATCATTGATGCGCCAGCCGGTGGTCTGCAGGCTGCTGGCTGGCGCACGGCACTGAAGCCTCGGATCACTTGGCCAATTCGGCTTTGGCGTCTTCGAGTTCTGCTTTGGATTCGGCCAGTTTCTGTTCACGCTTGGCGATTTTGCTGGAATCGCCTTTCGCCTGTGCCTGCTTCAGGTCTGCTTCGCGCTCCTGAACTTCTGCTTCGGCTTTGCGCACTTTCTGTTCACGCTCTTCTTTCAAGCCTGCATCGGTGCAGTGCTCGGTGTTCTCCTGCAGGGCCTTTTCCAGGCCGCGAATCTCACCCGAGTTATTGTGCGCCCGGGCATATTGCAGCTGGTTTTCGATAGCGCTGCGCTTGGCGGCGCATCCGGTCAGGCCAGGCGTCGGCTGTGCTGCTTGGGCGGCGGCTGCGCTCAAGCCCAGAACAGCCAGCATGACTACGGTAGAAACGACTTTCATGGGAGCCTCCTTGTAGGGGCATATGGCAGTAAGCGCTGCAATGGTGCCCATTCCCCAATACCTAGTGAACCCTTCGGTGGGTAACTTCAGAAAAGTCCTACAAGCCAAGTTGACTGGAAACTGGCTGTCAACGCTCCAGATCGTCGACGGCCTCTTGCAACTCCTTTTTCGCCTCGGCAAGTTTGTCTTTGCGCTTGTTGATGCGCTCCGGGTCGCCCTTTTTCATGGCCTTGTCCAGGTCCTTGGTGCGCTGGTTGACCTCGTGCCGGGCCTCGAGCACTTTCTGCTCGCGCTCTTTACGCAAGCCGGCCTCGGTGCAGTTCGCGTCAACTTCGCTCAGGGCTTTTTCCAGGCCGGCTTGCTGCTCGCTGTTGTTGTCAGCCTTGGCCTGCTCGATCTGTTCGCTGATTGCCTTACGCTTGGCGGCGCAGCCGGTCAGGCCTGTTTGTTCTTCGGTGGGCTGCGCGGCGTGAGCCGACAGAGCGAACGTTACCAGCAGGAAAAGGGTAGAAATACGCTTCATCAAAAAGCCTCCTGAACGGGGCGGGGCAGCAAAAAGTGGGGAAATCCTGCCTTGGTTTTGCCGATTTTTAAACCCTTGGTGGTTTTTTCAGGCTGGGATTGGGGAACATTACCCGTACGCTTTGCCCATGAACTATTGCGAACCAAGGTCCGCTGCCCCGTCAAAACCATCGATCCCACGTGCCCCCAGTACAGCGGCTATCCGTTGTACCTGTTCGTGATTGAAAAAGTTCGCGAGCTGATTGGCCCGTGTTGCGCCAATGCCCGGCAGGGCTTGCCAATCGCGGGCAGACCGGCTGGCCAGCGTTTGCCAGTTCTCGTCCTGTGGCACCTGGCCTGGCGCCGGTACGCCCAACCCTTTGCGCCACTGCGCGAAAGGCCTGTCGCGAGCGCTGTCGAAACTGCGTTGCAGCTGCGCGGCGGTTTTCCCGCTGATGCCTGGCACCGATAGCAGTTGCTGGGCATCGAGCGTCAACCAGTCCGTCAGCGATGTCACCAGCCCTGCCTGCACCAGCCGCGTCCAGGTGCCCTTGCCGGTGCCTGGCATGGCCAGCCCCTGCTTGCCAGTGAGCCAGACGAGGCGGGCGATGAACTGCTCGTGGCAGCCATCGCTGGCTTGCCAGCAACTGTGTGGGCCGTACTGCTGCGCTTCAGGTACAGGCAATGCCTGGCGCTCGACGGCGCGGTGGACCACTTGCTCGAAGCGTGGAATGGTCAGGCCGGCGAGGCTGATCGCAACCTGATCGCCTGGGCGAATGTCGAGTGCCTGCCAGCGAGCAAGGGACCCAAGGCTGACCTGGCTGATCCGGCGATCATCCAATGTGACCGGTTTGAGCCTGAGCAACGGCGTGACTTTGCCCGTGCGGCCGATCAGAAAGCGCACCTCTCGTACCTCTGCCAGCGCTTGGGCGAAGGGGTATTTCCAGGCGGCGATCCAATAGGGGGCGTTGGCCTGCCAGCGGTCGGCCGGGGGGCGGGAGTCCTGTCGCAGAATCACGCCGTCGGTGGCGAAGGGCAGCGGTGAGCGATACCAGTGCAGGCGCCAGTGGCTAGCTTCCTCGGGGGTGGCGATAGCGGTGCTGAAATGCTGACTGTCGGTGAACCCCCAGGCCGCAAGCTGTGTGAGGCGCTCGCCCTGGTTATCCGGCCCGTGCGGCCAGTCCCAGACGAACAGGCCGACGCTCGCACCCCGTTCAGGGCCAAGCTGCTTGCGCGCCAGCATCCCGGCCACGGTCCCACGCGCGTTGCTGCTGCCTGCTTGAGCTTGCACGTGCGCTTGCAGACGCAGGTACAACTCGCCTTGCAGTACGACGTCCCGTGGCTCAGGCAATTGCCCAGTGATATTGCCCAGGTCCTTGATGTGGCGGCTCCAGTCATGCCCTTGCAGGCCATCACCACGGCTGAGCAGCTGTACCAGCCGGCCTTGGCGGTAGACCAGTGTAACCGCCACGCCATCGACCTTCGGCTGCACCCACACGCCCTTCTTGCCGGCCATCCAGCGTGCAACGGCAGCCTCGTCGGGGAGCTTTTCGACGCCGGTGTGGGCCACGGGGTGGGCAATGGGGCCGCGTGCGCTGGCCAGCGGGCTTGGGCCTGTGGATGGCTGGCCAAAGCACTGTTGCAGGTGCAGCAGGTGGTGCCGGGCCTGGTCGTAGAGCTCATCGGCCACCAGCGCTTTACCCTGGCGGTGGTAATGGTCGTCCCAGTTGGCCAGGGTTGCGCGAAGTTGTGCCATTTCGGTTCTGGCTTGCTGGGCACTCCAGTCCGGACAGTGGCCGGCTTGAGCGGTGGACGTGTACAGCAGCAACAGGGCTGCGAGGCGCGGGAACAGTGACATGGCCAGCATCCTTGCGTGGCGGAGTGGAGTGTTCAGGCTAGGCAAGCGGGGCGCGGGTCGGCGGGTTCAGTTGTCAGGTGATGTGTCGCGGGGGGCGATGTCCTGGGGTACAAAAAAGCCCCTGCCGATCACTCGGCAAGGGCTTCGATTCACCGCGGCAGGCTGATTACAGGCCGGCAGCGTCACGCAGCGACTGGGCGCGGTCGGTGCGTTCCCAGGTGAAGGTGGTGAAGGTGTCGTCGCCGACAGTCTTCTGCTGCGGGGTACGGCCGAAGTGGCCGTAGGCAGCGGTTTCCTGGTACATCGGATGCAGCAGGTCGAGCATCTTGGTGATGGCATACGGGCGCAGGTCGAAGCACTCACGCACCAGCTGGATGATCTTGTCGTCCGAGACCTTGCCGGTACCGAAGGTGTTGATCGAGATGGAGGTCGGCTGGGCTACGCCGATGGCGTAGGACACCTGGATCTCGCAACGTTCGGCCAGGCCGGCGGCGACGATGTTCTTGGCCACGTAACGGCCGGCGTAGGCAGCAGAACGGTCGACCTTGGACGGGTCCTTGCCGGAGAACGCGCCACCACCGTGGCGGGCCATGCCGCCATAGGAGTCAACGATGATCTTGCGGCCGGTCAGGCCACAGTCACCTACCGGGCCACCGATGATGAAGTTACCGGTCGGGTTGATGTGGTACTGGGTGTCCTTGTGCAGCAGTTCGGCAGGCAGGGTGTGCTTGACGATCAGCTCCATCACGGCTTCCTGCAGGTCTTTTTGCGAGACCTCAGGGTTGTGCTGGGTCGACAGCACCACCGCATCGATGCCCACTACCTTACCGTTTTCATAGCGGCAGGTGACCTGGGACTTGGCGTCCGGGCGCAGCCAAGGCAGCAGCCCGGATTTGCGCGCTTCGGCCTGGCGCTCGACCAGGCGGTGCGAGAAGCAGATCGGGGCCGGCATCAGCACGTCGGTTTCGTTGCTGGCGTAGCCGAACATCAGGCCCTGGTCACCGGCGCCCTGGTCTTCCGGCTTGGAGCGGTCCACGCCCTGGGCGATGTCCACCGACTGTTTGCCGATGATGTTCATCACGGCGCAGGTAGCGCCGTCGAAGCCGACGTCGGAGCTGTTGTAGCCGATGTCGATGATGACTTTGCGCACCAGCTCTTCCAGGTCGACCCAGGCCGACGTGGTGACTTCGCCGGCGATGATGGCGACACCGGTCTTGACCAGGGTTTCACACGCCACGCGGGCGTATTTGTCCTGGGTGATGATGGCATCCAGGACCGCATCCGAAATCTGGTCGGCGATCTTGTCCGGATGCCCTTCGGACACGGACTCGGAGGTGAAAAGGGAGTATTCGCTCATCTCGACGGGTTCCTAAAATTTACCGATGGTGTGTGTCGCCAGCCGTCCGCTGAAAATGGCGGACCTGTATCTGGAAACCGTTACGCAAGCCCACATAGAGGCTGTCCCCCGGGGCCAGCCCGGCAGCGTTGGCCCAACGGGCCAGGTCGTCCTGTTCAAAACCAAGCCAGAGATCGCCGCAGGCTTCCCGCGCCCAACCCTGATCATGGCTGCACAGTTCGGTGACCAGCAGGCTGCCGCCTGCCTTCACCCGTTTGGCCAAAAGGCGCAGGGCCAGGGCCGGGTCGCTGAAATGGTGCAGGACCATGTTCAGCACAACGCAGTCGGCTTCCACATCCGTTGCACCCAGTGCATCGGCCAACTGCAGGTTTACATTATCCAGACGTTCGCGTTCGCAGACCTGGCGCGCCAGCTCGAGCATGGTCGGGCTGTTGTCCATGGCTGTGACGCAGGCAAAGCGCCGGGCCAGGTCGGGCAGGAAGCCGCCGTCGCCGGGGCCGACTTCCAGCGCGCTGGCCGTCGGCTGGAAATTCAGTGTGTCGAGCAGCGCCAGCAGGCTTTCGCGGTACTGCGGCAGGCCGGCGATCAGGTCCTGCTGGGCGCGGAACTTTTCTTCCACGCGCAGGAAAAAGTCCTGGCTGGTGGCGGCGCGGCGTTGCTGCACCTGGGCGATGCGCGCCTGCACGTCCAGCGGCAGTGTCAGGTCGTCGACCTCTTCGAGCAGCGCGGTATGCAGGCGGCCGCCCAGCCGTTGGCTGTCGGGCAGGGCCCTGCGGTAGAAAATCGCATTGCCTTCGCGGCGTGTAGCCACCAGCTCGGCCTGGGCCAGAACCTTGAGGTGGTGGCTCATGCCCGACTGCCCGATGTCGAAGATCTGTGCCAGCTCCAGGACGCCGAACGAATCGCTGGCCAGGGCGCGCAGGACATTCAGGCGCAGTTCGTCGCCACTGGCTTTGCACAGGGCTGCCAATGTGTCGCTTCGCTGAGGGATCGGTCGCGTACGCAGGTTCATGACGCGGCAGTCTAGACAGGCATCGTTGCCCTAGCAAGGCCAATATCAAAAAGTTTTGATATTGGCGATGAGCTGCAGGAAATAGAGCCCCGCGCGCTCGGGTCCGCTTTCTCTCGCTGATTAAAGCGTGCCGCTGGCCGCTTAAATGTTTGCCCCCAGCCCCCCAGTGGGGGAAAATGGCCGCCTTTTTCGTTACACCACCTATTCAAGCCCCAGGAGATAAGCGATGCCCAGCCGTCGTGAACGTGCCAACGCCATTCGTGCCCTCAGCATGGATGCCGTGCAAAAGGCCAACAGCGGCCACCCAGGTGCCCCCATGGGCATGGCGGATATCGCCGAAGTGCTTTGGCGCGACTATCTGAAGCACAACCCGAGCAACCCGAGCTTCGCCGACCGTGACCGCTTCGTGCTGTCCAACGGCCACGGCTCGATGCTGATCTATTCGTTGCTGCACCTGACCGGCTACGACGTCACCATTGACGACCTCAAGTCGTTCCGTCAGCTGCATAGCCGTACCCCGGGCCACCCCGAGTTCGGCTACACCCCGGGTGTGGAAACCACCACCGGCCCGCTGGGTCAGGGTTTGGCCAATGCCGTGGGCTTTGCCTTGGCTGAGAAAGTGCTGGGTGCCCAGTTCAACCGTGAAGGCCACAACATCGTCGACCACAACACCTACGTGTTCCTCGGCGACGGCTGCATGATGGAAGGCATCTCCCACGAAGTCGCCTCGCTGGCCGGCACCCTGGGCCTGAACAAGCTGGTCGCCTTCTATGACGACAACGGCATCTCCATCGACGGTGAAGTGGAAGGCTGGTTCACCGACGACACGCCCAAGCGCTTCGAGGCCTACAACTGGCTGGTGATCCGCAACGTCAACGGCCACGACGCCGACGAGATCCGCACGGCCATCGAGACTGCGCGCAAGAGCGACCGTCCGACCCTGATCTGCTGCAAGACCATCATCGGTTTCGGCTCGCCCAACAAGCAGGGCAAGGAAGACTGCCACGGTGCTCCGCTGGGCAACGACGAAATCGCCCTGGCCCGCAAGGAACTGAACTGGAACCACGCGCCGTTCGAAGTTCCTGCCGACATCTACGCCGAATGGGACGCCAAAGAAGCAGGCGCCAAGGCTGAAGCCGAGTGGAACAAGCGTTTCGATGCCTATGCCGCCGCCTTCCCGGAGCTGGCCAGCGAACTCAAGCGCCGTCTGAGCGGTGACCTGCCGGCCGACTTCTCCGAAAAGGCCGCTGCCTACATCGCTGAAGTCGCTGCCAAGGGCGAGACCATCGCCAGCCGCAAGGCCAGCCAGAACACCCTGAACGCCTTCGGCCCACTGCTGCCGGAATTCCTTGGCGGCTCGGCCGACCTCGCCGGCTCCAACCTGACCCTGTGGAAGGGGTGCAAGGGTGTGGACGCCAACGACGCCAGCGGCAACTACGTGTTCTACGGCGTGCGCGAATTCGGCATGACCGCGATCATGAACGGCGTCGCCCTGCACGGCGGCCTGGTGCCTTACGGCGCGACGTTCCTGATGTTCATGGAATACGCCCGCAACGCTGTGCGCATGTCCGCCCTGATGAAACAGCGCGTCATCCATGTGTACACCCACGACTCCATCGGCCTTGGCGAAGACGGCCCGACCCACCAACCGATCGAGCAACTGACCAGCCTGCGCAGCACGCCGAACCTGGACACCTGGCGCCCGGCCGACGCAGTCGAGTCGGCTGTGTCCTGGAAGCACGCCCTGGAGCGCAAGGACGGCCCTTCGGCGCTGATCTTCTCGCGCCAGAACCTGCAGCATCAGGCGCGCGACGCCCAGCAGATCGCCGATATCGCCCGCGGCGGTTACGTGCTCAAGGACTGCGCCGGCGAGCCTGAGCTGATCCTGATCGCCACCGGCTCGGAAGTGGGCCTGGCTGTTCAGGCGTTCGACAAGCTGAGCGAGCAGGGCCGCAAGGTGCGTGTCGTGTCGATGCCGAGCACCAGCGTGTTCGACGCCCAGGATGCGGCCTACAAGCAGTCGGTACTGCCGCTGGAAGTGGGTGCACGTATCGCCATCGAAGCGGCTCACGCCGACTTCTGGTACAAGTACGTCGGCCTCGAAGGCCGTGTCATCGGCATGACCACTTACGGCGAGTCGGCTCCGGCCAGCGCACTGTTCGAAGAATTCGGCTTCACCCTGGAAAATATCCTGGGCACTGCCGAAGAGCTGCTGGAAGACTGATGTAACCACGGAGGGCGGTGACGCCCTCCAGGTCGTGTAGGGGAGGGCCTTGCCCTCCATCGCGATGCAAGGCCGCTTCTACAGTTACCGCGCAGACTCGATGCTGGCGAGGTCACTGCAGAAGCGGCCTTGTGCCGCGATGGGCCGCAACGCCGCCCCAACAGCCACCCTGCGTTAGCGAGCCCACCCATGCCTCACCCGCGTCCCTTCAAAGTTGCACTCAACGGTTACGGCCGCATCGGCCGCTGTGTCCTGCGCGCACTGTTTGAGCGTGGGGCAAAGGCTGGCTTCGACATCGTTGCGTTGAACGACCTGGCCGACCAGGCCAGCGTGGAATACCTGACACGCTTCGACTCCACTCACGGCCGATTCCCCGGCGATGTGAAGGTCGACGGCGACTGTCTGCATATCAATGGCGACTGCGTGAAGGTCCTGCGCAGCGCCACCCCCGAGGGCGTCGACTGGGCCGCCCTGGACATCGACCTGGTGCTGGAGTGTTCCGGCGCCTATCACACTCGTGCCGATGGTCAGCGTTTTCTCGATGCCGGTGCGCCGCGGGTGCTGTTTTCGCAGCCCATGGCCAGCGAGGCCGATGTGGATGCAACGGTGGTCTACGGCATCAACCAGGCTTGCCTGACCGGCGCCGAGCGGCTTGTGTCCAACGCCTCCTGTACCACCAACTGTGGCGTGCCGCTGCTGCGGGTGCTGGACCAGGCGTTCGGCATCGAGTACGTGCAGATCACCACCATTCACTCGGCGATGAACGACCAGCCGGTGATCGACGCCTACCATCATGAGGATCTGCGCCGCACGCGCTCGGCTTTCCAGTCGGTGATCCCGGTGTCCACCGGTCTGGCGCGTGGTATCGAGCGCTTGCTGCCGGAACTTGCCGGGCGAATACAGGCCAAAGCGGTACGCGTGCCGACCGTCAACGTGTCGTGCCTTGACATCACCCTGCAGACCGGCCGTGACACCACTGCCGCTGAAGTCAATCGGGTGCTGCGCGAGGCGGCGCTGGATGGCCCGCTCAAAGGCTTGCTGGCTTACACCGAATTGCCCCACGCCAGCTGTGATTTCAACCATGACCCGCATTCGGCGATCGTCGATGCCAGCCAGACACGCGTCTCGGGCCCCCGCCTGGTGAACCTGCTGGCCTGGTTCGACAACGAATGGGGTTTTGCCAACCGTATGCTCGACGTTGCCGAACATTATCTGCACGTCGTCCACCCAACCCGCACCAAACAGCCCTGAAGGACTGCATTCATGACCGTGTTGAAGATGACCGACCTCGACCTGCAAGGTAAACGCGTACTGATCCGCGAAGACCTCAACGTGCCTGTGAAGGACGGTGTGGTAACCAGCGACGCGCGTATCCTGGCTGCGCTGCCGACCATCAAGCTGGCCTTGGAGAAGGGCGCGGCGGTGATGGTCTGTTCGCACCTGGGCCGCCCTACCGAAGGTGAGTTCTCGGCCGAAAACAGCCTCAAGCCGGTTGCCGACTACCTGAGCAAGGCCCTGGGCCGCGACGTTGCGCTGGTCGCCGACTACCTCGATGGCATCGAGGTCAAGGCTGGTGACCTGGTGCTGTTCGAGAACGTTCGCTTCAACAAGGGTGAGAAGAAGAACGCCGACGAACTGGCGCAGAAGTACGCGGCCCTGTGCGACGTTTTCGTCATGGACGCCTTCGGTACCGCTCACCGTGCCGAAGGCTCCACCCATGGCGTGGCCAAGTTCGCCAAGGTCGCTGCGGCAGGCCCGCTGCTGGCCGCCGAGCTGGACGCCCTGGGCAAGGCCCTGAAGGCACCGGCCAAACCCATGGCCGCCATCGTTGCCGGCTCCAAGGTGTCCACCAAACTGGACGTTCTGAACAGCCTGAGCTCGGTTTGCGACCAGTTGATCGTGGGTGGCGGCATCGCCAACACCTTCCTGGCCGCCGCCGGCCACCCGGTGGGCAAGTCGCTGTATGAGCCTGACCTGGTGGACACCGCCAAGGCCATCGCCGCCAAGGTCAGCGTACCGCTGCCAGTCGACGTGGTGGTGGCCAAGGCGTTTGCCGAGAGCGCCGAGGCCACCGTCAAGGCCATCGCTGACGTGGCTGCTGACGACATGATCCTGGACATCGGGCCACAGACTGCGGCCAACTTCGCCGAACTGCTGAAATCGTCGAAAACCATCCTGTGGAACGGCCCGGTCGGTGTGTTCGAGTTCGACCAGTTCGGCAACGGCACCCAGGTACTGGCCAAGGCCATCGCCGAAAGCGCCGCATTCTCCATCGCCGGTGGTGGCGATACCCTGGCGGCCATCGACAAATATGGCGTCAGCGCCGAGATCTCCTACATTTCTACCGGTGGCGGTGCATTCCTCGAATTCGTCGAAGGCAAGGTACTGCCGGCGGTGGCGATTCTGGAAGAGCGGGCAAAAGCCTGACAATGGCGGCGCCTGGCAAAGGGAGCGACCTGATGGTCAAGCAATTGCCTGTGATCTTGCTGGCGGGTTTGCTGAGCGCATGCTCCAGCAGCCCGCCCTCGGACAACGATCCGGCGCAGCCGCCCAAAGGCGGGTGCTACCAGTCTGAGTGGCAGGCCGAGACCGTGCCGGTAATCAGCAAGCGCGTGGGCCCGGAAGGCCTGGAAAAGTATGACGAAGACCACCAGCGCAAGGCGCCTGGCTGCCCATGAACCGATGCGCTTCGTCGGTGCAGGCAACCAAGTGGCCGCTGTGTGGTCATCTAGAGGATATGCAATGAAAGCGCTGATGGCCTTGATGGCCCTGGCGACACTGGCAGGATGCTCGCTGCTGCAGCCGGCGCAACCCGCCCCGGCAGCTACCTGGACCCGCTGGGTCTGTGACAGCCAGAACGAAGTGCTATGGCGCTTCGCTGATGCACAACAGGATTCGGTCGACGTGCGCCTTGGCGGCGGCGACCAGGTCTACCGGCTCAAGGCCGAGCCGAGTGCCTCGGGTGCGATGTACAGCGATGGTGTGCTGGCCTTCCATACCAAGGGCGAGGAAGGCCTGGTGTACTGGGTGGCAACCAACGATCTGATTGGGCGGGGCTGCAAGGCACCGTGACTGGCCGGGCCGCACGGGTGGCCCACACTACTTGAACAGCAACCGCCCCTGCGGCAGGCTTGCACGAAACAAAACGACGCTTGTCGGGAGAGAGATACACAATGGCACTCATTAGCATGCGCCAGATGCTGGACCACGCCGCCGAGTTCGGTTACGGCGTTCCAGCTTTCAACGTCAACAACCTCGAGCAGATGCGCGCCATCATGGAAGCGGCCGACAAGACCGACTCCCCAGTGATCGTCCAGGCTTCTGCCGGTGCCCGCAAATACGCTGGCGCGCCATTCCTGCGTCACCTGATCCTGGCCGCCATCGAAGAATTCCCGCACATCCCTGTGTGCATGCACCAGGACCACGGCACCAGCCCTGACGTGTGCCAGCGTTCGATCCAGCTGGGCTTCAGCTCGGTCATGATGGACGGCTCGCTGGGTGAAGACGGCAAGACCCCGACCGACTACGAGTACAACGTCCGTGTCACGCAGCAGACTGTCGCCATGGCGCACGCCTGCGGCGTTTCGGTCGAAGGCGAGCTGGGCTGCCTGGGTTCGCTGGAAACCGGCATGGCCGGTGAAGAAGACGGCATCGGCGCCGAAGGTGTGCTGGACCACAGCCAAATGCTCACCGACCCGGAAGAAGCCGCGGATTTCGTCAAGAAAACCCAGGTGGATGCCCTGGCCATCGCCATCGGCACCAGCCACGGCGCCTACAAGTTCACCAAGCCGCCGACCGGTGACGTGCTGGCGATCGACCGCATCAAGGAAATCCACAAGCGCATCCCCAACACCCACTTGGTGATGCACGGTTCTTCCTCGGTACCGCAGGAGTGGCTGGCGATCATCAACCAGTACGGCGGCGACATCAAAGAAACCTACGGCGTACCGGTCGAAGAAATCGTTGAAGGCATCAAGCACGGCGTGCGCAAGGTCAACATCGATACCGACCTGCGTCTGGCTTCCACCGGTGCCATGCGCCGCCTGATGGCGCAGAACCCAAGCGAGTTCGACCCGCGCAAGTTCTTCGGCGAAACCGTCAAAGCCATGCGCGATGTCTGTATCGCTCGTTACGAAGCCTTCGGCACCGCCGGCAATGCCTCGAAGATCAAGCCGATCTCCCTGGAAGGCATGTTCCAGCGTTACCTGAAAGGTGAGTTGGCCGCCAAGGTCAACTGATCACAGGCCGCCACGAAAAAACCCGCAGAAATGCGGGTTTTTTTATGGGCCAATGGCCAGCAAACAACCGTTAGTCGACTACCCTTACATTTAGTCATTGATAGCGTTCTGATTGCATTGCGCGTTACGCACTCGCGTCTAGAGTGATTAATCGGATCCAAATTGCACGTCGAAGTCGGTCATAAAAGAGAAAGCAGCATGGATGGCGCTTACCCTCAACCACCGGATGGCAGCTCGGTTCTCCTGGTGGTGGACGATTACCCTGAGAACCTCATAAGCATGCGCGCCTTGCTGGCCCGCACAGATTGGCAGGTGCTGACCGCAGGTTCAGGGATGGAAGCCTTGAGCGCCTTGCTGGAGCACGAAGTCGACCTTGTGCTGCTCGACGTGCAGATGCCGGAAATGGACGGTTTCGAGGTTGCCCGGCTGATGCGTGGCAGCCACCGGACCAAGCTGACTCCGATCATTTTCCTCACCGCCAACGAGCAGTCCGATGCCGCCGTGCTCAAGGGCTATGCCAGCGGTGCGGTGGACTACCTGTTCAAGCCGTTCGACCCGCAGATCCTCAAGCCCAAGGTGCAGGCGCAGCTGGACCAGCAGCGCAACCGGCGCATGCTGCAACGCTTGACGCGCGAACTGGAGGCAGCCAGGGCGTTCAATGCGTCCATCCTGGAAAACGCCGCCGAAGGTATTCTGGTGGTCGACGCTCACGGCAGCATCAGCTTTGCCAACCCGGCGATCTCGCGCTTGCTCGATGCCCCGGTCGAGCAATTGCAGGGCGCGCAGTTGCTTGGCTTGCTGCAACTGCCCAATGCCACCTTATGGAGCGAATCGGATTTCCATCACGCCTACCAGTCGCGGCAGATTTTCCGTATACACGATGCTCACCTGCGCACGTCAGGCGGCCACCTGGTGCCGGTAGCCTTGTCCTGCGCGCCGCTGCCGGCTGATCAGCAGGCGATGGTGGTGACGGTGCTGGACATGTCGGTAGTGCGTAATTTGCACCAGCAGCTCGAATACCAGGCGGTCACCGACCCGCTCACCGGCCTGCTCAACCGCCGAGGGTTCTATCAGGCAGCTGAAAGTGTGCTGCTGCGCAACGAACGCTCGGACAAGACGCAGGCTTTGATGTACATGGACCTGGATGGCTTCAAACGGATCAATGATTCGCTCGGCCACGATGCCGGGGACCGGGTACTGGGTTGGGTTGCCGAGCAGCTCAAGGACTGCCTGGGCAGTGAGGCGCTGCTGGCACGCATGGGCGGAGACGAGTTCACTGCGCTGTTCGATGGCCTGCCGTATCCGGAACAAGCCGGCCGCTTTGCCGAGCAACTGCTTGAGCGTGTGTCCGTTCAGCGGCAGGTGGCCGGCCTGGATGTATCCCTGGGTGTCAGCATCGGCATTGCCACCTACCCGGACTGCGGTGCCACGGTCGAAGGCCTGTTGCGTGCTGCCGATGCGGCGATGTATGCGGCCAAGCAAGCTGGGCGCGGGCAGTACCGTTTCTACGAGCAGGAGCTCAATGGCCGGGCGCGTTCACGGTTGATGCTCGAGGACAGCGTGCGCGACGCGGTCGAGTCGCAAGGTTTCAACATGGTGTACCAACCCCAGGTCGCTTTCGCCGACGGGCATCTGCGTGGTTTCGAAGCCCTGCTGCGCTGGCAGCACCCCAGTGCTGGCGATGTACCGCCGGGCTTGTTCATCCCCTTGCTGGAGGAGGCGCGACTGATAACGCGCCTGGCCAGCTGGATCTACCGCCAGGGCGCGGCGCAGCGCCAGGCCTGGTGTGAGCGTTTTGCGCCGGACCTGGTGCTGGGTATCAGCCTGAGCCGCGCCCAGTTCGCCATGCCTGGGCTGGTCGATGAGTTGCAGCGGGTGATAGAGGATTACCAGCTCAACCCGGCGCAGCTGGAAGTGGAAGTCGCCGAGACCTCACTGATGTACAACATCGACGCGGCGATCAAGCAGATCCACCGCCTGCGCGAGCTGGGCGTGCGCGTGGCGCTGGACGACTTTGGTGCTGGCGACTGCTCGCTGCGCATGCTGCGCGACCTGCCTATCGACACCTTGAAGCTGGACCGTCACCTGGTGGCGCGCCTGCCCGATTCGGCGGCGGATGCCGCCCTGGTGCGCAGCGTCATCGGCCTGTGCGCCGATTACAACGTCACTGTCATCGCCGAGGGGGTGGAAACAGCGGCCCAGGCCACTTGGCTCAAGGCAAACGGTTGCGCCTACGTGCAGGGCTTTCTTGTCGCCCGCCCGATGACCGCCGCCGATGCCAGCGGCTTCCCGGCAATTTTTCCCTGGCCGGCGCCCTGATTGGCTAGAATCGGCATTCGTTACGCCGAATGCCATGCCATGACCGTCTTACGCTATTTGCAAGCTTACCCGCCGCACCTGCAGGAGCAGGTGCAGCTGATGATCGACAGCGACCGCCTGGGTGACTACCTGCAGCGCCGCTATCCCGGTCGCCATGACGTGCAGAGCGACAAGGCGCTGTACGGCTACGCCCAGGCATTGCGCCAGCAGTACCTGCGCAGTGCGCCCAGCCTGGACAAGGTATTGTTCGACAACCGTCTGGACCTCACCCACCGTGCGCTCGGGCTCAATACTGCGGTATCGCGGGTGCAGGGGGGCAAGCTCAAGGCGAAGAAGGAAATCCGCATCGCCTCGCTGTTCAAGGAGGCCGCGCCGCAGTTCCTGCGCATGATCGTGGTACACGAGCTGGCGCACCTGCGCGAGCGTGACCACAGCAAAGCCTTCTATCAGCTTTGTCAGCATATGGAGCCGGACTACCACCAACTGGAATTCGACCTGCGCGTCTACCTGACCTATCGGGAGCTGCCGGGTAACCTGTAAGGATCACGCAGCATGGATGTGAGCAAGACCAAGAGCAGTTTCTATCGCCGCCTGTACGTGGCCTGGCTGATCGACAGCCAGACCGCTACCAGCGTGCCCGCCTTGATGGAAGCCACCGGCATGCCGCGCCGCACCGCGCAGGACACCATCGCTGCGCTGGCCGACCTGGACATTGTCTGCGAGTTCGAGCAGCAGGACGGGGCGCGCAACCACGCCGGGCATTATCGGATCCGTGACTGGGGAGCGATCGACAAGCAGTGGATCATCCGCCACCTACGCCAGATCAGAGAAGTGCTCGGCTACCCGTAAGTCCGTGGGCCTGTATGCCTCGGCCAAAATAGAGGCTAATTGACACTATTGGCCGCTGCCCTGCACGGCGGCTTTGTGTAGTCTCTCTACCAGCGTGATCGAAGACCGCCATCAACAGCCTGTGCCCCCTACTGCAAAAGGACTTGAGCATGCGGCCACTGTTTTGCGTTCTGGGAGTGTTGGCCGTAATGCTGGCGGCGCCAGCCCTGGGCCAGGCCAAGCTGCGGCTGGTGGCCGATACCTGGCCGCCGTTCACCGATGCCGGTATGCCCGGTGGTGGCCTTGCCACCAGCATCGTCACCACGGCGCTGGCGCGTGCAGGTTACCCCAGCGAGTACGAGGAAGTACCGTGGGCGCGGGCGCTGCTCGGGGTGAGCGAAGGCCGCTACGACGTACTGATCAATGCCTGGTACAACGATTCGCGCACCCGCATCGGCCAGTTTTCCAAGGCCTACCTGACCAACCGCATCCGTCTGCTCAAGCGCAAGGGCGACAGCTTCCGTTACAGCCGCCTGGCCGATCTGTACCCCTACAGCATTGCCGTGGTGCGTGATTATGCCTACTCACCGGCATTCGATAGCGACATCCGCTTGCACAAGGTGCCGGTACGCAACTTTTCCTCCGCCGTGCGCATGCTGGCTGCTGGGCGGGTAAAACTGGCGGTGGAAGATGAGTTCGTGGCGCGCTACAACCTGCAGCGCGAACCCGAGTCGGTGCGCAATGTGGTGGTGTTGGTCGAACCCGCGCTGGGCGAGAACACCCTGCATATCCTGGTCAGCCTCAAGCACCCGGAGCATCGGCAGATCGTCGAGCGATTCGAGCGCAGCATCGAAGCGATGAAGGCAGACGGCAGCTATGCACGGCTTCTGCGCCAGCATGGCTTTTGATCTGCGGCGCAGGCAAGAACGATCAGGCCGGTGAGCTCTCTTTGATCAAGTGCGCTGCCAAGGTGCGCAACGGCCCCAACTGCCGGCAGATCAGCGCCAATTGGGTTTGCACCAATCGTTGATGTTCATCCAGTTCTTCGGGCATCTGCTCCAGCGTATTGGCCAAGGCTTCCTCTGCATCGCTGTGGATCGCCACGGGTAACCGCGCTGCCAGGCCGTTGGCGATTTCGTCGAGGCTGGCGGCCAATGCCTGCCCCGCGCCCTCGATCAGCTGCTCATGGACTTCTGCCGGCAGCGCCGTATCACGGTGCGCCCCCAGCCCTGAGAGGTAGCTGAGCAAGGTGTGCGACAGCACCAGGAAGCGGAAGCCCACATCGGCCTCCTTACGGAAGTGCCCCGGCTCCATGAGCATGTTGGCCAGGGTGGTGGACAGCGCTGCGTCGGCGTTGTGTGCGTTGCGCCGGGCCAGGCGGTAGGCCAGGTCATCGCGCTTGCCGTGGGCATACTGCTGCATGATTTGACGCAGGTACACACTGGCGCAGGCCAGGGTGTTGGCCAGCGCCTTGTTCAGGCGCCGGCCTTGCCAGTCGGGGAGGAACAGGAACACTGCGACGATGGCGATCAGGCTACCGACCAAGGTATCGAACAGCCGTGGCAGGAACAGGCCGTAGCCATCGCCGATCTGGTTGAAGCAGAACAGGATCATCAGCGTGATCGCCGCCGTGGCCAGGGTGTAACGGGTGGTCCGGTTGACGAAGAACACCACCCCGGCCACCACTGCGAACGCCGATTGGATCAGCTGATTCGGGAACAGGTCGAACAGCGCCCAGCCAACGGTCAGGCCGATGGCTGTGCCGAAGATCCGCTGCACGAGCTTGCGCCGGGTCGCGCCATAGTTGGGCTGGCAGACGAACAGGGTGGTGAGGATGATCCAGTAGCCTTGGGTCGGGTGGATCAAGTGCACCATGCCGTAGCCCACCGACAGCGCCAACGACAGGCGCAGGGCATGGCGGAACAGCAGTGAGGTCGGTGTGAGCTGGGTGCGCAATCGCTTCCACACATCCTTGAGGTTGCGTGGCGAACGGTCGAGCAGGCTGCTGTCGCTGGCGTCGGCCAGGCTGTCCGGGTTGCTGGCGGCGCCAAGCAGGCGGTCCAGCGTGGCCAGGTTTGCCGCCAGGGCGCGTAGTGAGCGCAACAGCCCGCGCCAGGCGGGGTTGTTCTGGTTGCGCAGGTGCTCCAGCGAGGCGTTGAGGTCATCGAGGGCCTCGGCGAAGCCGGTGGCCAGAACGAACGGCTGGCGCAGCCGGATCGAGCGTGCCAGTTCCTGGCAGGACGCCCCTTGTTTGCGCAGCAGGCGCTGGCAGCGGAACATCACATCGCTGTGGAAGAACGCCTCGGTCAGGGCGTTGTAAGGGTAGTGCGAGGCGCTCACCCGTTCGTGGATGTCCTGGGCCAGGAAGTACAGCTTCAAGTAGCGGCTGACCTTGGAGTTGGGTTGGCTGTTGCCGACCCGGTGCAGAATGATTTCCTTGGCGGCGTTCAGCGCGGCGACCACCTTGCCGTTTTGCCGGGCCAATGCCAGGCGCTGGGCTTCGACATCGAGTGTGCGAATCGGCTCGAACAAGCTGGCCTTGAGCTTGAGGTAGGTGCCCAGTTCGAAGAACAGTTTGGCCAGGCTCTGCTGTACCGGTTGGTTGGAGAACAATGCCTGCCACAGTACCGAGAGCAGGCCATACCAGGCGGCACCGGCCACCAGCAGCATTGGTTCATGCCAGAAGTCGCTGACTTCGCCGCCGCGCTGGTCCACGCCGATCATGGTGTACACCGACAGAATCAGCGTTGCCGACGCAATCGCTCCGTAGCGTTCACCCAGTGCGCCAAGCATGGTCAGGGAGAAGGCGGCCAAGGCCATGGAGATGGCGAAGATCCAAGGGTAGGGGAACAGCAGTTCCACCGAAATTGCAGCGATGGCGAAACACACCAGGGTGACGAGCAACGCGCTGAGGCGGCCTTGCCAGCTATCGTCGGTTTCGGCCAGCGCGCTGGCGATGATGCCGAGGAACAACGGGATGAGCAGGCTCATCTCGTTTTGGTACCAGCACCAGGCCATGCTGCCGGTGAGGGCGATGGTCACCCGGATGGCGTAGCTGAATTTGTCTTGACCCCACAGGCGACGCAATGACTGACGGAACGAACTCGATGACATGATGGCCTGCTGGCAGTGATCGAATGAATGCATTACGGCACGGACCAGCAAGAAGCGTTCCGTGCTGCTGAATGGATTCTACTCTACACGAACTGTGCTGCAGCGTTGGCTGATGCCCATGCCCATTGGAAATTGAAACCGCCCAGATGGCCGGTGACATCCAGCACCTCGCCAATGAAATAGAGGTTGGGGGATTTCAGCGATTCCATGGTTTTCGACGACACCTCGCGGGTATCGACGCCGCCCAAGGTGACTTCGGCGGTGCGATAGCCTTCGGTGCCTGCCGGTACCAGCTGCCAGGCGGCCAGTTTGTCGGCGATCTGCGCCAGCTCCGCCGGGGTGTACTGCTTCATGGGTTTTGATTCGAACCACTGTTCGGCCAGCAGGTTCGCCAGCTTGCGGGTGAACACCTCGCCCAAGACGGTCTTGAGTTCCGCGTTGGCGCGCTCGGCCTGCTGCTGTTGCAGCCAGGCCAGTGCATCACGGTCGGGCAGCAGGTTGATTTCAACGGTGTCGCCGGCCTCCCAGAACGAGGAAATCTGCAGGATCGCCGGGCCGCTGAGGCCTCGGTGGGTGAACAACAGGTTCTCGCGGAAGCGGGTGCCGTTGCAGCTGGCTGTGCAATCGAGCGAGGTGCCCGACAGTTCGGTGCACAATGCCTTGAGTTGAGGCTCGGTGATGGTGAACGGCACCAGGCCTGCGCGGGTCGGTAGCAAGGTATGGCCGAACTGGCGGGCTACCTGATAGCCGAAGCCGGTCGCGCCCAACGTTGGGATCGACAGGCCGCCGGTGGCGATCACCAGCGATTGGCAGGCGAACTGGCCGGCGCTGGTTTGCAGGAGATAGCCGTTTTCGGTCTTCTCGATCTGCTCGATGCTGGTGTTCATGCGCAGCTCGGCACCGGCTTCGTCGCATTCGGCCAGCAACATGTCGAGGATGTCGCTGGCCTTGTTGTCACAGAACAGCTGGCCGAGCTTCTTCTCGTGGTAGGGCACGCCATGCTTGGCCACCAGCTCGATGAAGTCCCATTGGGTGTAGCGGGCCAGGGCCGACTTGCAGAAATGTGCGTTCTGCGAAAGGAAGTTGGCCGGCTCGGTGTACATATTGGTGAAGTTGCAACGCCCGCCACCCGACATGAGGATCTTCTTGCCGGGCTTGTTGGCATGGTCGAGCAGCAGCACCCGGCGGCCACGGCGGGCGCTGAGCTGGGCGCACATCAGGCCGGCGGCGCCGGCGCCGAGGATGATCACGTCGGTGGTGTGCACGGTGTTACCTCATTGCTGGTTCGGGGCCGCTGCGCGGCCATTGCCGGCAAGCCAGCAGCCACGGGCATCGCACAATGCCTGAGGCCTGTGGTGGTCCTGTGGGAACTGGCTTGCCGGCGATGGGCTGCAAGGCAGCCGCAAAAAATGTCAGAGAATGCGGACTTTCAGGGCGCGGCCCTTGATCTTGCCACTGTTCAGCCGCTGCATCGCCTGCTTGGCCAACGCCCGCTCCACGGCCACGAAGGCCTGGAAGTCAAAGATGGCGATCTTACCCACCTGCTTGCCCGGGATGCCGGCATCACCGGTCAGCGCACCCAGGATGTCACCCGGGCGCAGCTTGTCCTTGCGGCCTGCGGCGATACACAGCGTGGTCATGACCGGCAACAGCGGTTCGCCACCTTTGTGCTTCAAGCTGTCCAGCTGGTCCCAGCGCAGCGGGCTCTTTTGCAGTGCCTCGATGGCCTGGGCGCGATGGCCTTCGGCCGGTGCCACCAGGCTCACGGCAATGCCTTTCTCGCCCGCGCGACCGGTACGGCCGACGCGGTGCACGTGGATTTCGGCATCGCGCGCCAGCTCCACGTTGATGACCATGTCCAGGCCATCGATATCCAGACCGCGTGCAGCCACATCGGTGGCTACCAGCACCGAAGTGCTGCGGTTGGCGAACATCGTCAGCACTTGGTCACGGTCGCGCTGTTCGAGGTCGCCGTGCAGGGCCTGGGCCACGATGCCCTTGGCGGTGAGGTGGGCGACCACGTCTTCGCACTGCTGCTTGGTGAAGCAGAACGCCACGCAAGACTGCGGGCGGTAGTGGCCGAGCACGCGGGTGACGGCCTCTAGGCGCTGTTGCGGGTCGATCTCGATGAAGCGCTGTTCGATCTGGTTATCGGTGTGCAGGCTCTCGACCTTGACCTGCTGCGGCTTGCGCATGAAGTCGGCGGCCAATTGCTCGATACCGGCCGGGTAAGTGGCGGAGAACAGCAGGGTCTGGCGGCGCGACGGGGTCTTGCCGATGATGCTGGCGATGGCGTCGAAAAAGCCCATGTCGAGCATACGGTCGGCTTCGTCCAGCACCAGGGTATTGAGCCCGTCGAGCACCAGGGTACCCTTGTCCAGGTGCTGCTGGATGCGCCCTGGGGTGCCGACGATGATGTGCGCGCCATGCTCCAGCGAAGCGATCTGCGGGCCCAGCGACACCCCACCGCACAGGGTGAGGATCTTGATGTTGTCTTCAGCGCGGGCCAGGCGGCGCAGCTCTTTGGCAACCTGATCGGCAAGCTCGCGGGTGGGGCACAGAACCAGTGCCTGGCAACCGAAGTAACGCGGGTTGATCGGGTTGAGCAGGCCGATGCCGAAGGCAGCGGTCTTGCCGCTGCCGGTCTTGGCCTGGGCAATCAGGTCCTGGCCTCTGAGGATGACGGGCAGGCTCTGGGCCTGGATCGGCGTCATCGCGGCATAGCCGAGGGCGTCCAGGTTGGCCAGCATGGCGGCGGACAGCGGCAAGGTGGCAAAAGCGGTGGTTTCGGTGGTCACGAGGCGGGCCTGCGTTGCGAAGCGAAAAATGCCACGCAGTCTACCAGCCTCATGGCCATTCGCCCTAAGACTCCATGTGCTGTTCCGGACGACGGGCACGCCTTCCGTCCGTCGGCGACAGCTGCAGGAAGATCGCCGCCGCCAGCATGGCCATGATACCGATGGTCACGAAGGTCAGCTGGAAGGCGCCCAAGGTGGTGTCCACGCCATCGGCATTGCCGGCTGCGGTGAAACCGCCAAGCAGTGCGCCTGCGCAGGCTACGCCCAGGCTCAGCGACAGCTGCGCGACCACCGATAGCAGGCTGTTGCCGCTGCTGGCGCTGGCATCGTCGAGGTCGATCAGGGTTACCGTGTTCATGGCGGTGAACTGCATGGAGTTCACCGCGCCCAGCAGGGCCAGTTGCACCAGCAGTACGGCATACGGGGTCTGCCCGTCGACCAGCCCCAGGCTGGCCAGCAGCAGGCCGAGCAGCACGGTGTTGCCGGTGAGGACGATCCGGTAGCCGAGCCGCTCGATCAGCGGCCGGGCAACGGACTTGGCGACCATCGCGGCCGCCGCCAGCGGGATCATGCTCATGCCGGCCTGCGCTGGCGAATAGCCCAGCGCCACCTGCAACAGTAACGGCACCAGGAACGGCAGGGCGCCGCTGCCCAGGCGGGCGAACAGGTTGCCCAGAATACCGATGGCGAAGGTGCGCACCCGGAACAGGCTGGGCGAGAACAGCGGTTCGGGATCGCGCCCGGCGCGCAGCCAGTAAGCCGCCAGGCATGCCATGCCGGCGAACAACAGCAGCATCACCCGCAGGTGCGGCAGGTGCAGCTCGCCCAGGCCTTCCATGGCGATGGTGATCAGCACCATCGCGGCGCCGAACAGCAGGAAGCCCGGCGTGTCGAAACGGGTCCGTTCGGCGCCGCGCAGGTCGGGGATGAACTTCCACACGGCGTAGCAGCCGATCAGGCCGACCGGCAGGTTGAGCAGGAAGATCCAGTGCCAGCTGAGAATTTCCACCAGCCAGCCGCCAACCGTCGGGCCCAGCAGCGGCCCCAGCAGGCCGGGGATGGTGATGAAACTCATGATGCGCACCAACTCGGTGCGCGGGTAGGCGCGCAGCACCACCAGCCGCCCGACCGGCAGCATCAGGGCGCCGCCCAGGCCCTGCACCACACGGGCAAAGATCAGGAAACCGAGGCTATTGGCGGCGGCACACAGCAGCGAGCCGAAGCTGAACAGCAGGATGGCACTGAAGAAGATGCGCTTGGTGCCGAAGCGGTCGGCGATCCAGCCCGAGGCGGGGATCAGCAGGGCCACGGTGAGCATGTAGGCGATGATCACACCCTGCATGCGCAGCGGGTCTTCGGCCAGCGAGCGGGCCATGGCTGGCAGCGCGGTGTTGAGGATGGTGCCGTCCAAGGACTGCATGAAGAAAGCGATGGCCACCACCCAGGGGATCCAGCGGGCGGTGGTGGGGTCCAACGGGGTGCGTTCGGGCATTTTATCCTCAAATCATGGGCTGGACAGGCACGGGCAGTTTCATGTGGAGGGGGAAAGCCGGTGCGTTATCTCAGAGACCTGCCGAGTTCCTGCGGATTCAACCGCTTGATGCAGAGCCAGATATTTGACGGTCCTATCACTTTTACCAGTTGAGCATTCGACGACACAGGGTGATTGTAGAGGGAGGCGTGACGGCATGCAGGTTTCTCGCCTCACGATTGCTGTGGGTCGAGGTGGGCCTTACCTGGGCGAGGAAGCAGAAAATGCTGTTTTTCTACGAAAAAGGATGTTTGGCCATGCTGATGGATGCCGCAGGGGCTGAACGCCTGATGCGGTCTGGTCGGCTACCGCTGGTCCTGGGCCAGGCTGATTGTAGGCGATTGGTAGCGACTGACGTCTCTTCATCAGTGCTCAGGGCGATCAGTGGCAGCGCAGGCGATCACGCGCTTTGTTACGACGCGTACGGCTGCGACGGTGTGCCTGGAAGGGCCAAACTTAGTTTGGGTTTCAATGGTGAACTTTACCTTCCGCGGCAGACGGTGTATGCGCTGGGCAATGGCGAGCGTTTTTACAGTCCCAGACTCCGGCGCTTCTGCTCTCCTGATAAGTCTGGCCCCTTTACATCGGCGGGTATTAATGATTATGCCTATTGTCGAGGAGATCCCGTCAACTTTATCGACCCGAGCGGGCGTGCTGGCATTCCTACTCTTCAATTTTTGGCAGGTCGGGAAGTGGGGCGCGGGCCTTTTGTAGACTTCTTTAGTAGGGGGACGCCCGCGCATAATAAAATAATTAGCTACGGCCCGGCGGCAGAGGTTCTAGCGCCGCAGTCGATGGCTGGGCTGGACGATGGGATTGGAATAAATCGAATGGTGCAGGATACTGCTGCTTACGACCCGAAGGGTTTTGCCAAGTATATGAAGAGCTATCTTCCAATGACGGATAAGGTATCAGCCACAGCTGTGAGAGATGTCATTAACTCCATCGAGAGAGGGTTGGACTCTAAACACATTCACATCTCACAGACTTTACCTCCGTCAGCACGGGATGCTCCAAAAATCAACATTAGTTATACGGGTATGACGGAGGTGCATGCAGTCAGGCTAAAAGCGGCTCTTGGGCCGTACGAGAGTCGTATTAGCCAACCTAAACTGCCCGCTAGAAATTATCAGCCCATTCCGGTCCGGAAGTCTGTTGAAGTCATGGCCTTGTGGAATGAAACCAACAGTATTCGAAGCACGTAGGGGTTCGATAATAGGGCTGGGTAGCGTTGGCATGGTTCCCTAGCACAGGGTCTCCGTAGCATGCTCTGCATTATACTCCTCTTCACAGTCTGGTCAGGCCTGCGAAGAGGTTGGTATTGCCCTCCTATAGTGTCAATGTCAGGCCTTTGACCAGTGCCCCGGGCAAATGACTCGACCCAGTGCTGCGTTGTCCATAGGTGCTGGTCGACAGGATCATTTCCCGCTCACAGGTCAGGTCTTCCAGCTGGCTGCCCAGCAAGTTGTACAGGCTGTCATCGAAACGCATGGTGCTTACCGGCCCCTGGATCTGACCGTTTTCCACCCAGAAGGTCGCGAAGCGGGTGAGCCCGGTCATGCGCGCTGCCGGCAGGTCCGAGTAGTTCAGGTACCACAGGTTGCTGATGTACAGGCCAGTACCCAACCGCGCCAGGATGTCTGCGTTGGCGAGATTTCCCGCTGCCAGGCTGAGGGCGCAGGGCGATTCGTAGCCGTCTGCGCCATTGGCCAGCAACTCGAACTCAGCAGCGCTGCGGGCACTGATCAGCCGTTGCTGCGCCTGTCCTTGCTGAATCAACGGCACATCCAGGCGCGGTGAGCCTTCATCGGAAAACGCCGGGCTCAACGAACCGCTGACTTGCTCGGAGAAGCTCACCAGCGGGCTAAGCCGCGCATCGCCGTTGTACAGGCGCTGCAAGGCACTGTTGCCAGTCGCCAGGGCCTGCGCGGAAAAACCGCCCCAACACAGCATGCCGGCGATCTCGTCCATCGCTGCCGGCGCCAGGAAAGCGCGGTAGCTGCCGGGCTTGAGGGTGACCGCCGGGCGCCCGAGAAAGCCCAACTGCTCCCGCGCCTGGCGCAGGCGTGCGCTGAAGTCGTCGGCGCTCCACCGCTGGCCGGCATAGTTGGCCTTCACCGCCTCGCCGTTTGGGTGGAACAGGCTCCAATCGAAGTTGAAGCTGTTGGCCTGGTGCCAGCCGAAGGCGCCGAACGAGCTGGCGAAGCCTCGGCAGATCGGGCCCGCGGCGTATATACCGACCAGGTCCAGGTCACCGGCTTCATGCTCCAGCAGCGCCAGCACTTCGCTCAGGTCTGGCAGCGCCTGCGCTTGTTGGCTGTGGCTGTGCCAGGCGCTCTCGTCCAGGCGCAGGTAAGGGTCGACGGCGAGCAGTGGCAGTGTCTGGCGCAGCTGCTGCAGCGCATCCGCCAGGCGTTGGCGATCCAGCTGCGCATCGCCGCTCAAGGTCACTTGCTGTTCGGCCTGGCGGCCATCGCGGATCAGCCGCAGTTGCGCGCTGGCCTGGCTCACTTCGCCGGCCTGGCGGACCTTGGCGTGGTTGAAACGCACGAATTGCGACTGCTCGGCGCTGTAGCTCAGGGTGAACTGCTCGCCCGCGTGCAGGGCGGCGCGCACGTCCCCGACCAGGGTTTCGAAAGCCTGTTTCATCACGCGTCTCCTCCGAATACGTCGATCTGGCGGAACACGCAGGCCGGCGAGGCGTGCCCTACGCGCACCACCTGGTTGGGTTCGCCCTTGCCGCAGTTGGGCGTGCCCAGCACCTGGAAGGTGCTGCGGTCGCCGACTGCCGACAGGTTGCGCCAGAACTGCGCAGAGATGCCGCGGTAATTCGGGTTCTTGACGATGCCCTTGAGCTGGCCGTTCTCGATCAGTTGGCCCCATTCGCAGCCGAACTGGAACTTGTTGCGCGCATCGTCGATGGACCAGGAACGGTTGGTACGCATCAGGATGCCGTGCTCGATGCCTCCGATCAGTTGCTCGAGAGACTGGTCGCCCGGCTCGATGTTGAGGTTGGCCATGCGGTCGATGGGGGCCCGGTTCCAGCCGCAGGCGCGGCTGTTGGCCACGCCGTCCAGGCCGGAGCGGAACTGCGACAGCGCCCCGCCCAGCGGGCGCAGCAGCAGGCCGTCGCGGATCAGGAACTGCTTGCTGGCGGCGCTGCCGTCGTCATCGAAGCTGTAACTGGCCAGCTCTTCGCCGATGGTTGGGTCGAAGGTCACGTTGAGCAGGCTGGAACCGTACTGCAGGTGGCCGAAGTCGCTGGCGTTGACGAAGCTGGTGCCGGCGTAGTTGCGCTCGTCACCGAGAATGCGGTCCATCTCCAGAGGATGGCCAATGGATTCGTGGATCTGCAGCATCATCTGGTCGGGCATCAACAGCAGGTCGCGCGGGCCGCTGGGGGTGTTCGGGGCCAGCAGCAATTGCAGTGCCTCGTCGGCTACCCGGCTGGCCGCGCCGACCAGGCCACAGCGCTCGATGATTTCGACACCACCCTGCTGGCCGAAGTTGTCACGGCCAAGGCTGCGGCTTTGGCTGTCCTGGCCATCGCTGGCCGTTACGCCAAGGCCTGGGAACAGAAAACGTTGGGCATGGCGCAGTTCGGCGCCGGCGGAGTTGAGGTAGGTTTGCTCGACCAGGCTCAAGCCCAGGCTGGCCTGCCAGTCCACCAGGCGGCTGTCCTTGGGTACGCTGGCCGATTCGGCGGCGAGCAGGCCCAGGCAATCGGCAAGGCTGGGGACGGGCTGGTCGAAGTTGGGCGAGACATGATCGTGGCGTGCGCTGACCACGGGCTGGTCGCGCAGGTCCAGCAGGCTGTGCCGGGCGATCTGCCGGGCCAGCGTCTCGGCTTGCTCCAAGGCGCGCTGCAGCCCAGCCTGGGACAGGTCGGCAGTCGCCGCATAGGCCTCCACGCCATTGACCCGCACGCTGAGCATGGCGCCTTCGTCCAGGCTGAAGCATGGCGGTTCGGCGACATTGCGGCGAACCGACAGCGCTTGGTGTGACTGTTTTACATGGCGTAGGGAAAACAACTCGGCCGTACTGCGCAGCGCAGCAAAACGCTGGCGCAGCAGGGCGCTGGAATCGAACATGCGCAAGCCTCCGTGTACACGGTGGCTCCCCCTTAGAACCACTCGTCCTGCATGCCGAGGCAAGTGGTGTCGCGCGCCTCGAGCAATGCCAGCTCATTATGGCAGCCTGGTACTTCCCAAGTCAGGAAATAACGGGCTGCCTGCAGTTTGCCCAGGTAGAAGTCGCGGTCTGCGGCATTGCCCTTGAGCAGGCCAAGTTCGGCATGGATCGCTTGCTCCAGCCAGCGCCAGCCGATCACGCAATGGCCAAAGGCCTTGAGGTACAGCGCCGAGTTGGCAAGGGCGTCGGCAATCTGGCCTTGGGCAAGATCACCCAGCAGGGCAAGGGTCACGGCTTGCAGGCGACTGACCAGTTGCTCGAGGGGTTGGCGCAAGGTATCAAGATTGGGGTGGTGGCTGGCGCGCTCCGCGGTGCTGGCGATCAACCGAATCAGCTGCTTGAGGCCGGCGCCATTGTTTTGCGCCAGCTTGCGCCCGAGCAGGTCTAGCGACTGGATGCCCTCGGTGCCTTCGTGGATCGGGTTCAGGCGATTGTCGCGGTAGTACTGCTCCACCGGGTATTCGCGGGTGTAGCCGTGGCCGCCGAGGATCTGAATCGCCAGTTCGTTGGCCTTGAGGCAGAAGGTCGATGGCCAGGACTTGACGATCGGGGTCAGCAGGTCGAGCAGTTGCTGGGCTTGAGCGCGGCCGTTTTCGTCGCTGGCGGTGTGGGTGTCGTCGAACAGCCGCGCGGCGTACAGGCCCAGGTCGAAGGCACCTTCCACGTAAGCCTTCTGCGCCAGCAGCATGCGTTTGACGTCGGTGTGGCTGATGATTGGAACCGCAGCGCTTCGAGGATCCTTGTTGTCCGGCAACCGCCCCTGGGGCCGTTGGCGCGCGTATTCCAACGCGTACAGGTAGCCGGCGTAACCGAGCATGACCGCGCCCATACCGACACCGATACGTGCCTCGTTCATCATCTGGAACATGCAGGCCAGGCCCTGGTGCGGCTGGCCCACCAGATAGCCGACACACTGCCCGTTATCGCCGAAGTTCAGCGCGGTGGACGTGGTGCCGCGCCAGCCCATCTTGTGGAACAACCCGGCCAGCAGCACGTCGTTGCGTTCGCCACGGCTGCCGTCCAGATTGACCAGGAATTTCGGGACGATGAACAGCGAAATGCCTTTCACCCCGGCTGGTGCATCGGGCAGCTTGGCCAGGACCATGTGCACGATGTTTTCCGACAGTTCGTGGTCGCCGCCGGAAATGAAGATCTTGTTGCCTTTGATTCGGTAGCTGCCATCGCCGACAGCTTCGGCACGGGTGCGGATATCGGCCAGCGACGAGCCGGCGTGGGGTTCGGTCAGCGCCATGGTGCCGAAGTAGCGCCCCTCGATCATCGGCTGCAGGAACAGACGTTTCTGCTCATCGCTGCCGAAGCTTTCGATCAGGTTGGCCGCGCCCATGGTCAGGAACGGGTAGGCCGTGGTGCCGGCGTTGGCGGCCTGGAAGTGGGCAAAGCAGGCTTGCGAGACCAGGCTGGGCAACTGCATGCCGCCGACTTCGAAGTCGCGGTTGGCATTGAGGAAGCCTGCTTCGAGAAAGGCATCGACCGCCGGTTTCACCTCGGGGATCAGTTCGGCGCGGCCATCCACATAGCGCGGCTCGTTTTCATCGGCCTTGCGGTTGTGCGGGGCGAAGTACTTTTCGGCGATGGTGCGCGCGGTGGTCAGCGCGGCGTCGAACGTTTCGCGGCTGTGCTCGGCGAAGCGCGGGCGCTGGGTCAGGGCTTCTGCGTCGAGCACCTCAAAGAGTTCGAAGGCGAGGTTGCGGGGGCTGAGCAGGGTCTCGGGCATGGTGGCGGTCCTGAGGCGGGATGCTGCGAGTGTAGGGAATCGGCCGGTGAGGGGGGAGATTGATAAGTTTGGGTGATATGGGTTCAAAACGAGGAATGGGACGCGTGTTTGGCGTGGGTGTGGAGCATTTCAACGTTATACGCTGAGAGAATTTTCCCACCACATTCCTCTGTTTCGAGACAGGCAAAAAAAGGAGAGCCGAAGCTCTCCTTTTCGTTACCTCAGCCTGTTCAGCCAATGGTCATCAAGCTGGCATTACCCCCCGCTGCAGCGGTATTCACACTCACCGCCCGCTCGATCACCAGCCGCTCCAAGGCAATCTGATGGTCGCCGCTGGACAAGCCGTGCACGCCGACGATCGCACCGGCGCGCTTGGCCACTTGCTGGCACACGCCACGCAGTTGGTCGGAGTCGCCGTGATGGATCACCGCGTCGAACGCCACCTCATCCTTGTTCCAGTCCGCCACCAGCTTGACCTTGGCCTGCAGCTCTTTTGGCAGGCGACCGCGCAGGGCTTTGCCTGGCTCGCCATCCACCCATACCGCCGAGCTGCCCACCGCCAGGACTGCAGCGAACTGTGCCAGCAGGTCGGCTTCGTTGTCTGCCAGGCACAGCACGTGCTCTCGCGGCAGGATGGTGTAGGTGTTGCGCTCGCCGGTCGGGCCTGGCAGCAGGCGGGCGATGCCGCTCTGCGACTGGCTGGCGAACTGGTCGCACAGCGTGGCCAGCTCCGCTTGCTGGTTATTCTGGGCCCAGGCTTTGAGGCTGTGCAGCGGCTTGATCAGCTGTTCGTGCAGGGTGCGGTCCGGTTTGCCTTCGCCGTCCTGTTGCTGGAAGTGCCGGCCGATGGCGTCGGTCGGGCGGGTCGACAGCAGGCGGTACAGGTACAGAGGGCCACCCGCTTTCGGGCCGGTACCGGACAGGCCTTCACCACCGAACGGCTGCACGCCCACCACCGCACCCACGATGTTGCGGTTGACGTACATGTTGCCGGCGTTGGCGTTCTCCACCACCTTGGCGATGGTCTCGTCGATGCGGGTATGCACGCCGAGGGTCAGGCCGTAGCCGGAGTTGTTGATCTGCTCGATCAACTGGTCGAGGTTGCGGCGGTTGTAACGCACCACGTGCAGTACTGGGCCGAAGATCTCGCGCTTGAGCTCATCGAAGCTCTCCAGCTCGATCAGGGTCGGCATCACGAAGGTGCCACGCTTGGTTTCAGCAGCCTCTGCGATCGCCACCTGATAAACCGGGCGGCCTTTTTCGCGCATGCCCTGGATGTGTTTCTCGATACCGGCCTTGGCTTCGGCATCGATCACCGGGCCAATGTCTACCGCCAGGCGGTCCGGGTTGCCCAGGCGGCTTTCGGCCATGGCACCTTTGAGCATCTCGATCACGCGGTCAGCCGAGTCTTCCTGCAGGCACAGCACGCGCAGGGCCGAGCAGCGCTGGCCGGCACTGTCGAAGGCCGAGGACACCACGTCGATCACCACTTGCTCGGTCAATGCCGAGGAGTCGACGATCATCGCGTTCTGGCCACCGGTTTCGGCGATCAGCGGGATCGGGCGGCCCTGGTTGTCCAGGCGGCCGGCCACGTTGCGCTGCAGCAGGCGCGCCACTTCGGTGGACCCGGTGAACATCACGCCCTTGACGCGTTCGTCGCCGACCAGGCCGGCACCCACGGTTTCGCCGCGCCCTGGCAGCAGTTGCAGCACGCCTTCCGGAATGCCGGCTTCGAGCAGCAGGCGCACCGCCTGGGCCGCGATCAGTGGCGTCTGCTCCGCTGGTTTGGCCAGTACTGGGTTACCGGCAGCCAAGGCTGCGGCGACCTGGCCGGTGAAGATGGCCAGCGGGAAGTTCCATGGGCTGATGCACACCACCGGGCCCAGCGGACGGTGGGCGTCGTTGCTGAAATCGTTGCGCGCCTGCACGGCGTAGTAGCGCAGGAAGTCGACGGCCTCGCGCACTTCGGCGATGGCGTTGGCGAAGGTCTTGCCGGCCTCGCGGATGAGCAGGCCCATCAGCGGCTGGATCTCGGCTTCCATCAGGTCAGCGGTGCGCTCCAGAATCGCTGCTCGCTCGGCGGGCGGCGTGGCCTGCCAGATCGGTGCCGCATTGAGCGCGCACTGGATGGCGTTGTCGACGTCGGCAACGGTGGCTTCCTGGACGTGGCCGACCACATCGCGATGGTCCGCCGGGTTCAGTACCGCGGTGGCCGCGCCTTCGCTGGCGGCGCAGGCGAGCAATGGGGTGGCTTTCCAGTCATTGTGTGCCGTGGCCAGCATGGCGCAGGACAGCGACGCCAGGCGGTGTTCGTTGGCCATGTCGATACCGGCCGAGTTGGCCCGCTCACTGCCATAAAGGTCACGCGGCAACGGGATGCGCGGGTGCGGCAGACCGATGCTGCCTTCCTGGGTGGCCATGCGCTCGATGCTGGCGACCGGGTCGGCGACCAGTTCCTGGATGGAGATCGAGTGGTCGGCAATGCGGTTGACGAACGAGGTGTTCGCGCCGTTTTCCAGCAGGCGGCGCACCAGGTAGGCGAGCAGGGTTTCGTGGGTGCCGACCGGCGCGTAAACGCGGCACGGGCGGTTCAGCTTGCCTTCCGAGACTTTACCGACAACCTGCTCGTACAGCGGTTCGCCCATGCCGTGCAGGCATTGGAACTCGTACTGCCCCGGGTAATAGTTCTGGCCGGCGATGTGGTAGATGGCCGACAAGGTATGGGCGTTGTGGGTGGCGAACTGCGGGTAGATGGCTTCCGGTACTGACAGCAGCTTGCGGGCGCAAGCGACGTAGGAAACGTCGGTGTACACCTTGCGGGTGTAGACCGGATAGCCTTCCAGGCCCTCGACCTGGGCGCGCTTGATTTCGCTGTCCCAGTAGGCGCCTTTCACCAGGCGGATCATCAGACGGTGGCGGCTGCGTTTGGCCAGGTCGATGACATAGTCGATCACATACGGGCAGCGCTTCTGGTAGGCCTGGATGACGAAGCCGATGCCGTTCCAGCCGGCCAGCGATGGCTCGAAGCACAGGCGCTCGAGCAGGTCGAGCGACAGCTCCAGGCGGTCGGCCTCTTCAGCGTCGATGTTCAGGCCGATGTCATATTGCTTGGCCAGCAGGGTCAGCGACAGCAGGCGCGGGTACAACTCTTCCATCACCCGCTCGTATTGAGCGCGGCTGTAGCGTGGGTGCAGTGCCGAGAGCTTGATCGAGATGCCAGGGCCTTCATAGATGCCACGGCCGTGGGAGGCCTTGCCGATCGAGTGGATCGCCTGCTCGTAAGACGCCAGGTATTTCTGCGCGTCGTGCTCGGTCAGCGCGGCTTCGCCGAGCATGTCGTAGGAGTAGCGGAAGCCTTTGGATTCGAAGCGGCTGGCGTTGGCCAGCGCTTCGGCGATGGTCTCGCCGGTGACGAACTGTTCGCCCATCAGGCGCATGGCCATGTCGACGCCCTTGCGGATCATCGGTTCGCCGCTCTTGCCGATGATGCGGGTGAGCGAGGTGGTGAGGCCGGCTTCGTTGTGGGTGGAGACCAGCTTGCCGGTGAGCAGCAAGCCCCAGGTGGCCGCGTTGACGAACAGCGACGGGCTGTTACCCAGGTGCGGATGCCAGTTGCCACTGCTGATCTTGTCGCGGATCAGCGCGTCACGGGTGCCTTTGTCGGGGATGCGCAGCAGGGCTTCGGCCAGGCACATCAGCGCCACGCCTTCCTGGGACGACAGGGAGAATTCCTGCAGCAGGCCCTGGACGATGCCGGCGCGGCCGCCAGCGCTCTTCTGGTTGCGCAGCTTCTCGGCGATCCCGGCGGCCATCTTGTTGGTCGCCTCGGCCAGTGGCGCGCTCAGGCGCGCCTGTTCCAGCAACATCGGCACCACTTCCTGCTCGGGGCGGCGGTAGGCGGCTGTAATGGCCGAGCGCAGCACCGACTGTGGCAGGATGCTCTCAGCGAACTCCAGGAAACACTGGTGCGCGTGGTCGGGCTGTACTTCACCGGCATCATCGGCCGGGTTGTTGGCCTGACCGTTGAGTTCGGTCAGGGTGGCGCCACCCTCCAGCTTCTCCAGGTAGTTGAAGATCGCTTGCTTGATCAACCAGTGCGGCGTGCGGTCGATAGACTGCGCAGCTGCCTTGAGTCGTTCACGGGTAGGGTCATCGAGTTTGACCCCAAGGGTGGTCGTCGCCATTTCTTATCCTCGTTATTGCCACGGTTGTGGCCTAAGCTAACGCCAAGAGTAGCCGTAGGACATTTCAGGTGCAACCAGGTGCAACCCTATTTTTTGGCCGAAGAGGTGCAACTCGTCTGATGAATAATCCTACGCGCTAAAGCTGCCTCTTTCTGATGCATTTTGTTCTGAAAAAAGCAGGTTTTGCTCCAGAAAGGAGCAAAAAAGCGGCATGACCTGAAAATGCACGAGAAGGTGCAACTGGCCGATGAAAAGTGGTTGCACCCCATTAACGTTGTTGCATAGGATTCGCCGCCTGGGTGCAACCGTCCCGATTCGGTTGTACATGACATAAAAACAAACGCCAGGGCACAAGCATGGGCAATCCACTAACGATCACTTTCGTGATCTATATCGCGGTAATGGTACTGATCGGCTTCGCCGCCTATCGCTCCACCAACAACCTTTCCGACTACATTCTGGGCGGTCGCAGCCTGGGTAGCGTGGTCACCGCGCTTTCCGCTGGTGCTTCCGACATGAGCGGCTGGCTGTTGATGGGCCTGCCGGGCGCCATCTACTTCTCAGGCCTGTCCGAGGCCTGGATCGCCATCGGCCTGACCGTCGGCGCTTACCTCAACTGGTTGTTCGTCGCTGGCCGTCTGCGGGTGCAGACCGAGCACAATGGCGATGCGCTGACCCTGCCGGACTACTTCTCCAGCCGCTTCGAAGACAGCAGTGGCCTGCTGCGGATCATTTCCGCCATCGTCATCCTGGTGTTCTTCACCATCTATTGCGCCTCCGGTATCGTCGCTGGCGCCCGCCTGTTCGAAAGCACTTTCGGCATGTCCTACGAGACTGCGCTGTGGGCCGGCGCTGCGGCGACCATCGCCTACACCTTCATCGGTGGCTTCCTGGCGGTTAGCTGGACAGACACCGTGCAGGCTACGCTGATGATCTTCGCGCTGATCCTGACCCCGATCATCGTGCTGATCTCCACCGGCGGATTCGACACGACCATCCTGGCAATCGAAGCGCAGAACCCGGCGAACTTCGACATGCTCAAGGGTGCGACCTTCATCGGCATCATTTCGCTGATGGGCTGGGGCCTGGGCTACTTCGGTCAGCCGCACATCCTGGCGCGCTTCATGGCCGCCGACTCGGTGAAATCCATCGCCAAGGCGCGCCGCATTTCCATGACCTGGATGATCCTGTGCCTGGCCGGTACCTGCGCCGTGGGCTTCTTCGGTATCGCCTATTTCTCGGCCAACCCTGACCTGGCCGGCCCGGTCACCGAGAACCGCGAGCGTGTGTTCATCGAGCTGGCGAAGATCCTGTTCAATCCATGGGTGGCCGGTGTGCTGCTGTCGGCCATCCTGGCTGCGGTCATGAGCACCTTGAGCTGCCAGTTGCTGGTGTGCTCCAGTGCTTTGACCGAGGACTTCTACAAAGCCTTCCTGCGCAAGAGCGCCTCGCAGCGTGAGCTGGTCTGGGTGGGGCGCCTGATGGTACTGGCCGTGGCGCTGATCGCCATCGCCATGGCTGCCAACCCAGAGAACCGCGTGCTGGGTCTGGTGGCCTATGCCTGGGCCGGCTTTGGTGCTGCCTTCGGTCCGGTCGTGCTGATCTCGGTACTGTGGAAAGGCATGACCCGTAACGGTGCGCTGGCCGGTATCGTGGTCGGTGCGCTGACCGTGATCCTGTGGAAGCAGTTCGACACCATCGGGTTGTACGAAATCATCCCAGGCTTCCTGTTCGCCAGCATCGCCATCGTCGTGGTGAGCAAGCTCGGCAGCCCGACGAACAGCATGGTTTCGCGCTTTGAAACCGCTGATGCTGCGTATCACGCTGAAAAGTAATACCTGACACCTGTCGGGTCGAGGTGCCCTGATCGCCGGTAACTGGCGGTCGGGGCGCTGTCGAGCGGCAGCCAGGCCTGACTCCGCCGGCAAGGCAAGGTAAACTTGCTGCCCGCGCAGGAGTTGCCATGAACTATCGTCACGCCTTCCACGCCGGCAACCATGCCGACGTCCTCAAGCACATCGTGCTGACCCGCCTCATCGCCCTGATGTCGCGCAAAGAACAGCCGTTCGCCTATATCGACACCCACGCCGGCCTGGGTCTCTATGACCTGCAAGGCGACCAGGCCACCCGTACCGGTGAGTACCTGGAAGGGGTCGCGCGCTTATGGAATCGCGATGATCTGCCGGCCATCGCCGCCGATTACCTTCGCGTCATCAAACGCCTGAACAGCGATGGCGAGCTGCGCTACTACCCCGGTTCACCGGAGCTTGCCCGCCGGCTGATGCGCCAGCAGGACCGCGCCCTGCTCAACGAAAAGCACCCTGAAGACGGGCCGCTGCTCAAAGAGAACATGAAGAAAGACCCGCGCGTGGTGGTGCACCTGGGCGAGGGCTGGCACGTGCCGCGGGCATTGCTGCCAGTGGCGGAAAAACGCGCGATCATGCTGATCGATCCGCCGTTCGAGCAAGCCGATGAGCTCAAGCGCTGCACCACGTCGCTGAAAGAGGCGATCGGCCGCATGCGCCAGACCGTCGCGGCCATCTGGTACCCGATCAAGGACCAGCGCTCGCTCACACGGTTCTATCAGGACCTGACCAGCACTGGCGCGCCCAAGCTGCTGCGGGTCGAGCTGTATGTTCACCACCAGGACAGCCCACAGGGCCTCAATGGTTCGGGCCTGGCCATTGCCAACCCGCCATGGGGGCTGGAAGACGAACTCAAGGCGCTGCTGCCCTGGCTGGCCAGAGAGCTGGCGCAGACTGCCGGCAGCTACCGCATGGACTGGTTGATCGCTGAATAGAGCGGTTGCCCAGTCAGCCCCTGTCGCCGGCGCGGCACGCGCTTAACGCCGCGCCGCGCCTGTCGGAGCCGCCTTGCCGGCGATAGGGCCAGTTGCAAGTGTTTGCGTTATAATCCCGCCTTTTAGCCGTCACCCGCCCCTGAGGCCGCTGGCGCATCTCTACCGAATGAAGAGGCTGATCCCTTGGCATTGACGATTCTTGGCCTGTCCGGCGCCCTTAGCCATGACCCTTCCGCGGCCCTGTACATCGACGGCAAACTGATTGCCGCCGCCGAAGAAGAGCGCTTCGTGCGTGACAAGCATGCGAAGAACCGCATGCCTTACGAGTCGGCGAAGTTCTGTCTGGAACAGGCTGGCATCAAGCCGTCCGATGTCGACGTGGTCGCTATCCCGTTCGCCCCGATCAGCCTGTTCGGCAAGGCTCGCTGGCACTATGCCAAGCGCTACTGGTACGCACCGGACCGGGCCCTGGACGCGATTCTGATGGGCAACCGTCGCTACAAGCGCTACCGCAAGAAGATCGTCTGGTGCCTGGAGCAACTGGGCTTCGACCCGAAAAAAGTCAAGATCGAGCCGGTCGAACACCACCTGGCGCATGCCTCCAGTGCCTATCACTGCTCGGGCTTCAAGGAAAAGACGGCGATCCTCGGTATCGACGGCAAGGGTGAGTACGCCACCACGTTCTTCGGCTATGGCGAAAACGGCAAGATCCACAAAATCAAAGAGTTCTTCGACCCGGATTCGCTGGGCGGCCTGTACGGTGCGATCACCGAGTTCCTCGGCTTCGAAATGCTCGATGGCGAGTTCAAGGTCATGGGCATGGCGCCCTATGGCGATGCGAGCAAATACGATTTCTCCCGCCTGGCCAGCTTCGAGAACGGCGAATTGGTGATCAACACCGAGTACGCCAACGTCATCGGCCTGCGCCGCTATAAAGAGAAGGGCAAGGGCTTCTACTTCTCGCCGAAACTGATCGAATGGCTGGGCCCCAAGCGCGAAGGCGACATTGCCGACGAGCCCTATATCCATTACGCAGCGAGCATGCAGGCGTTGTTCGAGAAGCTGGCCCTGCAGATGATCGATCACTACCTGGGCGACACCCTGCGTGAAACCGGCAAGCTGGCCTTTGCCGGCGGCTGCGCGCTGAACGTCAAGCTCAACCAGAAGATCATCGCCCGCCCGGACGTCAAAGAGCTGTTCGTCCAGCCGGCTTCCGGTGACGCCGGTACTGCGGTCGGTGCTGCCGCCTATGTGTCCCACGCCCGTGGCGTACCGGTCGAGAAGATGGAGCACGTCTACCTCGGCCCTTCGTACTCCAACGAAGACGTGATCGCCGCCTGTGCCCGTCACCCGAACCAGCCGAAATGGCGCAAGCTCGACGACATGCCTCAGCAGATCGCCAGGATCATGGTCGACGGCAACCCGGTGGCCTGGTTCCAGGGCCGCATGGAATTCGGCCCGCGTGCGTTGGGTGGCCGTTCGATCATCGGCTGCCCGAGCGTCGAAGGGGTGGCTGACCGTATCAACCACCAGATCAAGTTCCGCGAACGCTGGAGGCCGTTCTGCCCGTCGATGCTCGACACCGTCGCCCCGCAAATGATCAAGATCGATCACCCGGCGCCGTTCATGACCTTCACCTTCGAAGTGGCTGAAGAGTGGAAGACCCGCGTGCCGGAAGTGGTGCACGAGGACGGCACTTCGCGCGCCCAGGTGCTCAAGCGTGAGTACAACCCGCGTTACTACGACATGATGAAGGCGCTGGAAGACCTGACCGGCAATGGCGTGTCGCTGAACACGTCGCTCAACCGCCGCGGCGAGCCGATGATCTGCTCGCCGACCGATGCGCTGAACATGTTCTTCGGCTCGGACCTGCAGTACCTGATCATGGAAGACATTCTTGTTGTGAAGGACGGCGCCGCCGCGTATGACCAGCCGCTCTGAGCCGCGCATCCTGCAGTTCTGCCATGGTTATGACGGGCCGTTCCTGGACTGTGCCCGTCAGTACGCCAGCCTGTTCCAAGGCAGTGGCTACAAGGTCACCACGGTATTTCTCACCGGCGCCGCCGACCCGCAGGTTGCGGCTGGCTGCGCGTCGGACGAAGTGCTGTTCCTGCAATTCAGCTCCAAGGCCGTTCGCGGCCTGAAGCTCGGCGCCATACGCGCCCTGCGCCGTATCGCGGCCGAGCGCAATTTCAGCTTCTGCATCGCCCACCGCTTCAAGCCGATCTACGTGGCTTTGTTGGCGACCGGCCTGCCGGTGATCGGGGTGCACCATGCGTTCGGCGACTATGAACGCAAGGGGCGGCGCCTGTTCGCCAACCTGTTCAGCAAGCGGCTGAGCCTGCTTGGCGTGTCGGACGCGGTGCGCGACGACATGCGCCGCTGCCTGCCTGGGTGGCCGGCCGAGCGGATCCAGACGCTGTACAACCGTATCGACATCGAGGCCCTGCAGGCCTCGCTGGTACCGCGCGCGCAAGCGCGTCAGGCCCTTGGCCTGGATGCGCAGGCGTGGGTCGTCGGCAATGTCGGGCGCCTGCACCCGGACAAGGACCAGGCGACCTTGCTGCGCGGTTTTGCCCAAGCCCTGCCATGGCTGCCGGCCGGCGCTCGTCTGGCGATCCTCGGCACGGGGCGGCTGGAAGGCAAGCTCAAGGCGTTGGCTGGCGAGTTGGGCATTGCCGGGCAGGTCGACTTCCTCGGCCAGGTCGCGGATGCGCGCCGCTACTTCCAGGCGTTCGACGTGTTCGCGCTGAGCTCCGATCATGAGCCGTTCGGGATGGTCCTGCTCGAAGCCATGGTGGCCGGCGTACCGGTGCTGGCAACGGCCTGCGGCGGGGCTCGTGAAGTGGTCGAAGGCGTGGGTGTGTTGTTCCCCCTCGGCGATGCCTCGCAGCTGGCCCAGGGCTTGAAGCACATGGCGTTGCTGGATGAGCAGCAGCGCGAAGCATGCGCCTCGCACATGCTGCAGCGCCTGCACGAGCGTTTCTCCGATCAGGCCGTGCGTGAAACCTTCTGGCAGCTGCCGCAAGTCAGTGCGCTGGCGGTGCGCAAGTGATGCTCAATCATATTCAGGCTGTGCGTGAGCGTGGTTGGCAGGTCATCGACGCCGCCGCCTACGCCGAGGCGTGGGAGCGGTTCGGTGGTAGCGTTGCCACGCACCCGCTGGTGATCGAACGATTGGCGGACCTGGCGCAGATCCCCGTGCGTTACCTGGGTTGGCATCAGGCAGGCGAGCTGAAGGCTGGCATTGCCACTTGGGGGCGTCATTTGGCGCTGTCCAAGGACGTGCTCAAGCGTGCCGGCAAGAAAGGCCTGTTCGACCTGGGCAATGCCGAGATCATTCTGCCAGCCGCGGGCGACGCCGCCGCACCCTTGCGCCATACCGCGCGCTACCTGTCCGAGCTGAACCAGGGGCGCTTCAGTGGCCTGAAGGCTCAGAAAGAGCAGTTGGCGATGGCCCGCGCCCATGAAGACCTGTCGAAGAAATTCCGCTACAACCAGCGCCGCGAGTTGCGCCTGCTGGAAGAGGCGGGTGGTGTGGTGCGCCCGATTGCCGATTTCAGTGCTCAGCAGATCGCCGCCATGTACTGCGACCTGTTCCAGCGCCGCTGGGGGTTCCCGGCCACCGGTGCCGAGCGTATGGCCGATGTGCTCGAGCGTCTGCGTGAGCTGCTGATCGGCTCGGTGCTGTTGCTCGACGACAAGCCCATCGCCATCCAGCTGGTCTACCGGGTGGAAGCGCCGCAGTGGATCAGTGTCGAGTACGTCAATGGCGGCGTCGACCCCGAGACCAAGGCCTTCAGCCCTGGCAGCGTACTGAGCTTCCTCAACACCCAGGCTGCCTGGGAAGAGGCTCGCGCACGCAACAAGCCTCTGCGCTTCTCGTTCGGCCGTGCCGACCGCGAGTACAAAGACCGTTGGTGCAACCCTGTGCCGGTGTTCCAGGCGTGAGCCGCAAACAGCAGTTGCTCAAGCGCCATCGGCGCAACAAGCGCCTGGGGCTGCTGGCTGGCCTGGCGGTGCTGGTTGCCCTGGGCACATTCACCTGGTGGTGGCTGCCGGTGTTGCTGCTGCCACTGCTCTGGGCGGGCCACGAAGCCTGGTTCGCCGATCATCTTTTCTATGCCCCGAACGAAGACTACGCCTACGACTTCGGCGAGCAGACCCGCGAAGCGCCTGTCACCTTGCGTGACGGCGTGCTCAAGGTCGATACGGCGCTGCAGGGTAATGAAACGCTGATCGTCGAAGTGCGGGTAAAAAGCAGCTGGCTGGGGCGTTTTCTCGACCCCTGTGTCGAGCTGCTGGGCGATGAGCGCGCTGACCGCCAGACGTTCGAGCGTGGTGTCGACGGCGTTCGCTTCCTGAACCTGACCGGGCTGGCTGCACCGCTGCAGGCGGGTACGCTGCGCGTGCGCGGCCGTCACTGTCGCCTGCAGGGCCAACCGCGCCTGTGGATAACCCCCGGCGTCGACATGCAGCGCCGTCGCCTGATGGTGATCGCACCCCATGCCGATGATGCCGAGCTGGCGGCCTATGGCCTTTACAGCCAGGCCGACGAAGCCTGGGTGGTGACCTTGACCGCTGGCGAAATCGAAGCAGAACACTACCAGCAGATGGGCATGGGCAAGGCCGAGGCAGCACGGCTCAAGGGCCGCCTGCGCGCCTGGGACAGTATTGCCGTGCCGCGCTGGGCCGGGGTGCCAGAGGCGCGTTGCGTGCAATTAGGCTACTTCTGCCTGCAACTGCCGGCCATGCAGGCAGCGCCCGATGTGCCGGCTGTTTCCCGTGAAGCCGAGATGGCCGATATCCGCCCGTTCCGTCGCTTCAACCCGTCGTCGTTGCCGGCTGACAGCGATGGCGCGCCCACCTGGCACAACCTGCTGGCTGACGTGCGTGCGCTGCTGGAGATGGCCCGGCCTGAAGTGCTGGTCCTGCCGCACCCGCAGCTGGACCCGCACCCTGATCACATCTGCGCCCATGTGGCCGTCATGCAGGCCCTTGAGGGCTTGGCGTGGCAGCCGCAGACGCTGCTGTGCTATGCCAACCATCTGCACGACAACGACCGCTGGCCCATGGGCGATAGCGGCGATGGCGTGGCCTTGCCACCGCAACTGAGTGCCGGCCAGCCGTGGGCACCGTGCAGCCTGGTGCTGGACCTGCCAACGCAGCGCGACAAGGCGATGGCCCTGGGCATGATGCATGACCTGCAGCCTGCCGCGCCGTTCAAGCGCCGCTTGCGTCGGCTGTTGCAGCGCTGGCTGGCCGGGCGCCGGCCATCGCCTTACGGTGAGAATGAGTTCTTCCGCAAGGCCGTGCGCCGGCATGAACTGTTCTGGCGCCGTGAGCTGTAGACAATGCCCATGGTTGACCGCGAAGGCGCAGAGCGCCCAAGGAAAGCAATGAAAGTCTTATTTCTGGTGCAGAAAGAACAGCGGGCCATCCTCGATCGCCTGTACGACGGCGTCGCGGCCAACTGTGAGTGCGACCTGCGCTGGTTGACCAGCGATGACCAGCGCAACCTGCGCCGTTATTTCAAGCGCGAAGTGCAGGTCGAGCGCTACGACCGCATCGTGTTCTTCCTGCGCTTCAAGCAGGAAATACGTCAGGCCGCGTTCATCCGTACCGTGCCGAACCTGGTGATCCTCGAGCATGATGCCTACCAGAACTACATCCCCTGCAAGTACACCGGCAAGTTCAGCGCGCATTACCGCAAGCTGCCGTGGGCACGGGTGATCAGTTCCGGCTACATGGTCAGCGAGCGCTTGCGTCAGGAAGGGTTCGATGCGGTGTTCGTGCCCAAGGGGTATGACGAGCGCCTGCTCACGGACCAAGGGCTTGAGCGCGATATCGAACTGGCGTTCGTTGGCAGTACCAACAGTGTTGCCTACAGCGGGCGCAAGGCGTTGCTGGATGAATTGGGGCGGGTGGAAAACCTGGTGGTGACCCGCACCAAATCTGGCGAAGACTATTGCAACACGCTCAACCGGATCCGCTTCTTTGTCAGTGCCGATGTGGGCATGGGCGAGTACATGATCAAGAATTTCGAGGCCATGGCCTGCGGCTGCGTGTTGCTGGCGTTCGACCAGGGGGCTGAAGAAAATAGCGCCTTGGGCCTGCAGGATATGCACAACATGGTGTTGTACGACAGCATCCCGACGCTCCAGGCGAAGCTGCGTACCCTGCGCGCCGATCCGGGCCTGGCCCGGCAAATTGCAGAAAATGGTCGGCATCTGGCGGTTTCCCGCTTCAGTTTCGCTGAAGTTGGCCGTAGCATCGTCGACCATATGCGCCCGGCACTCAGGCCGCACCCGCCCTTGTCCGTCTGGCAGAGGCTGCGGTTGACGCTGGGCATTTAACTAAAAGAGCTTTCGTGACCAGGGAGTGGCTGCGTAAAGTCTGTTGTCGCAACGCGGAGGGAGTCCGGTGCGCTTTTCAAATGATAGTGATGTCACGCTTGTCGTGACCAGCTGCGGTCGGTTCGATCTGCTCAAGGAAACCCTTGAGAGCTTCGATCGCTACAACACAGCGCCCATTCGCGAGGTCTTCATTACCGAGGACTCCGGTGACGACGCTGTTCACGGTGCCGTACCCGAGCACTGGAAGCCCCACTGCACGGTATTCGTCAACCGCCCCAAGCTTGGGCAGTTGGCCTCGATCGACCTGGCCTACAGCCATGTCAAGACGCCTTACATCTTTCATTGCGAGGACGACTGGCGCTTCTACCGCCAGGCCTTCGTCGAAGACTCCAGGGCGATCCTTGAGGCCAGCCCCCAGGTGCTGCAAGTCTGGTTGCGCAGCCATGCCCATGACCTGTCGATCCACAGCCCCTATATCCATCTGGGGGACCGGCAGGTCATCGCTGGGGTGCCCTGCTATCCACTGCACTCCGAGAAAGCCGAGTGGCAGGCCTTTTCCCTGAATCCGGGGTTGCGTCGGCTGAGCGATTATCAGCGCTGTGCGCCCTTTGCCGGCTATGCGGGCGAGAAGGCGCTGTCGCGGCGTTACGCGCAATTGAACCTGACAGCGGTCACCCTGGAGGGAGACGCCGTCCTGCACACGGGCTTTGGCAGCCACGTCACTGTGCCTGAAGAAGTTCACCGCAAGGCCAAACGGCGTAATCGCGACCGGATCAAGCTGGCACTGACCCTGGTGATCGGCGCCTTGGCAGGCATGGGTATATCCATCTTCGTGCACTGATACCGCGCTCGGCGCAGCACCTGGCCGGGGTTTGTAACGCCCTGCCAGGCGCTGGGGCTGAGGTTCAGCGTGCCAGCAGGGCCGCTTGGAAATCGGCGAGGGGGAAGCGGTCGCCCAGTTTCTCCCGTGCGATGTAACTCACCATGTGTTGCACGTTGCGTCGAACCATACGGGCAGACAGTGGTGGGCGCAAAAAGCGCATGTCGGCAACGTCGATCAGGCCCAGGTGCTGGTCGGGCGTGACCACCACATTGCCCAGGTGCAGGGAGCGGAAGTACACGCCGTTACGGTGCAACTGGCGGATCAGGGTGATCAGGCGGGGCAGGTAGATGTCCCAGCTGAAGCCTTCGTCCCGCGACATCTGCAGCAGCGTGCGCCCCGGCAACGGCCTGTACAGCACTGCGGTTCTGCCCGGCAGGTCCAGCTTGTGCTGGCTGATGACCTCGAGTGTAGGGATGCCCAGCTGTGCAAGGCGCGCAGCGTTGTCCACAAAGCGCTGGGAGTAGGGGCGCAGCAGCGCAGATGAAATCAGACGCTTGCGCCGAAAAACCTTGAGGAAGTTACCATCCTCAAGCAGGTAGACTTTGGCGCCATGGCTGTCTGCCTCCAGTATCTGGGCGCCAAGTGTCAGCTGATCGAAGTCGACCTGGGTGAGCCGAGAGCATTGCATGAGTTGAGCCTTGTCGTCTGGCGAGCAAAATGACCGGCAATAATGCCGAAAATAATCCTCCAGCACCATGTTGGTCTTTTTCGACCGACCAGGGGGCTTAAGCCGTATGAAAAAACCGGGCGCAGGTCGTGTGGGCCGTCGGCCCGGCATGTTGTTGCTCCGCAGGCGTGCCGAAAATGACGCCTGTGGTAAAATTTCCGGTTCAACCTGAACAGCGAGCTCGATGATGGCCGAAACACCGCTACCGGCGGAGCACACCTCCAGCCTGAAGATCTACTTCCGGTTGCTGAGCTACGTGAAACCCTATATCGGCATTTTCCTGCTGAGTATCATCGGTTTCGTGATCTTTGCCTCTACCCAGCCAATGCTGGCCGGGATCCTCAAGTACTTTGTCGATGGCCTGAGCAACCCCGAAGCGGTGTTGTTCCCCAACGTCCCCTACTTGCGCGACCTGCAATTGCTGCAGGCGGTACCGCTGCTGATCATCCTGATCGCGGCATGGCAGGGCCTGGGTTCGTTTCTCGGCAACTATTTCCTGGCCAAGGTTTCCCTCTCCCTGGTGCATGACCTGCGCGTGGAGTTGTTCAACAAGCTGCTGGTACTGCCCAACCGCTATTTCGACAACCACAACTCCGGGCACCTGATCTCACGCATCACCTTCAACGTGACCATGGTGACGGGGGCCGCCACCGATGCAATCAAGGTCGTGATCCGTGAAGGCCTGACGGTGGTCTTCCTGTTTGCCTACCTGCTTTGGATGAACTGGCACTTGACCCTGGTGATGGTCGCCATCCTGCCGGTGATCGCGGTGATGGTCAGCGTCGCCAGCAAGAAATTCCGTAAACAGAGCAAGAAGATCCAGGTGGCGATGGGCGATGTGACCCACGTCGCTTCCGAAACCATCCAGGGCTACCGTGTGGTGCGCAGCTTCGGCGGCGAGGCTTACGAGCAGCAGCGCTTCAGCCGTGCCAGCCAGAGCAACACCGACAAACAGTTGCGCATGACCAAGACGGGCGCCCTGTACACGCCCATGTTGCAGCTGGTGATCTACAGCGCCATGGCCGCGTTGATGTTCCTGGTGCTGTTCCTGCGGGGCGACTCGACCGCGGGCGATCTGGTGGCCTACATCACCGCCGCGGGCCTGCTGCCAAAGCCGATCCGCCAGCTTTCAGAAGTCAGCTCGACCATCCAGAAAGGCCTGGCCGGTGCTGAAAGCATCTTCGAGCAACTGGACGAGCAGCCCGAGATCGACCGCGGTACGATCGAGAAGGAGCGCGTGGCAGGTCGCCTCGAAGTACGCAACCTGAGCTTCACCTATCCGGGCACTGATCGCGAAGTGCTGAGCGACATCAGCTTCACCGCCGAGCCTGGGCAGATGATCGCGCTGGTCGGGCGCTCTGGTAGCGGCAAGTCGACGCTGGCGGCGCTGATTCCGCGCTTCTATCACCATGACCAAGGGCAGATCCTGCTCGATGGCGTAGAGATCGAAGACTACCGCCTGCGCAACCTGCGCCGGCACGTGTCGCAGGTGACCCAACATGTGACCCTGTTCAACGACACCGTGGCCAACAACATCGCCTACGGCGACCTGGCCGGCGCGCCGCGTGCGGACATCGAAGCGGCGGCTGCCGATGCCTATGCCAAGGAGTTCGTCGACAAGCTGCCCAAGGGCTTCGACACCGACGTGGGTGAAAACGGCGTGCTGCTGTCCGGTGGCCAGCGCCAGCGCCTGGCGATTGCCCGGGCCCTGTTGAAGAACGCGCCGCTGCTGATCCTCGACGAAGCGACTTCGGCACTGGACACCGAGTCCGAGCGGCATATCCAGGCTGCGCTGGACCATGTCATGCAGGGGCGCACCACGCTGGTGATCGCGCACCGCCTGTCGACCATCGAAAAAGCCGACCAGATCCTGGTGATGGACCAGGGCCGTCTGGTGGAGCGCGGCACCCACGCCGAGCTGTTGGCAGCCAATGGCTATTATGCCCGCTTGCATGCCATGGGCTTGGACGAGCCAGCGAAGGCCGATATCACCTGAGTTGTCGTTGATCGGGGCCGTATGGCCCCGATTGTCACCGGAATTTTCCAGGGCCCGATCTGGCCATAAAGCCGTCGCTTACCCTGTGCTAATATCCTGCCCCTGTTCATTATTTCCATATGGGTTGCCCATGAAGTTGTCCCTGCCGCGTTTCGATCAAGCCCCGGTATTGGTGGTCGGCGATGTCATGCTGGACCGCTACTGGCATGGCGGTACTTCACGTATCTCGCCAGAAGCGCCAGTGCCGGTGGTGAAGGTCGATCAGATCGAGGATCGCCCCGGCGGCGCGGCCAACGTTGCCTTGAACATTGCCGCCCTCGGCGCTCCGGCGGCACTGATCGGCGTTACCGGCCAGGATGAGGCCGCCGACAGCCTGGCCAACAGCCTGCAGGCGGCGGGTGTGCGTTCGGTTTTCCAGCGCATTGCGCACCAGCCGACCATCGTCAAGCTGCGGGTCATGAGCCGGCACCAGCAGTTGCTGCGCATCGATTTCGAAGAGCCGTTCGCCACTGACCCGCTGTCGCTGGGCGCCGAAGTCGAAAGCCTGCTCGACGGTGTCAAAGTGCTGGTGTTGTCCGACTACGGCAAAGGCGCGCTGAAAAATCATCAGAGCCTGATCGAGGCCGCCCGTGCCAAGGGCATACCGGTACTGGCCGACCCCAAGGGCAAGGACTTCTCGATCTACCGCGGTGCCAGTCTGATCACGCCGAACCTCAGCGAGTTCGAGACCATCGTGGGCCGCTGCGCCGATGAGGCCGAGCTGGTCGCCAAAGGCCTGCAGCTGCTGCTGGACCTCGACCTGGGGGCGTTGCTGGTTACCCGTGGCGAGCACGGCATGACCCTGCTGCGCACCGGCCACCCGGCGCTGCACCTGCCGGCCCGTGCCCGCGAAGTGTTCGATGTGACCGGCGCTGGCGATACCGTGATTTCCACCCTGGCTGCAGCCATCGCAGCCGGTGAGGACCTGCCCCACGCGGTCGCCCTGGCCAACCTGGCGGCCGGCATCGTGGTCGGCAAACTGGGTACTGCAGCGATCAGTGCACCTGAGCTGCGTCGCGCGATCCAGCGCGAGGAAGGTTCCGAACGTGGCGTGCTGGGCCTGGAGCAACTGCTGCTGGCCATCGACGATGCGCGTGCGCACAAAGAGAAGATCGTGTTCACCAATGGTTGCTTCGACATCCTGCATGCAGGGCATGTGACGTACCTTGAGCAGGCGCGTGCCCAGGGTGATCGTCTTATCGTCGCGGTCAACGACGATGCCTCGGTAAGCCGTCTGAAGGGCCCTGGCCGCCCGATCAACAGTGTCGATCGGCGTATGGCCGTGCTGGCTGGGCTGGGCGCGGTGGACTGGGTCATCAGCTTCCCTGAAGGCACGCCGGAGAATCTGCTGAGCCAGGTGAAACCGGATGTGCTGGTCAAGGGCGGTGACTACGGTATCGACCAGGTGGTGGGTGCCGATATCGTCAAGGCCTACGGCGGCACAGTGAAGGTGCTGGGGTTGGTCGAGAACAGCTCGACCACTGCAATCGTCGAAAAAATCCGCAAGAACTGACGTGCCCGGGGCCGCGCGGCGGCCCCGGATACTCATTTGTTCAGCGAGGTGCGCGCGCGCTCCAGCAGTGCCCGCGCCTTGTCGCCAAAGCGGCGCAGGTGTGAAGCCTTCGCAGCTTTGCGCTCCACCAGCCCCTGCTGCTTCACCCAATCCTTCCAGCGTATCCGCTCGTCCGCGACCACCCACCCGTCCTGCTGGGCAAAGCTCTCCGCCAGGTAAAGCCCGCGGGTACTGGCCGGTACCAGTTCATCTTTCTTCAAGGTATACAGCTCGGCCAGTGGCTGACCATCCTGGACGGGCATCAGGTACAAGTCCGGCCGCTTACGGTTGAGCCGCGCGACCAGCTGATCGCCCTCCAAGCGTTCATCGACATGGAACAGGCTCAGCTTTTTCGCGTCCTTGGGCACTTGCAGGCGCATGTCGTAGATCAGTTGCAGTGATGCCGTAGGCAGGTGCACGTAAGCCCGTGGGCGCTCCAACAACATCAGGTTGCCGCAATACACCGACCGGGCGGCACCTGATTCGGGGGTCAGCACGAACGGCAGCGCTTCCCGGTAGTGCAGCGCGGCAGCGTAAGGTGCAGGTAGCCAGGTGTCGTTGAAGCGACCACCCAGCCAGCCTTCCGGGGTTTCCAGCAGGCACTCTTCCGCCACTTCCTGGACCGCAGTGTGCAGCGGCAGATTGAGCTCCTGAGCCGGGACATACCCTGAAATCAATTTAAGCACCACATCGCCCCGGTCCTGGCGGCGCTGGCGCACCAGTACCCAATAGTCACGGTGCTGCCAGTGCAGGGTCAGGCGTACCGAAACGCCGAGGTTGGCAAGCTCTGCGACGAAGCGCTGGTTATCGGGCAGCTCGATGGCCCGACGCCGTTGTTGCGTCTGGGCGAAGTTCAGCGGCATGCCGATGCTCTGGTAAACCAGGCTCTCGGGGGTGGCTTCGACATGCAGTGGCAGTGTTTTGAAGTTGCTCGGGTTCTTGCGGATCAGCGTACGCGGCACGAGGCTCCTCCTTGCGTCGGGTCAGTGTCCAGGCCCGGGGATGGGGACAACTCAATGCTGGCCCAGGATGCGGGCGACGGTGGCCACGTTGTGGGCCAGGTGCAACGGGTTGATAGTGCCGACGATAGCACTGCTGACGCCAGGGTGGGCGAACAACAGTTCGAAGCTGGCGTGTACCGGGTCGACACCGGGTGCAAGGCAGACATGCCCACTGGCCAAGGCCTTCTTCACCAGAATGGCTTTGCCGTGTTCGGCAGCGTAGTCCAGTACCGGTCGTTCTGCCTGCTCGTTGAGGTTGAAGGTGACCATGGCGCAGTCGCCTTGTTCGAGGGCCTTCAGCCCGCCGGCGACGGTCTTGCCCGACAGGCCGTAGCCGAGGATCTTGCCCTCCTGCTTGAGGGCTGCGAGGGTCTGGTAGACCTCTTGCTGCTCGAGAATCTCCAGGTCGTTGCCATCGGAGTGCACCAGCACCAGTTCGAGGCGGTCGGTCTCCAGCCGTCGCAGGCTGCGCTCTACTGACATACGGGTGTGGGCTGCGCTGAAGTCGAAACGCGATTGGCCGCCTTCGAACTCTTCGCCCACCTTGCTGACGATCACCCATTCATCGCGCTGGCCGCGCAGCAGCGGCCCCAGGCGCTCTTCGCTGCGGCCATAGGCCGGAGCCGTGTCGATCAGGTTGATACCCAGCTCGCGGGCCTGGGCCAGCAGCAGGCGCGCTTCGTCATCCCCGGGGATCGTGAACCCGGTGGGGTACTTCACGCCTTGGTCGCGGCCAAGCTTGACCGTACCCAGGCCCAGGGGGGAAACCTTGAAGCCTGTGCTGCCCAGCGGGCGGTGGAAGTCGTGCAGGGTTGGCAGGGTCATGGCAGCAGCCGCTCCCAGGCGGGGATGCCCAGTGGCGGGCGTGGTAGCCCGGCGAGCTCGGCCTGGGCGCTGGGGCGGATACCGTCGCGCTGCAGGCTGGCCAGCACGCGGTCACTGAAGTCGGGGGCCAGGGCGAGCTTGGTCGGCCAGCCGACCATCAGCCGTTGCTGGTCGGCGAGGAACGCGTTGTCAGGCCGTACCAGGCCCGATTGCGCAGGTTCTGCGCGGTCCACGCGCAGGGTGGCCCAGCGCACCTGGCTTTGATCTACCCATGGCAAGAGCTGGCTGACCTCCTTCTGGGCTGCAGCAATCTGCGCCGCCGTGTCGCGGGCTACGCCATCGGCTTCAGCCAGGTCGCCACCGAGGTACCAGACCCACTGGCCATCGGCCGCGGGGTGGGTGGTAATGGTGACGCGCGGCTTGGGCCCGCCGCCCAGGCAGTGGGCATACAGTGGTTTGAGGTTGGGGCCTTTGGCCATGACCATATGCAGCGGCCGTGTCTGCATGGCCGGTTGCTCAAGGCCCAAGGCGTGCAGCAGCCCTTCGGTGCCTGCACCAGCGCTGAGCACGATGCGCTGGGCGCGGATGTCACGGCCGTCCACGCGCAAGCCGGCCAGCGTTTCACCTTCATGCAGGGGTTCGATGTGCTCACCGGCGAGCAAGGAGTCGCCTGCCAGTTCAGCCAGGTTGGCCAGCAGGCTGGGAACGTCGACCACCAGTTCGGCCAGGCGATACACCTTGCCTTTGAAGGCGCGGTCCTGCAGGGCGGGGGGCAACTGGTCGCCCTTGACCTGGTCAACCCGGCCGCGCACGGCCTTGCTGGCGAAGAAGCTGGTGAGGTTGCCGGCCAGGGTACCCGGCGACCACAGGTAGTGGGCATCGGAAAGCAGGCGGGTGCGGCTCAGGTCCAGTTCGCCGCTGCCGGCCAGGGCCTCGCGCCAGCGCCGTGGCATGTCGGCGATGGCCTCCGAGGCGCCCGTCAACGCACCGTGCAGGGCGTACTTGGTGCCACCATGGATGATGCCCTGGGATTTGATGGTCTGTTCGCCGCCAAGGCTGGCGCGCTCCACCAGCACTGTCGAATAGCCCAGGCTGCGCAGGCGGGCGTTGAGCCACAGGCCTGCGACCCCGGCGCCGACGATGAGCACGTCAGTGGAAATGGCAGATGGCATGGCGGTACCTCGAATTCTGGGACAGCTGGCAAGTATACAGGCTATGCCTGGGTTGGCTCATCGCCGACCGGCCCCATCAATGCCCGGCAGTCTTGGAGAACAACTGGATCACCACCACGCCGCCGACGATCATTGCCATCCCCAGCATCGCCGGCACATCGAGTTTCTGGCCATAGATCACCAGCGCCGCCACACTGATCAGCACGATCCCCAGCCCCGACCAGACCGCATAGGCGATGCCTACCGGAATGCTGCGCACCACCAGGGTCAGCATCCAGAAGGCGATTGCGTAGCCGACCACCATCAGCAGCAGTGGCAATGGCGTGCTCAGGCCTTTCACTGCCTTCATGGAGGCTGTGGCGATGACTTCGGCAACGATAGCGATGGCGAGGTAGGTGTAGGCGTTCATGGTTCGATCCTCCGGTTCTGGTCCGGCATTCTAGAGGGTCCCTGGATGCGGTAAAGTCATTACCTATCACCCCAGGAGATAGGTTGATGGCCGAGCAGTGGAACCTCGAGCAGTTGCGAACCTTTGCGCGTGTCGTCGAACTGCGCTCCTTTTCTGCCGTTGCCCGCGAGCAGGGCAAAGCGCAATCAGCCGTCAGCAATGCCATTGCCATGCTCGAAGCGGACCTGGGCGTCACGTTGTTCGAGCGCAGCAGCGGCCGCCAGCCCAGGCTGACCGAAAACGGCACTGCGCTGCTGGAGGATGCCCGCGAACTGCTGCGCCAGTGCGAACGGCTCGATGGCCGCGCCCTGGCCCTGATGCGTGGCCAGGAAGCGTTGCTGCGGGTGGCGCAGGATGAAGCCATGCCGTATCAACCGGTGATCGACAGCCTCGACGAACTGGCCAGCCATTACCCTTTCCTGGAAGTTCAACTGGCCAGCGGTGCCCAAGGTGATGTGGCGCGCAAGCTGGTGGAGCGGCGTGCAGACCTGGGTTTGTTTTTCCACCATGAAAGCATGCCTGCCTCACTGGAGCGGCGTGCCCTGGGCAGCGTGGAGATGGTCACGGTGTGCGCGGTGGACCATCCATTGGCGCGGGAAAGCCGCGTGACACGCCAGCAGCTGGCACGTTACCGCCAGTTGCTGATCACCCCACAGCAAAGTGGCTACCCCGGCGGCGAAGCGATCAGCCCGCAGGTATGGCGCGCCGACAGCTTCTACGCCATGGCCGAGCTGCTGATGCGAGGGCTGGGCTGGGCGTGGCTGCCGCGCCATGTGGTGCAATACCCGACCTACCAGGCGCATATGGTCGAGCTCGCCAGCGAATGGCGGCCACCGGCCTTGGTCGTCGAACTGGCCTGGCGCCGTGACGAACCACTGGGGCCCGCCGCGCAGTGGCTGGCCGAGCGCTTTGCGGTGCACTTGCGCGCGATCGGGTAAACTTCGCCGCCATGAACAGAACTCTCTATACCCTGTTGTTCCACCTGGGCCTGCCGCTGGTCGCGCTGCGCCTTTACCTGCGTGCACGCAAGGCCCCGGCCTACCGCCAGCGTATCGGCGAACGCTTCGCCCGCAACCTGCCGGCGATGCGCCAGGGTGGCATCTGGGTTCATGCCGTTTCGGTCGGTGAAAGCATTGCCGCCGCGCCTATGGTCCGCGCGTTGCTCAAGGCCTACCCGGACCTGCCGGTCACCCTCACCTGCATGACCCCCACCGGCTCCGAACGCATTCGCGCGCTCTTCGCCGATGAACCACGCATCCAGCATTGCTACCTGCCTTATGACCTGCCGTGGGCGGCGGGGCGTTTTCTCGACCATGTGCGCCCGCAGCTGGGCATCATCATGGAAACCGAGCTATGGCCCAACCATATTCACCAGTGTGCCAAGCGGGGCATTCCGGTCGCGCTGGCCAATGCTCGGTTGTCCGAGCGTTCCGCCCGTGGCTATGCGCGGTTTGCCAGGCTTACCCGGCCGATGCTCGCCGAAATGAGCCTGATTGCGGTGCAGACCGAAACCGAGGCGCAACGTTTTCGCGACTTGGGTGCCCGCCCTGAGTGCGTGCAGGTCACAGGTTCGATCAAGTTCGACCTGAAGGTCGATGATCAGCTGTTGCCGCGTGCCAGGGCACTGCGTGAGCGATGGGGCGCGGGCGAGCGGCCGGTGTGGATTGCGGCCAGTACCCATGAGGGTGAGGACGCACTGATCCTGCAGGCTCATCAACAGTTGCTGCAGGTGCATGGCGACGCGCTGCTGGTCCTGGTGCCGCGCCACCCCGAGCGTTTCGATGCAGTGCACGCCTTGTGCAGCGCGCAGTTCGCTACCGTTCGCCGTTCTGCCGCGACTGCGGTCGATGCCCAGACCCGCGTGTTGCTCGGCGATACCATGGGCGAGCTGCTGTTCCTCTACGCATTGGCCGACATCGCTTTCGTCGGCGGCAGCCTGGTCGCCACTGGCGGCCACAACCCACTGGAGCCGGCAGCGCTGGCGCTGCCAGTGATCATGGGGCCGCATGTGTTCAACTTCCTCGAAATCAGCGCGATGTTGCGCGATGCCGGGGCGCTGCAGCAGGTGGACGATGCCCAAGGGTTGGCGGTGGTCGTGCGGCAGTTGATCGAGCTGCCGCAGGATGCCCGGCGCATGGGTGAGGCGGGCAGGGCGGTGATGCAGGCCAATCAGGGCGCCTTGCAGCGGTTGCTGGAGGGGCTGGGGCGGTTGATCCGCTGAACCGCGCCTGGTGTTTCTCTAGTAGAAAAGCCGCGGTTCGGAGGAGTCCAGTAAGCTTGCGAGTTTGGTCAAGGCGAAACTCAACTCGGCACGGCTTGGCGTCATCAGGGCGATGCGCACGCCACTGCTGGCTGGGCTGCGCTCAGGCTGGAACTGGCTGCCGCTGACCACCGTTACCCCATTGTTGCGCGCCAGGTTGGCGAACTCATCGCTGGTCCATGGCTCCGGCAGTTCCAGCCAGATATGAAAACTGTTCGGCTGGCTGCGCACCTTGTACCTGCCGAGGATTTCCAGCGCCATCAACTGGCGTGCGGCGGCTTCTTCCTGCTGCACTCGCACCAGTTGTTCAGCCATACCGCTGTTGATCAGGTTGCTGGCCAACTGGGCCATCAGCGGGGACGGCATCCAGACGCTGCTGCGCACCATCGATGACAACCGTGAAAGCGTTTGTGGCGGCGCGTAGAGGTAGCCGATACGCAGGGCCGGCAGCACGCTCTTGGACAGGCTGGTCAGGTACACCGAGCGCTCAGGTGCGTAGGCGGCCAAGGGTTTGTAGTCAGGTGCCGGTTCGAGGAAACCGTAGATATCGTCATCCACGATGAACAGGTCGAATTCGCGGGCAATCTGGGCGATAGCCTCGCGACGCGCGTGGGGCATTACCGAGTTGGTAGGGTTCTGGTGGGTGGTCACACATACCAGCAGCGAAGGGCGGTGCTCCAGGCAGGCGGCCCGCAAAGCCTCGGGAATCAGGCCGTGCTCGTCCATGGCTACCCCGCGCAAGCGGCGGCCCATGCTGTGGGCCAGGGAAATGATGCCGGGGTAGCAAAGCGACTCGCACAGGATCACATCATCGCTTTTTGACAGGCTGCTGATGGCCACCAACAGGCCGTGCTGGGCGCCGGAGGTCAGCACCACCTGTTGCGGGCGAGCTTCAGGCAACCAGCGCTGGATCCATGTGGCGCCAGCCTGCTTGTGCGTTGCATGGCCACCGTCGGTAACGTAGTCGAGCACCTGGTCCAGGTCCGGGGATGCCGCCAGCTCGGTGATTGCTCCGCGCAGCCAGTCGGTCATGTGCGCATCGTTGGGCTTGATGATCGACAGGTCGATCTGGCCGCTTTCCTGCCTGAACGGTGCGGGCCGCGAGGTGGCGGTGGGGGCAGGCGCCGGCCGTTGCTGCAGGACGAAAGTCCCGCGACCAACCTCACCCACCACCAGGCCCCGCTTGGCCGCTTCGTCATAGGCTCGGCCAATGGTGCCAGGGGTCACGTGCAGTGCCTCGGCGAGGTCCTTGAGTGTTGGCAGGCGGTCGCCCGGCGTCAGCCGGCCGTTGCCTATGTCCTGCTCAAGCGCATCGGCAATCATCAGGTAGACCGGCTGCGCCAGGTCGCTGTAGTGAGGAACCCACATGGAAATGGCACCAGAATCTGCAAGAGCGCGGAAGCCTAGCACGAAAGTCAGGATCGGAGTAATCGGGTTTTTACGCTGTAAATTGCCTCTATTGATATGACTTCGAGGGTCGTCTCGGTCGGTCCACCAGGCCCCGCTTGAGCACTGGCGTGGGTGTGATCAATGGGTGCGACGAAGAAATCTTTTGAAATCAATGAGTTGATTGGATCGACTCAATCATGGTGGCAATCGGCCAATGAAATAAATTGAATCGATTCTATTTTTGTAATTACAATGATTGAGTCGATGCAATGCGGCGATGCCTGGAGCGGTATCGCTCTTTCACATCGCCCAGCTGTGAACGGATTCAAAAAAAACAAAGACTGCCGCCTCTGCCCGGCTTGGCACGACACCGAATGGTCAATGGAATAGCACCCGAAATGGAAAGCGCACACCTGCAACAAGCAGCCGAGCCTCAGACGTCACTGGAAATCCGCCTGCCCTGGGTTGTCTCCAGCGCCTGGCAAACCTTGCTCAACAACACCCCGCTCGACTTCGAAACCAGCAAAGAGCTTTACCCGCAACTCAAGGAGCAGGCGCAAGAGGTATTGGGCAAGGCGCTGTGCCAGCAGATACGGGGTTTCGTTGAAGATCCGCAACTGACCAGCATGATCGTGCGCAACTGCCCACGCGATCGCGATGTACCGCCTACCCCTTACTCCGGTGTGCTCAGCCCACGCAGCACGCCAATTGCCTGCCTGGTCAGCCTGACCATGCAGCACCTGATGGGTATTCACCCGGTTGTCTACGAGGGTGAAAATGACGGTCGGCTGTTTCGCCACGTAATCCCGGCCCGTACCTCCTCCAGTCACAAGAGCTCGCATGGCTCGCGGCTGCGGTTTTCCTACCATGTCGACAATCCCGACCTGCCATTGTCTTCCGAGCCGCTGGGGACCGTGTCCTGCTGCCCGGAATACCTGTCGTTCTTCGGCATGCGCTGCGACCCCCGTATCAGCACCACCTTGGTCAACCTTGATGCCGTGATCGCAGCGCTACCCTTGGCGACCGTGCGCGAACTTTGCGACGCTCAATTCGAAATCCGCCGCCCTGACTCGTTCACCGGTAACCGCCGCTGCACTGCCGAGCTGCCGGTGCTGGTGCGTGGCCATTCAGGCGAGTGGTTGTGCCGCTTCGACAGCGAGAACACCCACGGCCTGAACCTGCGCGCCGAGCAGGCCCTGGCCACCCTGCGCGGGTTGTTGGAGACCCGGCGTTTCGATGAGCCACACCTGCTGCTGCCAGGCGATTTCATGATCTTCAAGAACCAGCGTGTGCTGCATGCCCGCGATGGTTTCGAACCCCAGAACGACGGCGCTGACCGTTGGCTGCTGCGGGTGTTCGCGGTCAACGACCTGAACCGGGTGCGCTTCGCCCGGGCCGACCACCTTTACGAAGTGCTCTCCTGATTTCTCTTCATTCATCGACGGAATTACTGCTATGGAACTGTTAGGCGCTTACTGGGCGGAACACTGGCTGCTGGCGATCCTGCTGCTGGGCGCCATTGCCTTTGTCGCGGGCTTCGTGGACAGCATTGCCGGGGGCGGCGGGTTGTTTCTGGTACCAGGGTTTCTGCTGGTGGGCATGCCGCCTCAGGTAGCGCTGGGGCAGGAGAAACTGGTCAGTACGCTGGGCACACTGGCGGCCATCCGCAACTTCCTGGCCAACAGCAAGATGGTCTGGCAGGTGGCACTGGTCGGCGTGCCTTTCTCACTGCTCGGCGCCTACCTGGGGGCGCACCTGATCGTGTCGATCTCTCAGGAAACCGTGGGCAAGATCATTCTGGCGTTGATCCCTTTCGGCATCCTGATCTTCCTCACCCCCAAGGACCGCCCGATAGAGGAGCGGGCGCTGTCGACGCGGATGCTCTACACCGTCGTGCCATTGACCTGCCTGGCCATCGGCTTCTACGACGGCTTCTTCGGCCCAGGCACGGGCAGCATGTTCATCATCGCCTTCCACTACCTGCTGCGGATGGACCTGGTTTCCAGTTCGGCCAACTCCAAGACGTTCAACTTCGCCTCCAACATCGGTGCGCTGGTCGCATTCATCATGGCCGGCAAGGTGGTCTACCTGCTGGCGCTGCCCCTGGTGGCTTGCAACATCCTCGGCAATCACATGGGCAGTGCTCTGGCGCTGCGCAAAGGCAACGACGTGGTGCGCAAGGCGCTGGTGTTTTCGATGTTGTGCCTGTTCACCAGCCTTGGCGTGAAATACCTGGTCTGACATTACCTTCTGGGAGACAAACCTGATGAAAACTGCATTCGTAACCGGCGCCTCCTCAGGCTTTGGCCGGGCCATATGCGCCACCCTGGTTGCCAAGGGCTACCGCGTGATCGGGGGCGCCCGCCGTATGGAAAAGCTGCAGGCGCTGGAGCAAGAACTTGGCGACAACTTCATTCCACTGGCGCTTGATGTGACTGATGGGCAGTCGATCAGCGCAGCGGTGGCGCAGATCAACGAAGCTGCACCGGGCATCGATGTGCTGGTCAACAACGCGGGATTGGCGCTGGGTATCGAGCGGGCCCAGGCCTGCAGCGCCGAGAACTGGCAGCGCATGATCGACACCAACATCACCGGCCTGGCCATGGTCACCCATGCGGTACTGCCGCAGATGGTGCAGGCCGACAGCGGCATGATCATCAACATCGGTTCGATTGCCGGTACCTATCCCTACCCGGGCGGCAACGTCTATGGTGCGAGCAAGGCGTTCGTGCGGCAGTTCAGCCTGAACCTGCGCGCCGATCTGGCAGGGACCCGCGTGCGGGTCAGCAACATCGAGCCAGGGCTGTGTTCCGGGACCGATTTTTCCGTGGTGCGCCTGAACGGCGACCTCAATGCGGTGGATGCCTTGTACCGTGACGTGCAGGCGATCCTGCCCGAAGACATTGCCGCCACGGTTGCGTGGATCGCTGAGCAGCCGCCCCACGTGAACATCAACACCCTCGAAATCATGCCGGTGGCGCAGAGCAGTGCGGCCTTGAATGTGGCGCGCAATCTGCCGCCTTGCTGATTACGGTCAATCGCACTTTTGGCATTCTTGGCTAGTCTTAACGGTTGGCGGCATCACTTTGCCGCTACCGTGATGACCCGAGGCGTCGGCAAAGCCCCGAGCGCCCGAAACCTGATCAGGAGTGCACGATGGACCTCAACCGTCGGCAATTCTTCAAGGTCGCCGCTGTCGGCCTTGGAGGCTCGAGCCTGGCGGCGTTGGGCATGGCCCCGACGCCGGCCTTCGCCGAGCAGGTGCGCCACTTCAAGCTGGCGCACACCAAGGAAACCCGCAACACCTGCCCCTACTGCTCGGTCGGCTGCGGCCTGATCCTTTACAGCCAGGGCGATGCGGGCAAGAACGTCAAACAGAACATCATCCATATCGAAGGCGACGCCGACCATCCGGTCAACCGCGGCACCCTGTGCCCGAAAGGCGCCGGTCTGCTGGACTTCATCCACAGTGAGAGCCGCCTCAAGTACCCCGAAGTGCGCAAGGCGGGTAGCAAGGAGTGGGTGCGGGTGAGCTGGGACGAGGCACTCGACCGCGTTGCCGAACTGATGAAGCAGGACCGCGACGCCAACTTCATCGAAAAGAACGACCAAGGGCAAACCGTCAACCGCTGGGTTACCACCGGTTTTCTCGCTGCCTCCGCCGCCTCCAGCGAGGCCGGCTACCTGACCCACAAGGTCATCCGCGCAACCGGCATGCTGGGGTTCGATAACCAGGCACGTGTCTGACATGGCCCGACGGTGGCAAGTCTTGCCCCGACGTACGGCCGTGGCGCCATGACCAACCACTGGTCAGATATCGCCAACGCGAATCTGGTCCTGGTGATGGGTGGCAACGCAGCAGAAGCGCACCCGTGCGGCTTCAAGTGGGTGACCGAGGCCAAGGCGCACAACAAGGCGCGGCTGATCGTGGTCGACCCGCGGTTTACCCGTACCGCCTCGGTGGCGGACTACTACGCGCCAATTCGTACCGGCAGCGATATCGCCTTCATGGGCGGGCTGATCAATTACCTGCTGAGCACTGACAAGATCCAGCACGAGTACGTGCGCAACTACACCGACGTGTCGTTCATCGTCAAAGAAAGCTATGGCTTCGAAGACGGGCTGTTCAGTGGCTACGACGCGGCCAAGCGTGTGTATGCCGACAAGTCCGGCTGGGGTTACGAACTGGGCGAAGACGGTTTCGCCAAGGTCGACCCGACCCTGCAGCACCCGCGTTGCGTGTTCCAGTTGATGAAGCAGCATTACAGCCGCTATACCCCGGAGCTGGCGAGCATGACCTGTGGCATGCCGCAGGACGCCATGATGAAGATCTGGGAAGAAATCGCCACCTGCTCGGCACCGGGCAAGACCATGACGATTCTCTATGCACTGGGCTGGACGCAGCATTCGATCGGCGCTCAGATCATCCGCAGTGCGGCCATGGTCCAGTTGCTGCTGGGCAACGTCGGCATGCCGGGTGGCGGGGTCAATGCCTTGCGCGGGCATTCCAACATCCAGGGGTTGACCGACCTTGGCTTGCTCTCCAACTCGCTACCGGGCTACTTGAGCCTGCCTGGCGATGCCGAGCAGGACTATGCCGCCTACATTGACAAGCGGGCTTCCAAGCCGCTGCGCCCTGGGCAGCTGTCCTATTGGCAGAACTACGGCAAGTTCCATGTCAGCCTGATGAAGGCCTGGTATGGCGCCAATGCCACGGCAGACAACAACTGGGGTTACGACTGGTTGCCCAAGCTCGATGTGCCGGCCTATGACGTGCTGCGCATGTTCGAAATGATGGGCCAAGGCAAGGTCAACGGTTACATCTGCCAAGGTTTCAACCCTATCGCCGCATTGCCCGACAAGAACCGCGTGACAGCGGCCTTGGGCAAGCTCAAGTGGCTGGTGGTCATGGACCCGCTGGCCACCGAGACCTCGGAGTTCTGGCGTAATGCCGGGCCCTTCAATGACGTCGACACGGCCAATATCCAGACCGAAGTGATCCGCCTGCCCACCACCTGTTTCGCCGAGGAAGATGGGTCGCTGGTCAACAGCAGCCGCTGGCTGCAGTGGCACTGGAAGGGCGCCGACGGCCCGGGCGAGACCCGCACCGACGTGCAGATCATGAGCGAGTTGTTCCTGCGCATGCGCCAGCGCTACCAGACCGAGGGCGGCACTTACCCTGACCCGATCCTGAACATCAGTTGGCCCTACAAGCTGGCAGACGAGCCGTCACCGGAGGAACTGGCCAAGGAAATGAACGGCTGGGCGGTCACTGATGTGACCGATCCGACCGGTACGCTGATCAAGGCCGGGCAACAGTTGGCAGGCTTCGGCCAGCTCAAGGACGACGGCAGCACAGCGTCCGGCTGCTGGATCTTCGCCGGCTGCTGGACCGAGCAGGGCAACCAGATGGCCCGGCGTGACAACAGTGACCCGTACGGCATGCATCAGGCGCAGAACTGGGCCTGGGCCTGGCCGGCCAACCGCCGCATCCTGTACAACCGTGCCTCCAGCGACCTGCAAGGCAAGCCCTGGGACCCGGAGAAAAAGCGCCTGGTATGGTGGAACGGCAAGGCCTGGACCGGCACCGACGTGCCCGACTTCAAGGTCGATTCGCCACCGGAAGCGGGCATGAACCCGTTCATCATGAACCCCGAGGGCGTCGCACGGTTCTTTGCCATCGACAAGATGGCCGAAGGGCCATTCCCCGAGCACTATGAGCCGTTCGAGACGCCGATCGGCATCAACCCACTGCACCCGAAGAACAACAAGGCCACCAGCAACCCGGCCGGGCGGATCTTCGATTCGGTGTGGGACACCCTCGGCAAGCACGACGAATTCCCCTATGCGGCGACGACCTACCGTTTGACCGAGCACTTCCACTTCTGGAGCAAACACTGCCGGCTCAACGCCATTGCCCAACCCGAGCAGTTCGTCGAGATCGGTGAGGTGCTGGCCAACGAGAAGGGCATCAAGGCAGGGGACCGCGTGCGGGTGTCGAGCAAGCGCGGGCATATCGAAGCGGTGGCGGTGGTGACCAAGCGGATTCGCCCGCTGCAGGTCAACAACCAGACCGTGCACCAGGTCGGCATCCCCTTGCACTGGGGCTTCACCGGCGCGACGCGGCACGGTTACCTGACCAACACCTTGGTGCCCTTCCTTGGTGACGGCAACACGCAGACGCCGGAGTCCAAGTCGTTCCTCGTCAAAGTGGAGAAAATCTGATGGCCAGCCAAGACATCATTGCCCGCTCGGCCACCACCACCGTACCCCCTTCGGTACGCCAGCAAGAGGAAGTCGCCAAGCTGATCGACACCACCAAATGCATCGGCTGCAAAGCGTGCCAGGTGGCGTGTTCGGAGTGGAACGAGCTGCGTGACGAGGTGGGCCATAACCACGGCACCTACGACAACCCCCAGGACCTGACGGCCGAGACCTGGACCCTGATGCGCTTCACCGAACACGAGCGCGACGATGGCAACCTGGAGTGGCTGATCCGCAAGGACGGCTGCATGCACTGCGCCGAGCCAGGTTGCCTGAAGGCCTGCCCCAGCCCGGGAGCGATCATCAAGCACGCCAACGGCATCGTCGATTTCAACCAGGACCATTGCATCGGCTGTGGCTATTGCATCACTGGCTGCCCGTTCAACATTCCGCGCATCTCGCAGAAAGACCACAAGGCCTACAAGTGCTCGCTGTGTTCCGACCGCGTGAGCGTGGGCCTGGAGCCTGCCTGCGTGAAAACCTGCCCGACCGGCGCGATCGTCTTCGGCAGCAAGGACGAAATGAAGGTGCATGCTGCCGAACGCATCGTCGACCTCAAATCGCGTGGCTACGACAACGCCGGGCTCTACGACCCGGACGGCGTCGGCGGCACGCACGTGATGTATGTCTTGCACCATGCCGATACGCCCAGGCTGTATGCCGGCCTGCCGGACCAGCCGGTGATCAGCCCGCTGGTGGGCTTGTGGAAGGGCATCACCAAGCCCCTGGCGCTGCTGGCGATGGGCGCGGCGGTGCTGGCCGGGTTCTTCCACTATGTGCGGGTTGGCCCGCAGCGGGTCGAGGAGGACGAACACCGCAACCCCGCGCCACCTGATGACAGCGTGCACCAGGTGGACCCCGCGGTGCATGTCTATGATCCGAAGCAGCCCGGTGGGCAAGGGGAGCAGCGGCCATGAACGACGAAAAACCCATATTGCGTTACAACGCCAACGAACGTACCAACCACTGGATCGTCGCCATCCTGTTCGTGCTGGCCGGGCTTTCTGGGCTGGCGCTGTTCCATCCGGCGCTGTTCTGGCTCAGCCATCTGTTCGGCGGGGGGCCGTGGACACGGATCTTGCACCCCTTCATCGGCGTGGCCATGTTCGTGTTCTTTCTGTTCCTGGTGGTGCGTTTCTGGCGCGCCAACTTCATCACTGCCAACGACCGCCTGTGGCTGCGCCGCATCGACCGGGTGATGCTCAACAAAGAGGAGGGCGTGCCGCCGATCGGCAAGTACAACGCTGGCCAGAAGTTGCTGTTCTGGACGCTGTTGGTGTGCATGCTGGTGTTGCTGCTCAGCGGCCTGGTGATCTGGCGCGCGTATTTCAGCCATTTCTTCGACATCGGTTCGATCCGCCTGGCGTCGTTGGCCCATGCGCTGGCGGGCTTCGTGCTGATCCTCAGCATCATCGTGCACATCTACGCCGGTATCTGGATCAAGGGCTCGATCGGCGCCATGCTGCATGGCTGGGTCAGCCGCGCCTGGGCACGCAAGCACCATCAGTTGTGGTACCGCGAAGTGACCGGCGACAAGACGCCGAGTGACCATGGACGTAAAGAAGGATGAAGGCTTGAGCACGATACTCGAACCGGGGCAGATCGAAGCGTCGGCGGTGATGCCGCCGTTCTTGCACCTGCCGCCCTCCAACCTGTTCGAACTGCGCGCCGTGCGCCTCGAGCAGCTCGCTGCAGGGCATGCCCTTGGCGACTATTTGCGTCTGGTCGCACGGCTGTGTCGCATTCAGCAGCAGCTTGTGGATAACCCGCCTGGTGGTTTGCCAGTGGCCGATGACCGGCAGCGCCTGTGCATAAGTCATGGCTTGCCACCCCTGGCAGCCGATGGCCTGGTGCGCGAGGGGGCGTGGCTGGTGTGGTTGCAGGCGCTGCTCGACCGGTTCGACGATGAGGCCGGTGGCCCTTTGGCGGCAGCCTTGCAGGCACTGCGCGGCAGTGACGACAGCCAGCGCAAAGGCTGGGGTGCCGCATTACTGGCAGGGCAGTACGACGCTGTGCCCGTCGCTTTGGTGCCGTTTCTGGGTGCCGCGCTGCAGGCGGCGTGGTCCAGCTGGTTGCTGGGGCTACCGTCACCTGAGCTCAAGCCGTCGGGCAGCCAGGCCCAGTGCCCGGCCTGTGGTTCGCCAGCCATGGCCGGGGTGGTACGTAACCGTGGCAAGCACAACGGCCTGCGTTATCTGGCGTGCTCGTTGTGTGCCTGCGAATGGCATGTGGTGCGGGTCAAGTGCGTGTACTGCGAGGCGAGCAAGGGTTTGCGCTACACCAGCCTGGAGGATGACCGCCATGCGCCGGGCAAGGCGCCGCTGCGGGCTGAATGCTGCCCGGGGTGCAATACCTACCTGAAGCAGAATTATCTTGAGAACGACGCTGCTGCCGAGCCGTTGGCCGATGATCTGGCCAGCCTGGCACTGGATATCCGCTTGGACGAAGAGGGCTTTCATCGGCTGGCACCCAACCTGATGCTGGCGCCGGGTGGTGGCTGAGTGTCTACACTGCACAATTGAGTTGCCCTCATCGCCGCAAGCCGGCTCCCACCAAGCGCCGGCTTGCCGGCGATGAGGGCCGAACAGACAATGGATAAGGTAGTACCTGATGTCTTCAAGCCTCGCCAGCAACACGCCACGGCTCCCGTCCATCGACACCCTGCTACGCCACCCGGCCTGCCTCCCGCTGATCGAGCGCCATGGCCGCGACGCGGTGCTTGCTACCCTGCGCCAACTGCTCGACGACCTACGCGAACCTGTTCGCAACGGCCAACTCGGCACTGCCGAACTGGGCGCTGAAATCCTCCTGGGCCGCAGCGGCGAGCGCCTGGCGGCCCAGCAGCGCAGCCAGGTACGCCGCGTCTTCAACCTCACCGGCACGGTACTGCACACCAACCTGGGGCGTGCCCTGTTGCCGGAGGAAGCCGTTGCAGCCATGCAGACCGCCGCCCGCCATCCGCTCAACCTGGAGTTCGACCTTGCCACCGGCAAGCGTGGCGACCGAGACGATCTCATCGAAGGGCTGATCCGCGAGCTGACCGGCGCCGAAGCGGTCACCGTGGTCAACAACAATGCTGCCGCCGTGCTGCTTGCACTCAACAGCCTGGGCGCGCGCAAGGAGGGCATCATCTCCCGCGGGGAGCTGATCGAGATCGGTGGCGCCTTTCGCATTCCCGACATCATGGCCCGTGCCGGTGTACGCCTGCACGAGGTCGGCACCACCAACCGCACCCATGCCCGCGACTACGAAGCTGCCATCGGCCCGCGTACCGGCTTGTTGATGCGGGTGCATTGCAGCAACTACAGCATCCAGGGCTTCACCACGCAGGTGCCCACCGCAGAGCTTGCACGTATCGCCCACCTGCATGAGCTGCCACTGCTCGAAGACCTGGGCAGCGGCAGTCTGCTCGACCTGACCCGCTGGGGCCTGCCCGCCGAACCGACTGTGCGCCAGGCCCTGGCCGATGGCGCGGATATCGTGACCTTCAGCGGTGACAAGCTGCTGGGCGGCCCGCAGGCCGGGATCATCGTCGGGCGCAAGGACCTGATCGCCAGGATCAAGAAAAACCCGCTCAAACGCGCCCTGCGCGTCGACAAGATCACCCTCGCGGCCCTCGAAGCCGTGCTGGCGCTGTACCGCAACCCGGACAGGCTGGCCGAGCGCTTGCCCAGCCTGCGCCTGTTGACCCGCACCCAGGCTGAGATCCACGCCCAGGCCGAGCGCCTGGCACCCGAGCTCAAAGCCCGTCTCGGTGGGCAATGGGCAGTCAGCGTCGAGCCTGCGCTGGGCATGATCGGCAGCGGCAGCCAGCCGGTCGCCCGCCTGCCCAGCGCCGCGCTGTGCCTGCGCCCACAGGTGTCGAAGAAATTGCGCGGGCGCAGCCTGCATGTGCTGGAACGCGCCTTGCGCGACCTTGCGGTGCCGGTACTTGGCCGTATCGACGATGATGCGTTGTGGCTCGACCTGCGCCAACTGGACGACGAAGCCCAGTGGTTGGCGCAGTTACCGGCCCTGCAGCTGGGGCCGGTGCAGTGATCGTTGGGACTGCCGGCCACATCGACCACGGCAAGACTGCATTGCTCCAGGCCCTGACCGGGCAGGCCGGCGATCACCGCCAGGAAGAACGCGAGCGCGGCATGACCATCGACCTGGGCTATCGCTATGCCGCCCTCGCCGAAGGCGCGCCACTGACGGGCTTCATCGATGTGCCCGGCCACGAGCGTTTCATCCACAACATGCTTGCCGGCGCCCATGGTATCGATCTGGTGTTGCTGGTGGTGGCTGCCGATGACGGCGTCATGCCGCAGACCCGTGAGCACCTGGCGATCATCGAGTTGCTGGGCATCCCCCAGGCACTGGTGGCAATCAGCAAGTGCGACCGGGTCGCGCCGGCGCGCGTGGCCGAGGTACAGGCGCAGATTGCGCAACTGCTGGCGCCCGGGCCTTATGCCGGGGCGGCGCAGTTCCCGCTGTCGAGTGTCACCGGCGAGGGGGTCGAGGCGCTGCGTGATGCTGTGCTGGCGGCGGGCGAGCGCTTGAAGCGGCGCAGCGTGCGTGGGGGCTTTCGCTTGGCTATCGACCGCGTCTTCGCGGTCACCGGGGCTGGCCTGGTGGTCACCGGTACGGCGCTGGCCGGGCGTGTCAGCGCGGGTGATACGTTGTTGCTGGGCAAGGCCGGTAAAGCCGTGCGCGTACGCGGTCTGCATGCGCAGAACCAGGCCGCGCTGGTGGCTGAAGCCGGGCAGCGTGTGGCACTGAACATTGCAGCCGAGCGGCTCGCCATGGAGCAGGTGCGCCGTGGCGACTGGCTGGTATCGCAGTGGCTGCACGCGCCCAGCACACGGGTGGACATCGAACTGCAACTGCTCGCCGGGGAAGCCCGTCCCTTCGAGCATTTCAGTGCCGTGCACGTACATCTGGGCACCCAGGACGTCACCGCGCGGGTCGCCCTGCTCGAAGGCGAGCGCCTGCCTGCAGGCCAGCGTATGTTCGCCCAATTGTTGCTCAATGCGCCGCTGCAAGCCGTGCACGGCGACCGCCTGGTGCTGCGCGACCAGCGTGCCCAGCGCACGCTTGGCGGCGGTACGGTGCTGGACCCGTTCGCCCCGAGCCGGCAGCGTCGCAGCGAGGCGCGCTTGCGCCAGTTGAAGGTGCTGCGTGATGCCGAGGGGCTGGAGCAGGCCCTGATGGCCTTGCTCCACAACGCGCCGGGCGGGCTTGACCCGCAGCGGCTGGAGCGCCAGTTCAACCGCTTGCGTGAGGGCTGGCAGTTGCCTGCTGATGTGCAGGTGGTCGCCACAAGGCAAGGCCAGTTGTTGTTCGCCAAGACCCAGTGGCAGGCGCTCAAACACCAGCTGCGCGAACAACTGGTGTCGTTCCACGAGCTGGAGCCCGATCAGCTCGGCCCGGACCGTGACCGCCTGCGCCGCTTCGCCGCTTTGCCCATCGAGCGTCCCGCCTTCGTCAGCCTGCTCGAGGAAATGCTCGGCGAAGGCGTCATTGCCAGCAGCGGGCCGTGGTTGCATCTGCCCGATCACAAGGTGCAGTTGAGCGACGCCGACAGCGCGCTATGGTCGCGGCTGCAGCCAAGGTTGCTGGAAGGGCAGTTCGATCCGCCATGGGTGCGGACGCTGGCCAGCGAAGAACAATGCGCCGAGGCGGATGTGCGCCTGTTGCTCCGAAAGTTGGCCAGGCTTGGCGTCGTGCATCAGGTGGTACGTGACCTGTTCTACCCCGAGGCGACGCTACAGCGCATGGCAGAGCTGCTGCTTGGGCAAGCGAATGAAACACCGGTAGTGCAGGTGGCCGCATTTCGCGATATGTTGGGCATCGGTCGCAAGCGCAGTGTGCAGATTCTGGAATACTTCGACCGTATCGGCCTGACCCGCAGGGTTGCCGATCAGCGTCACATCCGCGCCGACAGCGCCCTGGCCCAGCAGCAGGCCAGGCACTGAGTTCAAGGAAGGCACTCGCGCCCGGTGGCGCGGCCGGGCTTCAAACCCGGTTGGGGACGGCAGCCGTTCCCGGGCAGGTTCGACTCCCGCTGCCTTCCGCCAATTTCCTGGTCACGCGCGCTCGCCGCACAGGTCCAGCGCAAACCACGGCTCTGCAGCCTCTGCATCCAGCCCCGCGCCCAGCAGCGCAAACAGCTTGCCCAGCGCCGCCTCACGGGTCATGCCACCGCCACTGACCAGGCCGGCACCACGCAGGCGGTTGCCCGCTGCATAGGTATCGAACACCACCGAACCCTCTGGGCACTGGCTGATGGCAACCAGCATCACCCCACGTTGGCGCGCAGAGCGCAGCACGTCGAGCAGGGCCTGGTCATCCGACGGCCCGGTGCCGCTGCCGTAACACTCCAGCAGCAGCCCTTGCACCCCGGTGTCGAGCAGCGCACGCAGGTGTTCGGCCTGCAACCCCGGGAATACCGGCATCACCGCGAGGTTCACTGGCTGGCGCTGCTGGCGATAACCCAACTTGGCCGGTACGTCGCTCGCCCGCTCGCCTTCACGATGACGCGGCAACGCGGCGAAGGCGTCGAACGCTTCGCTGCGAAGCTTCGAGGCGCGGCAGCCCGGCAGCAGCTGGCCATGGAAGTACAGCTGTACGCCATCCTCAAGGCCTTGTTCGAACTGGTGCAGGGCACCGCACAGGTTGTCCCAGGCATCACTGCCCGGTGCACCGGCCGGCAACATAGACCCGGTCAGCAGTACGGGTACCGGCAGGCCCAGCAGCAGGAACGACAACGCCGCCGCGCTGTGGGCGAGGGTATCGGTGCCATGCAGCACCAGCACGCCATCGTGGCCGTCATTGTCCACTGCATCGACGATGGCATCACGCATCGCCAGCCAGTTGTGCTGCTGCATGTTGGCACTGTCGAGCAGTGGGTTCATTTCCTGCAGCGTCCACTGCAGCTGGGGTGCATCGCTCAGTTGGGCGAAGTGTTCGCGCATTCGCGCATCGAAACCACCGGCCGGTGCCAGCCCTTCGGCGGTTTCGAGCATGCCGATGGTGCCCCCGGTGTAGAGGACGAGAAGATTCTTGACTGCACGCATGGAAAGCATCCGTAGCGGTGAGCGGAGAGTAGGCAGCCGCCCGCGAATGGGGCGGCTGGGCAGGCGAGGATATCAGCGCTGCGGCTGAACTTGGCCGACGGTCGTGTCAGCGGCAGTTTCGGCCTGAGGATTGGCCGGCCAGGCGTCGCGGTCCAGGTCCAGGTCGGCGAATTTGCTCGAGTCGAACACAGGCTGCTTGATGCCGGCTTTGCGCTGGTCATCGTAATCGCGCATCACGCGCAAGCCGACCTTGAACAGCAGGGCCAGGGCGACCAGGTTGACGAAGGCCAGGCAGGTCATGGTGATGTCGGCGAATGCGAACACGGTCGTCAGGTCCTGTACCGAGCCCCATACCACCAGCGCCAGCACCAGGCCACGGAACACCAGCAATACCACGCGGTTGCGGCTGAGGAACTGCAGGCTGTTCTCACCCAGGTAGTAGTTGTAGAGGATGCAGGTAAAGACGAAGAGCGACAGCGCGACGCTGACGAACAGGCGGCCCCAGTCACCGACCACCGCGGCCAGCGAGTTCTGGGTCAGGACGATACCGTCACCTTCGAAGCCCGGGGTATAGAAGCCAGACAGCAGGATCAGCAGGGCGGTGCAGGTGCAGATCAGGAAGGTGTCCAGGAACACGCTGAATGCCTGGACCACGCCTTGTGCGCCCGGGTGTTTCACGGCTGCCACGGCAGCAACGTTGGGCGCACTGCCCAAGCCTGCTTCGTTGGCGAACACGCCGCGCTTCACGCCCATGACGATGGCGCTGCCGAGCAGGCCGGCGAATGCAGGGTCCAGACCGAAGGCGCTTTTGAAGATGGTTTCCAGCATGGCCGGCACGTGTTCGATCTGGGTGCCGATCACGTACAAGGTTACGGCGATGTAGGCCAGGGTCTTGACCGGTACCAGCAGGTCGGAGACCGCAGCGATACGCTTGATGCCGCCCAGGAACACGATGGCCAACAGCACCGCCAGGGCGATACCGGTGTGGCTTGGGTCAAAGCCGAAAGCGTTCTGTAGCGAGTGTGTCACGGTGTACGACTGCAGGCCCATGAAGGCGAAGCCGTAGGTGACCAGCAGCAGGATCGAGAACACGATGGCCATGCTCCTGAGCTTCAGGCCGTGCAGGATGTAGTAGGCCGGGCCACCACGGTACAGGCCATCGCCATCGGCGCGCTTGTACACCTGGGCCAGGGTGCATTCGAAGAAGCTGCTGGCCATGCCCACCAATGCGGTGACCCACATCCAGAACACGGCGCCCGGGCCACCCAGGGTCACGGCGATGCCGACACCGGCGATGTTACCGGCGCCGACGCGGCCGGCCAGGCTCAGCATCAGGGCCTGGAAGGAGCTCAACTGGCCTGCCTGGCCACGCAGCGATTCCTTGAACACACTGAACATGTGGGCGAAATGGCGGAACTGTACGAACCGCGAGCGGATGGTGAAGTAACCGCCGAGACCGACGATCAGCACGATGAGAAGCTTCCCCGAAAGGAAATCGTTGAGTGCTTCGAGCATTGGAAAATGACCTCGATTCTTATTCTTCGCGTGGAAAGACCAGCGGACGGCAGGCGCACCGCTATCGTTGGGGCGCATGGTTGGCCATGACAAGAGTGGTTACAATTTCGCTGGTTGCTCTGAGTTGATGCGACTTGATGCTACACTTGCGCCATTCGCGTCACCCTGGATGCCTAAAATGAGCGATCATTTCGCTAGCAACCTCAAATTGGCCTGCAGCCACTACCGCTCTATCTCCGAAGTTTGCCGCCAGCTGTCGATCAACCGCGCGCAGTTCAACAAGTACCTGAGCGGGCAGAGCCGTCCGACAGCGTTCAATCTCAAACGCATCGGTGATTTCTTCGGTGTCGAGGATTACGAGCTGAATTTGCCACCCGAACAGTTCGCCCGCTTGATCGGCGCCCGGGTATCGGCTTTGGCCGACCAGCCCAGCGACCCGATCAGCGAGCTGTTCCGCCCGCTGCACGAGCACGCCGGCAACCTGTCGCGCTATTGCGGCTACTACTTCGAGTACTCCAACTGCATGTCGGTACCCGGCACGATCCTGGTGTCGCTGGTGCACCTGCGCGAGGAGCGCGGCCGCTTCCTGTTCGAACGCCAGGAGCGCCAGGAGCGCTCGAGCGCTACTGACCTGCATGCCGAGGTGCGTTGCCGCTACCTGGGCGCGGCGTTTCAGCTGCAGGACCGGATGTTTCTCATCGACTACGAGTCGCTGACCCTGAACGAGATGAGCCAGACCATCCTCATCCCCAGCTTCAAAAGCCGCATCACCCGCTTGAATGGCCTGAAGACCGGCGTCTCCAGCGGCGACCGGCGCAACCCGGCCTGCACCCGCGTGGTGTGGGAGTACCTGGGTGAGGAGATCAATCGCATCAATGCCTACCGGCAGGTGAAGCTGTATCGACCGGATGATCCGCGCATCGATGACGATGTGCGTGAGCGGTTGAGTGTGGGCCCGCTCAGTAACGGGTTGTTCGAAATCGAATAGATGAGCGCTTGTACAGGTATTGCCGCCGGTGACCTCTGAGAAGTAAATGGCCAGTTGGTGGGCCAACTTTGCCGGGGCCGCACCGGTTGGGAAGGGGCCGGACTCCCGGCTCATTGCCTGTTCAATGAAGGCTCAAAGTTGTCGCAACCACTCCCCAACCGGATGCCCCTCGCTGAGTAGCAGCTTCAACGACATCAGGCAGCAAATAGTGATCAGCAATGGCTTGATCAGCCGTGGCCCGAAGTACAGTGCACAACGTGCGCCGAGTTGCGCACCGACAATGGCGCAAACTGCCATGGCCAGTGCCAGGGGCCAGATGATTGCGCCGCTGAAAGCAAACACCGAAAGGGCGCCGAGGTTGCAGGATGCATTGAGCAATTTGCTGCTGCAGATCGCCTGCATCAGGTGTTGCCCCAAGAGTAACGTGAAGGCCACCATGAAAAATGACCCCGTGCCTGGCCCGAATATACCGTCGTAGAACCCAATGACTGGAGCAACTGCCAGCGTGAATACCAGATACGAGACCCTCTGCCTGCGCGCCTTGGTATCAAGCTTGGGGCTGAGCGCGAAATAGAGGGCCACTGTAATCAGCAAGATGGGTACAACTGATTCCAGGAGGGCTTTGTCGAGCATGCTGATCGACAATGCGCCTGTAGCGCCACCGACGAACGACAAAGCGGCCATGGACCAGCCAGTTCGCCATTCGATCATTCGCTTGCGCGCGAACGCCCATACGGCTGAAACACTGGCTGAAGAGGCCTGAAATTTATTGGTAGCCATTGCCGCCACCGGATCGACACCTGCGATGAAAAAGGCCGGCAACGTGAGTAACCCTCCGCCTCCTGCTATCGCATCAAAAAAACCGGCGAGCAATGCGATCGAGGCCAGCGGTAAGAGTAATGAAACTTCAATCTCCATTTATATCTCCCCCGCCTTGGCCGCGTACGAGCAGTGGATCTTGTTGTAAAGTCACTGGCCTTGCATCCGTTGAATACCCGAATACTCGAACCAGCAATCTTCGGTTGTCCTTGAAAATGTCGCGAGCATGAGGTGCCTGGCTATTGTTGATCAATAGTGCGGAGTCAGGGCTTGGTAAGAAGTCGGTGCTGGCTGGCAGTTTGTTGAGTGTGAGGTTGAGGATCTGAGATCTGGACTTTGAGTTTAACCCTGTCATTGTTATTTCTTTGTATGTAGGGGAAGGTGGAACTTGTTTTTAGGGTGCTGACTATCTAACTCGATATTTTTTACCGCGGATGTAGGGCCGCGCTCTTGTGATTCGTGGGGAATGTCCGTTGCTATGGTAGGAATCGTCTTACGCAGGCAGTGCTGTCAGCCTCAGGGTTGGACTTCCCCGCCTGGAAACCGCAAAATGACGCCTTTCCCTCATCAACCTGTTCGGATCTGCTGACTCTATGCGTATGCGCCTGATGCTGTTGGGTGGTGGCAATGCCCTTGGGCAAGCGCTGATTCGTCTCGGGGCCGAGGAGGACATCGCATTTCTGGCGCCGCGCCCGCCGGAAGACGGCTGGGCGCCGGCCAGCCTGACCCAGCTGCTCGACGATCATCGCCCCGACGCCTTGGTCAACCTGGCTTACTACTTCGACTGGTTCCAGGCCGAGTCGGTCAGCGAACAGCGCCTGGCTCAGCAGGAGCGGGCGGTGGAGCGGCTGGCGGAGCTGTGCCAGCACCACCAGATCACCCTGGTGCAGCCTTCCAGCTACCGGGTGTTCGATGGCTCGCGTGCTACAGCCTATAGCGAAAAGGATGAGCCGGTGCCGTTGGGCCTGCGTGGTCAGGCGTTGTGGCGCATCGAGCAGAGCGTGCGTGCGGCGTGCCCGCAGCATGTGCTGCTGCGCTTTGGCTGGCTGCTGGACGAGAGCATCGACGGTGCCTTGGGCCGCTTCCTGACCCGCGCCGAGCAGCCACAGGAACTGCTGCTGGCCGATGACCGTCGCGGTAACCCGACGCCGGTCGACGATGCCGCACGGGTGATCCTGTCGGTGCTCAAGCAGCTCGATTGCACCGCGCCGCTGTGGGGTACTTACCACTACGCCGGTAACGAGGCGACCACGCCGCTGGCGCTGGGCCAGGCGATCCTGGCAGAGGCCGGGCAGCACCGCCAGCTGGCCGTGCAGGCGCCGACCGCGCAGGCCCATGCCGCCCGCCCGGATGCCAGTGAAGAACCACAGAACGCAGTGCTGGCCTGCAAGAAAATCCTTCATACCTTCGGCATCAAGCCGCGTGCCTGGCGCGCCGGCCTGCCGCCTTTACTGGACCGATTCTACCGCCATGGCTGACGCCCCCATCCTGATCACCGGCGGTGCCGGCTTCATTGGCTCCCACCTGTGCGATGCGTTGCTGGCTAAAGGCTACGCGGTGCGTGTGCTCGACGACCTGTCCACTGGCAAGCGCGACAACCTGCAACTGGGCAACCCGCGCCTCGAGCTGGTCGAAGGCGATGTTGCCGATGCCGCACTGGTTCAGCGCGCCGCGACCGGTTGCAGCGCAGTGGTCCACTTGGCTGCGGTGGCTTCGGTGCAGGCCTCGGTCGAAGACCCGGTAAAGACTCACCAAAGCAATTTCATCGGCACCCTGAATATCTGTGAGGCCATGCGCCTGCAGGGTGTGCGCCGGGTGCTGTTCGCCTCCAGCGCGGCTGTGTATGGCAATAACGGCGAAGGCCAGTCGATTGCCGAGGAGACGCCCAAGGCGCCGCTGACCCCCTATGCGGTGGACAAGCTGGCCAGCGAGCAGTACCTGGACTTCTACCGTCGCCAGCATGGGCTGGAGCCGGTGGTGTTCCGCTTCTTCAATATCTTCGGGCCGCGCCAGGACCCATCCTCGCCGTACTCCGGGGTGATCAGCATCTTCAGCGAGCGAGCGACCCAGGGGCTGCCGATCACCGTGTTTGGCGACGGCGAGCAGACCCGCGATTTCCTTTATGTCGGCGATCTGGTGCAGGTGATGGTGCAAGCGCTGGAAATGGCGCAGGTGGAAGAGGGCGCGGTGAACATCGGCCTGAACCAGGCAACCTCGCTCAACCAGTTGCTCAAGGCACTGGAAACGGTGGTGGGCAGCCTGCCGGCGATCAGCTATGGCCCCGCGCGCTCGGGTGATATCCGCCATTCGCGTGCGGATAACCAGCGCTTGCTGGCCCGGTTCGACTTCCCGCAGCCGACCTCGATGGAAGAAGGCCTGGCTCGTTTGCTCGGCAAGGCGTGACTCAGGGGGCTTTGAGGCCCATCGCCGGCTAGCCGGCTTCCACAGGGCTGGGGCAGTTCTTGTGGCTTGCGCCGTATCTGTGGAGGTTGACTTGCTAGCGCGCTCGGGCGCTGGGGTTCCGGCGTCTGTGCCGGCCCTATCGCCGGCAAGCCGGCTCCCACAGGACTGCGGCAGTTCTTGAGGCTTGCGCGGTACCGGTGGGAGCCGGCTTGCCGGCGATGGGCTGCGTAGCAGCCCTGATAACGCTAACTGACTGCCATCAAGCCTTGACCGGCTTGCACCGCAGTGGTCAGAACTTGTAGCCAAGGCCAACCATGTAGACCCATGGGTCGACTTCCACGTTGACCTTGGTCTTGCTGTAGCCCAGCGCGCTCGGGCCGTCGACGCTGGCCTTGGTGTCGATATCGACGTACCAGACCGAGGCGTTGACCAGCAGGTTGTCCGTCAGCATGTAGTCCATGCCCAGTTGGCCGGCGATACCGACCGAGTCCTGCAGCTCGAGGTTGCTGAAGCCTTGTTGCTTGCGCTCGCTGCTCAGGTCTTCGTCGAAGAACAGGGTGTAGTTGATACCGATGCCAGCGTAGGGCTGGAAGCGCGAGCTGGGCGCCATCGGGTAGTACTGCAGCGACAGGGTCGGTGGCAGCTGCTTGATGTCGGCCAGCTTGCCGTCCAGGCCGCCGCCCAGGCCTTTGACACCAACGGTGTGCTGGAACGGCGTGGCGGCCAGCAGTTCGAGGCCGATGTGGTCGGTGAGCATGTAGGCGAAGGTCAGCCCCAGCTGGGTGTCGCTGTCCAGTGTCGCCTTGGTGCCCGACACCTTGTTGCCGTCGAACTTCAGGTCGCCGCTGCTTTCGTTCGGGGCGGTGGTGATCGCGCCTGCACGAAGGATCATGTCTCCCGCCTGGTAGGCGTGGGCGGCAGGGGCGGCGAGCGCAAGGGCCACAAGTGAGGCGCCGAGCAAGGACTTGTTCATGGAAGCTCCGAAAGGACGTGAGTAATCGAGTTGTCCAATGGTACGGAGCCGTCTAAACGTAATGTTTGACCCAGCTCAAAGAACTGCATTCATGAATTAGAAACAGTTCTCACTTCAGCTCATAAGCGTATATTTTCTCGGCTTCCATCTGGTAACCGGCGTCGGCCAGTTCGCTGCTGGAGGCTTTGACATGCAGCTTTCCTTCAATCCAGTACGGCTGGTACAGGTCTTCTACGCGTACCCCCATTTCGCTGAAAATATGCACGATCTGGTTGGAGGGTGGTGGCGGAACATGGATGCAGGCGCCGTAGTAGGGCACCAACAGAAACTCGGTAGTGCGACCTTCTTCGCTGACCTCCAGCGGCACGATATAGCCGGGAAGTTTGATGTGCTGGCCGTCCAGTTCCTGCACCACCGGCGCATCGGGCGCTTGCTGGCGCGCCGCTGGGGCAGATTCCGCGGACAGGGCATTGCTCAGCTGCGACATGTCGTGCAGTGGGGCCAGCTGCGGCGGGATGATCGGCGCGCCTTCGGGGATCAGTGCAGGCCAGTCGAGTTCGCGGGGCTCGGCCGCCCAGGTGGGGGCGGCGAGCATCAGTAGGGATAACAACAGCGCGCGAAGCATGGCGTTTTCTCAGAGGTGAATCGACAGGCCATCGGCCAGCGACTGCCGATAGGCGCGCCAGGCCGGCACGCTGCCCATCAGCAGCGCTGCGCCGAGGATGATAGCAAGCAGCGTCCACTCGTGCGTGCTGGGCCAGGCCAGCGGCAGGTACAGGCCGTAATTGGCCTGAACGTAGCCTTGGGCCAGCGCGATGCCGGCATACAGCAGGCCGAGCCCGGCAACGATACCCGCACTGGCCAGCGCCAGCGCTTCAAGCACCAGCAACCCGGCAATGTGCCAAGGCCGGGCGCCCACCGAACGCAGAATCGCCATCTCCCGGCGACGTTCGTTGAGGCTGGTGAGAATCGCCGTGAGCATGCCGATCAAACCGGTCAGTACGACAAACAGCGAGACCACGAACAAGGCTTGTTCGGCCGTGCCCATCAGGCTCCACAGCTCCTGCAGCGCTACCCCGGGCAAGATCGCCAGCAGCGGCTCGCTGCGGTATTCATTGATCTCGCGCTGCAGGCTGAAGGTGGCGATCTTGCTGTTCAGGCCGAGCATGAAGGCGGTGATGGCGGCCGGCTGCAAGTCCATGGTTCGGGCCTGCTCGGCGCTGATGCGCCCGGCGCCACGTGCAGGCACGCCGTTATGCCAGTCGATATGGATCGCCTCCATCCCCGCCAGGCTGATGTGCAGTGTGCGGTCGACCGGCGTGCCGGTGCGTTTCAGCACGCCGACCACGGTGAACGGCTTGTCGTCATGCTTGACCAGGCTTATCGCCGCCACGCCGTGAGCCAGCACCAGCTTGTCGCCAAGCCTGTAGTGCAGGGCCTCGGCCACCTCGGCGCCCAGCACCACCTCGAACGGATCACTGGCAAACTCACGCCCCTGGCTCAGCTCCAGATGCTGCCGGCGACCATACTGGTAATGGCTGAAGTACTCACCGGTGGTGCCCATCACCCGATACCCGCGGTGCGAGTCGCCCAGTGAAATAGGGATCGCCCACTTCACCCGTGGATCCTGGGCGTAATGCTGGTAACTGTCCCAACGGATATTGTTGGTGGCATTGCCAATGCGGAATACGGAATACAGCAGCAGGTTTACCGAGCCCGAGCGGGCGCCAACGATCAGGTCGGTGCCGCTGATGGTGCTGGCGAAACTGGCACGGGCTTCGGTGCGCACGCGCTCGACCGCCAGCAGCAGGCACACCGACAAGGCGATGGCGAAGGCGGTGAGGAACGCGGTGAAACGGCGATTGGCCAGGCTGGCCAGGGCAAGGCGAAGCAGGTACATCAGGCCTCCCGGGGCTTGGCTGCGCGGTTCAGCTCGGCCAGTGACAGATGACGGTCGAACAGCGGTGCAAGGCTCTGGTCATGGCTGACGAACAGCAGGCTGGCGCCGGCAGCACGGCATTCATCGAACAGCAGGCGGATGAACGCTTCCCGGGTGTCGGCATCCAGTGCCGAGGTGGGTTCGTCGGCGATGACCAGCTCGGGTTGGCCGATCAATGCACGGGCCGCGGCAACCCGTTGTTGCTGGCCAATCGATAGGCTGTCGGCGCGGCGGGCAAGCAGTGCGGGCTCGTCCAGGCCCAGGTGGGCCAGCAGTGCGCTGGCCGCCTGGTGGACACTGCCATGACGCTGCTCGGCCCGAGCCTTGCGGCTGCTGGAGAAGCGACATGGCAGTTCGACGTTTTCCCGTACCGAAAGAAACGGCAGCAGGTTGAACTGCTGGAAGATATAACCGGTGTGATCGACCCGAAAGCGGTCGCGAGCGCTCTGGCCCAAGCCGCCGAGATCCTGGCCGAGCAACTGGATACGGCCCTGGGCAGGCACGTTCACCCCGCCCAACAGCCCCAGTAGCGTGGTCTTGCCACTGCCGCTGGGGCCCTTGAGGAACAGGGCTTCGCCTGCTTCCAGGCGAAACGCGGGGATATCCAGCAATGGCGGCTGCCCCGGCCAGGCAAACACCAGGTCTTGCAGCGCGATCAGCGGCAGGCTCATTCAGAACCGAACCACGGCATTGGCAGGCGAGGTTTCCAGGCCTTTCTGGCCGTTCGGGCCGATCAACTGCACATTGATTTTTTGCGTAGCAGGGAAGGCCTTGAACAGCGGTGCGAGGTCGAGCTCAGCGATTTTCTCCGGGGCGGAGCATTTGAGCTGATAGTGCGCTTCGATATCGCTGTGCTGGTGGCCATGCTCATGCTCATGCTCATGCTCATGGTCATCACCGTCGTCATCTTTTGCCGCATCACCGAACAGTGGGCTCTCCAGTTCCTGAGCCTCTTCCGTGCAGCCAGCAGCCGCTGGCAGACCAAACAGCTTCAGGGGTTGCTCGAGCTGTTGGCGCACGGCGGCGACCTTGGCTTTGTCGGCGTCGCTGCTGGCACTGTGTTCAAAGCCCACGAGGTTCATTGCCGGGCTGTCGAGCTCCAGCTCGAGGGTGTTGCCGTCGAGTACCACGTTGAGCTTGGCCACCCCGTGCTCATGCGCGCCGAGCGTGCCGTGGGCGTGATCATGGTCATGGTCGTGTTCGTCGTGGGCATGAGCCACGGCCAGGGGCAGCAGGGCGAAGGGCAGGGCGAGCAGCAGGCGACGCATGGACGACTCCAGAAGTGGGCTGGGAATGAATTGGTGATGTTATAACAGCTTTTATCTGTGCCGCCAGCCTGCGTTCTGCAGGTTTCATGTTGTTGTAGCATGGGGGCATTGGAGCGCTAGAAGGAATGCATCGTGAGAATTCGGGGACAGATTGGGGACTGGCCGGTGGACCTGACCATCGAACTGGAGCCCGCGGAGTGGGCGCAGTTGGGGCGGCAGCTTGAGGTGCCTGTGGCGGCCGACGCCACACCGCAGGCCATGGCGGCAGCGCCGCGCCAGGATGATGGGCAGTGGACGGCCGCCCGCGAGGTGCTTCGTAAGGCGGGGCAGATGAACGGGCCTGAATTGCTGGACCGGTTGGAAGGGCTGGCGGGCAGTACGGCGGCGGGTAAGCGGCTGTTGGTGCGGTTGCGCCACAGCAGTGAGGTGAAGGTGGAAAGTGGCGCGGATGCGCCGGTGTATCACTGGATCGGTTGAGGCGATTGCCCTGTGCGGCCGCGCAAGCGAGGGCATAGCCCTCGCCTGTTGTGCGAATCAGAACATGGCCGAAGACAGCCTGCGGCGGTAAACCGCGACCAACGGATGGTCGCCACCGAGCAAGTCGAACACCTGCAGCATCGCCTTCTGCGGCAAGCCGTTTTCATAGGCGCGGTTACGCTGGAACAGTTTCAGCAGGCCATCCAGCGCCGCTTCATACTGCTGGCGTGCCAACTGCTGGATGCACAGTTGGTAGGCCGCCTCATCATCCTGGGAGTTCTGCGCCAGGCGGCTTTTCAGGTCGGCGACTTCCGGCAGGCTGGCGGCCTGGCGCAGGAAGGTCAGCTGCGCTTTGGCCCCGGCCAGGGCAGCCTTGTGCTCATCGGTCGTGACCGCGTCCAGCACGACCTGCGCTTCGCCCAGCTCGCCGCGCTCGGCCAGGCAGCGGGCATACAGGATCAGCGCCTCGGCATTGCTGTTGTCTTCCCCCAGCAGCGCCTGCAGCAGTGCCTCAGCTTCGGCGAAACGGCTCTCGGCGAACAAGGCTTTGGCCTGTTCCAAGGGGGATGCTGCCGGCGCGGCAGGCATCTGCACATGCGGCTCAAGCATGGCGCGGATCGCTGACTCCGGCTGCGCGCCGGCAAAGCCGTCGACTGGCTGGCCATCCTTGAACAGCACCACCGTGGGCAGGCTGCGAATGCCGAACTGGGCAACGACTTGCTGCTCAACGTCGCAGTTGATCTTGGCCAGCAGCAGCTCGCCCTGATAACCCTCGGCGATCTTCGCCAGCAGTGGCATCAGCGCCTTGCAGGGCGCGCACCACTCTGCCCAGAAGTCCACGAGGACCGGCTTGTGAAAGGAATTCTCGATCACCAGTTGCTGGAAGTTGGCGTCGGTGGCATCGAAGATAAACGGTGTTTCCTGGCTCATCGTGACTCTCGCAAATCCGTGAATGGCACCACTATAAAGGCTCGCGGCTGGCGTGGTACAGGCTGACCCGGCGGAATTCGTGCGGCTCGGCCAGGTCCGGGAGGGTCAGTGCTTCAAGCACGCCCAGCTGCTGGTAAAGCGGGTGGCTGAAGTCGCGTACTCGGGAATCGGCCACCAGGGCCTGACGGCCACGGCCGAGGAAGGCATCCAGCAGCGGCAGATTGGCGCGGTCGTAGAGCACATCCGCAACCAGAATCAGGTCGAAGCGGTCGTCTTCGGCAAAGAAGTCGTTGCTGTAGCTGAGCTCGACCCCGTTCAGCTCGGCGTTGGCGCGGCTGGCATCGAGTGCCAGCGGGTCGAGATCGCAGGCCACCACTTCCGATGCGCCGGCGCGCGCCGCGGCAATGCCGGCGATACCGGAACCGGCGCCGAAGTCCAGCACGCGCTTGCCGGCCACCCACTGCGGGTGCGCTGCCAGGTAACGGGCCATGGCCAGGCCGCTGGCCCAGCAAAAGCTCCAGTACGGTGGGTCTTCGAGAATGCGCCGGGTTTCTTCGCTGCTGAAGGCGCGGTCCATGTTCTGATCGTCGATCAACCAGAGTTTGAGCGCGCACCCGGGCAGTTCAGTGACGACCAGCCGCGCTTCGCCGATCAGGCCGCTGAGGGCCTGTTGCAGGGCAAGCGGCGCCACCTAAGGCGCCTTTTTGAAACGCAGCGGGCCAGTGGCCTGAGTCTGGGCCTGGGTGATGCGCACGGGCGGCAGGTGCATGATCAGTTGGCCCGATTGGCTGGCGCGCCCACGCAGCTCGACCCGACCGCCGGCCGGGAAGACCTCGGGGTTGAAGCGCAGGCGGTAGGGCAGCGCCTGGCCGGTGCCGGTCAGGGTACTGCTGGCCAGAAGCTGTTGCGGGCGGTCGCGCTCGTCGATGACCAGCAAGGCCAGTTCCACGTCGGCACCGCGGGGGATTTCCAGCAAGGTACCGCTCAGTTCGCGTTGATAGGCGGGCAGCGGGCCCAGCGGTTCGGCCTTTTTCGCCACCTTGGCGGGCGCAGGTGCCGGGGCTGGCTCGGTCTTCGGCCGGTCGCTGCCACAGGCGGCGAGCAGGGCGGCGCAGCCCAGCACGACGAGCGCTCGATAATGCATGGGGTAATCCTTCAGGGGCAGATTTACCTTGGATGTTAACCCCTTTGGCTTGTCTTGCCAGTGGGATGCGCTACCATGGCCCTCCCTTTTTTTGTTGCCTGCCACCATGCACTGTCCCTTTTGCGGTGCCAACGACACCAAGGTCATCGACTCGCGCCTGGTCGCCGAGGGCGAACAAGTGCGCCGCCGTCGCGAATGCGTGGCCTGCGGCGAGCGTTTCACTACCTTCGAAACCGCCGAGTTGGTATTGCCCCGGCTGATCAAGCAGGACGGCACGCGCCAGCCTTTCGACGAAGAAAAGCTGCGTGCCGGCATGCAGCGTGCGTTGGAGAAGCGCCCGGTCAGCGTCGAACGCCTCGAGGCGGCCCTGGCGCATATCAAGAGCCGCCTGCGCGCTACGGGTGAGCGCGAAGTCAAGTCGCTGGTGGTGGGTGAGCTGGTGATGGCCGAATTGCGCAAGCTCGATGAAGTGGCCTACATCCGCTTCGCTTCGGTATACCGGCGCTTCCAGGACCTCGATGAGTTCCGTGAAGAAATCGACCGCCTGGCCCGCGAGCCGGCTAAAGAGTGAGCATGCCGAGCCAGACCGCGATCCTCGACGCCCATTACATGGCCCGTGCCCTGGAGCTTGCCCGCAAGGGCATCTACACCACGCACCCCAACCCGCGTGTGGGTTGTGTGATCGTCCGTGACGGTGAAGTGGTGGGTGAGGGGTGGCATGTGCGTGCCGGTGAACCCCATGCCGAAGTGCATGCCCTGCGCCAGGCCGGTGAGCGTGCCCGCGGTGCCTGTGCATACGTGACGCTGGAGCCGTGCAGCCACCATGGCCGCACCCCACCGTGTGCCGAGGCGCTGGTACAGGCAGGCGTGGCGCGGGTGGTGGCAGCCATGCAGGACCCCAACCCGCAAGTCGCCGGGCAGGGCCTGCGCCGCCTGGCCGAAGCAGGCATCGAAGTCGCCAGCGGCGTGCTCGAAGCCCAGGCCCGTGCCCTGAACCCCGGGTTCCTCAAGCGCATGGAGCACGGCTTGCCGTTCGTGCGGGCCAAGCTGGCCATGAGCCTGGATGGCCGCACCGCCATGGCCAGCGGCGAAAGCCAATGGATCACCGGGCCTGCGGCTCGCTCTGCAGTGCAGCGCCTGCGCGCCCGCGCCAGTGTGGTGCTGACCAGCGCCGCCAGCGTGCTGGCCGACAACGCACGGATGACCGTGCGCGCTGCCGAGCTTGGCCTGGACCCCGACACCACCGCGCTGGCGCTCAGCCGCCCCCCCTTGCGCGTACTGATCGATGGCCGCCTGCGCCTGCCACTGAACGCGCCGTTCTTCCAGGCCGGCCCTGCGCTGGTGGTAACCGCCGTGGGCGACGACCCGCGCTACGCTCAGGCTGGCCATGAGCTGCTCAGCCTGCCGGGCAGCAATGGCCAGGTCGACCTGCTCGCCTTGATGCAAACGCTGGCTGCGCGGGGCGTCAACGACATCCTGCTGGAAGCTGGCCCTGGCCTGGTCGGCGCTTTTGCCCAACGTGGCCTGATCGACGAGTACCTGCTGTTCGTCGCCGGCACTTTCCTTGGCTCCCAGGCCCGCCCGTTGCTGGACTGGCCCCTGTCGAAGATGAGCGAAGCGCCACGGCTGAAAATCACCGAAATGCGTGCAGTGGGCGATGACTGGCGGGTCACGGCCATCCCTCTGCCGGCGCCCGGCGTATAATGCCGGGCTTGCCCCGCGCAACCCGTTTTTGAGGAAGACCCCATGTTCACCGGCATCATCGAATCCATCGGCACCATCCGCAGCCTGACCCCAAAGGGCGGTGACGTGCGCGTCTACGTCGAGACCGGCAAGCTCGACCTGGGTGACGTCAAGCTCGGCGACAGCATCGCCGTCAACGGTGTGTGCCTGACCGCCGTTGAGCTGCCAGGTGATGGTTTCTGGGCCGACGTCAGCGTCGAAACCCTCAAGCGCACCGCTTTCATCGACTTCAAGAGTGGCAGCAAGGTCAACCTGGAGAAGGCCCTGACCCCGACCACCCGCTTGGGCGGCCACCTGGTCAGCGGCCACGTCGACGGTGTCGGTGAAATCATCTCGCGCAGCGATAGCGCTCGCGCCATCCAGTTCCGCGTGCGTGCACCCAAGGAACTGGCCAAGTACATCGCCCACAAGGGTTCGATCACCGTCGACGGCACCAGCCTGACGGTCAACGAGGTCAATGGCGCCGAGTTCGAGCTGACCATCGTCCCGCACACCCTGTCCGAAACCATCATGGCCGACTACCGCGCAGGGCGTCGGGTAAACCTTGAGGTCGATTTGCTGGCCCGTTACCTGGAGCGCTTGCTGCTGGGCGACAAGGCTGCCGAACCGAGCAAGGGCAGTGGCATTACCGAAAGCTTCCTGGCCGCCAACGGCTTCTTGAAATCCTGATTGAGAAGGGGGTGCCGCGTGGCGCTCAACAGCATCGAAGAACTGGTCGAAGACATCCGCCAGGGCAAAATGGTCATCCTCATGGATGACGAAGACCGTGAAAACGAAGGCGACATCATCATGGCGGCCGAGTGCTGCCTGCCTGAGCACATCAACTTCATGGCCAAGCACGCCCGTGGCCTGATCTGCATGCCGATGACCCGCGAACGTTGTGAAACGCTCAAGCTGCCGCTGATGGCGCCGCGCAACGGTTCAGGCTTCGGTACCAAGTTCACCGTTTCGATCGAAGCGGCCGAAGGCGTTACCACCGGCATCTCGGCGGCCGACCGCGCGCGCACCGTGCAGGCCGCAGCCGCCAAGGATGCCAAGGCCGAAGACATCGTCAGCCCGGGCCACATTTTCCCGCTGATGGCGCAGCCTGGCGGTACCCTGGCAAGGGCCGGCCACACCGAGGCCGCCTGCGACCTGGCACGCATGGCCGGCTTCGAGCCTAGTGGCGTGATCTGTGAGGTGATGAACGATGACGGCACCATGTCGCGTCGCGCCGAACTCGAAGTGTTCGCCGCCGAGCATGGCCTGAAGATCGGCACCATCGCTGACCTGATCCACTACCGCATGATCCACGAGCGCACCGTGCAGCGCGTTTCCGAGCAGCTGATCGAAAGTGAGCTGGGTGAGTTCAACCTGGTCACCTACCGCGACGCAGTGGAAGGCGATGTGCACATGGCCCTGACCCTGGGCAAGGTCTGCGCCGAAGAACCGACCCTGGTGCGTGTGCACAACATGGACCCGCTGCGCGACCTGCTGCTGGTCAAGCAGCCTGGCCGCTGGAGCCTTCGCGCCGCCATGGCCGCAGTTGCCGAGGCCGGCAGCGGCGTGGTGCTGTTGCTGGGCCACCCGCTGGATGGCGACGTGCTGCTGGCGCATATCCGCGAAAGCGCAGGCGATGCACCGACCAAGGCACCGACCACCTACAGCACCGTGGGTGCCGGTTCGCAGATCCTGCGTGACCTTGGCGTGCGCAAGATGCGCCTGATGAGTTCGCCGATGAAATTCAATGCGATATCCGGATTCGATCTGGAAGTTGTAGAATACGTGCCCTCCGAGTGACTTGAGGCGGCGCCTGCGCCCTCACGCTCGAGTCCAAACCCTCCCGAGGCCGCCAGTGCGCGGCCTCGCTCTTGAAGATGAGAACATCGGAATGACCCTGAAGACCATCGAAGGTACCTTCATTGCCCCCAAAGGTCGCTATGCTTTGGTGGTTGGCCGCTTCAACAGCTTCGTCGTAGAAAGCCTGGTAAGCGGTGCCGTTGATGCCCTGGTACGCCACGGTGTCAGCGAAAGCGACATCACCATCATTCGTGCCCCTGGCGCGTTCGAAATCCCGCTGGTTGCCCAGAAGGTCGCCCAGCAAGGTGAATACGACGCGATCATCGCCCTGGGTGCAGTGATCCGTGGCGGTACCCCGCACTTCGAATACGTGGCGGGCGAATGCACCAAGGGCCTGGCCCAGGTGTCCATGGAGTTCGGTGTGCCGGTGGCCTTCGGTGTCCTGACCGTCGACTCCATCGAGCAAGCCATCGAGCGTTCCGGCACCAAGGCCGGTAACAAAGGTGCTGAAGCTGCCCTGTCCGCTCTGGAAATGGTCAGCCTGCTGGCGCAGTTGGAGGCCAAGTGATTAGCGACGAAAGCGATCGTTTCAACCCGCGCGATCCCAAACCTGCGGATGCCGGCAAGCCATCGAAGAGCGCCAAGCGCCGCGAAGCCCGCAAGCTCGCGACCCAGGCCCTGTACCAATGGCACATGGCTCAACATTCGCTGAACGAGATCGAAGCGCAGTTCCGGGTCGATAACGATTTTACCGATGTCGATGGCGCCTATTTCCGCGAGATCCTGCATGGGGTCCCGGCAATCAAGAGCGAAATCGACAGCGCGCTGAAACCGTGCATGGACATCGCCCTGGAAGAGCTCGACCCGGTCGAACTGGCCGTATTGCGCCTGTCCACCTGGGAGTTCATCAAGCGCGTCGATGTACCGTATCGCGTGGTGATCAACGAAGGCGTAGAGCTGGCCAAGGTCTTCGGCGCCACTGACGGCCACAAGTTCGTCAACGGCGTGCTGGACAAGCTGGCACCTTCGCTGCGCGAAGCAGAAGTCAAGGCGAACAAGCGCTGATCCTGGCGCTGTCGAGCCATGGGTGAGTTCGAGCTGATCAACCATTACTTCGCCGCCGCGCCCTGTGCGCAGGGCGGTGAGGGCGTGGCACTGGGCATTGGCGACGACTGCGCCTTGCTCGAGCTTGCCCCGGGCGAGCAGTTGGCGGTGTCTACCGACACCCTGGTTGCCGGGGTGCACTTCCCGACGGTCTGTGACCCGCGTCTGCTCGGGCAGCGCTCACTGGCCGTGGCGGCCAGCGACCTTGCAGCCATGGGCGCCAATGCCATCGGCTTCACCCTTGCCCTCACCCTGCCCGACGTTGGCCCCGACTGGCTTGCCGCCTTTGCCGACGGGCTCAGCCGCATGGCCCAGCGTTGCCGCATGAGCCTGATCGGTGGCGACACCACGCGCGGCCCTTTGAGCATCACTGTCACGGTTTTCGGCAGCGTCCCGGCTGGGCAGGCCCTGTGCCGCAGCGGTGCCCGGCCGGGTGACCTGCTGTGTGTGGGTGGCGTGTTGGGCAAGGCAGCCGGTGCGCTACCGTTGGTGCTGGGCGAGCGAGAGGCACCTGCCGAGCAGAGCGAGCCCCTGCTGGCCCACTACTGGTCGCCGCTGCCTCAATTGGGGCTGGGCCGTCGCTTGCGCGGGCGAGCGACGGCGGCGCTGGATATTTCCGACGGCCTGCTCGCCGATTGCGGGCATATCGCCAAGGCCTCCGGCGTCGCCCTTGAGGTGAACCTGGCGCAGGTGCCAGTGTCTCCTGCACTAGAGGCCTTTCTCGGGCACGATGCGGCGGTGCACGCGGCGCTCACCGGTGGCGACGACTACGTATTGGCGTTCACCCTGCCGCCTGAGGCGCTTTCATCCCTGGCGGACGCCGGCATACATGTCATCGGCCGGGTGCTACAAGGGCAGGGTGTGACCCTGCGTGACCGCCAAGGCCAGGACATCACCCCCGTACAGCGGGGCTATCAACACTTTAGGGAGACACCGTGACCGACCACCCCAACCAGGTGCCTGCGGAGTTCGTTCCGCCCTCGGTCTGGCGCAACCCATGGCACTTCATCGCGTTCGGCTTCGGTTCGGGCACGCTGCCCAAGGCGCCCGGTACCTGGGGCTCGATGGTGGCCATTCCGTTCATCCCTCTGTGGCAGATGCTGCCCGATTGGGGGTACTGGCTGCTGCTGGGCATCACCATGCTGTTCGGTTTCTGGCTGTGCGGTAAAGTCGCCAATGACTTGCGCGTGCACGACCATGAAGGCATTGTCTGGGATGAAATGGTCGGCATGTGGATCACCCTCTGGCTGGTGCCGGAAGGGTGGCAGTGGATTCTGGCGGGGTTCCTGATGTTCCGCTTCTTCGACATCCTCAAGCCATGGCCGATTCGCTGGATCGACCGTCATGTGCACGGCGGTGTCGGTATCATGCTCGATGATGTCCTGGCTGGGGCGTTCGCCTGGTTGGGTATGCAGGTTCTGGTGTGGGCGGTTGGCTGAGACAGGGAGCGCTTTGATGGCCATTCGGACTGTGCTGCTGGCAATACTGCTCTGCTGTGCCCATGGGGCGCTGGCAGCCGAAGGCGTACCGAAACAGGTCCATCTGGTCAGTGAAGAGTGGCTGGATTACACCAATGCCGATGGTACCGGCGTGGCCTGGGATGTCTTGCGCAAGGTGTTCGAGCCTGCCGGCGTCAAGGTCGTGGCAAAAAGTGCCCCTTACAGCCGGGCCGTCGGGCTGGTCAAACGCGGCGAGGCCGATGCCTGGGTCGGTTCCTACAAGGATGAGAACGAGGACAACCTCTACCCGCGCTGGCACTTCGACATGGACCACATCTATGCGCTGGGGCTTGCCAGCAAGCCGGTGCCGACCTTGGACACCGTGGGTCAGTATCGCCTGGCCTGGGTGCGTGGCTACGACTACGGCAGCTACCTGCCGAACGTGAAGGCGGCGCGTGAGATCCAGCGGCGCGAAGGCATCCTGCCAATGCTTGAACATGATCGCGTGGACTTCTACATCGATGCGCTGACCGAGGTTGACTACGTTCTTGGCCAAACCTCCCAGCCAGAGCGGTTCCGTCGCACCCATGTCGCCGAACTGCCGTTGTACCTGGCCTTTGCCCGCAACGAACACGGCAAGGCCCTGAGTGAGCTGTTCGACCGACGCATGGCTGAACTGGTACGCAGCGGCGAGTTGAAGCCTATCTTCCAGCACTGGAAGCAGCCGTATCCCTTTACTGCCGACAGCAAGCCCCAATAGCACCCAGGGCTGTCACAGGCTAACCGAATATCGAACTTTTCGATCTTAACCCACGGTATTCAGCCAGCGCACAGGCGCTGACCTGCTGATACAATCGCTGCACGAGAATTTTCCTACTTATCCAGGAGCACAACGTGCCCGTCGTCTTTGTTGCCGCCTCTAAACTCCCGACTCCCTTCGCGACTTTCACCATGCATGGTTTCCTCGACGAAGCCACCGGCCGTGAGCACGTGGTGCTCAGCCTGGGTGACATCGCCGACGGTGAGCCGGTGTTGGGGCGCCTGCATTCCGAGTGCCTGACTGGCGATGCCCTGTTCAGCCAACGTTGCGACTGTGGCTCGCAGCTGGAAGCGGCCCTGCAGGCCATTGCCCGTGAAGGCCGTGGCGTGCTGCTGTACCTGCGTCAGGAGGGCCGTGGCATTGGCCTGCTGAACAAGATCCGCGCCTATGAGCTGCAGGACGGCGGTGCCGACACTGTAGAGGCCAACGAGCGCCTGGGCTTCGCTGCCGACCAGCGTGATTACGCGATCTGCCTGCCGATGCTCGAGCACCTGGGTGTGAAGTCGCTGCGCCTTATGACCAACAACCCGCGCAAGGTCAAGGCGCTGACCGATATGAGCATCAAGGTTGCCGAGCGTGTGCCACTGCATACCGGGCATAACCCGCACAACCGCTACTACCTGGCGACCAAGGCCGACAAGCTTGGCCACATGCTGGGTAACGAACACCAGGGTGAGGTTCCCCAGGCGTGACCCGCAGCGAGGTGAAGCGGCGCCTGGCGCTGGCCTGGTGGCAATACCTGGCGGTCGGCCTGGTGCCGCTGCCGGTGATGGCCTGGGCCTTTGGCGGTGGCGATGCGCTGATCCCGGTGCTGGCCATGCCGCTGTTCATCGCCGGTGCGGCAACCATGTTCCTCAGCCTGCCGCGTTTTGGCGCCTACAAGCGGGCCTTGATCGCCACTTCCAAGTCACTTGGCACCGCTGAAGAGCCGGCCGCCTGGATCGAGCTGGCTCGGGTGCGGCGCATGGCCATGCTGTTCGCCTGCTTCCCTGCCTGGGTCGCTGCACTGTCGGTGCTGGTAGGGCTCGAAGCAGTGCCGCAAATCCTTCTGGCGTTATCCACCGTGGTGGTGCTTTACCTCTACCGCATCCCGCGTCAGCTGGGGTGATGCGCGGCCTGCTCTGCCTGCTGGCGCTGCTGGCCTGCACTGTCCAGGCTGGCGAGCCCCTGCGCGTGGTCAGCCTTGCCCCATCGATGAGCGAAATCATGCTCGAGCTGCAGGCCGACGACCTGCTGGTGGGCGTGCTCGACGGCGGCGAGCGCCCGGCGGCGCTGCGTAACCTGCCTTCGGTGGGGCGCCAGGGGCAACTGGACATGGAACGCCTGCTCAGCCTCAGGCCCGACCTGCTGTTGCTCTGGCCCGGCAGCGTGGCAGCGGCCCAGCGCGACCAGCTCACGCGCCTGGGTATCGCCACCTTCAGTGCAGAACCTCACGACCTTGAGCAACTGCTCGAACAGATCGAGGCCATTGCCGTGCGTGTAGGGCGGGCAGAACAGGGGCGGCAGTATGTGGGCGGCCTGCGTGAGCGGCTGCAGCACCTGCGTCAGCACTATCGGCGTGAACAGCCGCTACGGGTGTTCTATCAGGTCTGGGACCGGCCCCTGTACACCTTGGGTGGGCGACAGGTGGTGAGTGATGCCTTGGCGGTGTGTGGGGCGCGCAATATCTTTGCCGACCTGAGCCAGCCGGCACCGCAAGTGAATGTCGAATCAGTGCTGCTGCGCGATCCGCAGGTGATCCTGGCTGGCGACCAGGGGCAGTTGGCAAGCTGGAAGGCTTGGCCAGGTTTGAGCGCTGTGGCCGATGGCCGTCTGCTGGTGGTGCCAGACAAGGGCCTGGAGCGGCCCAGCGGGCAGATGATCGAAGCCACCGCCCGCTTGTGTGCGCTGCTCGAATCTAAAGCGCCGGCGTCCAGGTGACGCTGAACAGTGCCGTGCGGCCCTCTTCGCGGTAGCCGTAGCTGGCGCCATCGTAGCTGTACAGCGCACGGCTGTAGCCTTTGTCCAGCAGGTTATCCAGTTTGATTTCCAGCTTGAGCTCGTCGGTCGCTGCCCAGCTGCCGCGCAGGCCCAGCAGGCCATAGCCGCCGAGGCGGTTGCGGTTGGCCTCATCGTCGTAGCTGGCGCTGACAGCCTGCCAGCTGCCCCCTACCGTGAAGCGCTCGAATTGACGGTCCAGGTCCAGGCTCAAGGTGCGCCGTGCGCGGCGGGCGAGGGTGTGGCCGCTGTCGCGATCACGCGGATCGATCAATGCCAGGCCCAGCTGGCTGCGCCATTCGCCCCACTTTTGCTCCAACGCCATTTCCACCCCGTTGATGCGCGCCGAGGCGACATTACGCGGGATCGAGTCCTGGCCAAAGATAATCGCATCACGCAGGTCAGTACGGTACAGCGACGTTTCCAGGCGGCTGTCGCGGCTGAGCTGGCTGCGCCATTGCAGCTCGTAGCTTCTGGAGTGCTCCGGGTCCAGCTGCGGGTTGCTGTACTGTGGGTAGTACAGGTCGTTGAAGGTCGGGGCCCGAAAGCCTTCGCTGTAGGACAGCAGCACATCGTTGTGGGTATTCAGCGGCACGCTAAGGCTACCGCTCCACGTGGTCTGGCCGCCAAACTGCTGGTTCTGGTCGCGGCGCACGCCCAGTTCGGTAGACAGGTGCTCGCCGTGGAAGCGATGCTGGATGAAGGCGGCGCGGTTCCAGCGGCTGTCTTCACTGAAATCGGTGCTGGCGTGCACGCGGTCTTCGTACCAGTCGCCACCGATCAACAGGTTCTGCCGCTCGCTCAGGGCCAGGTCGTTCTGCCAAGTGACCTGGTCGCGATAGGTGTTGAACACCGAGCGCTCATCACTGAGTTTGTCGCGCTTGTCGTCGCGATTTTCGCTATGGCCCAGCTCCAGGCGCGAATGCCACAGGTCATTGAGCTGAGCGTCGAAGTACGTGCCCAAGCTGCTGACGCTGAACTCGGTGTAGGGCTTTTGCCCGAAGCCGCCGAATGGATTGTCGTACTCGCTGCGGCCTCGGCTGTCGAGCAGGTTCAAGCCAGCTTCGAAGCGTTCGCTGAACGTGTGGCTCAGGCTCAGGTTGAACGACGTGTTGCGGTAGGCGTCATGATCGCCGTCGCTGGCGAAGGACGGGCCGGTCGAGTCGATGCCTGCCGTTTCGTCCAGGCTCGCGCCCAGGTTGAAGCGGGTCGCGCCGTCGCCGCCGGACAGGCCCAGGCTGCGTTGCCAGGTCTGGTTGGTGCCTGCCGCCATGCGCAGGCGCGGCTGCAGGCCCTGGCCGTTGCTGCGCCGGGTGAAGATCTGAATCACGCCGCCGATGGCATCGCTGCCGTAGATCGCCGAGCGTGAGCCACGCAGCACTTCGACACGTTCGATCTGGTCGACGTCGATAAACTGCAGGCCGCTGTCGCCGGAGGTGGCATTGGCAATACGCACACCGTCGACCAGTACCAGGCTCTGCGCGGCTTTGGTGCCGCGGATGAAAATACCCGGCAGGCTGCCACGGCCACCGGTGGGCGCGACTTGCACGCCGGGCACGCGGGCGAGCAGGTCGGTGACACTGGTCGGTTGCAGGCGGTCGATGTCGCTGCGGGTGAAGACGGTATTGGCTGCGCTGGTGGCGGTGCGTGATTCGGCCTGGCGGTTGGCGCTGATCAGCATGTCGGGGAGCTTCAGTGCGTCGTCGCGTTCGGCGGCCAGCAGCTGGACCGGAAGACAGAGCAGTGTGGCGGTAAGGGTTGGGAATTTCATTGGCATTACCATAGCAATCGCCGGCAAGCCGGCTCCCACGCGTACCCCGCTGTTCTTCGGTTCAGCGCAATACCTGTGGAGCTGGCTTGCCGGCGATGGGCCGCAAGGCGGCCGCGGGAATTACAGGCCGAGCCTGGCCATGCGCGCCTTCACAGACGCCTCGATGCCGGCTGAATCCAGCCCGCATTCAGCCAGCATCTGCGCAGGCTTGGCGTGCTCGACATAGAGATCCGGCAGGCCCAGGTGCAGCAGCGGCTTGACCACCCCCTGGCTGGCCAGGAACTCACCCACGGCAGCCCCGGCGCCGCCCATGATGGCGTTCTCTTCGAGGGTTACCAGCAGGTCATGACTGCCTGCCATCTCCAGCACCAGCGCTTCGTCCAGCGGCTTGACGAAGCGCATGTCGACCACGGTGGCGTTGATTTGCTCGGCGACCTGCAGGGCTTCGGCCAATTGCACGCCAAACACCAGCAAAGCGACCTTCTCGCCCTGACGACGGACGACGCCCTTGCCGATTTCCAGCGGGTCCAGGTCGCCACTGATCGGCGCGTTGGGGCCGGTACCGCGTGGGTAGCGTACGGCGGCCGGGCCGTTGTACAGGTGGCCGGTGCTGAGCATCTTGCGCAGTTCGTTTTCGTCGCTGGGGGTCATTACCAGCATGCCCGGGATGCAGCGCAGGTACGACAGGTCGTAGCTGCCTGCGTGGGTCGGGCCGTCTTCGCCGACCAGGCCGGCGCGGTCGATGGCGAACAGCACGTCGAGGTTTTGTACCGCCACGTCGTGGATCAGCTGGTCGTAGGCGCGCTGCAGGAAGGTCGAGTAGATCGCGACCACTGGCTTGCTGCCTTCGCAGGCCATGCCCGCCGCCAGCGTGACGGCGTGCTGCTCGGCGATGGCCACATCGAAGTAGCGCTCGGGATACCGTTCACTGAAGGCCACCAGGTCCGAGCCTTCCTTCATTGCCGGGGTGATGCCCACCAGGCGGTTGTCGGCAGCGGCCATGTCGCATAGCCATTGGCCGAACACCGCCGAGTACTTCGGCCCGCTGGCCTTCTTCGGTGCGGCCGGCTTGTCGGCAGGCTCGAGCTTGGTGATGGCGTGGTAGCCGATCGGGTCGATCTCGGCCGGCGCGAAGCCTTTGCCTTTTTTGGTCACCACGTGCAGGAACTGCGGGCCTTTGAGGTCACGCATGTTACGCAGGGTGGCGATCATGGTCGGCAGGTCGTGGCCATCGATCGGGCCGATGTAGTTCCAGCCCAGCTCTTCGAACAGGGTGCCGGGCACCAGCATGCCTTTGGCGTATTCCTCGGTGCGACGGGCAATCTCCCAGGCACCGGGCAGGCGCGACAGCACCTTCTTGCTGCCCTCGCGCATGCTTGCGTAGGTGCGGCTGGAAAGAATCTTGGCCAGGTAGTTGGACAGCCCGCCAACGTTGCGCGAGATCGACATGTCGTTGTCGTTGAGGATGACCAGCATGTCGGCGTCGACTTCCTGGGCATGGTTCAACGCCTCGAACGCCATGCCGGCCGTCAGGGCACCGTCGCCGATCACGGCAATCGACTTGCGCGCGCTGTTCTGCAGGCGGGCGGCAATGGCCATGCCCAGTGCGGCGCTGATCGAGGTGCTGGAGTGGCCGACGCCAAAGGTGTCGTACTCACTCTCGCTGCGGCGCGGGAAGGCGGCGATACCGTCCTTCTGGCGCAGGCTCAGCATGCGGTTACGCCGGCCGGTGAGGATCTTGTGCGGGTAGGCTTGATGGCCGACGTCCCACACCAGCCGGTCATCCGGGGTGTCGAAGACGTAGTGCAGGGCGATCGTCAGTTCGATCACGCCCAGGCCGGCGCCAAAATGCCCACCGGTCTGACCCACGGTGTAGAGCAGCTCCTGGCGCAACTCGTCGGCCAGGTGCTCGAGGTCGGCTTCGGCCAGCCGGCGCAGGCCGGCAGGCGTGTCAGCGCGGTCGAGCAACGGCGTGACCGGGCGTTCGCGGGGGATCTCTTGAAACGTCGTGGGCATCAGGCGAGTCGTTATAGATGTTAAGACGCGGCAGTTTACCCCATTGTGGGTAAAGTGCCCATTCAACCAGAGGTGGCGCGCCCCCTGTGTGCGGGTTCGAAGCCGTGCTTAATGGCGGCGTTCGACGATGTAGCGCGCCAACGCTCGCAGGGGTTCTGCGTTTTCACCAAACCCTTCAAGTGCGACCAGCGCCTGGTCGCGCAGTTCGATCGCATAGGCCTTGGCGGCTTCCAGGCCAAGCAGGGCCGGGTAGGTCGGTTTGTCACGGGCGATGTCGGCACCCTGGCGCTTGCCGAGAGTGGCGGTGTCGCTTTCCACGTCGAGGATGTCGTCCTGCACCTGGAATGCCAGGCCAATGGCCTGTGCATAAACCTGCAAGGCGTCCAGCTGCGCCTGCTCGGCGCGGCCGCTGGCCAAGGCACCCAGGCGCACGCTGGCTTCGATCAGTGCGCCGGTCTTGTGCCGATGCATGAACTCGAGGGCCTGCTGGTCCAGCTTCACGCCTACGGAGCCAAGGTCGATGGCCTGGCCTCCGACCATGCCGGCAGGGCCTGCAGCCTTGGCCAGGGCCTGGACCATGGCCAGGCGGATGGCGTCGGGCTGCGGGCTCAGCCGTGGGTCGAGCAGGGCACTGAAGGCCAGGCTCTGCAGGCCGTCGCCGGCGAGGATCGCGCAGGCTTCATCGAAGGCTTTATGGGTGGTCGGCTGGCCGCGGCGCAGGTCGTCATCGTCCATGGCGGGCAGGTCGTCATGCACCAGCGAATAAGCGTGTATCAGCTCCACTGCGCAGGCGGCGCCGTTGGCCTGTTCGGCCGCTGCACCCAGCGCTTGGCAGGCAGCATAGGCGAGCAGCGGGCGCACGCGCTTGCCGCCGTTCATCACGCTGTAGCGCATCGCGGCGTATAGCCGCTCAAGCTCCTTGGTGGGCGCGATGAACAGGGGTTCGAGGGCCGCATCGACGCGCGCCTGGCTACTGGCCTGGTAGGCACCGATCATGCCTCTGGCTCCGCATCGAAGGGCTGAGCGGCGAGCTCGCCGTCGCGTTCGAGCAGTATCTGTACTTTCTGCTCGGCCTGGGCCAGGGCGCCCTGGCAATCGCGGGTCAGGGCGATACCTTGCTCGAAGGCGGCCAGCGAGTCTTCCAGCGACAGTTCGCCGTTCTCCAAGCGTTCGACCAGGGTTTGCAGGTCGGCGAGGGATTGCTCGAAATCGATGGAGGCTTTTTTGCGGGCCATGGCGACGGGTCTCGGAGGCTGTACAGAACGGCGCGACACTAGCAGAGCGGGGCGGGGGGAGCAAACTTGAGGGTGAATTTCCCGGCCCAATCGCCGGCAAGCCGGCTCCCACAAATTGGACTGCCCCCCAAAAGTTGGACAGCTTTAAGCTGCAGCCCGAGTCCTGTACTCCACAGGGCTCAGGCCATTGAGCCTGAGCTTGATGCGATCATGGTTGTAGTAGTGAATGTACTCATCCAGACCCGCTCTCAGCTCATCAATGCTCGCGAAACGCTTCAGGTAGAAAAACTCGGATTTGAGCGTGCCGAAGAAGCTTTCCATAGCCGCGTTGTCCAGGCAATTGCCTTTTCGAGACATGCTCTGTTTTACACCGCGCTCGCTGAGCACACGGCGGTACTGGGCTTGCTGGTAATGCCACCCTTGATC